>NZ_JAEQMY010000003.1 GCF_016743775.1 Microvirga aerilata | reverse complement strand
AGCTCGTCAGGCTCATAACCTGAAGGTCACAGGTTCAAATCCTGTCCCCGCAACCAATCCACACCACATAGCCCCCGAGCACAAAAACGCCGGGGGCTTTGTCGTATCAGAACAGGACCCGCCAAAACGGCACAAAGGCAAGACAACCAAAACTTGAAAGAGCGGCAGCTGAAAAAGCGCGTAACCGCGCAGGCTTTTCCAGTCTGGGAAGTGCAGAGGCAGTACCTGTATCAAACCGCCAAGCGCATGTGAATGACAGGCTCGCTCAGGCTGACCGAGTAGCGCTCCAGCTGCACGGCATAAGCTGCCTCCAGACCCTTGAGGCGAACCTCAGGCTCCGGGCCGATGCGATCGACCGCGCTGGTCAGGCGACTGCAGAAGCGGTCGGATGCCGACAGGAGCAGGCGGAGCGACCTTGCGGAGGGCGCGCTTCCGGACGAAGCGTCCTGCACGAGCACTGCGGCCGCCGCATAAAGGTCATCCACCGCAGCTTCGATCCCAGGATCACGCTTGAGCAGGCTCATCGTGTTAATGAGAAGAACGCGCAGGTCATGCAAGTGATCTCCCCTGCCCGTCTGAGCAATGAGATTCACGACCACTCTTACGGCACCAACTCTCTCGCCGATGGTTTGCGCAATGGTGTTGTCGGTCATGAGCCCTGTCCCCTGTAAGCCATGCACGAAATCCTTTGGGACTCGTATGAGGAAGCATGCGCTTTTATGGTTAATCAATCATTACGCGCCGGCCCTCGGCTCGCCGAAATACCTTGAAAATGCTAGTGTTCATCGTGAGCAGAAACATTCCCTCGGGTTGCCTATTCATGCATTGAGATTTGCCCGTAAGCCGACTACATGTCGGCCACCCTGTTGATTTGAATCATCCCTCATGCACCTGCAGCTCGGCCTCATCAGACCGCAACGGACCACCTTGCGAAGCAAACGCTTTGCGAGCAGTCGCGGCCATGCGCATGAGCGGGAGTTGCAGCCGGATCCAGGGCCCGCACGCTGGCCTCAGGCGGCATGCTCCGTCAAACGGAGTGCCAGCTACCAGACGCCCTCCCATTTGATGCCGACGTAACGGTTATCCGTCGCCGGCCCGATCCGGCGAAATCCTCCTCCCTCGGCATTCATCCCCGATTGCGATGCAGGTTCGCCGGATCCCAGCCCCGCTGAGAAAAGGAGAAGCCCTGCAATGAACAGGGTCTGGACTGAAGAAGAACTCGACATCCTGCGACGCGACCGAGCCGCGAAGGTTCCAGTCCCGGTGACCGCTGCGAAGCTGGGACGACCGGTACCGGCAACCTATGCGAGAGCCCGGTTGATCGGCACCCTCGTCCAGCCGCACCAGTCCTGGGATGAGGCGGGTGTTGCGCGCCTGCGCGAGCTGGTCCTTGCCGACCCTCCGATGACCGACAAGCATATTGCGGCTGCACTTGGCAGAACCGTCACGCAGATCCGGTGGAAGATGCAGGATCTCGGCCTCATCGGTGTGCGTGATCTCTCCAAGCTCGCGAAAGTAACGGCCTCCCAAACAGCTCGCCCAAAGGTCGCAAACGCCCATTCCGCCAAGCCCCCGCGCATCAGTCCCGCAACTGGTAAGCCTGCCTCCGAGCAGCCCTCCATAAAGCGTGCCTTACCGCAGGCGGAAACCGCTGCGCCCGTGCAGGCGACTGTTCCACAACATGCGATGTCGTCTCGAACGATCGATCCGCAAGCAGCTCTTCACCGGGCGATTGAGGGCCTCGAGCAGGCGATGGCGGAACGGCTGAAAGAGGCCATTGCGGCATCCGAAGCCGGAATGATTCAGGCGGCCAGGGCAGCGATTGCCGAGAAGGGCCGGATCGACCAGCGTCTTGTCGTTCGGGTCAAGCGGTCGGCCGAGGCAGCCGCCCGGCGCGAAGCCGAGGCAAGGACGGCGGAGGTCGAAGCCAAACGGCAGGAGGCGGAAGCCGGAAGAGCAGAGGCTGAGGCGAAGCGAGCGGAAGCTGCCCGCGAAGCCCGGGAACGGGCGATGCAAGTGCAGAATGTACGATCCGTAGCTCCCAAGCCCGTAGCTCCTAAGGCTGCACCTTCAAAATCTGCACCTTCCAAGGCTGCTGCGAAGTCGGCTGTGAAGAAACCTGTGCTGCCGGCGGTTCAGGGCGTCGCGCAGGCCGCTCCCCTGGCTCCTCCGCCTCCGGCTGTACCTGCGCTGCCGAAGATCGTCGTCACGGACGCTCCCGCTGCAGCGCGCCCGGCGGAGCCGGATCCCACATCCGCCCAAACCTCCGGCCGCGGCGGCTGGAAGTCCGTCCGCCGCGATCCCGCGCGTGTCCTCGCTCAGGCAAAAGCCAAGGCCAAGCCGGCGAACCGCGCGGATGCGGTCGATCTTGCCCAGGCAGCTCAAGCGGCCATCGAGCGCTTCATCACGGAACGCGGCGTGACGCGCAACGAGACTGGCGGCATCCAGTTGATCGTGTCCCGGCTGCAGGCGCGCGGCTACATCGTCGTGCGCGACGAGAACGGCTGGATGATCGACCAGCGCCACCGCATCGACAGCGAGGCCGATCTTGTTGCTTTCGCAGAAGCCCGCGGCATCGTCTTGAGCGCGGCGGCCTGATTGAAGCAGGGCTCGCCGGTGCGATCTCAGACCCAGCGTCTTGTCGTCGTAGCGCCCTGCCCCAGATCGGCAGCGAACAAGGAGATGACAATGGATCAGCGTCGGCTCGGCCGCTCGGACCTGATGGTTTCGCCCCTCTGCCTCGGCGGCAACGTGTTCGGCTGGACAGCCGATGAGGCCACCTCTTTCAAGCTGCTCGATGCTTATGTCGATGCAGGCCTGAACTTCATCGACACGGCCGATGTCTATTCCACCTGGGCCTCGGGCAACCGAGGCGGCGAGTCGGAAACCATCATCGGCAAGTGGATGAAAGCTCGTGGCAACCGCAACCGGCTTGTGATTGCCACCAAGGTCGGCTCCGAGATGGGACCGAACCAGAAGGGCCTGTCGAAGACGTATATCCGCTCAGCCGTGGAGGCCTCTCTCCAGCGACTGCAAACCGATCATATCGATCTCTACCAATCTCATCGCGACGATCCCGATACGCCCCAGCAGGAGACGCTCGGGGCCTATGAGGAGTTGATCCGGGAGGGAAAAGTGCGCGCCATCGGCGCATCGAATTTCACGGCCGCCCGGTTGAAGGAGGCACTGGAGATCAGCAAGGAACTCGGCCTCCCGCGCTATGAGAGCCTGCAGCCGAAATACAATCTCCATGATCGCGCGGAATACGAAGCCGAACTGGAGCCGCTCTGCCGCCAGCAAGAGATCGGGGTCATTCCTTATTACGGCCTCGCCAGCGGCTTTCTCACAGGCAAGTACCGCTCCGAGGCGGATTTCGGGAAGAGCGTGCGTGGAGGTCGGATGGCTGCCTATCTCAACGAGAGAGGCAAACGCATCCTGAGCGCCCTCGACGATCTCGCCGGCCGGAAGGATGCAACACCCGCCCAGATCGCTCTCGCTTGGCTGATGGCCCGTCCGGGCCTCACCGCGCCGATTGCAAGCGCCACGAGCGTGGAACAGGTGCAGGACCTCGTCAAAGCGACGACGCTGCGCCTGGATGGTGCGGAAATCAGGCAGCTCGATCAGGCAAGCGCTTCCGAATAGTCTCGGACCCGCGGGAAGCAATGGGCGAGAATTCCTGAGACATCGAATTTTTGCATGGCAGCCTTCCGTTGCATCGTGCTGAAGGCCTCTTATCTCGTTTCGACCTGTGATTCTAATAATTCCACAGGTTGCAACGAGGTTTTATGATGAGCGTCGATCCCAACGCATTGTTCCAGCCCTTCAAGCTGGGTGACCTGACCTTGCCGAACCGCATGGTCATGGCGCCCCTCACCCGCAATCGGGCGTCGGAAGGAGACGTGGCGCGCGACATCACAGCCACCTACTACACCCAGCGCGCCGGCACAGGACTGCTGATTTCGGAAGGATCCCAGATTTCGCATCAGGGACAGGGTTACCTGCGTACGCCGGGCATCTATACGCACGAGCAGGTTGCCAGCTGGCGCAAGGTGACTGACGCGGTTCATAAGGCTGGCGGTCGGATCTTCATTCAGCTCTGGCATGTGGGTCGTGTCTCCCACACCTCGCTTCAGCCCGGCGGTGCTGCGCCCGTTGGCCCTTCGGCCCTGCGCGCCCAGACCAAGACCTTCCTTGAGGAGGGTTTCGCCGAAGTGTCCGAGCCTCGTGCGCTCGAACTCTCCGAGATCCCCGGCATCCTGCAGGACTATGAGAACGCTGCCCGCAATGCCAAGGAAGCCGGGTTCGACGGCGTGGAGATTCACGCGGCGAACGGCTACCTGCTCGACCAGTTTATGAAGGACGGCTCCAACCAGCGCACAGATGCTTATGGCGGCTCCATCGAGAATCGCGCCCGCCTGACCGTCGAAGTGGCCGAGGCTGTGCTGAAGGTCTGGGACAAGGGACGTGTGGGCATCCGGCTGTCGCCCGCAAAGGTCAACGATGCTGCGGATTCAAACCCGCAGGCTCTCTTCAGCCATGTGGTCGAGAAGCTCGACGGCCTCGGCCTTGCCTATATCCATATGATCGAAGGCGCCACCCAGGGCGACCGGAACGCGGTGAGCGTGGATTACGAAGGCCTGCGCGGCTCCTTCCGTGGCGCCTACATCGCCAATAACGGCTACGACCGCGAGATGGCTGCGGAGGCGATCTCCAACGGCCGGGCAGATCTGGTCGCCTTCGGGCGCCTCTTCATCGCCAATCCGGATCTGGTCGAGCGTTTCCGCCTGGGTGCGCCGCTCAACGAGCCTGACCGGGCCACGTTCTATGGCGGCGACACCAAGGGCTACACGGACTACCCGGGTCTCGACGAAGCCGCTTGAGCCCTAGCAGGTGGAGCAGATGCTTTCGCGGGCTTTCTGCTCCAGCTGCTCACCCTCCTCGAACAGCTTCCGCTCCCGCTCGGTCGGCTGAACGGCGGAGGGCTCGCCCGGCCTCCGGTTGACGCCGGATACGGTTCCCGTTGTGTCAGGGTTGGTGGAGGAGCTGTTGGCGCTCGAGGACGTTCCGCCTGTACTGCCCTCGCTTCCGGGAGGCGGGATAGGTCCGGTGGATCCTGCGTCTCCGGTCGCGTTCACGCCGGTGTTGGTGGTGCTCCCTGGAGCCCTGCTGTTTGCGGTCCCGGTATTCACGCTTCCAGTGCCAGTGGCATTGTTCTGCGTGCCTGAAGCGGAAGGTGGTACGATGGCTCCATTGGGCTGAGTTGACGTTCCAGGCGACCTGGTCGAGCTTGGGGCCGAGGCACCGGTCGAGGACGTGCCTGTCGAGGAGCCTCCTCCGCCAGCCCCTCCGCCTCCGCTGGAGCTTCCGCCGGAGGATCCCTGAGCCCAGGCCGTTCCTGCGATCAGGCAACCCGACAACAGGATTGCCGGGATAATGAGATGGCGCATGGGCTTCTCCTCGCGAGTCGCTATCGGACGTCAACTCCAAGCGAAGTCATGAGTTTCCGGAACGGCGCCGCCAAATCGTCAGGGTGACGGGAAGAGCGGGGTCGAGGATCTGGCGGATATCCGGCCTCAATCCGCTCTCGGACAGCACCGCCTCGGCGCTCCTGCGTTCATCGCAGCCTGAAAAGACCGGCACACCGTCTGCAACAAACGTTCCCTCGGCCCGCGTCAGGTGAAAGGCGCTGTAGCCGATCCTGAGAAAAAGATCGAAGACTTGGCGCCCTCCCGGAACGGCAACGCGCCCACCCTCCGGCAGCACTTTCTGGATCGCCCGGTCCCAAGGCAGTTTGTCCGGATTCCACCACCAGCCGTCATCGCGCCGCTCCAGCCCCGAGAAGGATGAGGACAGGATCATCCTCAGACGGCCTTTGGGGTTCGCATGAGCCTCGTGTCCCAAGCGGCCGAGAACCGTCAGGGCCGATTTGTTGAGCTCGGCCTGGAAATAGGCCCAGTCCGCATCGTTGCGCAGCACGGCAGGGGTCTGACCGGAGGCATCGGCAATGCGGTCATTGTCCGACACGATGGCATAGCCGTGAATCTCGACCTTCGGCATGAACCCGCCTTCTCCAGCATGAATGAGCGATAAGGGCACTCACCAGGAGTGCCGGGCACGAGCGCCTTGAGCCCATGCCACAGGAGATGCGGCCCGAGCGGCAAGGCCGCTGGTATGTAGCCGACCGATCCGTCGAGTGCCACGCCTGGAAGGACCCGAACCGATGCGCGGCTGAAGAACACTCCCTACTCCTCGAAGCGACCCGTTGCGTCACGGACGCGCTCGTATCGTCTCTTGAGCGGAAACGGCGGCAGCCAGGACTCGCGACGGACGGTCCAGAGTTCGTAGGTAGGCATCAGTTGGTCAGGGGCATCCAGAGACCCCAGGTTCACTTCGATCTCGTCGGCGGTGCGCGAGAAAACGGACGAGCCGCAGCGGGGACAGAAAAACCGCCCGGCGTAGTCGCGTGTTTCGCCGTCGATCGTCACTGCCTCCTGGGGGAACACTGCGGAAGCGTGGAAAAGAGCTCCATGATGCTTGCGGCAGTCGAGACAGTGACAAAGGCCGACCCGGTATGGGAGCCCCGACGCCACAATGCGGACATTGCCGCACAGGCAACCGCCCGTGAATCGGTCCATGCTGCGTCTCCTTCTAGCGTGGTGCCGCGTGTGCCGCGCATGAAGGCTTGATAACACGCAAGCTCGCGCCCAAACACACTCCGACTTCATTGCTGCGCTGCCGCCCGCCATAGCGCCGGCGGCGCGGCAACACGTCATGAAGCAGGGACGAACCAGCGGCGTCCAAAGGAAGTTTTTGCTGGGGGGAATGCTGGTGGTATGGTGGCGCCTATGAGAGAGTTCCGCCAGGAATTCGCCTAACTTTTCAATGGGCTAACAATCGAATGCGAATCGCCACCTGGAACGTGAACTCCATCAAGCAGAGGCTGGATCACCTCGCCACCTTCGTTAAAAGCGCCGATCCGGACGTGGTCTGCCTGCAGGAGCTGAAATGCGTGGATGAGGCCTTTCCTCGGGAAGAGGTCGAGGGTCTCGGCTACAATGTCGTCACCCATGGTCAGAAGGCCTATAACGGCGTCGCCATCCTGTCCAAGAGACCGCTGGAGGACGTGCGCCGCGGCCTGCCCGGTGACGAGAGCGACGAGCAGGCGCGTTATCTGGAGGGCGTGATCTCAACCTCCACCGGAGCCTTGCGGGTTGCCTCGATCTACCTTCCCAACGGCAATCCCATCGGCACGCCCAAGTTCGACTACAAGCTCGCCTGGATGGACCGCCTCCACGCCCATGCGCGCCGCCTTCTCGCCCTTGAGGAGCCTCTTGTGCTGTGCGGCGACTACAACGTCATTCCCGAGCCCAAGGATGCCTCCGATCCGGCCGCCTGGGTCAACGACGCTCTGTTTCGGCCGGAAAGCCGGGCCAAGTTCCGGGAGTTGCTCAACCTCGGCTTCATGGATGCCGTCCGTGCCTGCAGCGACCAGCCTGGCCTCTACTCGTTCTGGGACTATCAGGCGGGCGCGTTCCAGCGAAACCACGGTATCCGCATCGACCATCTCCTGCTCTCGCCCCAGGCGCAGGACAAGCTCAGGACAACATCGATCCGGAAAGAGGTGCGCGGTTGGGACAAGCCGTCGGACCATGTGCCGGTCATCGTCCACCTGGATATCGAGTAGAGAGTGGTGCCTGCACCTTAAGCCGGCCCCTGTGCCCTGCCGCCCCTCACCAGCCGCCGCAGCACGCGCGACAGTTCTTCCGCCGCATAGGGCTTCTGCAGCAGGTCGAAGCCGTGCCGGCCCTCCTCGGCCAGAACATGGCTGTAGCCCGATGTGAGCACGATGGGCAGGGCGGGATAGCGCTGCCGGATCAGCCGTCCGAATTCGAGTCCGCTCATCCCCGGCATGACCACATCGGAGAACACCACATCGAAGCCTTCAGGATTTGCGGCCAGGAGCCTGAGGCCCTCGTCCGTATTGGCAGCCCAGGTTGGCGCATAACCCAGATCCTGCAGGATCTGGGTTGCGAACTGCCCGACCTCGACATTGTCCTCCACCACCAGCACCCGCCGGCCGCGGCCTGTTTCCAAGGCCTCTTCCCGGGGTGATCCAGCAGCATCGCCATTGGGCTCTTCCTCGACGCGCTGAAGGTAGAGCGTGAAGGTCGTGCCCTGCCCCACCGTGCTTTCGACCGCAACGTCGCCGCCTGACTGCTTGGCAAAGCCATAGACCTGGCTGAGACCCAACCCCGTTCCCTTGCCCACCTCCTTCGTGGTGAAGAACGGTTCGAAGATGTGCGGGAGCTTGTCGGCCGGGATGCCGGTCCCCGTATCGGTCATCGAGATCGCCACGAAGTCTCCCGGGCCGCCCGCATGGCCGCGAATGGCCGGCATGGTGGGCATGGCTTTGACCTTCACCTCGAGGGTCCCCTCGCCGTCCATGGCATCGCGGGCATTCACGGCCATGTTCACCATGGCGGTTTCGAACTGGGTGAGATCCGCTTCGACGAAGCAGCGCTCGCATTCGACCTCGGTGACGATCTGGATGCGCGAGCCCACGATGGTGCGCAGCATGTCGGTGATGCCCCGAACCCGGTCAGCCACATCGAAAACCTCGGGCTTCAGCGCCTGCCTGCGGGCAAAGGCAAGCAGCTGTCCCGTGAGCTTGGCGGCCCGGTCCACGGTGTCGGAGATCGCATCCACGTAGCGTCTGCGCCGCTCCTCCGGAAGATCGGAGCGGCGCAGCAGATCGGTGGAAGAGCGGATGATGGTCAGCAGGTTGTTGAAGTCGTGCGCGACACCGCCGGTGAGCTGACCGATGGCCTCCATCTTCTGGGCCTGGCGAAGAGCCTCCTCGGCCTGGCGGTACTCGGTGATGTCGCGGCCGATGCCGTAGAAGACGCCGTCGCCGGGCACACCGGTCCAGGAAATGGTCCGGTAGCTTCCATCCGCGCACCGCAGCCGGTCCTCGAACGCGGCGATGCGCTCCCCGCGCGCCAGCTTCTGCACCTGCTCCTTGAGCCTTTCCCGGTCGTCCGGATGCGTGATCTCCATGAAAGGCGTGTTGAGCAGTGTGTGCTCGTCGTAGCCCAGCACCCGGGCCCATGCGGGGTTGATGGCCCGGCGCTTGCCGTCGAATCCGAAAACCGCCATCAGTTCGTTGGAGTTCTCCCAGACCCGGTCGCGCTCGGCGGTGCGCTCGGCAACCTGGGCCTCCAAGATCTCGTTGAGGCGGCGAAGCATCTCCTGCGCCCGCTTCTGTTCGTCGATATCGACGATGACCAGGAGCGCTCCATCGACCCGGCCCTCGGCAGTCCGCAGCGGAACACCGCTGAAGCGGGTCCAGGTCTCCTGGCCTGCCTCCGTGCGGTGCAGGAACTCGACGCTGGAGACGGTCTCGCCCCGAAGCGCCCGGGGCGCGGGATAGTCGTTCCTGACAATCTGCTCGCCGCTGTCGTTCCAAGCAAGCCATCTCTCCTCCGCATCGTGCAGGCGCGAGGGAATGATCCCGCTGGGGATGAAATGCCGGAAGGCCGGATTGGACAGAAGAGGATTGCCGTCGGGATCGATGAAGCAGACGCCCACCGGCAGGTTGTCGACAAGGGTCGTCAGGCGAGCGCGCTCCTCGGCAAGCTTTTCCTGACTCTCCTGCAGGGCTGCCTCGGCCTGTTTCCGATCCGTGATATCGGTAAAGCTTGCCGCGATGCCGCCGTCCAGCTTGGGAGCGGCATGCATCTCCAGGATCCGATCCGGATGCACCGCCGAGCGAACCTCGAAGGTCTCAGCCTCCCGCCTGTCCATGACCCCGCGCAGGCGCCGCTCGATATCGGTGCTGACCGCCTGCGGAAACACCTCCCAGAGGGGATGGCCTAGCACCTCGTCTCGCGACACCCCGAAGAAACGCTCGGCCTGTGTGTTGAAGACCGTCAGGCGCCACTCGGCATCGAAGGCCAGGAAGGCATCCAGTGCGCCGTCCAGAACCAGATTGAGCTGAGCTTCCCTTTCCCTCAGCGCCTGTTCCGCAAACTTACGGTCATGGATGTCCTCTACGATCCCATACCAGCGGATGATCCTGCCGCTCCCGTCCCTGCGTGGATAAGCGCGGGCGCGCATCCAGCGGGCCTCGCCCGTCGCGGCGATGTGGATGCGGTACTCCACATCCACGGGCTCCCCGGAAGTGAGGCTTTGCGAGAACCGGGCAAGGGTCGGCGCGAGATCCTCCGAATGGATCGCCTTGGCCCAGCCGGTCTCGTAAGGCTCGTCCGGGGCCTGCCCGGTCATCTCGAGCCAGCGGCTCGAATAGGAGGTGATGTGCCCGTCCGGATCGGCGGTCCACGGCACCTGCGGATTGAGCTCGACCGTATGCCGGAAGTGATCCTCGCTCTCGCGCAGGCGCTCCTCGGCCTGGACGCGCTCGTGGATATCGATCACCGAGCCGACATAACCCAGGTAGCCGCCGTCTTCGCCGAAGCGCGGCGAGGCGGTATCGAGCACCCAGCGATAGCTGCCGTCGGCCCGGCGAAGGCGGTACTCGACCTGGAACAACGCGCGCGCCGCATTGGCCGCGTGAAAGGCATCCTCGGCCCTGGCCTTGTCGTCGGGATGCGTGGCATCCAGCCAGCCGAACCCTTCGGCCTCGGCCCTGCTCTGACCGGTGAATTCGTACCAGCGGCGATTGAGATAGATGCAGTAGCCGCTCGGGTCCGTGACCCACATCATGACAGGGGCATGGTCGGCGATGTCGGGAAAGCGCGCCTCTTTGCTGCTTTGAGCCCCGATGAGGCCGCGCGCCGCCAGCGGCTTCGCGATCCGAGAGCCTAAGCGTCTGAGAAGAGAAGCGAGGCCCAGGTTCCTCTGCCCCCGCCCGGACGCCTGCGGCGGCTTAGCATGCATCGGTCATGCCTCCAGCCCTGAACCGGGCCACATTGCAGCCGCGTCCGCCCACAGAGATGGAAGCAGACGTTGAGACAGCGTTCGTGGAGATGAAAAACAGCACTGCCGATAGGTGGTCCGCGCACGGCTCCTCGTCAACGGATCCCCGTGCAGAACCTATCGGCGGGACTGGATATATTGCTCCAGGAGGGCGAGAGCCAGTTTGCGGTCGCTCTCGTCGGCCGCCACGAAGGCTTCCTGGTAGAGCGATGCGATCCACTGGTCCTTCACGGAATCCGTCGAGGCCTCACGGGCCAGCGTCAGCCACATCAGGCCCTTGGCCCGCTGGCGCGGAACGCCCTGGCCGGTCATCAGCAGATGGCCCAGGAGAGCCTGCGACGCCGTATGGCCCTTCTCCGCCGCCAGGTTGAACCAGCGGGCCGCATGCCGCGCGTCCTTCCTGACGCCCGTGCCCTCCAGGTAAAGGCGGGCGAGGTTGTACTGCGCATTCGAGTCGCTGAAATAGGACGCCGCATAGCTGAACATTTCGACGGCGCGGGCCGGATTGGCGGCCACATAGGTGTCCTTGATGCCGTCCAGGAAATAGGTGCCGAGCGCCACGAAGGCGCTGGACACGACGGCGGCGTTGGGGGAGTCGGGGCTCTCGTCCGCGTGCTGGTCGGCCAGCCTGGAGAAGTACTCGAACGCCTTCAGGCTGTCATGCTGCACGCCGTCGCCGTCGGCATACATGCGCCCGAGCTTCCACAGCGCAAGCGAGTGCCCCTGGCCGGCCGCAAATTCGAGCGCCTGGACTGCGCCGATCTTGTCGCCTGCATTGTAGTCGCGCATGCCGCTGCGCAGGGCATCGCGCGCCGAGCCGTATTTGGTCGCCGGGGTTGTCAACGCAGGCGTGAGCGGTTGCGGACGCGGCGCGGCATCGAGCGCATGGGCTGCGCCTGCGCCAAGGAGAGCCGTCCACAGGGTGGCAGCGATGAGGTTAAACGTCCGCATAGGTTTCTTTTTCTGCGGCTCCGCCCGGATGGGTGACAGCCCCATCCCGTGCAGAACCAACGGTTTGCGCATACTTCCAGAGGTAACCGGAGGTGGCTTTGGTCTCGCGAGGCGCCCAAGCGGCCCGCCGCTGCGCCAGCTCCTCGTCCGAGAGCTCCACCTCGATGGTGCCGTCGATCGCATCGATGGCGATGATGTCGCCGTCCTTCAGAAGGCCGATGGGACCGCCCACGGCGGCTTCCGGGCCCACATGGCCGATGCAGAAGCCGCGGGTCGCGCCCGAGAACCGGCCGTCGGTGATGAGCGCCACCTTGTCGCCCATGCCCTGGCCGTAGAGCGCCGCCGTGGTGGACAGCATCTCCCGCATGCCGGGACCGCCGCGCGGCCCCTCGTAGCGGATCACCAGAACCTCGCCTTCCTGGTACTGGCGCTTGGACACGGCCTCGAAGCAGGCCTCCTCGCCATCGAAGCAGCGGGCGGGGCCCCGGAAGACCTGATTGTCCGTGGCCATGCCGGCCACCTTCACGATGGCGCCCTCGGGAGCGAGATTGCCCTTGAGGCCCACGACGCCGCCAGTCACCGTGATTGGCTTGTTCGCCGGATAGACCACGTCCTGATCATCGTTCCATTTCACGGACGCGAGGTTCTCGGCAATGGTGCGGCCGGTCACCGTGATGCAGTCGCCGTGCATGTAGCCGTGGTCGAGAAGCGTCTTCATGAGCAACGGGATGCCGCCGACCTCGAACAGGTCCTTGGCCACATAGCGGCCGCCGGGCTTCAGGTCCGCGATATAGGGGGTGCGCTTGAAGATTTCGGCGACGTCGAACAGGTCGAACTTGATGCCGGCCTCATGGGCGATAGCCGGCAGGTGCAGGGCCGCATTGGTCGAGCCGCCGGAGGCCGCCACCACGGTCGCGGCGTTCTCCAGCGCCTTGAGGGTCACGATATCGCGTGGGCGAATGTTTTTGGTGATCAGGTCCATGATCTGCTCGCCCGCCGCAGCGCAGAACCGGTCGCGGATCTCGTAAGGAGCCGGAGCGCCGGCCGAATACGGCAGGGCCAGGCCGATGGCCTCGGACACTGTCGCCATGGTGTTGGCGGTGAACTGCGCCCCACAGGCGCCGGCGGACGGACAGGCCACCTGCTCGAGCTCGGTGAGATCCTCGTCCGACATCTCGCCGACGGAATGCTTGCCCACTGCTTCGAAAAGGTCCTGCACGGTCACCTGCCGGCCCCTGAAGGTGCCGGGAAGGATCGACCCGCCATAGATGAAGATCGACGGGACGTTGAGGCGCACCATCGCCATCATCATGCCCGGCAGGGACTTGTCGCAGCCCGCCATGCCCACGAGCGCGTCATAGGAATGGCCGCGCATGGTCAGCTCGACCGAATCCGCGATCACCTCGCGGGACGGGAGCGACGCCTTCATGCCCTGGTGGCCCATGGCGATGCCGTCGGTGACCGTGATGGTGCAGAACTCGCGCGGGGTCCCGCTGGCGGCCGCCACGCCTTTCTTCACGGCTTGCGCTTGGCGCATCAGCGAGATGTTGCAGGGGGCGGCCTCGTTCCAGCAGGTGGCGACGCCGATCAGCGGCTGGCCGATCTGCTCACGAGTCAGCCCCATGGCGTAGAGATAGGAGCGATGCGGCGCGCGCGCGGGCCCCTCCGTCACGTGACGGCTCGGCAGCTTCGACTTGTCGATCAGGCGCGCATCCATGGTCTGAAACTCTTCGATTCTACCGGTTCCCACGAGGAGATCCACCCGCGATGGAACCCCCGTGATCTGCCATGTGCCGCACCACCGATGCAATGATCCTGAAGGTGGATCAGCCCAACAGCCTTAATCCGGGTCCCGCCCCAGGTTACGTGCCGTAAAGCTTTGGTTTTGAAACACTTTAGCCAGCTTCATGAGGTGCTCCCGGTTTATGGCGGGATCGCGGCGGAGCTTAGGCCAAGGGAGGCAAGATGTTGAAGGTTTGAGGGTGTTGCCGGGCCGCAACATTCCTGGGAGGGGATTCCTGCGGGTTCGCCAGCGAACCATAAGTCGGTGCCGCTCCACGCTGCCAAGATGAGGGGCTCACACCATGCCCGCACCTTAGCTCTGTGGGCCTAGGCCCCAAATTCCTGATCAACACCTTCACACAGAACTCCCAGGAAGGTTCAGACGTAATCCAGCTCAAGGAATGGGTCGTTTCTAGCTGTTTGGACCCGGAAGAACCTTGACGTGAACACTAGAGGCATCCGCGGGCAGATCTTTCATGTCGACGGAGCGAAAAAGGGCGGCGAGCTTCTGATTACACCTGATGTTCGCTCAAACTTCTTCCGACGAGAACCATACCTGTTCGTAGACGGCAACGGCGCTGGCATCGGGCGCTCGCTCGGCTCTTGTCCAGAGGGATCGGATGGCTGCGAGGTCCGCCTCGGTCGGCAGGTGCCTGACAGAGATGGTTTCCGTCGTGCCGCTGCAGGAGATGAACCCCACATTCATCAGTGAACGGGCGCTCAGCCCTGCCGCCTGTCGCCTTACCAGAACCGCAGGCCCCCAGCCCTTGTGCGGCTGCCAGGGGAAGATCAGCCGTCCGCCGGGATTGAGCGCCCGCAGCCATTCCGTATCCGGCGCCAGCACGCCGGCATTCACATAGACGATGTCGGCGCTCGGCAGCACGCGTCCGAAGGCCGAGCCCGCGTGAACCGTGACGTTCGAATAGTCTCGCAGGTTCCGTTTGGCCTGGGCCGCCAGATCAGCCTCATACTCGAAGGCCTCCACATGACCGCCGGGCTCGACGAGGAGCGCCAGGATCGCCGTGTAGTAGCCGGTGCCCGCCCCTACCTGGATCACGCTCTCGCCCGGCTGCGGGCTGACGGCGTCGAACCAGGCAGCATGAAGGGCAGGCTCCCCGTTGTTGATGCCGCGCTCGGGATCGATGGCCACGAGCACGTTGTCGTAGATGTCGGCAAGATCCCGCGTGACCAGGGCTGCCCCCATGCTGATCGCGGTCCAGGGTGGAGGGGGCAGGAAAGCCTCGCGCACCACCTGGGCAAAAGCCCTCTCGATGCGGGCATCCGCAACGCCGGCCAGACGCATGATTTGCGATGCATAGGACGTTCGCGCCTTGCGGGAAGCATCGAAAGCGGTCTCATTCGCCATGACCCACCTCACCCACCGTAGCCTTTCCTCTCCATTCGAAGAGGTTTCCGGCAATTGAGCTTATGGCAGGCTTTCCTTTTCAGGAATCGCCAAATGCCACTTCGGAAGCATGTCCTCTTGAGCATCACATTGGCCATGTTGCCGCTCCTGACGGCCTGCAATCAGACCGTGACGCCCGAGCCAGGCGTCATCGGCTCCGGTGCGCTCGCCGCCATCAATGAGGCCCAGGCCACGCAAGTAAGGCACCGGGTCACGTCGTTCGCGCTCAACCAAGCCGCAAGCTTCGACCCGACGGGCCTGTCCGGTTACGGGGTGGCTGCCATCGAGGAAGAGCAGGCTCGGATCGAGGAAGAGCAGTCGCGCAGGATCGACGAGGAATCCGCAAAGGCGCTTGCTCAAGCAGATGCCGCCGCAGCTGAAACCGAAAGGCTGGAGCGGCAAAAAGCCAGCGCAGCCCGGCGGACGATCCCGAGCCGCAAACCCAATCCTTGAGCGCCCCTCGTGCCGCTGGCGCAGGGGCGGATGCCCTGATCCGCGCATGACGCAACGAGACCTATATGTCTGGAGAGGGCTCAGAAAATAATCTTATGGTAAGCATAGAGTGCCTTAACCCAGGGGCACATCCATGATGCTTCATCGACTTCCTTTATTAGGGTTTCTCGCGGCGCTCCCCCTTCTGACAGCCTGCAATCAGACAACAGCCTCCCCTCCCGCCGCTCCTGCCGTCGATCCCGACACCATGGGTTCCGGCGTGCATGCCGCCCTGGCTGACGCGCAGGCCACACGGGAAAGGCACGACGCTCAGGCAACCGGCATGGCCGTGATGAGCTTCTTCGACCCGATCGGCGTCACCGACCTCGCCGAACCCGCCATGAAGGCGGAGCATAGGCGTGAGCTCGACGAGAAATATCGCCGCGTCGATGAAGAGGTCCGCAAGACGGTCGCCGAGGCGGAGGCGATCAAGGCTCAGAACCAGGCTCGCGAAACAAGACCCAGAGGGCGCAAGCCCGCAAGGCAGGCAGCCGAATAGACCAGCGGCTTTACCGCGACGAGAGCCCTTAGGGCTACATCCTGAACACGCCGAACTTCGTCTCCGGAATGGGCGCGTTCAGGGCTGCCGAGAAGGCCAGCGCCAGCACGCGGCGGGTCTCGGACGGCAGGATGATGCCGTCGTCCCACAGGCGCGCGGTGGCGTAATAGGGCGAGCCCTCTTCCTCGTACTTGCCCCGGATCGGCGCCTTGAAGGCCTCCTCCTCGTCCGCGGTCCAAGCCTTGCCCTCGGCCTCGATGTTGTCGCGCCTGACGGTTGCCAGAACGCTCGCCGCCTGCTCGCCGCCCATGACGGAAATGCGCGAGTTCGGCCAGGTGAACAGGAAGCGCGGGGAATAAGCGCGGCCGCACATGCCGTAATTGCCGGCGCCGAACGAGCCGCCGACCAGCAGGGTCACCTTCGGCACCTGGGCGCAGGCCACCGCCGTCACCAGCTTGGCGCCATCCTTGGCGATGCCGCCCGCCTCGTATTGGCGGCCCACCATGAAGCCGGAAATGTTCTGCAGGAACAGAAGCGGGATGCGCCGCTGGCAGCAGAGCTCGATGAAATGCGCGCCCTTCTGGGCGCTTTCCGAGAACAGGATGCCGTTATTGGCGATGATGCCCACCGGCATGCCCCAGATCCGGGCGAAGCCCGTCACCAGGGTGGTGCCGTAGAGGCGCTTGAACTCGTCGAACTCGGAACCGTCGACAAGGCGGGCGATCACCTCGCGGATGTCGTACTGCTTCTTGAGGTCGGTGGGCACGATCGCGTCGAGATCGTCGATGGCATATTTCGGCTCCACCGGATCGGCGAGATCAATGTCGATGCTCTTGCGGGTATTCAGCGTGCCGACGATGCGGCGCACGATGGCGAGCGCATGAACGTCGTCGGTGGCGTAATGATCCGCCACGCCGGACTGGCGGGCATGCACGTCGGCGCCGCCGAGATCCTCCGCCGACACCACCTCGCCGGTGGCCGCCTTCACCAGGGGCGGGCCGCCGAGGAAGATGGTGCCTTGGCGGCGCACGATCACCGTCTCGTCCGACATGGCCGGCACATAGGCGCCGCCCGCCGTGCAGGAGCCCATGACGCAGGCGATCTGCGGGATGCCGAGCGAGGACAGGGTCGCCTGGTTGTAGAAGATGCGCCCGAAATGATCCCGGTCGGGAAAAACTTCAGTCTGGTGCGGCAGGTTCGCGCCGCCGGAATCGACGAGGTAGATGCAGGGCAGACGGTTCTCGCGCGCCACTTCCTGGGCGCGCAGGTGCTTCTTCACCGTCATCGGGTAGTAGGTGCCGCCTTTGATCGTCGAATCGTTGCAGACGATCATGACATCGCGGCCTTCGACCCGGCCGATGCCGGTGATGATGCCGGCCCCGTGGATCGCGTCCTCGTACATGCCGTGGGCGGCAAGCGATCCCAGTTCCAGGAAGGGCGCACCGGGATCGAGCAGGCGCATCACGCGCTCCCGGGGCAGGAGCTTGCCGCGGGCGAGATGCCGCTCCCGGGCTTTGGCCGGACCGCCTTCGGCTACGGCCAGCCGCTTGGCCTGGAGGTCCTGGGCCAGATCCGCCCAGGCGGCGCGGTTCGCCCGCGCTGATTCCGAGGAGAGGTCGGCTGAGGTGGCGATCACGGGCACGGCGTCGGACTCCCTTGTTCTTGTCTTCGGCCCCGTGCGTCGAACCGGAGGGCCTCAAGGTCAGTACCTAGAACCAGGGAGGCCGCGCAACCGCGATCAGCAGCGCTTCACATCAGCCTTTCGCACGAATGACCGTTTGCTGGCGGACAGTGCCGCGCCCGCACCGGTAGGCTATGCCGCGCACCAGCGACCAATCCTGAGAGACCTGCTGCAGGTAGAGGTGGGTGCCGCCCAGCGCGACGGTTGCCTGAAGCATATCGTCGGTGGCGCGGCCGAAGGTCGATCGGCCGACGGTCACGCCGAAAGCCACATTGACCTGCGCATGGGTTCCGGTCGTCGGAGTGACGGGGCTGACCTCGCCGAGGCGCGTGCAGGCGCGAATATCGGCCGGCGAATCGACGATTTTGACAAGCTCCGTCGGCTCGGGCCGGTAGGCGCAGGCCGAGGCGGCCAGGGCGACGAGGGAGGCAAGGAAGACGCGTTGCATGAAAGTTCCGCCAGTGATCAGCCGTTTGCACCAGCTTAGAGCATGAAGCGGGGTTGAGGAGAAGCCTTGCCGTATCGCAGGCGAAAATCCTAGGAGCCGTTGCCCGGGAGCAACGGTATCTCCACCCTGACGGTCGGCCCGAAGATATCCTCGAAAGTTTTGCGCATCGCCGCATCGACCTCGGGCATCGTCACGGGAATGCCGAGATCGACGAGGCTCGTGACCCCGTGCTCGGTGACGCCGCAGGGAACGATTCCGGAAAAATGGGAAAGATCCGGCTCCACGTTCAGGCTGACCCCGTGGAAGGTGGCCCAGCGGCGCACGCGAATGCCGATGGCGGCGATCTTGTCCTCGGCGGCCTCGCCCTTGTCAGGCCGGCGCACCCAGACGCCGACCCGATCCTCCCGCCGCTCCCCGCGGATGTTGAAGGCATCGAGCGTCGCGATCAGCCACGCCTCCAGGGCGGCCACATAGCGGCGCAGGTCGGGAGCCCGGCGCTTGAGATCGAGCATCACGTAAGCCACACGCTGGCCGGGGCCATGATAGGTGTATTGCCCTCCGCGCCCCGTCTGGTGAACCGGAAAGCGGTCCGGCTCGACAAGGTCGGCCTCCTTGGCCGACGTGCCGGCCGTGTAAAGCGGCGGGTGCTCCACGAGCCACACCAGCTCGCGGGCCCTGCCCTCGGCAATGGCCTCGGCCCTGGCCTCCATGAAAGCAACAGCCTCTTCATAAGGAACGCGGCCATCGGAGATGGCCCATTCCACAGGCTCGGAGCCGCCTTCGGCGTAAAATTGTTTGGCCAAGCCGTCTCGCAGGTTCGACACCGATTCACCTTCTCGTGCAGGGTCCGGCACCAGAAGGCCTGCCCCATTATTTGGGGAGCGCAGGTCAACTCTCACGCTCCGGAAACTTTAGCTTATATAGTGGTTACAGAGGCTTATCGCCTATCCCCTGATCTGCAACGGAGCCATTCGGTCCTTTCAATGATGCCAAGCTTCATGGAAGGGCTTGCAGTGCCCCAATCGATCTGCTAGAGCGGCGACCTCTTCAGGAAAACCTTTCCTGACGACGAGTTCGCGGTCATGGCGGAATTGGTAGACGCACTACCTTGAGGTGGTAGCGGGGAGACCCGTGGAGGTTCGAGTCCTCTTGACCGCACCAATTCTTCAGCACCCCGTGTGCTGACGACAAAAGGCCCCTTCACGGGGCCTTTTTTGTTGACCGTCGCCGCATGGCACCGAAAGACACCTGAACCGTTTTCCCAAGCGCCTGCCTCGATCCTGCAGGAACATCCGCCAACCGATTCTCCGACAAAGCCTTTCGGGCACGTTGCGCAGGCTTGCGCACGCACCTAAAAGGCCGGTGACCCACCTTCTGAGGACGGCTCATGATGGAAGTCGAAGACAAGACGCCGCTTCCGCAGCCCGACGGGCCGGAGACCGAGGTCCTGGCCTTCCGGGACGAGGAGGGCGAGCTCAATCCGGAGTTCCTGGCCGCCGCCGCCGATGCCATCGACGCCTCCGAGGCCGAGCGCCTGCAGAAGCTGGTCGAAGACTTCCACGAATCCGAGCTGGGCGATCTCCTCGAAGCCCTGGACCCGGATCAGCGCCCTCGCCTCATCGAGCTTCTCGGCGCATCCTTCGACTTTGCCGCCTTGACCGAGGTGGATGAGGCGGTTCGCGAGGAAATCCTCGAGGAGCTCGAGACCTCGACCGTCGCGGAAGGCGTGCGCGAGCTCGATTCCGACGATGCGATCACGATTCTCGAGAGCATGCGCGAGGAGGAGCAGGCGGAGGTTCTCGATCAGCTTCCCGCCATCGAGCGCGTCGCGCTCCAGCGCTCCCTGGACTACCCGGAAGACAGCGCCGGCCGGCGCATGCAGACGGAGTTCATTGCCGTGCCTCCCTTCTGGACGGTGGGGCAGACGATCGACTTCATGCGGGACACGGCCGACCTGCCCGAAACCTTCTACGAGATCTTCGTCATCGACCCGGCCGGGCATCTCCTGGGCGCCGTGCCCCTGGACAAGCTTCTGCGCTCCAAGCGCCCGGTCACAATCCAGGAGATCATGAACGACGAGCCCGACCGGGTGGAGGCGACCCAGCACCAGGAGGATGTGGCGCGCCTGTTCGAGCGCTACAACCTCGTCTCGGCGGCAGTGGTGGACGAAGCCAACCGGCTCGTGGGCGTCATCCTGGTCGACGATATCGTGGACGTGCTGGAAGAAGAGGCCGACGCCGACATCAAGCAGCTCGGCGGCGTTAAGTCGGACGAAGAACTCTCGGATACCATCTTCTACATCCAGAGGAGCCGCTTTCCCTGGCTCTTCGCCAACATGTGCACCGCGCTGGTCGCCTCCAGCATCATCCGCCTCTTCGAAGGCTCCCTGGAGAAGATGGTGGCGCTTGCCATCCTGATGCCCATCGTCGCCTCCATGGGCGGCAATGCGGGCACCCAGACCATGACGGTCGCCGTCCGCGCTCTCGCAACCCGGGAGCTCGGCCGCTCCAACGCCTGGCGCATCATCCGTCGCGAGGCGGCGGTCGGCCTCCTCAACGGAGGGGTTTTCGCCATCATCATGGGCGCGTTAGCAGGCCTCTGGTTCCAATCGATGGAGCTGGGCGTGGTGATCGGCCTTGCTCTCATCACGGTCCTGGTCTTCGCGGCTCTTGGGGGCATCTTCGTGCCGCTGACGCTCAACCGCCTCGGGGTCGACCCTGCCGTCTCGTCAGGCCCCTTCGTTACGAGCATCACCGATATCGTCGGGTTCTTCTCCTTTTTGGGGATCGCGACCGCGTGGTTTAATCTGTAGTACTGTTTCGCGCTTTTGCCGTAAGGGCCTGTTAACGGTCTTCAGGCATCCCTGGTGCAGTCCAGTCCTGCGTAGATTACAGTTGAACCGATGAAGAATCGCCGCCGCTCCCCCAGCCGTTCCAAGAACTCTGGCCTGACGACGTTCGTTCGGGTTGCCCGGTTCGGCGCCCTTGCCGCTGTTGCCCTTGGGCTTGCCTCCTGCGCCATCGCGCCCTCCTCCTCGAGCCGCTACCCGTCGAAGGGCGATGCCCGGCCGCATGACGGCGTCGCAACCGCTCACCGGCTGCCGATTCATGGGGTCGACATTTCCAAGTGGCAGGGCGACGTGGACTGGGCGTCGCTGCGTCAGGCCGGCACCAAGTTCGCCTTCATCAAGGCGACCGAAGGCGGCGACCACATCGACAGCAAATTCCACGAGAACTGGGCAGCCGCCAAGAGAGCCGGCGTGCCGCGCGGCGCTTACCATTTCGTCTACTGGTGCCGCCCGGCCCATGAGCAGGCGGCATGGTTCAAGCGGAACGTGCCGCAGGACCCGGAGGCCCTCCCCCCGGTTCTGGACGTGGAGTGGAACGGCCAGTCCGTAAACTGCCCCAAGAAGGTTCCGCGCGAGCAGGCGCTCGCCATGATCGACGTGATGCTGCGCGAAATGGAAGCGCATACCGGCAAGCGGCCTATCATCTACACGGATATCACCTTCCATAAGGAGATCCTGGAAGGCGAGTACAACGACTATCCCTACTGGATCCGCAGCACGGCTGCCGAGCCGCATGTGCGCTACAACAACCGACGCTGGACCTTCTGGCAGTTCACGACCACCGGCCGGGTGCCGGGCGTGAAGGGGGACGTGGACCGGAATACGTTCTACGGCACCGAAAACCAGTGGCGCATGTTCGTCCAGAGCGCCTGCGACCCGCGCGATCATGGGCGTCTCAAGGCTCAAGGCGTCTGCCGCAACATGGATGCCGTTCAGACGGCAAGCATCGACGAATAGGTCAAGCCCAATCTCACTGCTTAAAAGCAAACTGAGAACAACATTTGCGCAAAGAGGCGGGATCTTATTTTTCTTGCCTCCCTCGATTGCTGAAAATTAAGCTATGCAGTAGGCCACCGAGCCGTTTTACTTTCAGCATTGAGTTTCAGCATGAGCAATTCTTCCGCTAAGAAATCTTCCGACGACAATTTCGATGACGAATTCGAAGGAGGATTTGGCAACAACATCTTCAGTTGGGGCCATGACAGCAATTTCAGCGTTCTCGAGGATGCTGGCGGCACCGACACCCTGACCGTCGCTGCGGCATCCACGGCGGTATCTTTTTCGGTTCTCGCCGACAGCGATGCTATTCGGCTGACCGTGGATGACAAAACGCTTACGATCAAGGATTACCTGGAGACCAGCGGCTTGATCGAGAAAATCGTCTTCTCGGACGGCGTCGTCTGGGGTTTCGAGGATGTGCAGAAGGCGATTCCTGGGCTGCCGCCTCTGAGCGACGACGATGGCGATGACGATCATGGCCATCATGCGGGAAAGCACATCAGGGGCGGCAGGCACGATGACCGGCTGACCGGAACCAGAAACGACGACAAGCTCAATGGCGGCAAGGGCCACGATGTTCTCATCGGCGGGAGCGGCCTCGACCAGCTCATTGGCGGCGATGGTCACGACCGCCTGAGTGGCGGCATTGGCGACGATGTGCTCACCGGGGGTAAAGGCCGAGACACCATGACGGGTGGCGCGGGGCAGGATACCTTCTGCTTCTCCGCGCGGAGCGACACCGGCCATAACAAGAGCGGTCGCGACGTCATCGTCGACTTCGTATCCGGCACGGACCGCATCGACCTGCACGGGATTGACGCCCACACCAAGGAGAAGGGCAACAGCGCCTTCACCGCCCTGGTTTTTGGAAAGGGTCCCTTCACGGCAGCCGGAGAGCTTCGCTACGATGCGAAGACGGGTATTCTGGCCGGCAGCACAGACAAAGATGCTGCGGCGGAATTCCAGATCCTGCTGAAGAACAAGCCTGCTTCTCTCGTTGCAGACGACTTGTTCCTCTGAGTTCCCGCGCAAGGTCAGGGTAGCCTGCCGGCAACCGGCTCGAACCTCCAGAAGCCCTGGAAGATCATCAGCGCCTTGAAACACGGCTCTCCGGCGAAGGTCGGGGAGCTTTTTCTTTGCCCGCTACAACCAATGGCCGGGCGTGGTGGTGACCGCCTCTGCTCTTTTCCTGATGATCAAGCCTTGATAAGGGCAGCAATGCTGACCAAAATGGTTGATCATAAAAGCAATCCATCGCGCACCCCTTCGGGTTGATGAGTGGAGCTGGGAGGAATCACATGCTGCCGAACGCTGCCAAAGGCTTCAATTTCGATCTCGGCGAGACCGCCGATGCCATTCGCGAGACCGTGCGCGATTTCGCGCAGGACAAGATTGCCCCGCGCGCCGAGGAAATCGACCGCACCAACCAGTTCCCGCGCGACCTCTGGCCCCAGATGGGCGAGCTCGGCCTGCACGGCATCACGGTGGAAGAGGATTACGGCGGCGCGGGCCTCGGCTACCTTGAGCACGTGATCGGCATGGAGGAGATATCCCGCGCCTCCGCCTCCGTCGGCCTCTCCTACGGCGCTCATTCGAATCTGTGTGTGAACCAGATCCGCCGCAACGGCAACGAGGACCAGAAGCGCCGCTACCTGCCGAAGCTCATCTCCGGCGAGCATCTCGGGGCGCTTGCCATGTCCGAGCCGGGCTCCGGCTCCGACGTGGTGTCCATGCGCACCCGCGCGGAAAAGCGCGGCGACCGCTACGTGCTCAACGGCAACAAGATGTGGATCACCAACGGCCCTACCGCCGATACTCTGGTGGTCTATGCCAAGACCGACCCGGAGGCAGGCCCCCGCGGCATGACGGCTTTCCTGATCGAAAAGGACTTCAAGGGCTTTTCCACGCATCAGAAGCTCGACAAGCTCGGCATGCGCGGCTCCGACACCTGCGAGCTGGTGTTCGAGGATTGCGAGGTGCCGGAGGAGAACGTGCTCGGTCAGGTGGGTCGGGGCGTCAACGTGCTCATGTCCGGCCTCGACTACGAGCGCGCCGTGCTGGCCGCGGGCTCCACGGGCATCATGCAGGCCTGCATGGACGTGGTGCTGCCCTATATTCACGAGCGCAAGCAGTTCGGCCAAGCCATCGGCGAATTCCAGCTCGTGCAGGGCAAGGTCGCCGACATGTACGTGACCATGAACGCCGCCAAGGCTTATGTCTACGCAGTCGCCAAGGCCTGCGACCGGGGCGAGACCACCCGCGAGGACGCCGCCGGCGCCATCCTGTATGCTGCCGAGAACGCCACCAAGATGGCGCTCGATGCCATCCAGCTTCTCGGCGGCAACGGCTACATCAACGACTACCCGACCGGCCGCCTGCTGCGCGACGCGAAGCTCTACGAAATCGGTGCCGGCACCAGCGAAATCCGCCGCATGCTGATCGGGCGCGAGTTGTTCGCCAAGACGGCCTGACCGCGCGGGCACATCAAGTCGCAATCGACCTTTTCGAGAACGGCCGGGCACAGATCCGGCCGTTCGTCTGTCCGGCAGCCCCGGACGCACAAGGCCTTCCCGCCCTTGAAGGACTGTTTACAGTGAGGAACGAATTCATAGAGATGCCAATAGGTCTGGGTTGAACGGCTTTCGTTGCGGTGGCGCTCGAGGGTATGGCCCGCTATGAAAGCCTATCTCAACGTCAGGAACCCCCCATGACCCTCGACAAAGCCATCGCCGACGCCCTGCGGGCCGCCTCCACCGCCACGATCACCACCGTGCTGCTGAAGAAGGGTATCCGCCGCTGCTGGATGAAGGGGCCGATGCCCGCCTTCAACGCCACGGAAAAGATGGTGGGTCGCGCCTTCACCCTGCGCTTCGTGCCCGCTCGTGAGGATTTGGCCACCCCGGAATCCTGGGCTTCCCCGATCTCCACCCGCGCGGCCATCGAGGACATGCCGGAAGGCTGCATCGCCGTGATCGACTCCATGGGCGTCACCGATGCCGGCGTGTTCGGCGACATCCTCACCGCCCGCATGAAGAAGCGGGGCGTGGCCGCCTTGATCACGGACGGCGTGGTGCGCGATGCGGTGGGCGTGGAAGGCACGAACCTGCCGGTCTGGTGCGCGGGCGTCGCCGCCCCTCCGTCAGTGGCTGGCCTCACCTTCGTGGGCTGGCAGGAGCCCATCGGCTGCGGCGGCGTCGCCATCTTCCCGGATGACGTGATCGTCGCCGACCGGGACGGCGTCGTGGTGATCCCGGCCGCCATGGTGGAAGAGGTCGCCAAGGCCGCCGTGGCGCAGGAACACTACGAGCTATGGGTCATGCGCGAGGTGGAGAAGGGCGTTCCCCTCCCCGGCCTGTATCCGCCCAATGCCGAGACCAAGGCCCGCTACGAGGCCGAGCTGAACAAGTCTTGAATCGGTAGCGCTTCACAGAAAACCTTTGCACGTCATGGCCGGGCCTGTCCCGGCCATCCCGA
This sequence comes from Microvirga aerilata, assembly GCF_016743775.1. GTDB lineage: Bacteria > Pseudomonadota > Alphaproteobacteria > Rhizobiales > Beijerinckiaceae > Microvirga > Microvirga aerilata. Next base: position 177,665 of record NZ_JAEQMY010000003.1, on the reverse strand, counting down.
TCCTATGAACCGACGAGCTCTTCCGATCGGGATCACCGGCACAGGGCCGGTGATGACGGTGGAAGTGATGTTCAGCGAAGGCATCAACAACGAGGATGGCGGGTGTTCTACTACGTCTCGAAAATCGCGTGGTTCTTCGCCACGCCATCCAACCTTCTGATCAGCCTCATCCTTCTGGGGCTGGCCTTGGCCTGTTTCAGGAGGCTGCGGACGTTCGGCATCGGCGTGAGCCTGGTCTTCACGCTCGCCACCATCGCCCTGGGCCTGCTCCCTCTTGCCAGCTACATCCTGCTGCCGCTGGAGGAGCGCTTCCCTCCCTTCCGGGACGACGGCAAGCCGGTGGACGGGATCATCCTGCTCGGCGGCTCCGTGGAAGCCTCAGATTCGGCGGCCCGAGGCCGTCTCGTGGCCAATGAATCGGCCGAGCGCGTGCTCGATACGATCCAGCTTGCCCATCGCTATCCGACTGCCCGCATCCTGATCTCGGGCGGGGGCGGAACGGTCTTCGGCGATGGCGCAGCCGAGGCTCCCGTCATCGCAGGCTACTTCAAGAGCATCGGGATCGATCCCGCCCGCATCCTGGTGGAAGACCGCTCCCGGACGACTGCGGAAAACGCAACCTTTTCGCGCGAGCTGGCAAAGCCCCGGGAGGGCGAGCGCTGGCTTCTCGTCACATCCGCCTGGCACATGCCGCGCGCGGTCGGCGTGTTCCGAAAGGCGGAGTTCACGACCGCGCCCTATCCGGTGGATTTTCGCACCGCGGGCGGTTCCAGAACGCATCGTCCCTTCGCCTTCATCTCGGAAGGGCTGCGCCGGCTCGACATCGGGACGAAGGAATGGGCGGGCCTCATCGGTTATCGCCTGACAGGACGCACAAGCGAGCTGTTTCCAGGTCCTCAGGCGTCTCAAGCAGGCGGCATCGCAAGCCGGTAGGTGCCTCTGAAATCGTCCGGGTCCACCGGGCGTCCTTTCCGCAGGATCACGATGCGCCCCTCCTTCATAAGGCGCACGGCCACCTTGCGCACCGGCTGCATCAAGGGCCCCCACCCTTCCGGCTGGTTGCCGCCGATGGCCTGGGCCACATCCGCCGGGCCGATGGTCTTGCCGGGGCCGCGCTCTTCCAGGAGGGCGAGCATGGCGGCCTCCAGTTCTTCCGGGTTCAAGGTCTTAGACATTGGCCTGCCTCGCTGCTGCATCCAGGGCATCGGAGGCGAACTGCCGTCGCCACATCACCAGAAGAACGCCGGCCGTTGCGCCCATGAACAGATAGGCGCTGATGAACCAGCCGAGATAGGCAAGCGAGAAGAAGAAGGCCCGCTGGCCTCGGTTGAAATGCTTGCCGGCCACGGCGTTCATCGCGGCGGCCTGGCGCGCCACCGCAAGCCCCTCCTCGCGGCTGCTTTCCTTCAGCACCGGAACGGCGCCGACGATGATCGCCATGTAGTTGAAGAGCCGGTACGACCAAGCGAACTTGAAGAAAGCATAGACGAAGATCACCGCCAGCCCCACCACCTTGATGTCCCAGGCCAGCCGCGTCGGCGGCTCGCCGAAGGGCAGATCGGCAAACACCGGCAGAACCGCATCGGTGGACCGCAGGAGCGCCAGCACGCCGCCGATGGCGATCAGCGAGGTGGAGGCGAAGAAGGCGGTGCCGTTCATGAGCGAGGTCAGGATCGTAGTGTCGACGATCCGGTTCTCACGCACCACCATCTGCTCCATCCAGCGATAGCGGTACTGATTCATCACCTTGTTCAGGCTCTTCTGGCCCGCAGGTGTGAGCTCGACGGCGGCGTGATAGCCGAACCAGGCCATGAGAAAGAACACGAAGGCGGCGTAGTCGAGATTGGTGAAACCCAGCACTCTTCGTCTCCGGTTGACTCTGCCGCCATCATGCCCAGTTTGTTCGGAGCATCAAAGGGGAAGCAGCCCGCCATGCCTCAAACCATCACACGCGGCTACAAGACATTGCTCGACGAGGCCAGCGCAAAGATCAGGACGCTCCCCGTCGCCGAGGCCATGGCCTTGCATGGCAGCGAGGATGTGGTCTTCGTGGACCTGCGCGATCCGCGGGAATTGGATCGCGAGGGCCGCATCCCCGGCGCCGTGCATTGCCCCCGGGGGATGCTGGAATTCTGGATCGACCCGGACAGCCCCTACCACAAGCCCGTCTTTGCCCAGGACAAAACCTTCGTGTTCTTCTGCGCCGCAGGCTGGCGCTCGGCTCTGTCGGCGGCGACGGCGCAGGATATGGGGCTGAAGCCCGTCGCCCATGTGGAGGGTGGCTTCACGGCCTGGAAGAACCAGGGCGGTCCGGTCGCGACCCCAGAGGCAAAAGGCTAGCCGGTTGCGCGAACCTCGAAGCGCTCGAAGGGGCCTGCGGCCTCCCGGCCGCCATCGACCCGCTCGATCCGCTCCACCACGGATCCCCGGGGTCCTTGCCCGCATGCCTTGAGGGTGGCCTCCACCAGGTCCTCAGGGCCGGAGAAAACGGCCTCGACCGAGCCGTCACGCCGGTTGCGCACCCAGCCTTTCAGCCCATGCAGCTCGGCCTGATGCTGCGTCCAGGCGCGGAAGCCCACGCCCTGGACGCGTCCATGGATGAGAACGTGAACGGTTCGGCTCTCAGTCATCGTCCCTCAGCGGTGCGCGTGGCGGGCATCGGTGTGGCGCCCGGCATAATCGTCATCGAGCGTCTGGATAATGCGCTCCGCATTCTGGGGATCCACCTTGCGCAGGATCTCGTCGATCTTGGCTTCCATCCGGTCATCGCCCTCCTTGGATTGGGGCGAGCCGACATAAAGAAGGATCGCGAGCCCGCCCACCTGCCAGAGCAGCTGCAGGAACTCGGACTGCCAGTTCTCGAAGGTATCCCGGGACATCTCGACGAGATAGTCGGAAACCTGGATCGGCTGAGCGTGTGCCTGTTGCTCGCTCACATAGGCAAACCAGCCGAAGAGCCAGTGGCCGACAAAGGAAATCAAGAAGAAGCCGAGGGTTACCCAGGCGAAGCCATAGCCTTTCCAAATCGAATGGGTTTTCGTGTTCATTACCGAACCTCATACGCATTACGGCGATTCAACGCGCGCATACGGCAAAGGTTCTTGGGCTAGGAAAACGTGCCCTCAGCGAGCTCTGCGGACCGTGCCCGATGGCGCGCTCCAGAGTGGACGGACCTTCGGCTGTTGTGGCGCCGGGGCGGAGGTTTGCAGCTTGGGCAGCCAGGTGCCGAGGCTGCGGATGTAGTCATCCGGCAGGCCCGCATGCGTGGCGGCTTCCACCACCCCTTCCATGTAGCCGGGAAGAGGCGTTCCCGGCTTGGCGCTTCGCCCGATATAGACCACGGCGCGGCGCGGCCCCTTTGCCGTCACGACGGGCTGGACGACCTTGGTGTAAAGGCCGTTCGAGAGGCTCTCATATCGGTCGAGCGCCGGAACGTCCGCCAGGGCGAGATCCCATACCATGCCCCAGACGACGCGGTGCGGATCCCGCACCACGGACGCATAGCCCTCATCGAAGATCATGAAGCGGTGCCGCATGAGCCGCGCGATCCCAACCGCCTTCGAGGCTGGGCAGCGCTGGAGCATGGCGGCCTGATCCATGTTGGACCCATAGGCGAAATAAAGGGGCATCGGCTAACGCCTCAACCTATGCGAACTCCAGGATGACGGCATCCACGGCAAGGCTGTCGCCCTCCTTGGCGTGGATCTTTGAGATGGTGCCGTCGCGCTCCGCGCGCAACACGTTCTCCATCTTCATCGCCTCCACGATGCAGAGCGGCTCGCCCGCCTTCACCTCCTGGCCCTGGGCAACGCTGATCGCCTTCACCAGGCCCGGCATCGGGCAAAGGAGCTGCTTGCCCGTGTCGGCCTCCAGCCGCTCCGGCATCAACGCGGCGAGTTCCGCCTCGCGCTTCGTGTAGACGCGCACCTCGGCGGATGCGCCCGCATGGGACAGCACCACCCCGTTCAGGATGGGCCGCACCTGCACGGCGACGGGCTCGCCACCCACCGTGCCGGTCCAGACCGGCTGACCGGGCGTCCAGCCGGAGACGATCGGCCAAGCCTGGCCGGCGATGACCACCGCAAAGCCGCCGTCGATGTCCTCGACCGTTGCCTCATGGCGCGCCTGGCCGAGGAGCACCACGCGCTCGCGCTCGAAGCGCACGCTGGAGGCAGGCCTCATCTGACCCGAGATGTGCCGCTTGCGCTCGTTGAGCAGGTGATCGATGGCAGCCCCCACCGCCGCCATGCGAAGCGCCACCTCTCCCTCCGGCGCAGGCGCCTTGAAGCCGTGCGGGAACTCCTCGGTGATGAAGCCCGTGGAGAGCTGGCCGGACTGCCAGCGCGGATGCTGCATCAGGGCCGAAAGGAACGGGATGTTGTGGCGGATGCCCTCGATGGCGAAGGCGTCGAGCGCCGTCGCCTGAGCCTCGATGGCCTGAAGGCGGGTCGGCGCATGCGTGACCAGCTTGGCGATCATCGGATCGTAGTAGATCGAGATCTCGCCGCCCTCATAGACGCCTGTGTCGTTGCGAACCGTGACGCCGTCCTGCTCGCCTTCCTGCGGGGGGCGGTAGGTGACGAGGCGGCCGGTGGACGGCAGGAAGTTGCGCACCGGGTCTTCCGCGTAGATGCGGCTTTCCACGGACCAGCCGGTGAGCTTCACGTCAGCTTGGGTCATCCGCAGCCGCTCGCCGGCGGCCACCCGGATCATCTCCTCGACAAGGTCGATGCCGGTGATCATCTCGGTGACCGGATGCTCCACCTGGAGGCGGGTGTTCATTTCGAGGAAGTAGAAGGACTTGTCCTGGCCCGCCACGAACTCCACGGTGCCTGCGGAGTCGTAGCCCACGGCCTTGGCCAGCGCCACGGCCTGCTCGCCCATGAGACGGCGGGTGGCCTCGTCGAGGAGCGGGGATGGCGCCTCCTCGATGACCTTCTGGTTGCGGCGCTGGATCGAGCACTCGCGCTCGCCCAGATAGATGACATTGCCGTGCTTGTCGCCGAGCACTTGGATCTCGATGTGGCGCGGATCGGTAATGAACTTTTCGATGAAGACGCGGCTGTCGCCGAAGGAGGAAGCCGCCTCAGACGTGGCGCGGGCGAAGCCCTCGGCCACCTCGTCGGAGGAGTAGGCGATGCGCATGCCCTTGCCGCCGCCGCCGGCGGAGGCCTTGATCATCACCGGATAGCCGATCTCGTCGGCGATGGTGACCGCCTGCTCCGGGCCCTCGATGACGCCGAGATAGCCCGGCACGGTGGAGACTTTCGCGGCGGCTGCAGCCTTCTTGGACTCGATCTTGTCGCCCATGGCCGCGATGGCGCCAGGATTCGGGCCGATGAAGACGATGCCGGCCTCGGCCAGCGCCTTCGGGAAGGCCTCGCGCTCGGACAGGAAGCCGTAGCCCGGATGGACCGCCTGGGCGCCGGTGGCCTTACAGGCCTCGATGATCTTCTCGATCACCAGATAGGATTGAGCCGCGGCTGCCGGGCCGATATGGACGGCCTCGTCGGCCATCTCCACATGAAGGGCATCCCGGTCCGCATCGGAATAGACGGCAACCGTCTTGATGCCCATGCGCCGGGCGGTCTTGATGACCCGGCACGCGATCTCGCCCCGGTTGGCAATCAGGATCTTATCGAACATGAACCCTCGAACGCTCCGCCCTACGGCGCATCGTGCGGATCCAGAGGGCCACGTTAGTGGAAAGTGGCCCTGATTTTCCGCTCAGAACAATGCGCTCAACAAAAAGTTAGCCCCACCTCCGTTACTGCACATCGGCGCATTCGGGAAGCGGGGCCAGCTTCAGCATTTAGCGCTAGATGAGAACGGCCTTCAGGCGGCCATCTGGGAGAGCCTCGCCTGTTGGCGTCCGCGCATGATGAAATCGAGCAGCGCCACATCCACGTGACCCGCCGCATCGAGGATCCCGTAGGCGATGTTCATGGCATTCGGAGAGGGGCCGCTGATCTCGAGAACGGTGGAAAGCCACAGGGCATCGTCGCCGCTGACCGCTCCTTGAGGAGCCCGGTTCCAGACGATGAAATCGACCACGAGCTTGGTCAGAACCCTGCCCCAGCTCTCGGCCGCTTCGACCGCACGGTCGAGGGCCAGCAGGGACTCGACCTCGATGCGGCTGGCGATGCCGCCCTTTAGGATGTCCTCCTGGAGCTTTGTCACGTCCGCATCCGACACGCGGCCGGTCTCGGCAACACTGTCGATGAAATCGCGAAGCCTGTCGTTCAACATCCGTTTGACTCCCCCCGGCTTCTCTTTTGCTCAAGGCCGGTTGATCACTTGAATGAGGATGAACTTCACACGCCCGGCAGGCCTAAACCGTTAACGCGACATGCTGAATCGCCGTTGAGGTTAAGCGTTGTTGAGACTCTTTGGTTGCTGGAATCTTGCCGCTGCGGATTCTCCAGGAATCGTGCGGCTTTGCCGGTGAGGCTCCCGGAGCTTTGCAATCGCGCAAGGTCGCCCTTTCCGCCCTTCACCGCCTCCTCGTGGTACTTATGTCCTAAGCCGAGCAGCGCAAACCGCGCCTGCCTGTTAAGGAACACCGCCATGCGGCACCACGGCATTCATCACGTCACCGCCATCGCAGGCCCAGCCCGCCGCAACCTCGATTTCTACACCCGCGTCCTTGGCCTGCGTCTCGTCAAGAAGACCGTCAACTTCGACGATCCCGGCACCTATCACCTCTACTTCGGCGACAGCCTCGGCCAGCCGGGCTCGATCCTCACCTTCTTTCCCTGGGAGCATGTGGCACCCGGACGGAACGGCATCGGTTCGACCCAGGAAACGGCCTTTCGGGTGCCCGAAGGGGCTCTGGGCTACTGGGCTCATCGGTTCATCGAGCAGGGCGTCGAGCACGGCACCGTGGAGAAGCGGTTCGGCCAGAGCGTCCTGACCTTCAAGGATCCGCACGGGACGAGTCTCGCGCTCGTCGGCATCCCGGGAGCCGATTCCGAAGCCGCGTGGGCTGCGGGCGACATCCCGGCCGAACATGCCATCCGGGGTCTGGAGGGCGTGACGCTCCTCGTCGAGAACGGCGAGCTGACGGGCGCGATCCTGACCGACGTCTTCGGCTTTCGCGAGACGGCCCGCGACGGCTCCCTCGTCCGCTACAAGAGCGATGCGGTCATGGGCAGCACGGTGGTCATCCGCAGCGCCGGCGGGTTCCTGCCGGGCCGCATGGGCGGCGGCTCCGTTCATCACGTGGCCTTCCGCGCCTCTGACGATGCCGATCAGGCCGAGATGGTGAGGAAGCTTGCCGAGAATCACGGCCTTCATCCGACGGAGCAGAAGGACCGCAACTACTTCCGGTCCGTCTACTTCCGCGAGCCGGGCGGCATCCTGTTCGAGATCGCCACCGATGAGCCAGGCTTCGCGGCCGACGAGGCACAGGATCAACTGGGTGCGGAGCTGAAGCTGCCAGCCTTCCTGGAGCCCCGGCGCCGCGAGATCGAGGCCCACCTGCCGGAACTGGCATAGAAGCCCTCTGCCCTCCACGGGAGAGGGTCACCTGCAAAGCAGATCGGGAGAGGGAGAGCTCGTCTGACGCCTCCTCCTCTCCCGGCTCATTCCGTTCGCCACCCTCTCCCAAGAAGGGGAGAGGGACAGGAGACAACCATGACCGAACTGTCCTTTATCCACCGCTATGAGCCCGCCACCGAAACCGGGCGTCCGCCGCTCCTGCTGCTTCATGGCACCGGTGGCGACGAAAACGACCTGCTGGGCCTCGGCCGCATGATTTCCCCCGGCGCCGCCCTGCTCTCCCCGCGCGGGAAGATCCTGGAGAACGGCATGCCGCGCTTCTTCCGCCGCCTGGCGGAGGGGGTGTTCGACGAGGAGGACGTGAAGCTCCGCGCCGGCGAACTCGCGGACTTCGTCGCGCAGGCCCGCCAAGCCTATGGGCTCGAGGCCCCGGTCGCGGTGGGCTTCTCCAACGGGGCCAACATCGCCGCCGCCATGATGATGCTGCGCCCGGAGGCATTGACGGGCGCGGCCCTGCTGCGGGCGATGGTGCCCCTGTCCGAGGCTCCGCAGGCGGATCTCGCCGGCAAGCGGGTGCTGATGATCTCAGGCGCCATGGACCCGATCATCCCGGCTGAGAACTCCGCGCAGTTGGCAGCGTCCCTGTCGGCATTCGGCGCCGAGGTGCAGCACCAGGTCCTGCCGACGGGACACGGGTTGTCCCAGACGGATCTGCAACTGCTGGTGAGATGGTTCGGCGGCCGATGAAACGGCTGATGAAAGTGTGCACGGCCACAACAAGTGCGGCCATGACGTTGCGGGTTCAGGATCGTTATTCCCGGTAAGACGCAGTTGAGGGGAGGCCATCTGCTGAGCGGGTGAGTGGATCCCCTTCCCTCCCTTCGCTCGCCGTGGATGACAGCGGGGCGCTGACCTCCCGGTTCTGCCCCCGCTGCTCCGCCTTTAATGTCATTCCCGGCCGGAGCGTCAGCGAAGGGGAAGGGAATCCACTCACCCGCACACCGCTACGGACTCCCTTGCCGCACCGCGTGCGCCGGGAATGACAGTTCCGGCCAGCCAAGGCCAGGCTCAGCCCAGCCCCTCCGTCTTAGGAAGTGCTGAGAACCCCGGTCTCGAAGAACCTCTCCATGGCATCCTCGGCCGACTTGATGCAGATGCCCCGCTGTCCGAGCCAAGCATCGTCGAAATGGGTGCTGCGATAGCGCTCGCCCGAGTCGCACAGAAGCGTTACGACAGAGCCCGTCTCGCCGTTCTTCACCATGTCGCCGATAACCTGGGCCACAGCCCACAGGTTGGTGCCGGTCGAGCCGCCGCAGGAGCGGCCGATGCGGCGTGACAGGACCCGCGCGGCGGCGATGCTCGCAGCATCGGGCACAGCGTAGGCACGGTCGATCAGCTCCGGCACGAAGGATGGCTCGCAGCGCGGGCGGCCGATGCCCTCGATCACCGAGGGCGGCCCGGAAGCCGTGCACACGGCGCGATCCGCCAGGTGCCGGTAAAACACCGATGCCTCCGGATCGGCAAGACACAGGCGCGTCGGCAGGCGGCGGTAGCGGATATAGCGACCGAGCGTCGCCGAGGTGCCGCCGGTTCCGGCTCCCACCACGATCCAGCTTGGGATCGGATGCTCCTCATGCGCCATCTGGCTGAAGATCGATTCTGCGATGTTGTTGTTGCCGCGCCAGTCCGTCGCCCGCTCGGCATAGGTGAACTGGTCCATGTAATGGCCGCCCAATTCCTCGGCGAGGCATGCGCTCTCCGCGTACATTTCGGCCGGCGAATCCACGAAGTGGCTCTCGCCGCCGTAGAAGGCGATCTGCGCGATCTTCTCAGCCGAGGTCGAACGCGGCATCACGGCAATGAAACGCAGGCCCAGCATACGGGCGAAATACGCCTCCGACACGGCGGTCGAGCCGCTCGATGCCTCAATGACCGTCGTGTCCAGCCCGATCCAGCCGTTGCACAGGCCATACAGAAACAGCGAGCGCGCCAGCCGGTGCTTGAGGCTGCCCGAGGGGTGGGTCGACTCGTCCTTGAGATAAAGCGAAATGCGGGGCACGGCCGGCAGCGGCACCTGCAGCAGATGCGTGTCCGACGAGCGGTTGAAATCCGCCTCGATGATCTGGATGGCGGTGGAGACCCAGGCGCGGGTTGAGGAAATGGTCATAGGGCAGCTTGGTAGAAGGGGCTGGATCAGGAAGCAAGACGCCACATTCGGAGGCAGGGACTCGATGTGGACGAGCCCTGCCCCCAGCGTCATTACCGGCAGGCCGCGCAGCGGAGGGGAAGGAAAACCATAGCGCTGAGCATGTGGGTGGATCCCCTTCCCGGCCTAACGGCCGCCGGGGATGATACCGGATAGCAGACTGCGTCAGTCAGAGGACTGCCGGCCACCGTTCGCATTGTTGTTGCGCAGCGCAATTGCCGCAACGTCACCAAGCACTAAGTTTAATCGCCCAACCATAGGAACCGGGAGGAAGCAGTGGGACTAATACCAGCCTTGAGCAGGATTGCTGTCGCGATGGCAGCCACGATGGCTGCCTGGACTGCCGATGCGGGCACCGTCGTTTCGCAGAAATTCCAGTCCCCGACCCTGAAGCGCGAATGGGTCTACAACGTCTACCTTCCGGACGGCTACGACACGGGCAAGCTGCGCTACCCCGTGATGTATCTCCTGCACGGCAATGGCGGCGACGAGAACGAGTGGGTGGCCAAGGGCGAAGCCCAGAGGACCATCGACCGGCTTATCGCCGACGGCCTGATGCCGCCCGCCGTCGTGATCCTCCCATCTGCCACGACCACCTGGTACGTGGACCGCAAGGAGCCGATGGAGACGGCTTTCCTCAAGGACTTGATGCCGGAGGCCGAGAGCAAGTTCCGAATCATGACCGACCGCATGGGCCGCGTGATCGGCGGCGTGTCCATGGGCGGTTACGGATCGCTGCGCTTTGCCCTCAAGAACCCGGAGATGTTTGCATCGGTCGCCCTGGTGAGCCCCGCGATCTATGTTCCCGAGCCGCCGGAAACCTCATCGGCCCGCCGTGTGGGCGTGTTCGGCGAGCAGTACGATCCCGAGGTCTGGAAGTCCTTGAACTATCCGACTCTCATCGACGCCTTCCTGGCGAAGAAGATCAGCATGCCGGTCCACTTCAGCTCCGGCGACCATGACGAGTTTCAGATCGAGTACCACGCCACCAACCTGTACAAGGTCTGGCGCGACAACAAGATTCCGGCGGAACTGCGCGTCATCGACGGCGCGCACAACTGGGACACGTTCAAGCAGCTCCTGCCGGATGCCATGCGCTACGTCTTCCAGACGGTGCGGCGGCCGGAACTGGTGAACGGGGCATCGCAGTAAGAAGCGCCACGACGTCCCTTCAAAGAAGCCCCGGTTCAGAGCCGGGGCTTTTTTAGTGCCTTAGAGCGGAATGTTGTCGTGCTTCTTCCAAGGCCGCTCGGTTTCCTTGTGGCGCAGCATCGCCAAGGCCCGCGCAATCCGCCGCCGCGTCGAATGCGGCATGATCACCTCGTCGATGTAGCCGCGCTCGGCGGCCACGAAGGGCGACATGAAGCGGTCTTCGTATTCCTTGGTGCGGGCTGCGATCTTCTCCTGGTCGCCGATGTCCTGGCGGAAGATGATCTCCACCGCGCCCTTGGCGCCCATCACGGCAATCTGGGCGGTGGGCCAGGCGTAGTTCACATCGCCGCCGATATGCTTCGAGGCCATCACGTCATAGGCGCCGCCGAAGGCCTTTCGCGTAATGACCGTGACCAACGGAACGGTGGCTTCGGAATAAGCAAACAGCAGCTTGGCGCCGTGCTTGATCAAGCCGCCATATTCCTGCGCGGTGCCCGGTAGGAAGCCTGGCACGTCCTCGAAGGTGACGATGGGGATGTTGAAGGCATCGCAGAAGCGCACGAAGCGCGCCGCCTTGCGGGAGGCATCCGAATCGAGCACGCCCGCCAGCACCATCGGCTGGTTGGCCACGAACCCAACCGTGCGGCCCTCGATGCGCCCGAAGCCGGTGATGATGTTTTTCGCGTAAGATTCCTGGATCTCGAAGAAATCCGCCTCGTCCACGACCTTCAGGATCAGCTCCTTCATGTCGTAGGGCTTGTTCGGGTTCTCCGGGATCAGGGTGTCGAGGCTGTCGTCCACGCGGGCGGGATCGTCGAAGCTTGGAAGCTCCGGCACCCCGTCCATGTTGTTGGCGGGCAGGAAATCGATGAGGCGGCGCACCTGGAGCAGCGCCTCCACGTCGTTGTCATAGGCGCCGTCTGCCACCGACGACTTGGTGGTGTGCACCTTGGCGCCGCCGAGTTCCTCAGAGGTCACGGTCTCGTTGGTGACGGTCTTCACCACGTCGGGGCCGGTGACGAACATGTAGGAGCGGTCGCGCACCATGAAGATGAAGTCGGTCATAGCGGGCGAATAGACGTCGCCGCCCGCGCATGGGCCCATGATGACCGAGATCTGCGGGATCACGCCCGAGGCGATCACGTTTCGCTTGAACACCTCGCCGTATCCGCCGAGCGCCGCCACGCCCTCCTGGATTCGGGCACCGCCGGCATCGAACAGACCGATGATGGGGGCCCGCATTTTCAGCGCCATGTCCTGGATCTTGGTGATCTTCTGGGCGTGGGCCTCGGAGAGCGAGCCTCCGAAGACGGTGAAATCCTTGGCGAAGACGAAGACCGTGCGGCCGTTGACGGTGCCCCAGCCGGTGACCACGCCGTCGCCGGGGATCTTGGCCTTGTCCATGCCGAAATCGGTGGAGCGGTGCTCGACGAACATGTCGAACTCCTCGAAGGAGCCCTTGTCGAGCAGGAGCTCGATGCGTTCGCGGGCAGTCAGCTTGCCCCGGCCGTGCTGCGCCTCGATGCGCTTCTCGCCGCCGCCAAGGCGTGCCTGGGCACGCCGCTCCTCAAGCCGTTCGAGCATGTCTTTCATTGGGGATCCCTGGATGCCGGGGGAAATGTTCCTCCCCGCTTAGCACAGCCGTGCCGCGCTCAAAATCCCACTATGGGCGTGTGCTCCACAACACTTCACATCGGCAGAGCAGCAAGGTAGGAGTTACTTGTTATAACGTTTTCAAGGGGCTGATGATGAAGAATACTTATAAACTCGCGGCTCTTGCCGCGTCCGTGTCGCTCATGGCGGCCGGCTGCGCAAGCCGCTCGGAGGACGTGGGAGCCGCCTATGTGTCCCTGACCACCTATCAGAGCTACAACTGCAAGGAACTGAGCCTCGAAGCTCAGCGGGTCAGCAGCGCGGCGGCTTCAGCCGCGGGCGCCCAGGATTCCCAGCGGACCAAGGATGCGGTCGCCACGACCGCGGCCGTCGTCATCTTCTGGCCCGCCGCCTTCTTCGTGGGCGGCGACAATGCCAAGACTGCGGAACTCGCCAACCTGAAGGGACAGATGCAGGCCATCGAGGCTGCCTCGATCCAGAAGAAATGCGGGATTACCTTCAACCGGGCTTAAAGCCGGTCTCGTCATGAAAGCCGCCGACGCCTCCTGCATCGGCGGCTTTTTTTATTGAATGGCCAAGCGGTAGAGCATCGAGGCCGCCTTGAAATCGGCCTCGCGCCTGTGGCGGCGCTCCATGGCCTCGTAGTCCTGGCCCCAGACGCTTTCCTGAAACAGCTCGTCCACATGGGCCGCAGCCCAGGCCTGGTCCACATCGAGCTGCTGCGCGGCATGGGCGAGCGCGATCAGGACCGAGCCGGAGAGCGTGGTCATGACGTGCAGGGCCGCAAGGGCAAAGGGGGACTTGATGCCCTCAATGGCTTTGCGAATGGCCGCAACCGCTTCATCCGGCTGCGCCACATGCATGACGCCTTCGCCCAGGGTGAAGCGTGCCCCATGGATGTCCTTCGCCCAATCGAGAACAGGGTTCCATGCAGTGTCCTGGGACTGGGCCAGGCGCTCCGGGTCACTGGCCCGGTAGTAGACCAGATCCGACCCGGCGTAGCGGACGAGATCGTCCACGACCTCCGCCTGCCGGGGGGCGACGCCGTCGATCGCGGAATTGACGATGCGGGTGATGGGCATGGTGGAAGGGTCGATCTCGGCCCCTTGCCCCTGCCATTCCTCGGCAAGCGCCTCGGCCAACCCCCGCGACGGCACGGCCAGAACTTGCTTGGTGGGGGTCTTTGCGGTGCGCCCATCGAGGGTGAGCAGGAACTGGCCGTCCCGCTCCTCCACACCGGCCTGCTTGTAGAAGCGCTTCGGCAGGGCAGGCTTCATGCCGGCCTGAGCCGCACGCATGGGGTTCGGTTCCTCCTGAGACGGGAACCAGTCACGTGAATCTGTCATGGGCGTCAAATAAGAGCTCAGGCCGAAATCTGCGAGGGAGCTTCGAGAAAATCCTGCAGAACCGTCTCCAGCTCCGCATAGGAATGAACGATGGGTCCAGCACCGGCCTCGGTGAGCGCCGCCACCGGCTGGAAGCCCCAGGAAACGCCGACCGGCAGCACCCCGGCGGCGCAGGCCATGGCCATGTCGAAGCTGGAATCGCCGATCATCACGGTATCTTGGGGAGATACGTCGGTCGCGGCCATTGCCTGGAGGATCATGCCCGGATGAGGCTTGGAGGGCGCATCGTCCGCCGTCTGGATCGTTGCGAAGCCCCCTTGCCACCCAAAGCTGTCGAGCAGGCGGGCCACGCCTCGCTGGGTGTTGCCGGTGGCGATCCCGAGCAGCACGCCTTCACGGTGCCGGAGCCCCTCGATGCACTCCCGAGCACCGAGGAACAGCCGCTCGGCATGGGCCGGATCCTGGCGCAGGGCAGCGGAGACATCCTTATAGGCGGCCACCAAGCGCGCGATGGGCGCTTTCGGCCCCGCCAGAGCCATGAAGGCTTCCGTAAGCGAGAGGCCGACGATGGACAGCGCCCTCTCCCGGCTCGGCGGCTCCAACCCATGCGCCTCGAACGTCATCCGCTGCGCCGCGACGATGATGCTCTGGCTGTCGACCAGGGTGCCGTCGACATCGAAAAGAACGAGCTTCAAGGATTTCTCCCGACCGGTGCCTGCCGAAATCAGCTCTGCGGGGCGGTGCCGCGGCAGAGCTGCGGCGTGTTCAGATTCCAGTTCCCGCATTTGTCACAGGCTGTCGCCAGCAATCCAAGGCCGATGACGACGGTGACGCGAATGACATGCTTCATGGTTGAGCCCCTTTTGCAGGGCACCTTATTCAATAATCCTCGGCACTGCCAGGGTGAGCTCGGCCACCGATGGGGAATGAGCCGGGAGACCGGCTGCCCGTCAGGCAGCCAGCCTCGCCTCCTGCCTCAGAACGATCCGGCGGACCTCGTCACCCTCGATCGTTTCGTGCTCCAGGAGCGCTTCAATGAGAGCATCCAGCGCTCCCCGGTTCTCTGCGATGCAGGCCTTGGCGGCGTCATACATCTCTTCGATGATGCGGCGGATTTCCTGCTCCACCTCGCGCGGCAGGCTCTCGCCGGAACGCGAAATCCGTACCATGCCGATGGCCGGGCTCATGCCCCACTCGGTCACCATCCGGGTCACGATGTTGGTGGCGTGAGCAATGTCGCTGGCTGCCCCCGTCGTCACTTTCTTGGGGCCGAACACCACCTCCTCGGCAGCCCGTCCGCCCATGGCGACGATGAGATCGGCCTCCAGCTTCTCCACCGGAATGCAGAACCGGTCGTGGTCGGGCAGCCGCATGACGAGGCCGAGCGCCTGGCCATGGGGAATGATGGTGGCGCTGTGCACCTTGTCGGATTCGGGCAGCAGGCAAGCGCACAGGGCATGCCCCGCCTCGTGGACGGCCACGAGCCTGCGCTCTTCCGCCGAGACGACGAGGGAGCGCCGCTCGAGGCCCATGATGATCTTGTTGCGGGCCGCTTCCAGATGCTCGCGGGTGACCGCGTCCATGCCCTCACGGGCTGCGAAGATCGCGGCCTCGTTCAGGAGGTTGCCGAGGTCGGCACCCGAGAATCCGGGCGTGCCCTTCGCGATGGATGCCAGATTGACCCCATCGGCAAGCTTCACGTTCCGGGCGTGAACGTTGAGGATCGCCTCACGGCCGCCGATGTCGGGAAGACCGATGTGAACCTGGCGGTCGAACCGGCCGGGGCGCAGGAGCGCGGGATCGAGCACGTCGACGCGGTTGGTAGCCCCGATCACGATCACGCCAGCGGTGGTGTTGAAGCCATCCATCTCCACAAGAAGCTGGTTAAGCGTCGCCTCGAACTCCCGGTCGGCCGCGGATCCGCCACCGCCGCGCTTGCGGCCGATGGCATCGATCTCGTCGATGAAAATCAGGCAGGGCGCCTTTTTCCGGGCCTGCTCGAACAGCTTCGAAACCCGCCCCTTGGCAATACCGATGAGTGGAGCCGAGAAGTCGCTTCCCGACACGGCCATGAAGGAGACGCCGGCCTCGCCGGCCAGGGCCTTGGCGATCAGGGTCTTGCCCGTTCCGGGTGGCCCAACCATCAGGAGGCCGCGGGGGATGCGGGCGCCGACCTTCGTGAAGGCTTCGGAATCCTTCAGGAAGGCGATCACCTCCTGGAGCTCGGCCTTGGCCTCGTTCTGGCCGGCGACATCGTCGAAGCGGTTCGGGATGCCTCGGATCACGCGCGGCCAGCGGGAGGTCGGCTTGAAATCGGTCTGGATGGCCAGCATGACGAGCACGGCCGCAACCAAGATCAGCGGCACCAGGATGCTGGCCATGTGGGCGGGATCGAAGCCGGGCTTCTTGAAGTCCACCTCTGCGCCGGCAGCCGTGATCCGCTCGATATAGTCCGCGCTCACGAGGCCGTTGGGCAGGCGAACGAACACGGTCCGCTCGCCCGTCGAGACGGACAGTCCGCCACTCTCGATCAGAACCTTCTGAACCTTCTTCTCGGCAAGCTCCCGCGCGAAATCCGAATAGCTGATCTCAGCCACAGGCTCGGCAAGGAGTCGGGGAGCCATGAACACGGCGGCCGCGACGATCAGGGCAAGGATGGCGGCGGTGATGGCCACGCCTCTTCTGGTCAACAGCCTTCTTGCTTTCTCGAGAACGTTGGTCACAGGCGGCGCCCCCTAGCGCGATTTGAAGTTTTTTTAAGGAGCCGCTGTTTAGTTCACTTTGACGCAGATCGCAGTACGGCGAATGGGCACACCCACCGGATGGAGGGGATCGGCATTCAGTTCAGGAGGTCGGCATATTCCTTGTGGCGACGGATCCAGGCCCAGGCATAGCCGCAGAGCGGCTTGATCGTGCGTCCTTCGGAGCGGGCGATCTCGGCAACCCCGCGCATCAATTCGCCGGCGGCCCCCGTGCCTCGCAAGGAGATCGCGGCCTCCACATGCCGGATCACGAGGGCCGATCCCCGGCGCTCATAGGTCGCAAAGGCAAGCTGCCCGTTCCGCTCGAGCTCGAACCGATGATTGGCGACGTTGTCGCGAACAGCGCTGCTCATGCTTCAATCCACCTGACACGCCTTACCGGAATCAACTCCATCCGGCAGGCGGCGTTCCGGCAACGGTAGCGCTTGAGCCGAACCAGGGAGGAACAACGCCCCTCATGGCCGGTTTCGTGATGGGCAGGAGGTGCTCCTGCCCAAGCCTGCATCGTGAGCGGAGGAAGACCCAATTCATGCCGACCGTGTTCCTGGATTGCGACGGGGTGCTGGCGGACTTCGACAAGGGCGCGTCCCGTATCTTCGGGATGTCTCCGGGCGAGTACGAGCGCCGGTTTGGCCTGAAGCGGTTCTGGTCCGAGCTCGCCTCAACGCCTGATTTCTTCAACAGCCTCGACCTGCTGCCCGATGCCATGGAGCTGTTCGAAGCCGTCCGGTCGCTCAACCCCGTCATCCTCACCGGCCTGCCCCGTGGCGCCTGGGCCGAGCCGCAGAAGCGCCGATGGGCGGAGCGGCACTTCCCCGGCACCGAGGTGATCACCACCACGGCCGCCCTGAAGCGCGAACACTGCCGCCCGGGCGACGCCCTGGTCGACGACCGGGACAAGTACCGCAACCTCTGGGAGGGAGCCGGCGGCATCTTCATTCATCACAGGAGCGCGGCAGGCTCGATCAAGCGCCTGCGGGAGCAAGGGTTTCTCTGAGAACGATCCTCAGGCGGAGGCGAGCCGCTGCTCCAGGCGGGCTTTCACCTCCGGCCACTCCTCAGGAAGGATGCTGTAGACCGCCGTGTCGCGAATATGCCCGTCGGGCATGATCATGTGCCGGCGCAGGATGCCGTCGAGCCTCGCCCCCAGGCGCTCGATGGCGGCGCGGGACTGATCGTTGCGGGAATGGGTGCGGATCTCGACCGCGATGCAGCCGAGGACCTCGAAGGCATGCCGCAGCATGAGGAACTTGGCATGGGTGTTGACGAAGGTTCTCTGCCAGGATTTCGCGATCCAGGTGGTGCCGATCTCAACCCTGCGGTTGACCGCATCGATGTTCATGTAGCGGGTGGAGCCGACGACGCGGTTGCCGTCGTTCACAACGGTCGCGAAGGGAAGCGCAAGACCTGCCGCCTGCAGATCCAGGGCCTTCCGCACATAGCCATCGAAGCCGTCCGCTTGCGGCACCGTGGTGGTGGTCTTTTCCCACAAGGCGCCGTCGCTGGCGGCCTGCCCGAGCGCCGGAACGTCCGCGAGGCTCAACGGCCGCAAGGTCAGCCGGTCTGTCGAGAGTGTCACGGGCTCGATGTGCAGCATGGTGAAGGCGCCTTTGAGTTCTGCCGCTTTGTCTCCGATTCAGGAGGAGCTTGCAACAGTCGCAGGCGCCATCAGGAGACTAAATGCCTCCTGATGAGGTCTCCAACTTCAAAGGTTCGCGTCAGCTCAGCAGGTAGACCAGGCCGGGCAGGCTCACCGCAAGCGCCGCCAGGGCCCAGGCCCCCACGGCCGATTGCCAGGTGACGTTCCCTGTTGCGTTGCGCAGCCGCTGGGCACAGGTGGAAGCCTCCATCGTGTGCCCGCTCAGGCAGGAGCAAAGGGCATAATGGGCCTGACCGTCCGACAGGGCGAAGTAGCGCATCGCATCGCCGAGCCTGTCGCTTGCCAGACCGTCGGCCCTGAGCACGGGGTCGTCATAGGCCAGGGTCAGTGGAGAATCGTCCTCGCGAACCAAGGCTCTCTCTGCGGGGGGCTTGTACTCGATTTCACCGAGGGAGTTCAGGCGCCGCGTGGGATCCCGTTCGAGCAGGTCGATCCAACGCTGAAGTCGTTCCTGCCGGGACAAGGGCCTCGGCTGAACGTCGGCTACGCTACGGAGCTGATCAAGAGGCTTGTGTTCCATCGATCTCCTCCCTGCTAGAGCATCGGACCCAAAAGTGGACCCCACTTTTGGGATCCATCCGATGCTCACGTTGAAGCAGCGCATCGTTCGGGCAGAAACCGTGTCCACTTTTCCGCACGATGCGCTAGGGCTCAGGCAGCCGGGTGGCTGACCGAGACACCCGATGCTGCGCGCCATGCGAGGCGAAAGTGCGACAGGCGGAGGGATCGAAAGTGGTACTGAACGCTAGTCTTCGGGCGCCTCGACGATGGGGTCGTAGCGGCTCGTGTCGAAGCCGAGAAGATTGAAGCTCTGCTGCATGTGAGACGGCAGCGGCGCGGTGATGTCGATGGGCTTGCCGGTTCTCGGATGGGCGATGACGATGCGGCGCGCCAGAAGATGCAGCTTGTTCTGGATACCCCCCGGCAGCTCCCAGTTCTCGATGTCGAAATACTTGGGATCGCCGACAATCGGGTGGCCGATATGGGCCGCGTGCGCGCGCAGCTGGTGCGTGCGTCCGGTCACCGGCTTCAGGGACAGCCAGGCAAGCTTCTGCGCTGCCGTATCGACGATGGCGTAGTAGGTCAGCGCGTGGCTTGCACCCTCGTCGCCGTGCTTGGCAACGCGCATGCGGGAATCGCCCTCATCGCCTTCCTTGGCGAGATAGGTGGACACCCGCCCCTGCTTGACCCGCGGCACGCCGGCCACGAGCGCCCAGTAGATCTTGCGCGTCGTGCGGGCGCGGAAGGACTTCGCCATGGTGGACGCGGCAAAGCGCGTCTTGGCGATCACGAGACAGCCGGCCGTGTCCTTGTCGAGGCGATGCACGAGGCGGGGCTTCTGCCCCTCCTCGTCCTGTAGGCTTTCGAGCAATCCATCCACATGCCGCTTGGTGCCGGAACCGCCCTGGACCGCCAGGCCCATGGGCTTGTTGATGATGAGAACATCCTTGTCCTCGTAGAGCGTGATCGACTTCAGGAACTCGCGGTCATCCTGATCCTTGGCGGAGCTGCGGGAGACGGGCCTCGGCTGATCGAGCTTCAGCGGCGGCACGCGCACCTTTTGACCGGCAACCAAACGTTCGTTGGGCTGCGCCCGCTTCCCGTCGATGCGCAGCTCGCCCTTGCGGACGATGCGCTGGATATGGGTGAAGGCCAGTTGCGGGAAGCGGGCGACCAGGAAGCGGTCGACGCGCATGTCGGCCTCGTCGGGTTCGA
The DNA here is from genome assembly GCF_016743775.1 of Microvirga aerilata. Lineage (GTDB taxonomy): Bacteria > Pseudomonadota > Alphaproteobacteria > Rhizobiales > Beijerinckiaceae > Microvirga > Microvirga aerilata. The sequence goes on along the minus strand of NZ_JAEQMY010000003.1, from coordinate 157,709 downwards.
CCACGAGGGTCTGCACGCCTGTCGCCAGAACCTCCTGGGCCTCCGCCTTGGCTTGCGCCCGGGTCTGACGGGGAGCCTCCGCCGGTGCGGGCTTTGCCTGAGGCCGTAACGCAGGCGCCTCGCGCAGGGCCGGCGCCGGGCGTGGCTTGGCCGCAGCCGATTTCACGCTGCGCTGCTTCGCTGGCGCCTTGCGCGCAGGCCTGTCCTCCCGGGAGCGAAAGCCCTGCCGAGATTCCTTCCGCCCGCCACGGGCACCATTCTGTCCTGAACCGCTTTTTCTCATGTCTGTGTGGGTACCAGAGCGCCGCGCGGGCGGCAATCGAGGTTTAGGCCGATATGCCTCGAACCAGAGCAAGACCGGCGACCAGCCCGGCAAGCGAGAGAAGAACCGAAGCTGCCACATAGGTAACGGCGGTCCCTGTCTCGCCCCTCTCCCAGAGCAGCACCGCATCGAGCGAGAAGGCCGAGAACGTGGTGAACCCGCCGAGAATTCCCGTTGTCAGAAACAGCCTCAAGGGCAGGCTCCACTCCTCGCCCGCCTTGAGGGCGAGCCACGCGGCGCAGGCGCCCATGACGAAGGAGCCCAGAACGTTCACCGTCAGGGTCCCCCACGGAAAGGCCGGTCCGCAGAAGCGCGTGCAGCCGAGATTAATTGCGTGGCGCAGAGAGCCGCCGATACCGGCGCCGAGGAACACAAGGAGATAGGAGTTCACGGATCTACTCCTGCCCGTCCTTGCCCCGCCGCTCCCGGCGCAGCCTCTCCCACCACTCGAGCCGCTTCCCGATCTCCCGCTCGAAGCCGCGATCCACCGGCTCATAGAAGGATTGCCGACCCAGCTTGTCCGGCCAGTAATCCTGGCCCGAAAAGGCGTCCGGCTCGTCGTGGTCGTAGGCGTAGCTCTCCCCATAGCCGATCTGCTTCATGAGCTTGGTCGGCGCGTTCAGGATGGTCTTGGGCGGCATGAGGGAGCCATGCTCCTTCGCCACCCGCGTGGCCGCCTTGTAGGCTGTGTAGAGGGCGTTCGATTTCGGCGCTGTGGCGAGATAGACGGCGGCCTGAGCGAGCGCCAGTTCACCCTCAGGCGAGCCGAGGAAGTCGAAGGCGTCCTTGGCCGCGTTGGCGATAACCAGCGCCTGCGGATCGGCCATGCCGATGTCCTCCACCGCCGCCCGCACCAGACGGCGCGCGATGAAGAGCCGGTCCTCGCCTGCATCCAACATGCGCGTCAGATAATAGAGCGCCGCATCCGGATCGGAGCCGCGGATGGTCTTGTGCAGGGCGGAGATGAGGTTGTAGTGCCCCTCCTGCCCCTTGTCGTAGATCGGCGCGCGCCGCTGGATGATCTCCTGCAGCTGCTCGGCGTCGAAAACCTCATCAGGCTTGGCCGACCGCCAGACTTCTTCCGCCAGGGTCAGCACGGCGCGCCCGTCTCCATCCGCCATGCGCACCAGGGACGCCCTCGCCTCCTCGTCGAGCGGCAGGCTTTTCCCCGTGATCCCCTCCGCCCGTGCCAGGATCTTCCCGATCGCCTCCTCGTCGAGGGATCTGAAGAGAAGCACCCGGGCCCGGGAGAGAAGCGCCGCATTCAGCTCGAAGGACGGGTTCTCGGTGGTAGCTCCTACCAGAGTGATGGTGCCGTCTTCCATCACAGGCAGGAAGGCATCGAGCTGGGCCCGGTTGAAACGGTGGATCTCGTCCACGAAGAGCAGCGTCCCCTTGCCCGTCGACCGGCGATGCCGGGCGGTCTCGAACATCTTCTTGAGGTCCGCCACACCGGAGAAAATCGCCGAAATCTGGTCGAAGTGCAGCTCGGTCTCATGGGCGAGAAGCCGCGCGACCGTTGTCTTGCCGGTGCCGGGAGGCCCCCAGAAGATCAGGGAACCAAGGGACTTCGAGGCAATCAGCCGGGTCAGAATTCCGTCTGGTCCAACGAGATGGTCCTGACCGACCACCTCGGAGAGCTTGGTTGGCCGCATCCTGTCCGCCAGCGGACGGGGGGCATTCTGGTCGAGGCCGGCGGATGTAAACAGGTCGCTCATGATGATCGGGGACTCAAGGATTACCCCAACATCAATAGCCGATCCGCACGCTGCCGTCCCGCTTATCGGCCAAGCACCGTCGTGAAGACCCGCCCGCCCCGGCTGATGGTGATCTCCCAGTAGCCGCTGTTGCGGTTGATCATGCGCTCCGCGTCCCGTGTGGACGCCACCCGTTCGCCGTTGATAGCGACGATCTGATCGCCCTTCTCGAACCCGACGCTGGCGGCAACGCTCCGGTCCTCCAGGTCGGCAACGACGACGCCGTCATCGGCTACTTCGATCTGCAACTCGTCCGCGACGGCGGGCGACATGTTCACGAGGGTCGCGCCGGCAAACGGGGTACGGCCGCGGCCGCGCACCGGCTCTCGCAGAGGATTTTCCGGCGGGGGCATGAGCCTGACCTGGAGCGTCGTCTGCTTGCCGCCCCTGAGAACGGTGAGCGGAGCCTGCCCTTGAGTGCCTTTCAGGGTGAAGCGATAGCCGAAGGAGTCCGGGTTATCCACGGACTGCCCGTCAACCGCCAGAATGGCGTCGCCACGCTTGAGCCCCGCTTCGGCCGCAGGGCCTTTATCGTAGACTGATGTGACGAGCACGCCCATCGGGCGCTCCAGGCCGAGACCCGTCGCGATGTCTCCGTCCACCGGCTGGAGGCGCGCGCCGAGCCAGGGGCGGACGACGTTCTTGGCACCGCCCTTGGCGGAGTTGAGCACCACCCGAACCATGCTTGAGGGCACCGCAAAGCCTATGCCGATGCTGCCCCCCGAGCGGGAATAGATGGCGGTGTTGATCCCCACAACGCGGCCATTCATGTCGATGAGGGCGCCGCCCGAATTGCCCGGGTTGATGGCCGCATCCGTTTGGATGAAGAATTGGTAGTCGGAAATGCCCACCTGCGTCCGCGCCAGGGCGGACACGATGCCCTGCGTCACCGTCTGGCCGACGCCGAAAGGGTTGCCGATGGCGAGCACGATGTCGCCCACCTGAAGGGCCTCCGAGTCGCCGAGCTCGATGGCCTGCAGGTTCGAGGGGTTCTTCAGCTTGAGCACGGCGATATCCGTGCGGGAGTCGCGCAGCAGGATCTCGGCCTCGAACTCGCGGCGGTCGGCCAGGGCGACCTTCACCTCGTTCATGTTCTCGATCACGTGGTTGTTCGTGATCACGAGGCCTGCCGGGTCCACGATGACGCCGGAGCCGAGCGAGCTCTGGGACCGCCCACGGGGAACGCCGGGGGCGTTGTCCCCGAAGAACCGGCGGAAGTATTCCTCCATGGCGGCGTTCTGCCGGCGCTCCGAGCGGCTGGCATAAACGTTGACAACGGCGCCTGCGGTCTGCCGAACGATGGGCGCGAAGGACAGCTGCACCTGGGCCCTGCTCTCGGGAACGGCGCGCTGGGTTTGAGCCTCCGAGCCCGCTGCTCCGAGGACGAGCGCAAGGGCAACCAGTGGCAGACGAAACGAAGAACGGCGCATGGCAGGCGAATCCCTTGATCAACGAGGGTCTTCGATAAAACGTGGGACCGGAAACACCAAGTTCCAAGCGATCAGGCCGGTGAGCCAGCCCGGAAACAAAAAGGGCGGCCCGAAGGACCGCCCTTGATGAAAGTCTCAGAACCAGGCGCTTACTCAGCGGCCTCGACGAGCTCGTCCTTCATGGTCGGGCCCGAATCCTGGCCGCGCGCATCCACGTCGCGGTCCACGAACTCGATCACGGCCATCGGGGCGTTGTCACCGTAGCGGAAGCCGGCCTTCAGGACGCGGGTATAGCCACCCTGACGCTCCTGGTAGCGCGGGCCGAGGACCGCGAAGAGCTTCTTGACCATGCCTTCGTCGCGCAGCTGCGACATGGCAAGGCGACGGGCATGCAGGTCGCCGCGCTTGCCCAGCGTGATCAGCTTCTCGACGACGGGACGCAGGTCCTTCGCCTTCGGCAGGGTCGTGACGATCTGCTCGTGCTTGATCAGCGCAGCCGCCATATTGGCGAACATGGCCTTGCGGTGTTCGGTCGTGCGGTTGAAGCGACGACCACGGAATCCGTGACGCATTGGCTTTCTCCTTGATGTTCCGGCCGCCGGGCCAAGGGCCGACCGTCTCTCTTAATTAGCCGCCCTTCGGGCGGGGCAGATGCTGGGGCCGGCGCTCAGGTCGAGGACGGCCCCAGGATTCTTAGTAGTGCTCTTCGAAGCGCTTCGCGAGGTCTTCGATGTTCTCCGGCGGCCAGCCCGGCACGTCCATGCCGAGGTGCAGGCCCATGCCGGCCAGAACTTCCTTGATCTCGTTGAGCGACTTGCGGCCGAAGTTCGGGGTGCGGAGCATTTCCGCCTCGGACTTCTGGATGAGGTCGCCGATATAGACGATGTTGTCGTTCTTCAGGCAGTTTGCCGAACGGACCGACAGCTCGAGCTCGTCGACCTTCTTGAGGAGCGCCGGGTTGAACGGAAGCTGCGGCGCGGCGGCGGCGGCCTCTTCCTTGCGGGGCTCTTCGAAGTTGACGAACACCTGGAGCTGATCCTGGAGAATGCGGGCGGCATAAGCCACGGCGTCCTCAGGGGTCACGGCGCCGTTGGTCTCGACCGTCATGATCAGCTTGTCGTAATCGAGGATCTGACCCTCACGGGTGTTCTCGATGCGATAGGAGACCTTCTTCACCGGGCTGTAGAGCGAATCGACCGGGATGAGGCCGATCGGAGCGTCCTCGGTGCGGTTGCGCTCGGACGGAACGTAGCCCTTGCCGGTGTCGACGGTGAACTCCATGCGGATTTCCGCGCCCTCGTCGAGGGTGCAGAGCACGAGCTCGGGATTCAGGATCTGAACGTCACCGACCGTGTTGATGTCGCCTGCTGTCACGGCACCGGGGCCGGTCTTGCGGAGCGTCATGCGCTTGGCGCCTTCGCTCTGCATCTTGATGGCGATCGTCTTCACGTTCAGGACGATGTCCGTCACGTCCTCACGGACGCCCGGAATCGAGGAGAACTCGTGCAGCACGCCGTCGATATGCACTGCGGTCACGGCAGCGCCCTGGAGCGACGACAGCAGCACGCGGCGCAGGGAGTTGCCGAGCGTCGTGCCGAAGCCACGCTCGAGCGGCTCGGCCACGACCGTCGCAATGCGCTTCGGATCGTCGCCGGGGGCGACTTCGAGCTTGTTCGGCTTAATCAGCTCTTGCCAGTTCTTTTGGATCACAACCACACCTCTCGAGGTACGGCTTGAAGGGAGGCTTTTGGCCATCCCTTTAAACCGGAACGCGCGTGGGGGTGCCCCACGCGCAGGATAACCTTAGACGCGGCGACGCTTGCGCGGGCGGCAGCCATTGTGCGGGATCGGCGTTACGTCACGGATCGACGTGACGGTGAAACCGGCCGACTGGAGGGCGCGCAGGGCGGACTCACGGCCGGAGCCGGGACCGGACACCTCGACCTCGAGGGTGCGCATGCCGTGCTCGGCAGCCTTGCGGGCCGCATCTTCAGCGGCGATCTGAGCCGCATAAGGGGTCGACTTACGCGAGCCCTTGAAACCCATCGCGCCGGCCGAGGACCACGAGATCGTGTTGCCCTGGGCGTCCGTGATGGTGATCATGGTGTTGTTGAACGAGGCGTTCACATGCGCCACGCCGGAAACGATGTTCTTGCGTTCGCGGCGGCGGACGCGGGTAGCTTCTTTAGCCATTCCAAAGATCCTTCAAGCGCGCCCGTCATGCCAGGCGCTCGGGAGTTTCGACTTCGTCATGGCCGGGCTCGGCCCGGCCATTGCATCTGAATTCTGGCGCCGCATCGAGCGCGAGATCCCCGGATCAGGTCCGGGGACGATCTTGGGCGGAGGACCGCCCTGAGATTACTTCTTCTTGCCGGCGATCGGCTTCGACTTGCCCTTGCGGGTGCGGGCATTCGTGTGCGTGCGCTGGCCGCGAACGGGCAGGCTGCGGCGGTGGCGAAGGCCACGGTAGGCAGCGAGATCCATGAGACGCTTGATGTTCATGGACACTTCGCGGCGCAGGTCGCCTTCGACGATATAGTCACGGTCGATCGTCTCGCGGATCGCCAGGACCTCGGCGTCGGTCAGCTGGTTCACGCGGCGCTCGGCCGGGATGTTGACCTTCTCGATGATTTCCTGGGCCTTCTTGGCGCCAATGCCGTGGATGTACTGAAGCGCGATCACAACGCGCTTGGCTGTCGGAATGTTGACGCCAGCAATACGGGCCATCGTCCGTCTCCATGTATGAAGCAGTGCTTCGAGTTATGATTATCGCGCGTCCGGTGGAGGCCGGCCCTTGCGCGGGCTTATTCAGAACACAACAATCCAGAGCGGCCTCCTATGAAGCCCTCTGGATATGCAGGTTCTTGTGCAAGAGCTTGCCCCTAGCGGATTTTCTACCCTGGGTCAAGCCCTTCTCGTCAGCGACCGAGGATTTCCTTCATCGCTTCCGTCACATCGTCGATGGGCTTCATTCCATCCACGGTCTTGAGCATGCTCTTGCCGTCGTAATAGGCCGAAAGCGGAGCAGTCTGATTTCTGTAAGCCTCGAGCCTGGTCTTGAACACGTCGGGATTGTCGTCCTTGCGGACCGGCTCCCCGCGGGCCTCCGTGTCCTTCGCCCTCTTGACGATACGCTCGACCAGTTCAGCCTCGTTTACCTTGAACTCGATGACGGCATCGAGCTTCAGGCCCTTGGCGTCGAGCATGGCGTCGAAAGCTTCAGCCTGTGCCACTGTGCGAGGGAAACCGTCGAGGATGAAGCCGCTCTTGGCGTCAGCCTCCTCGATCCGGTCCGCGATGATGCCGACGACGATATCGTCGGACACTAGCTCCCCGCGATCCATGACAGCCTTGGCCTTGAGGCCGACCGGCGTACCGGCGGCCACGGCTGCGCGGAGCATGTCGCCGGTCGACAGCTGGGGAATTCCCAGCCGCTCGACTAGACGCACGGCCTGAGTGCCTTTTCCGGCCCCCGGCGGCCCCAGCAGGATGATCCTCATCGACGCCCCCCTGACTTCGTCGAGAATGCTCGCCTTGAGGCAAGCCATTCTATATTAGCGCCTGCGCGCACCCTTGAGCTTCGTCTTCTTGACGAGACCCTCATACTGGTGAGCCAGCAGGTGCCCGTGAACCTGAGCGACCGTGTCCATGGTAACAGACACCACGATCAGAAGCGAAGTGCCGCCAAAGTAGAATGGCAGAGCCGCGTAGGATACCAGCAATTCTGGTATCAGGCAGATAATCACCAGATAAGCGGCGCCCAGCACGGTGATGCGCGTCAGAACCTGATCGATGAAGTCGGCCGTCCGTTCGCCGGGGCGAATGCCGGGGATGAAGCCGCCCTGCTTCTTCAGGTTGTCGGCCGTCTCCGTCGGATTGAAGACGATTGCCGTATAGAAGAAGGCGAAGAACACGATCAGCGCCGCATACATGAACATGTAGGCGGGCCGGCCATGGCCCAGATAAGCCGTCAGCGTTGCGATGAAGCCGGTTCCGTCCGCATTGCTCTGGAAACTGGCGATGGTGGCTGGCAGCAGCAGCAGCGAGGAGGCAAAGATCGGCGGGATCACGCCCGAGGTGTTCAGCTTGAGGGGCAAGAACGAAGTCTGACCCTCATACATCCGGTTGCCCACCTGGCGCTTCGGATAGTTGATGAGCAGCCGGCGCTGGGCACGCTCCATGAACACGACGAAGTAGATGATGCCGATCGCCATCACGATCACGCCGATGATCAGGCCCGTCGAGATCGCGCCCTGACGGCCAAGCTCGAGGGTTCCGGCAATGGCACTCGGTAGGTTCGCCACGATGCCAGCGAAGATGATCAGCGAGGTGCCGTTGCCGATGCCCCGCGACGTGATCTGCTCGCCCAGCCACATGAGGAACATGGTGCCGCCGGTCAGGGTGATGACCGTCGAGATTAGGAAGAACGGGCCAGGCGCCTCCACGATGGTGCCGGAGCTCTGCAGCCCGACCGCGATGCCCCAGGACTGGAACACCGCCAGCAGGACGGTGAGATAGCGGGTATATTGATTGAGGATCTTGCGACCGGCCTCGCCTTCCTTCTTGAGCGCCTCGAGGGAGGGCAGCACGGAGGTGAGCAGCTGAACAATGATCGACGCCGAGATGTACGGCATGATGTTCAGGGCAAAGATTGCCATGCGCTCGACGGCGCCGCCGGAGAACATGTTGAACAGGCCGAGCACACCGCCGCTGGCGTTCTGGAAGCTCTGACGGAGAGCCTCCGGATCAATGCCGGGCAGCGGAATGTAGGTGCCGAGCCGATAGACGATGAGGGCGCCAAGGGTAAACCAAATGCGCTTCTTCAGCTCATCGGCCTTCGCGATGGCACCGAAGTTGATGTTTGCCGCAAGTTGCTCGGCTGCTGAGGCCATAGTGTTGTCCCCGAAATGTCTGGATACGTGACGTTCATCACGCAAACGGCGGCCACGCGATCTTCACGCGGGCCGCCGCTTGGATCTTGGTCAATGTGGGCGCGGGCTCACGCCTGCGCAACGGCACCCAGGAGGGTGACCGAGCCACCAGCCTTCTCGATCGCTTCGACGGCCGACTTGGACGCGCCGTGGACCTGGAAGGAAAGCTTCGACGTCAGCTCGCCGACACCGAGGATCTTCACGCCGTCGCGCGGCTTGGAGACCACGCCGGCAGCCACCAGCGTCTCGACGGTCACCGGAGCGCCCATATCGAGCTTTCCGGCTTCCACGGCCTGCTGGATTCTGCCGACATTCACCTCATTGAGGTCAATCTGGTTCGGCTTGTTGAAGCCGCGCTTCGGGAGGCGACGGTGCAGAGGCATCTGACCGCCTTCGAAGCCCTTGATCGCCACGCCGGTACGGGACTTCTGTCCCTTGACGCCGCGACCACCGGTCTTGCCCTTGCCGGAGCCGATACCGCGGCCGACACGCATGCGGTTCTTGGTGGAACCTTCGTTGTCACGAATTTCGTTGAGTTTCATGACGCTCTCCTCACTGCCCGTCGACAACGCGCACGAGGTGCTTGACCTTTTCGATCATGCCGCGAACTGCCGGCGTGTCTTCCAAGGTCGAGGTGCGGTGAAGCTTGTTGAGCTTGAGGCCGACCAGCGTCTGACGCTGCTTGGCCTCGCGGCGGATCGGCGACCCGATCTGCTCAACGGTGATGGTGGTGCCTGAAGCGGCTGGGTTCTTTGCCATTGTCAAAGCCTCCCTTACGCTTCAGCGCCAGCGGCTTCGCTGGTATCTGCGTCGCGGCGGCGAGCCTGCAGCGTCGAGACCTTCAGGCCACGGCGAGCGGCAACCGAGCGCGGGCTGTCCTCGTTCTTGAGCGCGTCGAAGGTTGCGCGAACGAGGTTGTACGGGTTCGAGGAGCCGAGCGACTTGGCCACCACGTCCTGCATGCCCACCACTTCGAACACGGCGCGCATCGGGCCGCCGGCGATGATGCCGGTACCCTGCGGAGCGGCACGCAGTACGACCTTGCCGGCGCCATGGCGGCCGTTCACGTCGTGGTGAAGCGTGCGGCCTTCACGAAGGGCGACGCGGATCATGGAGCGCTTGGCAGCGTCCGTAGCCTTGCGGATCGCCTCCGGCACCTCACGGGCCTTGCCGTGGCCGAAGCCGACGCGGCCCTTCTGGTCGCCGACGACGACGAGAGCAGCAAAGCCGAAGCGGCGGCCGCCCTTCACGACTTTGGCGACGCGGTTGATGTGGACCAGGCGGTCCACGAATTCGCTGTCGCGCTCTTCGCGATCAGCACGTTCTCTTGGTTCTCTTGCCATGAGACCTCTCACTTGCGCGGGCGGCGGGCCCGCTCGCTAAGGGTTGTGGATTAACCCGCCGTTAGAAATCGAGTCCGCTCTCACGGGCAGCGTCGGCCAGAGCCTTGACGCGACCGTGATAGAGGTAGCCCGAACGGTCGAAGATGACCTGCGTCACGCCGGCCTGTGCCGCACGCTCCGCCACGAGCCGCCCAACTTCCTTTGCCGCGTCAACGGTGGCGCCGGTCTTGAGCTTGCCCTTCACGTCAGCCTCGAGAGTCGACGCCGAGGCAACCGTGTGGCCGCGCACGTCATCGATAATCTGGGCGTAGATCTGCTTGGACGAACGGAAGACCGACAAACGCGGACGGCCATTCGCTGCCTTCTTGATCGCACGGCGCACACGAGCCTTGCGGCGATCTTCAGCGCCTTTCTTCTCAGCCATGATACGTCGTCCTTACTTCTTCTTGCCTTCCTTGCGGAAGATGAACTCGTCGGAATACTTGACGCCCTTGCCCTTGTAGGGCTCCGGACCGCGCCATTCACGGATCTCGGCGGCCGTCTGACCAACAATCTGCTTGTCGATGCCGGCAACGACAACTTCCGTCGGCTTCGGCGTCGTAATCGTGACACCGGCTGGGATTGCGAAGTCGATATCGTGGCTGTAGCCAAGCGACAGCTTCAGCGTCTTGCCGGCAACGGCGGCCTTGTAGCCAACGCCGTTGATCTCAAGGCGCTTCTCAAAGCCCTTGGACACGCCCTCGACCAGGTTCGCCACCTGAGCGCGGGACGTGCCCCACTTGGCACGGGCCGTCTTGGAGGCGTCGCGCGGGTTCACCGTCACGGCGCCGTCCTCAAGAGCAACCAGCACTTCTTCGGGAACGAGGAACGAGAGCTCGCCCTTCGTGCCCTTAACCTTCACCATCTGACCGTCAACGATCGCCGTCACACCTGACGGAACCGGAACGGGCTTCTTGCCTACTCGTGACATTTTCGAATCCTCGTGGTTCTGTGCGGATGCTAAGGCTTAGAAGACCTTGCAGAGCACTTCGCCGCCCACGTTCTTCTCACGGGCCTCGTGATCGGCCATCACGCCCTGGGGCGTCGAGAGAATGGTGACGCCGAGGCCGTCAGCCACGCGAGGCATGGTGTCGACGGAAGCATACACGCGGCGGCCCGGCTTGGAGACGCGCTCGATCGAGCGGATCACCGGCTGGCCGTCATAGTACTTCAGCTCGATCGAAAACTCCGTGCGGCCGTTGCCGAACTCGGTCTGCGAATAGTCGCGGATGTAGCCCTCGGACTTGAGAACCTCGAGGACGCGAGCGCGAAGCTTCGAGCCAGGGGTGGAGACGGTACCGCGACGGCGCATCTGCGCGTTGCGAATACGGGTGAGCATATCGCCCAACGGATCGTTGATCATATGATGCCCTCCCCTTACCAGCTGGACTTCACGAGGCCTGGAATCAGGCCTCTGTTTCCAAGCTCGCGCAGAGCGATGCGCGACATGCCGAGCTTGCGGTAGTAAGCGCGCGGACGGCCGGTGATCTCGCAACGGTTGCGGATCCGGCTCGGGCTCGCATTGCGCGGCAGCTCAGCCAGCTTGAGGCGCGCCTCGAAGCGCTCCTCCAACGACTTGGACTCGTCGTTCGCAACCGCCAGGAGGCGCTCACGGCGACCGGCGAACTTCTTCACCAGCTCACGACGATGCTTGTTCTTCTCAATAGCGCTTTTCTTAGCCATGCTTTTATCTCCAGTGTCCGCGTTTGAGGACAGCAATCCTCACTGCCGGAACGGGAAGTTGAAGTGACGCAGCAGGGCACGGGCTTCTTCGTCGGTCTTCGCCGTGGTGGCGATGATGACGTCCATACCCCAAACCTGCTCGACCCTGTCGTAATTGATCTCAGGGAACACCAGGTGCTCCTTGATACCCATTGCGTAGTTGCCCCGGCCGTCGAACGACTTGGGATTTAGGCCCCGGAAGTCGCGGACGCGCGGAAGAGCGATGGTCACGAGACGGTCAAGAAATTCGTACATGCGAACCTTGCGCAGCGTGACCTTAGCACCGATCGGCATGTTCTCGCGAACCTTGAATTGCGAGATCGCCTTGCGGGCCTTCGTGATCACCGGCTTCTGGCCGGCGATGAGAGCGAGATCGGCAGCAGCGACCGTAGCCTTCTTCGAGTCTGCGGTCGACTCGCCAACGCCCATGTTGAGGACGATCTTCTCGATCGTCGGCACTTCCATGGGGTTCTTGTAGCCGAATTCTTCAATAAGCTTCGGACGCACCACTTCCTCGTAGTGCTTCTTCAGCCGCGGCGTGTAGCCGTCCACCTGAGCCTTAGCCATCGATCAGGTCTCCCGAACGCTTGGCGAAACGGACCTTGCGGCCGTCTTCGAGAACTTTGAATCCAACCCGGGTCGGCTTGCCGTCCTTCGGGTCCGCGTAGGCCAGGTTCGACAGATGGATGGTCGCCTCTTTCGAGATGATGCCAGCCTCTTGGCCTGCCGTCTGGCGCTGGTGGCGCTTCACGAGGTTTACGCCGCGGACAACCGCGCGCTCCTCCGTGGGCATCACCTGCACGACTTCACCGGTCTTGCCCTTGTCGCGACCGCTCAGGACGATGACCTTATCGCCCTTCTTGATCTTCGCGGCCATTAGAGCACCTCCGGCGCAAGCGAAATGATTTTCATGTGGTTCTTGGCACGCAGTTCACGGGGAACGGGGCCGAAGATACGGGTGCCGACCGGCTCCTTCTGATTGTTAATCAGAACGGCGGCATTGCGGTCGAAACGGATGACCGAGCCGTCAGCGCGGCGGATGTCCTTGGCGGTGCGAACGACGACTGCCTTCATGACATCGCCCTTCTTCACGCGACCGCGCGGGATAGCTTCTTTCACGGATACGACGATGATATCGCCCACGGAAGCGTACTTACGCTTCGAACCGCCGAGAACCTTGATGCACATCACGCGACGGGCGCCGGAATTATCGGCGACGTCAAGATTCGTCTGCATCTGGATCATGGCTTTGATCCTTTCCTTTGTTTCAGACAGGTTTCCGGGCCAAGGCAGGATTGCCCCCCGGACTACGCCTGACGGGGATCTGATGTCCCCTGCCCTTCATATGTCGAGAAAGGCGGCCGTATACACGAGCCGCCCTCGTTAGACAACCCCTAGAGAAAGCTTTTTAGGCTTTCGCTTGGTCGACGAGCACCCAGGTCTTGAGCTTGGAGAACGGCTTGGTCTCTTCAATGAAGACCGTGTCGCCCACCTTGGCATTGTTGTTCTCGTCATGAGCATGGTAGTTCTTCGTCTTACGCACGGTCTTTTTCATGACCGGGTGCGTGAAACGGCGTTCCACCTTCACAACGACCGTCTTGTCCTGCTTGTCGCTGACAACGACGCCCTGCAAAACGCGCTTCGGCATCTTGATCCCCTTTAAACCTTTGCCGACGCCGACTTTTGGCGCTGCAGCGTTTTGACGCGGGCGATGTCCCGGCGGACCTCGCGAACACGTCCCGTGTTCTCAAGCTGGCCGGTCGCGCGCTGGAAGCGCAGGTTGAACTGCTCCTTCTTCAGGTTCAGCAGCTCGTCCGACAGCTGGTCAGTCGACATCGCGTTGAGGTCAGAGGCTCTCTGCTTAGACTTCATGATCCCCTCCTTACTCGGCAATGCGCTGGATGAAGCGCGTCTTGATCGGAAGCTTCGCCGCGCCGAGGCGCAGGGCCTCACGAGCGATATCCTCCGGAACGCCGTCGATCTCGAACATGATGCGGCCAGGCTTGACCTTGGCTGCCCAGAATTCGGGAGCGCCCTTGCCCTTACCCATACGCACTTCGGTCGGCTTCGACGACACCGGCACGTCCGGGAAGATGCGGATCCACACCCGACCCGCGCGCTTCATGGCGCGGGTGATGGCGCGGCGAGCCGCCTCGATCTGGCGAGCGTTGACACGCTCGGGTTCCATCGCCTTCAGGCCGAACTGGCCGAAGTTGAGGTCCGTGCCGCCCTTCGCGGTGCCGGAGATGCGGCCCTTAAACTGCTTACGGAACTTGGTTTTCTTCGGTTGCAACATGGCAAACCTCTCCTGACCTCTCGGTTACGCCGCTTGCTCGCGGCGGCCACCGGAGCGGCCTCCTTCTTCGTTCATCCGCTTGTCCTGGGCCATGGGATCGTGCTCAAGGATTTCGCCCTTGAAGATCCAGACCTTGATGCCGCAGGTGCCATAGGTCGTAAACGCCGTGGACGTGCCGTAATCCACATCCGCACGCAGGGTGTGCAGCGGAACGCGGCCCTCGCGGTACCATTCGAGGCGGGCGATTTCAGCGCCACCCAGACGGCCCGAGCAGTTGATACGGATGCCCTCGGCGCCCAGACGCATCGCCGACTGAACGGCGCGCTTCATGGCGCGGCGGAAAGCGACGCGGCGCTCGAGCTGCTGGGCGATCGAGTCGGCCACCAGCGTTGCATCGACTTCCGGCTTGCGGACTTCGACGATGTTGATCGCTACGTCAGCATTCGTCATCTTGGCGACGAGCTTGCGCAGCTTCTCGATGTCGGCACCCTTCTTGCCGATCACTACGCCCGGGCGACCCGAGTGGATGGTGACGCGGCACTTCTTGTGCGGACGCTCGATCACGATCTTCGAAACGGCGGCCTGCTTCAGCTGCTTCATGAGAGCTTCGCGGATCGCCATGTCCTCATGCATCAGCTTGGCGTACTCGCCCTTGCCGGCGAACCAGCGCGAGTCCCAGGTCCGGTTGATGCCGAGCCGAAGACCGATCGGGTTAACTTTCTGACCCATCTGGTTCTCCTTTATGCCTGTTCGGCAACTTCCCGAACCACGATCGTGAGGTTCGAGAAGGGCTTCATGATACGAGCACCCCGGCCACGGGCCCGGGCGTGGAAGCGCTTCATGACGAGCGCCTTGCCGACGAAAGCCTGGCTGACGACAAGATCGTCCACATCGAGGTTGTGGTTGTTCTCGGCGTTGGCAATTGCGCTCTCGAGGCACTTTCTGACATCGCGAGCGATGCGCTTGCGGGAGAACTCGAGATCGGCGAGAGCCGTAGAAACCTTCTTGCCGCGGATAAGGGCCGCAACAAGATTGAGCTTCTGAGGGCTGACGCGCAGCATGCGAGCGACGGCTTGAGCCTCTGTGTCGCTCAGTGCGCGAGGTGTCGCGGCCTTACCCATCTTACTTCCTCTTCGCCTTCTTGTCCGCCGCGTGGCCGTGGAAGGTGCGGGTCGGCGAGAACTCGCCGAACTTGTGACCCACCATTTCCTCGCTCACGTTGACGGGAATGTGCTTCTGACCGTTGTAGACCCCGAATGTGAGGCCGACGAACTGCGGGAGGATCGTGGAGCGGCGGCTCCAGATCTTGATGACCTCACGGGCGCCCGCACCACGGGCAGCCTCGGCCTTCTTGAGGAGGTAGCCGTCGACGAACGGACCCTTCCAAAGCGAACGTGCCATAACGTGCCTCTATCCTTACTTCTTCCGAGCGTGACGGCTCGACAAGATAAACTTGTCGGTCCGCTTGTTCGAACGGGTTTTCTTGCCCTTGGTCGGAACGCCCCATGGGGACACAGGATGGCGACCACCGGAGGTGCGGCCTTCACCACCACCGTGCGGATGGTCGATCGGGTTCATGGAAACGCCGCGGTTGTGCGGACGCTTGCCAAGCCAACGGTTACGACCAGCCTTACCGATCGAGGTGTTCATGTGGTCCGGGTTCGACACTGCACCGACGCTGGCGAAGCACTGGCCATGGACCAGGCGCTGCTCGCCGGAGTTCAGGCGGACCGTCACATAGCCCTGGTCACGACCCACGATCTGAGCGTAGGTACCGGCAGAGCGGGCGAGAGCGCCGCCGCGGCCAATCTTCAGCTCGACATTGTGGATGATCGTTCCTACCGGCATGTTGCCGATCGGCATTGCGTTGCCCGGCTTGATGTCGACCTGCTCGCCAGCCGACACCTGATCGCCGACAGCCAGACGCTGTGGGGCCAGGATGTAGGCCTGCTCGCCATCAGCGTAGCCAATCAGCGCGATGAAGGCGGTGCGGTTCGGATCGTACTCGATCCGCTCCACGGTCGCTACATCGCCCATACGGGAGCGGCGCTTGAAGTCAACAAGACGAAGGGTGCGCTTGTGACCACCGCCACGGAAGCGGACGGTCACGCGACCCAGATTGTTGCGGCCGCCGGAGGAACTCTTGCCCTCCGTCAGCTTCTTGACCGGCTTGCCCTTGTAGAGCTCGCTGCGGTCGACGATCACCAGCTGGCGCAGGCCGGGGGTGATTGGTTTGAATGTTTTCAGGGCCATCGGATCACTCTCTCAACCGATCAGAGGCCAGTCGTGACGTCGATGGTTTGGCCCTCTTCGAGGGTCACAACCGCCTTCTTCACGTCCGACCGCTGGCCGCGGGTGCCGCGGAACATTTTCACTTTGCCCTTGGTGACGAGCGTGTTCACGCTCTTCACCTTGACATCGAACAGCTTCTCAACCGCTTCTTTAATCTGCGGCTTCGTCGCGTCCGGGCGAACCTTGAAGACGACCTTGTTCTGTTCGGACAGGGCTGTGGCCTTCTCGGTAATCACCGGGCTTACGATCACATCGTAGTGGCGCGGGTCCAGGCTCATTTGAAGCGCGCCTCCAGCGCATCGACAGCTGCCCTCGTGAGAACGAGCTTCTCGCGACGCAGGATGTCATAGACGTTGATGCCCTGCACCGGCAGGACGTCGATGTTCGGGATGTTGCGAGCAGCCCGCTGGAAGTTCGTCTCGATCTCAGCGCCCCCGATGATGAGAGCGTTGCCGAGGCCGAGCTTGCCGAAGCGCTCCACGAGAGCCTTCGTCTTAGGCTCTGAGAGCTTCACATCGTCGATAACGATAAGGGAAGCGTCCTTGGCCTTGGACGAGAGCGCATGCCGCAGGGCAAGAGCGCGAACCTTCTTGGGCAGGTCGTGAGCATGGCTGCGAACCTGAGGACCGAAGGCACGACCGCCGCCCCGGAACTGGGGAGCGCTCGCGGCGCCGTGGCGGGCCGAGCCCGTGCCCTTCTGCTTGTAGATCTTCTTGGTCGTCCGGTCGATGAGCGAACGGTTCTTCACGGCGTGTGTGCCTGCCTGGCGCTTGGCAAGCTGCCAGCGGACGCAGCGGGCGAGCAGGTCGGCGCGTGGCTCGAGACCGAAGATGGTCTCGTTCAGGTCGACCGAACCGGCGGTGGCACCCTCAAGCGTGGTGATATCGAGCTTCATCACGCATTCTCCTCTTGGGCCTGCTCAGCCTGGGCGACTGGCGCAGCATCGTTGGCCGTGCGGAACGCGCCGGGCATCGGCACCTCTGCAGGCAGCTTGCGCTTCACCGCGTCGCGGACGAAGATCCAGCCGCCGGCAACGCCGGGAACGGCGCCTTCGACGAGGATCAGACCGCGTTCGACATCAGTCGACACCACGCGCAGGTTCTGCGTCGTGACGCGCTCCACACCCAGGTGACCCGGCATCTTCTTGTTCTTGAAGGTCTTGCCCGGATCCTGGCGACCACCCGTCGAACCGATCGACCGGTGGGAGACCGACACGCCGTGCGTGGCGCGCAGTCCGCCGAAGTTCCAGCGCTTCATGCCGCCAGCGAAGCCCTTACCGGTGGTGATGCCCGTGACGTCCACGAACTGACCGGCAATGAAGTGATCAGCGGTAATCTCTGCGCCCACCGGGATGACAGCATCCTCGGTGACGCGGAATTCCGCGAGCTTGCGCTTCGGCTCGACCTGCGCAACGGCGAACCGTCCGCGCTCGGCCTTCGAAACGTTCTTGACCTTGGCCTTGCCGACGCCGACCTGCAGCGCGGTGTAGCCGTTCTTTTCCATAGTCCGGTGGGCAACAACCTGGCAGCTGTCGACCTTCAGAACCGTGACCGGGACATGTTCGCCGGCATCGGTGAAGATGCGGGTCATCCCGACTTTCTGTGCAATGACGCCTGAGCGCATGTGCGTATCCTCTCGGCGTGTCTACCGAAGGCCCCAAGCCTAGCGGCTTAGAGCTTGATTTCCACGTCCACACCAGCAGCGAGATCGAGCTTCATAAGAGCGTCAACCGTCTGCGGGGTGGGGTCCACGATATCGAGAACGCGCTTGTGAGTGCGCATCTCGAACTGCTCGCGCGACTTCTTGTCGATGTGCGGCGAGCGAAGTACCGTAAAGCGCTCGATGCGCGTCGGCAGCGGGATGGGCCCGCGAACCTGAGCGCCGGTCCGCTTCGCAGTCGACACGATTTCGCGTGTCGATGCGTCGAGGATCCTGTGGTCGAACGCCTTAAGGCGAATTCGAATGTTTTGACCGTTCATGGCTTATCCATTCAGCAAGGGAAGTGGCCCGGCCGAAGCCCGGCCACCGTCCTTTGATCCTCTAAAATTAGTCCATCACGGCGGCGACGACGCCGGCGCCGACGGTTCTGCCGCCTTCACGGATGGCAAAGCGCAGCTTTTCTTCCATCGCGATGGGAGCAATCAGCGTCACTTCCATGGTGATGTTGTCGCCCGGCATCACCATCTCGGTGCCTTCCGGCAGCGTCACCACGCCCGTCACGTCCGTTGTGCGGAAGTAGAACTGCGGACGGTAGTTGCCAAAGAACGGCGTATGACGGCCACCCTCTTCCTTGGTCAGGATGTAGGCCTCGGCCTTGAACTTCGTGTGCGGCTTGATCGAGCCCGGCTTGCACAGCACCTGGCCGCGCTCCACGTCCTCGCGCTTCGTGCCACGAAGCAGCACGCCCACGTTGTCGCCCGCCTGGCCCTGGTCGAGCAGCTTGCGGAACATCTCAACGCCAGTCACCGTCGTCTTCACCGTGGCCTTCAGGCCAACGATCTCAACTTCCTCGCCAACCTTCACGATGCCGCGCTCCACGCGACCCGTCACCACCGTGCCGCGGCCCGAGATCGAGAACACGTCCTCGATCGGCATCAGGAACGGCTGGTCGATCGGACGCTCCGGCTGCGGGATGTAGGCATCCACCTCGGCCATCAGCTTGAGAACCGCGTCGCGGCCGATCTCAGGGGAGCGATCCTCCAGAGCGCACAGGGCCCAGCCCTTCACGTTCGGAATGTCGTCGCCTGGGATGTCGTACTTCGACAGAAGCTTGCCCACCTCCAGCTCTACTAGCTCGAGCAGTTCGGTGTTGTCCACCATGTCGACCTTGTTCATGAACACCACCAGGGCGGGCACGCCCACCTGGCGAGCCAGCAGGATGTGCTCGCGGGTCTGCGGCATCGGGCCGTCGGCCGAGGACACGACCAGGATCGCGCCGTCCATCTGCGCTGCACCCGTGATCATGTTCTTCACGTAGTCGGCGTGGCCGGGGCAGTCCACGTGGGCATAGTGACGGTTCACCGTCTCGTACTCAACGTGAGCCGTCGAGATCGTAATGCCGCGCGCCTTCTCTTCCGGAGCCTTGTCGATCTGGTCGTAGGCCGTAAACGTCGCCCCGCCCGACTCCGCCAGAACCTTCGTGATCGCCGCCGTCAGAGACGTCTTGCCATGGTCCACGTGACCAATCGTCCCAATGTTGCAGTGCGGCTTGTTCCGCTGAAACTTTTCCTTCGCCATCGTGGCACCCGTTCCTTTGATCTTCTGAATAGTTGCTTAGTGGGTTCAGGCGTATTTCGCCTGAACCTCGGCAGCCACGTTCGACGGCACCTGCTCGTAGTGGTCGAACTGCATGGTGTAGTTGGCCCGGCCCTGGCTCATGGAGCGTAGGGTGTTCACGTAGCCGAACATGTTGGCGAGCGGGACCATCGCGTTGATGACCACGGCGTTGCCGCGCATGTCCTGGCCCTGGATCTGACCACGGCGAGAGTTCAAATCGCCGATCACCGAACCCGTGTAGTCCTCAGGCGTCACGACCTCGACCTTCATCACCGGCTCGAGCAGGACCGATCCACCCTTCTGGAGGGCTTCACGGAGAGCGGCGCGAGAGGCGATTTCGAAGGCCAGAGCCGACGAGTCGACTTCGTGGAATGCACCGTCGACGAGCTCGACCTTGAGGTCGACCACGGGGAAGCCGGCAACGACCCCTGCACCTACAACCGACTGGAGGCCCTTCTCGACGCCTGGGATGTATTCCTTCGGAACAGAACCGCCGACGATCTTGGACTCGAAGGAGAAACCGGCACCCTGCTCGTTCGGCTGAACAACCAGCTTTACACGAGCGAACTGGCCTGTACCGCCGGTCTGCTTCTTGTGGGTGTAGTCGATCTCGGACTTCTTGGTGACTGTCTCGCGATAGGCAACCTGCGGAGCACCGACATTCGCATCGACCTTGTAGGTACGACGGAGAATATCGACCTTGATGTCGAGGTGAAGCTCGCCCATTCCCTTTAGGATCGTCTGGCCGGACTCCTGGTCGGTGGAGACGCGGAAGGACGGATCCTCGGCGGCCAGCTTCGAGAGGGCAAGACCAAGCTTTTCCTGGTCAGCCTTCGACTTCGGCTCGATGGCGATCTCGATGACCGGCTCCGGGAACTCCATGCGCTCGAGGATCACGGCCTTGTTTGGATCGCAAAGCGTGTCGCCGGTGCGGACGTCCTTGAGGCCTGCCAGGGCGACGATGTCGCCAGCGAAAGCCTCTTTGATGTCCTCACGGTTGTTCGAATGCATGAGGAGCATACGACCGACACGCTCTTTCTTGTCGCGGGTGGAGTTCAGGATCGATGAACCGGCATCAACCTTACCCGAATAGACGCGGCAGAAGGTGATAGTTCCGACGAAGGGATCGTCCATGATCTTGAAAGCGAGCATGGCGAAGGGATCTTCGTCCGTCGGACGGCGGACGGTCTCTTCTTCGGTCTTGTAATCGATGCCCTTGATTTCGCCGCGATCGACGGGAGATGGCAGGAAGTCGACGACTGCATCGAGGAGCGGCTGAACGCCTTTGTTCTTGAACGCCGAGCCGCAAAAAACCGGGTGGAAAGCGCGACGCTGCACGGCCGTACGAACGAGCCGGCGCAGGGTAGCGTCGTCCGGCTCCTGGCCGTCGAGGTACGCCATCATGGCCTCATCGTCCATCTCGACGGCAGCTTCGACCAGCTTGCCGCGATATTCCTTAGCCTGATCGAGCAGACCGGCCGGGATCTCATCCTCGTTGAAGGAAGCACCGAGTGCCTCACCGTTCCAGACAATCGCCTTCATCTTGACGAGGTCGATCACGCCCTTGAAGTCGCTCTCAGCGCCAATCGGCAGCTGGAGGCAGACGGGCTTGCCGGCCACGCGGTCGATGATGTCCGCGACGCACTTGAAGAAGTCCGCGCCGGTCTTGTCCATCTTGTTGACGAACACGATACGCGGAACGTCGTACTTGTCGGCCTGGCGCCAGACGGTCTCAGTCTGGGGCTCGACGCCCTGGTTGCCGTCGAGAACGCAGACGGCGCCGTCGAGCACACGCAGCGAACGCTCGACTTCGATGGTGAAGTCGACGTGGCCGGGGGTGTCAATGATGTTCAAGCGCTTGTCGTTCCAGAAGCAGGTAGTCGCAGCGGACGTGATCGTGATGCCACGCTCCTGCTCCTGCTCCATCCAGTCCATGGTCGCGGCGCCATCGTGCACTTCACCGATTTTGTGGGACTTACCGGTGTAGTACAGGATACGCTCTGTGGTCGTGGTCTTGCCGGCATCGATGTGCGCCATGATGCCGAAGTTGCGGTAGTCCTCAATCGCGTGCGTGCGGGGCATCGCTTAGCTCCTTAAGGTCCAGCCGTTACCAACGATAGTGCGAGAACGCACGGTTGGCTTCAGCCATCCGGTGAGTGTCTTCGCGCTTCTTGACGGCGTTACCGCGGTTATTGGAAGCGTCGAGCAGCTCAGCGGAGAGACGCTCGACCATTGTCTTGTCGTTGCGGCCGCGAGCAGCCTGGATGATCCAGCGGATGGCGAGAGCCTGACGGCGCTCGGTGCGGACCTCGACGGGAACCTGGTAGGTCGCACCGCCGACGCGGCGGGAACGGACCTCGATTGCCGGGGCAACGTTGTCCAGGGCCTGTTTGAACACCTCGAGCGGGTTCGCCTTGGCGCGGCTCTCGATGCTGTCGAACGCACCGTAGACGATGCCTTCTGCAGCGGACTTCTTGCCATCATACATGATGGAATTCATGAACTTCGTGACGACGATATCGCCGAACTTGGCGTCCGGGATGATCTCACGCTTTTCGGCACTATGGCGGCGGGACATGAGCTGACTCCGACCTCAAATACAGTTGACGGCTTACTTCGGCCGCTTCGCGCCGTACTTCGAACGACGCTGCTTACGATTCTTCACGCCCTGGGTGTCGAGGACACCGCGGAGGATGTGATAACGGACACCCGGAAGGTCCTTCACGCGGCCGCCGCGGATCATGACCACGGAGTGCTCCTGAAGGTTGTGACCCTCACCCGGGATGTACCCGATGACTTCGAACCCGTTCGTCAGACGAACCTTGGCGACCTTACGCAGAGCCGAGTTCGGCTTCTTCGGGGTCGTCGTATAAACGCGCGTGCACACGCCACGCTTCTGCGGGCAGGCCTCAAGCGCGGGAACCTTATTCCGGCTCTTTTGCGCAGTCCGCGGCTTGCGGATCAGCTGAGAGATCGTTGGCATCCTGTGCCCTCTTTGACCGGCCGCCCAAAGGCAGCCATGAATGTGTCTTCAACGGTTGAACGCCGCACCTCAACGTTCCTGCGGACCTTTTGGGTTGCACAAAACGAAGCCACGCCATTGACTTGGGAAAGCCCTTGGCGCGGTGCGATTGCAGAGGACCACGATATTTTGCACCGCGGTCGTGCCCTAAATCTGACAAGTGTCAGTCAAGGTTGAGTTCGGCAGCGTTTAGGTGGCATCGGTCGAAGCTAGGCGCTTCAACTGGCGAAAACCTACGGCCAGCCGGAAAGTCCGTGTTCTCTAGCGTCCGAGTCGCGGAAAGTCAACACTTTTTGGTAACGATCCTGGACGAGATGCTGCCGATGCTCGGATAAGCTCCTCGGCTTCCCTTCAGATGGGTTTTCGAGGCCCGGGAACAAGG
This sequence comes from Microvirga aerilata, assembly GCF_016743775.1. GTDB lineage: Bacteria > Pseudomonadota > Alphaproteobacteria > Rhizobiales > Beijerinckiaceae > Microvirga > Microvirga aerilata. Next base: position 134,897 of record NZ_JAEQMY010000003.1, on the reverse strand, counting down.
TTATGGAGTTACTTTCTTTGCGGGGAAAGCTCCTATGACCGCAGCAATCCATTTCGAGGCGGAAGCATATCAGGTGAATCATGGAAAGCCCATGGGTCGCCACTTCGCGGGATACGGCTTTCTGTCTGCCTTTGCCAGGCACTCTTCCGATGAGCCAATCACCGGTTATGTGAGAAACGGTAAACTCGGGCAGGACTTCTGCTCCTTCATCCAGGAGTTCCGCCCAGGGAGCTCGCCGAACGTCATCGTTCCATCGAAAGCCGCTGCACTGAAGCAGGTGGGGTGCTTCTTCACTCCAAGTCCCATCAACGCCTCGCAAGCCTGGCAGCGGGAGCTCCATGGTTCCAGGGCCTGGAGCCTTTGCGGGGTGAACCATACCCTGTCCTCGGCGCGGGCGATGGACGGAATCACCGACCTCCTTGTGGCACCGATCCAGCCTTGGGATGCGATCATATGCACCTCCAATGCCTCCCGGGATGTGATCAGGAGGCTGTTTGCCCGGCAGGAGGAGCACCTGAGCAGGCGGCTTGGGGCGTCTCGCTTCGTCAGGCCTCAGCTGCCGGTGATTCCGTTAGGTGTCGACTGCGAGGCGCAGGCGGGGCGGGTTGCCGGCCGGGACGAGGCCCGTGCCGCCCTCGGCCTTCGGCCTGATGACTTTGTCGTCCTGTTTCTCGGGCGTCTCTCCTTTCATGCGAAGGCGAACCCAGCCCCCATGTACCTGGCCCTGGAGCGCCTGACGCGCCGGCACAGGGTCGTTCTGATCGAATGCGGCTGGACGGCGAACGAGCAGATTGCCGAGGATAACATCCAGGAGACCTTCGGCCTCACGCCCATCGAGGCGATGGCGGCAGGACTGCCGGTGGTGGTGATCGATTGGGACGGATACAAGGACACCGTGAGGAACGGCATCGACGGCTTCGCCGTACCGACCATCGCCGCTCCCCCTGGATCGGGTCACGCTCTTGCGGCCCGGCACGGGCTCGAGATCGACAGCTACGATTCCTATATCGGCCAAGCCTCGACAGCGGTTTCGGTCGACATCGATGCCACTGCGGCGGCCTTCGAGCGCCTGGCGTCGGAGCCTGACCTGCGCCGCAGGATGGGAGAGAGCGGAGCCGCCAGAGCCAGGGAGGTGTTCGACTGGAAGGTGATCATCCGGGCCTACGAGAACCTCTGGCAGGAATTGGGCAAGCTGAGAACCGCCGCGGAGCCTGGTCCGCCTCCCTCCCCTCGGCAGCCCCGCCCCTTCTGGCCTGCGCGTCCCGACCCGTTCGAGCTGTTTGCCAGTTTCCCGTCCGCCGAGCTTTCCGGCGAGCATAGGCTCATGCCGATGCCGGGCATGCATGAACAGGAAGCCTCAGATCGTCTGGCCCTGAAACTGTCCCTGGTGAATGTTTCACCCGACATCTCATCGGCCTTCCTGCTCGACCTGTGGCGGCAGGTCGGAGGCGAGGGATTGACGATCAGGAACATGCTGGCAGCCCAAGGGGGCTCGTCCGCGGCGCTCACCGTCCGTGGGCTCCTGTGGCTCGCCAAGCTCGGCCTTCTGCACCTCGTCGATCCGGCCCGACGCCAATAAAAAAGGCCGCCTCGAGGGCGGCCTTTTCAGTTCTTGTAAGGCTTCGGCTTACTCGGCTGCCGGGGGCAGCTCGCTGACCTGAGCCTGGGACTCGGAGCGCTTCTGCTGCAGGATCAGCTCGTCGCGGTGCTGCGCGACGGCCTTGACCTGAGCGGTCAGCGCACCCGTACCCGCCGGGATCAGGCTGCCGACGATCACGTTCTCCTTGAGACCCTCGAGGGTATCGACCTTGCCGTTGACCGCCGCCTCGGTGAGGACGCGGGTGGTCTCCTGGAAGGACGCCGCCGAGATGAAGGAGCGGGTCTGCAGCGAAGCCTTCGTGATACCCAGAAGAACCGGCACGCCTTCGGCGGGCTTCTTCTTCTCGGACACGAGACGCTCGTTGATCTCCTCGAACTCGAGACGATCCACCTGCTCGCCGGTCAGCAGCTCTGAGTCGCCGCCTTCCGTCACCTCGACCTTCTGCAGCATCTGGCGAACGATCACCTCGATGTGCTTGTCGTTGATGAGCACGCCCTGGAGGCGGTAGACCTCCTGGATCTCGTTCACGAGGTAGGCAGCCAGCTCCTCGACGCCCTTGATCGCCAGGATGTCGTGCGGAGCCGGGTTGCCGTCGACGATGAAGTCTCCGGTCTCGACCACGTCGCCGTCCTGCAGGTGGATGTGCTTGCCCTTCGGGATCAAGTACTCCACCGGCTCCGAGCCATCGTGCGGGTTCAGCGTCAGGCGACGCTTGCTCTTGTAGTCGCGGCCGAACTGGATCGTGCCGGACTTCTCCGCGATGATGGCGGCATCCTTCGGACGACGGGCCTCGAACAGCTCCGCCACGCGCGGCAGACCGCCCGTGATGTCGCGGGTCTTGGCGCTCTCGGTCGAAACACGGGCGAGAATGTCGCCGGCCTTGACCTTCGAGCCCGGATCGGCCGCGAGGATCGCTTCCACGGGCAGCAGGTAGCGGGCGTCGCCGCCACGAGCAACCTTGGCAACCTTGCCGCCAGCGCCCTGGATGACCACCGCCGGACGCAGGTCCGCCGTGCGCGGCGAGCCGCGCCAGTCGATGACCACGCGCTTGGCAATGCCGGTCGACTCGTCCATCGATTCGATCATCGATGCGCCGTCGACCAGATCCTCGTAGCCCACCGTACCGTCGATCTCGGTGAGGATCGGACGGGAATAGGGGTCCCACTCGGCGATGCGCTGGCCGCGCTTGATCGTGTCGCCCTCGTCCACCTTCAGGCGGGAGCCGTATTGCAGGCGGTGGACCGCCCGCTCGGTTCCGTCCGGACCGGTGATCACAACCGCCACGTTGCGGCCCATGACGACGAGATCGCCGTCGGAGTTGCGCGCAATGTTCTTGTTGCGGAAGCCGATCGTGCCCTCGAAGCTCGACTCGATGAAGGACGAATCCGCAATCTGAGCCGCGCCACCGATGTGGAAGGTACGCATGGTAAGCTGCGTGCCCGGCTCGCCGATGGACTGTGCCGCGATGACGCCCACTGCCTCGCCGTGGTTCACCGGGGTGCCCCGGGCCAAGTCGCGGCCGTAGCAGGTGCCGCAGACGCCGTTCTTCGACTCGCAGACGAGCACGGAACGGATCTTCACCTCCTGGATACCGGCGGCGCCGATGGCCTCGAGGTGATACTCCTCGATCATCGTGCCCTTCGGAACGATGACGGATCCGTCCTGAGCAACCAAGTCCTCTGCCGTCGAGCGGCCGAGGATGCGGGAGGCCAGCGACGCGACCACCTGGCCGGCGTCGATGATGGCCCGCATGCGGATGCCCCTCTCGGTGCCGCAATCCGGCTCACGGATGACCGCGTCCTGCGCCACGTCGACGAGACGACGGGTCAGGTAACCCGAGTTCGCCGTCTTGAGCGCGGTGTCGGCCAGGCCCTTACGGGCGCCGTGGGTCGAGTTGAAGTACTCGATGACGTCGAGGCCTTCCTTGAAGTTCGAGATGATCGGCGTCTCGATGATCTCGCCCGACGGCTTGGCCATGAGGCCGCGCATCGCCGCAAGCTGCTTCATCTGGGCCGGCGAACCACGGGCGCCCGAATGGGACATCATGTAGATCGAGTTGACCGGCTTGTCGCGGCCATGCTCGTCCTTCTGCACCGTGGAGATGCGGTTCATCATCTCGGCAGCAAGGCGGTCGGAGCACTTCGCCCAGGCGTCGACAACCTTGTTGTACTTCTCGCCCTGGGTGATGAGGCCGTCCTGGTACTGCTGCTCGTAGTCCTTCGCGAGGGCGCGGGTCTCCTCGACGATCTCCCACTTGTTCTCCGGGATCACCATGTCGTCCTTGCCGAACGAGATGCCGGCCCGGAAAGCATTGTAGAACCCGAGACCCATGATGCGGTCGCAGAAGATCACCGACTCCTTCTGACCGCAATGCCGGTAGACGGCATCGATCATGTTGGAGATCTCCTTCTTCGTCATGAGCTTGTTCACGACGTCGTAAGGCAGCATCGGGTGCTTGGGCAGGAGGCGCGAGAGCATCACGCGGCCGGCCGTTGTGTCGACGATCTTCGTGACGGGCTTGCCGTCCTCGTCGAGACCCTGCCAGCGGTAGCGGATCTTCGTGTGGAGGGTGATGACCTTCTCGTTCAGGGCATGCTCGATCTCGCCCATGTCGGAGAACGCCTTGCCCTGGCCGGGCTGGCCGTCGGAGACGATGGACAGGTAGTAGAGACCGAGAACGATGTCCTGCGACGGCACGATGATCGGCTGGCCGTTGGCCGGGTGCAGGATGTTGTTCGTCGACATCATGAGCACGCGGGCTTCAAGCTGAGCCTCGAGCGAGAGCGGCACGTGGACGGCCATCTGGTCGCCGTCGAAGTCCGCGTTGAACGCGGCGCAGACGAGCGGGTGCAGCTGGATCGCCTTGCCCTCGATCAGGGTGGGCTCGAAGGCCTGGATGCCGAGACGGTGGAGCGTCGGGGCGCGGTTCAGCAGCACCGGGTGCTCGCGGATGACCTCGTCCAGGATATCCCAAACTTCGGGCTTCTCCTTCTCGACGAGCTTCTTCGCCTGCTTGACGGTGGCGGAGAGACCCCGCGCGTCGAGCTTGGCGTAGATGAACGGCTTGAAGAGCTCGAGCGCCATCTTCTTGGGCAGGCCGCACTGGTGCAGCTTGAGCTCCGGACCCACCACGATCACGGAGCGGCCCGAGTAGTCCACGCGCTTGCCGAGCAGGTTCTGGCGGAACCGGCCCTGCTTGCCCTTCAGCATGTCGGCAAGCGACTTCAGCGGACGCTTGTTGGCGCCCGTGATGACGCGGCCGCGGCGGCCGTTGTCGAACAGCGCGTCGACGGCCTCCTGGAGCATGCGCTTCTCGTTGCGGACGATGATGTCCGGCGCGCGCAGCTCCATCAGCCGCTTCAGGCGGTTGTTGCGGTTGATGACGCGGCGGTAGAGATCGTTCAGGTCCGAGGTCGCAAAGCGGCCGCCGTCGAGGGGCACGAGCGGGCGCAGGTCCGGCGGGATCACCGGCACGACCGTCATGATCATCCACTCGGGCTTGTTGCCCGACTGAACGAAGGCCTCGATGATCTTGAGGCGCTTCATGAGCTTCTTGGGCTTCAGCTCCGACGTCGTGACCGCGATCTCCTCGCGGATCTCGATGGCGGTCTTCTCCAGGTCGAGCTCCTGCAGGATCCGGCGGATGGCCTCGGCGCCGATCATGGCGGTGAAGCTGTCCTCGCCGAACTCGTCCTGAGCGCGGATGTACTCTTCCTCGGTAAGGAGCTGACGGTCCTTGAGGGGCGTCAGGCCCGCATCGACGACGATGTAGGACTCGAAATAGAGAATGCGCTCCAGATCCTTCAGGGTCATGTCGAGCAGCAGACCGATGCGGCTCGGCAGGGACTTCAGGAACCAGATATGCGCGACGGGGGCCGCGAGCTCGATATGGCCCATGCGGTCGCGACGGACGCGGGCCAGCGTCACCTCGACGCCGCACTTCTCGCAGATCACGCCCTTGTACTTCATGCGCTTGTACTTGCCGCACAGGCACTCGTAGTCCTTGATGGGACCGAAGATGCGCGCGCAGAACAGGCCGTCGCGCTCGGGCTTGAACGTACGGTAGTTGATGGTCTCAGGCTTCTTGATCTCGCCGTAGGACCAGGACAGAATCTTCTCAGGGCTCGCGATCGAGATCTTGATCTGATCGAAGCTCTGCGGCTGAGCCGTCTGGTTGAAGAGATTCATGACCTCTTGATTCATCGCCGTCTCCTGGGCTGAAGGGCGCTAGATAAGCACCCGCACCGGCAATTGCATGGGGCCGCGGCATCATAGCCGCGGCCGAACGTCAGTTATGAAGCGCCGGGGGCGCTTACTCGGCAGCCTCGGACGGGGGCAGCTGCCCCGCCTCGTTGGCGGCCTTCTTGGAGTTGGTCAGCTCCACGTTGAGACCGAGCGAGCGCATTTCCTTCACGAGAACGTTGAAGCTCTCCGGAATGCCCGACTCGAAGGTGTCGTCGCCACGAACGATGGCTTCGTAGACCTTCGTGCGGCCGGCCACGTCGTCCGACTTGACCGTGAGCATTTCCTGAAGGGTGTAGGCTGCGCCGTAGGCTTCCAGGGCCCACACCTCCATCTCGCCGAAGCGCTGGCCGCCGAACTGGGCCTTGCCGCCCAGCGGCTGCTGGGTCACGAGGCTGTAGGGGCCGATGGAGCGGGCGTGGATCTTGTCGTCCACGAGGTGGTGGAGCTTCAGCATGTAGATGTAGCCCACCGTCACCTTACGGTCGAACGGCTCACCGGTGCGTCCGTCGTAGAGCGTCACCTGACCCGAGGGGTTCAGGCCGGCCTTCTCCAGCATGGCCTCGATGTCCGACTCCTTCGCGCCGTCGAAGACGGGCGTGGCGAACGGAACGCCGCGGCGCAGCTTGTTGCCGAGCTCGGCGAGCTCCTCGTCGGAGGCCTGCTCGATTTCCGGCAGATTGCCGTAGATCGACACGAGCTGATCGCGAAGGCCCTTTGACTGGCCCGACCGCATGTAAGCGTCGACGGCCTGCGCGACCTGCTTGCCGAGACCGGCAGCAGCCCAGCCGAGGTGCGTCTCAAGGATCTGACCCACGTTCATGCGGCTCGGCACGCCGAGCGGGTTGAGCACGATGTCCGCGTGGGTTCCGTCCTCGAGGAACGGCATGTCCTCGATGGGCACGATCCGCGACACGACACCCTTGTTGCCGTGACGGCCGGCCATCTTGTCGCCGGGCTGGATCTTGCGCTTCACCGCCACGAAGACCTTGACCATCTTCATGACGCCGGGCGGAAGCTCGTCGCCGCGCTGCAGCTTCTCGACCTTGTCGAGGAAGCGCTGCTCGAGGCGCTTCTTCGACTCGTCGTACTGCTTCTGCATGGCCTCGATCTCGGTCATCAGAGCATCGTCTTCGACCGCGAACTGCCACCACTGGGACCGCGGGTACTCGTTGAGGAGCTCGCGGGTGACGCTGGCGTCCTTCTTGAAGCCCTTCGGGCCCGCAACGGCGCTGCGGCCGATCAGGATCTCCGCCAGACGCGCATAGGTGTTGCGGTCGAGGATCGCCTGCTCGTCGTCCCGGTCCTTGGCGAGACGCTCGATTTCCTCGCGCTCGATGGCCTGGGCACGCTCGTCCTTGTCGACGCCGTGACGGTTGAAGACACGCACTTCGACGATGGTGCCGGTGACGCCCGGGGGCACGCGCAGCGAGGTGTCGCGAACGTCGGAGGCCTTCTCGCCGAAGATGGCGCGCAGAAGCTTCTCTTCCGGCGTCATCGGGCTTTCGCCCTTCGGCGTGATCTTGCCGACGAGGATGTCGCCTGCATGAACCTCGGCACCGATATAGACGATGCCGGCCTCGTCCAGGTTCTTCAGCGCCTCTTCCGAAACGTTCGGAATGTCGCGCGTGATTTCCTCGGGACCCAGCTTCGTGTCGCGGGCCATCACCTCGAACTCCTCGATGTGGATCGAGGTGAAGACGTCTTCCTTCACGATCCGCTCGGAGAGCAGGATCGAGTCTTCGAAGTTGTAGCCGTTCCAGGGCATGAACGCGACGAGCACGTTCCGGCCGAGAGCCAGCTCGCCGTATTCGGTCGACGGGCCGTCAGCGATGATGTCGCCCTTGCGCACCAGGTCGCCGGCGCGAACCAGCGGCTTCTGCGTGATGCAGGTCGACTGGTTGGAGCGCTGGAATTTCTGGAGACGGTAGATGTCGACGCCCGGACGGGTCGGATCCGTGTTCTCCGTGGCGCGGATGACGATACGGGTTGCGTCCACCTGGTCGACCACGCCTGTACGGCGGGCAGCGATTGCGGCGCCGGAATCCCGGGCCACGACCGCTTCCATGCCGGTGCCGACGAACGGAGCGTCCGCCTGAACCAGAGGCACGGCCTGACGCTGCATGTTCGAGCCCATGAGGGCGCGGTTCGCGTCGTCGTTCTCGAGGAACGGGATGAGCGCTGCCGCAACGGACACGAGCTGCTTCGGCGACACTTCCATCAGGTCGACGCGGTCAGGCGCCACGACGATGTTGTCACCGGCGCGGCGGCAGATCACCAGATCTTCCGTGAGCGTGCCGTTGGCATCCAGTGTCGAGTTGGCCTGGGCGATGTTGTACTTCGCTTCTTCCATGGCCGAGAGGTAGATCACCTCGTCGGTCACCCGGCTGTCGCGCACGCGGCGGAACGGCGTCTCGATGAAGCCGTACTTGTTCACGCGGGCGAAGGTGGCCAGCGAGTTGATCAGGCCGATGTTCGGGCCTTCCGGCGTCTCGATCGGGCAGATGCGGCCGTAGTGGGTCGGGTGCACGTCGCGCACCTCGAAGCCGGCGCGCTCGCGGGTCAGACCGCCCGGGCCAAGCGCCGAAAGACGACGCTTGTGCGTGACCTCGGAGAGCGGGTTGGTCTGGTCCATGAACTGCGAGAGCTGGGAGGAGCCGAAGAACTCGCGCACGGCAGCCGCGGCAGGCTTCGCGTTGATCAGGTCCTGCGGCATGACGGTATCGATATCGACCGACGACATGCGCTCCTTGATCGCGCGCTCCATGCGCAGCAGGCCCAGACGGTACTGGTTCTCCATGAGCTCGCCGACCGAACGCACGCGGCGGTTGCCGAGATGGTCGATGTCGTCGATCTCGCCCTTGCCGTCGCGCAGGTCCACGAGCGCCTTGGTCACGGCGAGGATGTCCTCGCGGCGAAGGGTGCGCACGGTGTCGGCGGCGTCGAGGTCGAGACGCATGTTCATCTTCACGCGGCCCACGGCGGAGAGGTCGTAGCGCTCCGCGTCGAAGAACAGCGAGTTGAACATGGCCTCCGCAGTCTCGAGGATCGGCGGCTCGCCCGGACGCATCACACGGTAGATGTCGAACAGGGCGTCCTCGCGGGAGGATGCCTTGTCGATGGCTAGCGTGTTGCGGATGTACGGGCCGATGGTGACGTGGTCGATGTCGAGAACCGGGATTTCGGTGAAGCCAGCTTCGCCCAGACCCTTCAGCATCTTCTCGGTGATCTCGTCGCCCGCCTCGGCGTAGATTTCGCCGGTCGAGGGGTTCACGAGGTCTTCCGCGATGTACTGGCCGTAGAGGTCCTCGTCCGTGGCGCGCAGGTTCTGCAGGCCCTTCTCGCCGAGCTGGCGGGCGGCGCGGGCGGTCAGCTTCTTGCCGGCCTCGAGCACGACCTCGCCGGTCTTGGCGTCGATCAGGTCCACGGAGGCCTTGAAGCCCTTCATGCGCTCGGCATCGAACGGCACGGTCCAGGCGTCGTTGGCCCGGGTGTAGATGACCCGGTTGTAGAAGGTGTTGAGGATCTCCTCGCCGTCGAGGCCCAGGGCATAGAGCAGCGACGTCGCCGGGAGCTTACGCTTCCGGTCGATACGGGCATAGACGATGTCCTTGGCGTCGAACTCGATGTCGAGCCAGGAGCCGCGATACGGGATGATGCGGGCGGCGAACAGCAGCTTGCCCGACGAATGGGTCTTGCCCTTGTCGTGGTCGAAGAACACGCCCGGCGAACGGTGCATCTGGGAGACGATGACACGCTCGGTGCCGTTGACGATGAACGTGCCGTTGTCGGTCATGAGCGGCATGTCGCCCATGTAGACGTCCTGCTCCTTGATGTCCTTCACGGAGCGGGCGCCGGTGTCCGGGTCCACATCGAACACGATGAGGCGCAGCGTGACTTTGAGCGGCGCAGCGAAGGTCATGCCCCGCTGACGGCACTCGTCCACGTCGTATTTCGGCGGCTCGAACGTGTACTTCACGAATTCGAGCAGGGCAGTATTCGAAAAGTCCGAAATCGGGAAAACCGATTTGAAGACGGCTTGCAAGCCCTCTTCCGGCCGGCCACCCTTTGGTTCTTCGACCATCAGGAACTGGTCGTAAGATGCCTTCTGAACCTCGATGAGGTTCGGCATCTCCGCCACTTCCTTGATTTTTCCGAAGAACTTGCGAATGCGCTTCCGGCCGATCAGTGTGTTGGCCATCTGGACCTCGTTCCTCATACACAGCTAATCGAGAACCCCGTGGGGTCAGGTGCCTCGATTAGCCGCCCGGCGGCAATATCCGCCCGAAAACCGCATCAATGCGGGCTCTTCCCGAGCCCCCTGCAAGCGTCGCCAAAAGCTTGACCTCTTTGACGACACAACGGCCCCAGGCAAAAACGCCTGGGACCGTGTGTTTTTGAGCCCGATTTCTCGGGGTAATCCTGCAGCCGCTAAGGCCGCAAAATTACTTGAGCTCGACCTTGGCGCCGACCTTCTCGAGGGTCGCCTTGATCTTCTCGGCTTCGTCCTTGGAGACGCCTTCCTTGACGGGCTTCGGCGCACCTTCGACGAGGTCCTTAGCTTCCTTGAGGCCCAGGCCCGTGATGCCACGGACTTCCTTGATGACCTCGATCTTCTTGTCGCCGGTGGCGGCAAGAACGACGGTGAACTCGGTCTGCTCTTCAACAGGAGCAGCAGCAGCGCCGCCCGGAGCAGCAGCGACGGCAACAGCCGCAGCAGCGGAAACGCCCCACTTCTCTTCGAGCATCTTCGAGAGCTCGGCAGCCTCGAGAACGGTCAGCGACGACAGATCGTCAACGAGCTTGGCAAGATCAGCCATTTTCTAGTTCCTTAAGTTCAGTTCGAACGGTTTGATGATTGAGGTTACGGCCTCACGCCGCTTCGCCTGTCTTGGCATAGGCCCCGAACACGCGGGCGAGCTTTGCCGCCGGCGCCGTGCTGAGCTGAGCGATCTTGGTAGCCGGAGCCTGGATAAGGCCGACCAGCTTGCCGCGCAGTTCATCGAGGGACGGCAGAGTGGCAAGCGCCCGCACTCCGTCCACGTTCAGGGTGGTCGCGCCCATCGCGCCGCCAAGGATCACGAGCTTGTCGTTGGCCTTGGCGAAATCGACAGCGACCTTGGGCGCCGCGACCGGATCGCTCGAATAAGCGATCAGGGTCGGACCTTTCATAAGGTCCGTGATGGACGCGACGTCCGTGCCTTCGAGAGCGATTTTGGCGAGGCTGTTTTTTGCGACCTTGACGGTGGCACCCACCTGCTTCATCTGCGCGCGCAGCTTCTGCATGTCGGCGACCGTAAGACCCGCATAGTGGGCAACGACGACAACGCTCGTGTTGGAGAACACGTCGTTGAGAGTCGAGACGAGCTCGCGCTTTGCTGCTCTTTCCACTGGGCTCTCTCCGGTTGGCGGAAATATCCGCCGGTTGCATTTGCCGTTCAAGGCCCGGACTTGCATCCGAGGCATCATGAACGACGCTCTCGCAAGCCCTGTCCCCCACATGACGCCTGGCGGCGCACCGGGTGAGATGGTTCGAACCGATCTTCGTCGCCTGCGTTAACAGGCATAAAACTCGGCTTCCCCGTCTATGCAGGCTCTTTCGAATTAAACTGGCAAGCCAGCACCTGCAGTCTCGGACAGGACATAGCCGGAACGGGCCAAAGGTTACCCTTTGGCTCTCCGGCCTGTCACCGCCCCGTCTCCAGGGCGGATTCACAGCCAGAGGCCCGCACATAAGCGGAGCCTCGGCCTATATTGGAAACTCAACGCGTTCTATTAAGCCTTTCTGAAGCATTTGCCAAGGGGCTTTTAGTGTTATTTTCGTCATTAGATAACGACTCGGCTCAGCGCAGCTTGACATGTCGAACGCAGCTACGCCTCGAACTCCAGAAGCTCAGCAATATCAGTTAGCGAGCCAACTTCAATTTCTAGAAATGGCGGTTGTTTCCCAGATTTCACCTCCCAGATAAACCGATGTTCATTTTGATATAAGTAGTTGAATTAATTTGCGAAAAACGGCCGAAATAGAGTTGGATCTATGTCATGTGGATCATAATATTCCACACGTCCATCTACCATCGTACATTCCGGTAGCCGCTGCGTCACGGCATCCTTCAATCTTTGACGGAACTTTTGCTCGTTCCGGATGATCAGAACGGCGTCATACTAGACGAAATCACTAAAAATGCGCGCATCATATGCAGCTGAACAGCACCAGACATAAAGGTCAGAAGTTCTGATTCCCCGAAAAGACTCCACTGGCTGGGGAGTTATCGAGATCCTTTCGCCAGTTTCATCAAGCCCGTTCAAGCGCATCGCGAACTGGCTATTTGGAGTCCTCGATATATGCATCAGCTCGTCATCACGCTGAGCAGGGTTAAGGGAAGGATCATTGTAGGTACTGGCCAACGAGACTCTAAGCGCCCCTCGCTCAAGAGAATTCCGAAGATGTATGCGTTTCCCGAACTTCGCAAGGCATGCCGGCTTCCCTGTGAAAGGCTTCGTCAGCCTAGGAGGGGCGTAATGTTTGGAGGCTTCGCGGCGGATCTCCGTTTCGGAATCCCAGGTCCATGACTTTCCTCTACGTATGCACTCCGCTCTGTAATGCACAAGGAGGCGCAGTAGCCGCTGTCTGTTCTCAGTGCTCCTTGGCGGCGTTACCTCATTATCCTTTCCCGTGCTCCACAGGTTCTTGCTGATATCGTCGAAACGCTGTTGAAGGCCATCATCACTCAATTTGCGCAAGTAGAGTGTCTGAGAGTATTCACGGGTCCAATCTTCAAGGCTCATTTCAAGCACCCTTTTTTGTAGCTTCAGACCACTAGGCAGAATGCTGTATCTATAAATAGTTCAATCAATAGTTGAGTAAATGAGAAAAAGAAACCCGACGCGAGCGTCGGGTTTCATGAAGTAGCTGGAACTATCTAGCTGATTAGCCGCCGATCACCGAAGCCGGATCGACCTTCACGCCGGGGCCCATCGTCGAGGAGACGGCGATACGCTGGATGTAGGTGCCCTTGGCGCCAGAGGGCTTGGCCTTGGACACAGCATCGGCGAAAGCCTTGATGTTCTCCACGAGCTTGCCCTCGTCGAACGAGGCCTTGCCGATGCCGGCGTGGATGATGCCGGCCTTCTCGACGCGGAACTCGACGGCGCCGCCCTTGGCGGCCTCGACAGCGCCACGGACGTCCATGGTGACCGTGCCGACGCGCGGGTTCGGCATCAGGCCGCGGGGGCCCAGAACCTTACCGAGACGGCCGACGAGGCCCATCATGTCCGGGGTGGCGATGCAGCGGTCGAACTCGATCGTGCCGCCGTTGACGGTCTCGAAGAGCTCCTCGGCGCCCACGATGTCGGCACCGGCAGCCTTCGCTTCGTCGGCCTTGGGGCCGCGGGCGAACACGGCAACGCGAACCGTACGGCCGGAGCCGTTCGGCAGGTTGCAGACGCCGCGGACCATCTGGTCGGCGTGGCGGGGGTCGACGCCGAGGTTCATCGAGATCTCGATGGTCTCGTCGAACTTCGCCTTGGCGCGGTCCTTGATCAGCTTCACCGCATCCTGGATCGGATAAAGCTTGGTGGCGTCAACGCCCTCGCGGGCGGCGCGGATGCGCTTGCCTTCTTTCACAGCCATCATGCCCTCCTTAAGCCACTTCCATGCCCATCGAGCGCGCGGAGCCCTCGATCATGGCCATGGCGGATTCAACGGTGTCGCAGTTGAGATCGACCATCTTCTTCTCGGCGATCTCGCGGATCTGGTCGCGGGTCACGCGGCCCACATTGCCGCCCTTGCCGGGGGTCTGCGAACCCTTGTCGATCTTCGCGGCCTTCTTGAGCCAGTACGAGACCGGAGGCTGCTTCATCTCGAAGGTGAAGGAACGGTCCTGATACGCGGTGATGATCACCGGGATCGGGGTGCCCTTCTCCATCTGCGCGGTCTTCGCGTTGAAGGCCTTGCAGAATTCCATGATGTTCAGGCCGCGCTGACCGAGCGCCGGACCGATCGGCGGTGACGGGTTGGCTGCGCCTGCGGGCACTTGAAGCTTAACGTAGCCCGAGATTTTCTTTGCCATAGGACTGCTCCTAATGGACCACCCGCCCGGAGCCAACCAGGCGGCATGGCAGTTGCAGATCGCGGTGCAGCCTGGTTTCCCCGGATGGCAACCGGGCAGACCTCCCGCGGATGAAAGCTCCCTTCAAGGAGCCTGGAAAGTGTCACCGGACAGGTGTCACTTCCCTTCCGGTCAGATCAGATCTTTTCGACCTGACCGTATTCGAGCTCGACCGGCGTAGCGCGGCCGAAGATGGACACCGCCACCTTAAGGCGGGCCCGGGCATCGTCGACTTCCTCGACGACGCCGTTGAAGGAGGCGAAAGGACCGTCGGAGACACGAACCTGCTCGCCGATCTCGAAGCTGACGGAGGGCTTCGGGTGATCGACACCCTCGGCCACCTGCCCCTTGATCCGCTCGGCCTCGCGGTCCGGGATCGGAACCGGCTTGGACTTGTCGGCGCCTAGGAAGCCCGTCACCTTCGGGGTGTTCTTGATGAGGTGGTAGACTTCGTCGGTGAGGTCGCACTTCACCAGCACGTAGCCCGGGAAGAACTTGCGCTCCGTATCGACCTTACGGCCGCGACGCACCTCGACCACCTTCTCGGTGGGCACCATGACCTCGTCGAACTTGTCCTCGAGACCGCGCTGCGCCGCCTGATCCTTGATCGACTGGGCGACCTTGTTCTCGAAGTTCGAATAGGCATGGACGATGTACCAACGCTTCGTCATTGCATCCACCCCTTAACCGCCAAGCCCGAGAAGCACCGAGCGCACGCCCCAGCCGATAGCCTGATCGACGACCAGGAAGAACACGCTGGCAACCACCACCATCACGAACACCATCGCGGTCGTGATCATGGTCTCCTTGCGCGTCGGCCAGGTCACCTTCGCGGCTTCCGAGCGGACCTGCTGTATGAAATCGAACGGGTTCGTCTTCGCCATTTCACCTACGTGCACGTCGCTTTGAGAGCGGCTGCGAACGTCCTCTAAGGGCACGCTTGGGCCCAAATTGAAGGGGCGCGGAGCTGCTTTTGAGCCCCGCGCCGCCTGTCTAAACCATCGATGGGGCGCTCTCTAACGCAAAACGCCTGCTTTGTCGACCGCTGGCAGGAGTGGAGGGACTCGAACCCCCAACCCCCGGTTTTGGAGACCGGTGCTCTAGCCGATTGAGCTACACTCCTCCGGCGGTCAACAGGTGGCGGAAAACCGCCACCTGGATCGGTATTAGTCCATCACGGCGGCGACGACGCCGGCGCCGACGGTTCTGCCGCCTTCACGGATGGCAAAGCGCAGCTTTTCTTCCATCGCGATGGGAGCAATTAGCGTCACTTCCATGGTGATGTTGTCGCCCGGCATCACCATCTCGGTGCCTTCCGGCAGCGTCACCACGCCCGTCACGTCCGTTGTGCGGAAGTAGAACTGCGGACGGTAGTTGCCAAAGAACGGCGTATGACGGCCACCCTCTTCCTTGGTCAGGATGTAGGCCTCGGCCTTGAACTTCGTGTGCGGCTTGATCGAGCCCGGCTTGCACAGCACCTGGCCGCGCTCCACGTCCTCGCGCTTCGTGCCACGAAGCAGCATGCCCATGTTGTCGCCCGCCTGGCCCTGGTCGAGCAGCTTGCGGAACATCTCAACGCCGGTCACCGTCGTCTTCACCGTGGCCTTCAGGCCAACGATCTCAACTTCCTCGCCAACCTTCACGATGCCGCGCTCCACGCGACCCGTCACCACCGTGCCGCGGCCCGAGATCGAGAACACGTCCTCGATCGGCATCAGGAACGGCTGGTCGATCGGACGCTCCGGCTGCGGGATGTAGGCATCCACCTCGGCCATCAGCTTGAGAACCGCGTCGCGGCCGATCTCAGGGGAGCGATCCTCCAGAGCGCACAGGGCCGAGCCCTTCACGATCGGAATGTCGTCGCCGGGGAAGTCGTACTTCGACAGAAGCTCGCGCACCTCCAGCTCAACCAGCTCGAGCAGCTCGGCGTCGTCCACCTTGTCGACCTTGTTCATGAACACCACCAGGGCGGGCACGCCCACCTGGCGAGCCAGCAGGATGTGCTCGCGGGTCTGCGGCATCGGGCCGTCGGCCGAGGACACGACCAGGATCGCGCCGTCCATCTGCGCTGCACCCGTGATCATGTTCTTCACGTAGTCGGCGTGGCCGGGGCAGTCCACGTGGGCATAGTGACGGTTCACCGTCTCGTACTCAACGTGAGCCGTCGAGATCGTAATGCCGCGCGCCTTCTCTTCCGGAGCCTTGTCGATCTGGTCGTAGGCCGTAAACGTCGCCCCGCCCGACTCCGCCAGAACCTTCGTGATCGCCGCCGTCAGAGACGTCTTGCCATGGTCCACGTGACCAATCGTCCCAATGTTGCAGTGCGGCTTGTTCCGCTGAAACTTTTCCTTCGCCATGTCCTATGATCCTTGACACGCTTTCATACGTGAACGGCAAACTCGTGCCGCCCAATAGGGCTCTTTGCTCAGTTACGCAAGAGCCAGTTTCGATAGGCGGACAGATAATCGGTGATCATCGAATAACCAAGGTCCGATCCTTCGAAAGCCAGAGCAATCCCGGTGGCGAGACCGCCGATCAGCTTTTTCGTTTCCAGACGGCCATTGTACCGCAGAATGAGCCGACCCGTCGCCTTGTCGAGAATATCGATGTCGGCCTGAATCTTGGCGTCGTTGTCCACGAAGACGCGCCTGGCGACAGATGGAATGTCGAAAACTTTCAAGCGAACGACGGCCCGGACTGGCTGTTTTCCGGTGAAGACCGGCGCAATCAGGCTACCAAGCTCGTTGTTGATTCTGGCGGTCAGGACCTGCTGGAAATGAGCAGTCACCTGCGGGAAGTTGGATGCGGGCTCGGATTTGATCCGGCTGGCGATCTCGGGGTCGGCGGCATTCGACTGGAGGAAGCGCTCCTCTTCACTGGGCCATGAGCGGATGACCTCAGCGCCTTCGACCACAACTTCGGTGAGCCGATACCTGCCGAAATCCTCGAAAGCCAAGCTATGAGGCGCGACGGAAAGGCAACCTATCAGGAACAAGCAACTTTCCGATATAACGATGCATCTAAACAACATAAAAAAACCTGCCCCTTAGTCTGGTCGGCTGATGTAAAATTGGGAGGATCAGAAGTTACAAAGGTGGAGCGGGTGAAGGGAATCGAACCCTCGTATTCAGCTTGGAAGGCTGCTGCTCTACCATTGAGCTACACCCGCGTACCCTTCTGATTGGGTGGTGGGGGAAGTAGGACTCGAACCTACGAAGGCATAGCCAGCGGATTTACAGTCCGCCCCCTTTGCCGCTCGGGACATTCCCCCTTAGAACCCAACCCGAACGCAAAACGCCGAGGCCGTTCTGTGGACCACTTCGCCGAGGCCAAGCGTTCCGTGGCGCTCTTATGGTGACCTGCATGGCCGGTGTCAACCTCAAAGCGCAACGAAATAGAACGGGTCGTGCATGGGGCTGCCCTGTGCTATGGCCCCTCTATCAACCCGTGAGATCCGAGACCCATGAGCGAGCGCCCCCATCAATCCCGAAAGCCAAGATTCCAGCGCCCGCACGGGAAATCCGGCCGCCGCGATCCCCAGGCGAGACGGCCGAATTTCGAGGTCGACACCACCGTTCTCTACGGTTGGCACCCGGTTGCGGAAGCTTTGCGCAACGGCAAGCGAACGATTCGCCGCCTCCTGGCGACGGAAAACTCGGCGCGGCGCCTGAACGAGGAGCTGGGCGCCCCCCTGCCGCTCGAACCAGAGATCGTCCGTCCTGACGAGATCAACCGTCTCGTGGAGCCGGACGCCGTGCATCAGGGCCTTTATCTGGAGGCGGATCCCCTTCCCTCCCCGTCCGTCGACACCCTCAGCCGTCAGCGGGTGGTGCTGGCCCTGGATCAGATCACCGATCCCCACAATGTGGGAGCCATCGTGCGCACGGCCGCTGCCTTTGATGTGGAGGCCATCATCACCACCGCGCGCCACAGCCCGTCGGCCACCGGCGTTCTGGCCAAATCGGCCTCGGGCGGGCTGGAGCACGTGCCCTTCATGATCGTTCGCAACCTGGGCGATACCCTGACGGAGCTCGGCAAACGCGGATTCCAGCGCATCGGCCTCGATTCTTCGGGCGAAGCGGATCTGAGCGAAGTTAAGATCAGCCTGCCGGTTGTTCTTGTGCTGGGGTCCGAGGGCAAGGGCCTGCGCCAGAGGACACGGGACTGCTGCGATGTGATCGGCCGATTGGACATGCCAGGCGCCATCAAGAGCCTGAATGTCTCCAATGCGGCGGCGATCTCCCTTTATGCTGTGGTCAAGGGCGCCGCAAAGGGCGCGGGAGAATGACAGGCTCGACGCCTTAAGCCTTTGCTGAGGCTTGATATTTTTGCCGTCCCGTCCGCTTCTTAGACGGAAGTCGCAAATACCAATTGAGAATTGTGGAAAGAACGTTCGAGGTTAGCCTCCTGCATGATGGAATCTTGATCGCCCTGCGCGGCCACGATGCCTCGGCCTCAGCCTGCCCTGCATGGCTTGTGGCCCAGAACCCGGATCACCGGGCACATGAATGGAAGGGAACCCTATGGCAACAGCAGCAACCACGCCGCATTCGGCCGCCGCAACGCGGCCGATGACGCGAGAGGAGAAGAAGGTCATTCTGGCCTCCTCCCTCGGCACCGTCTTCGAATGGTACGACTTTTATCTTTACGGATCTCTCGCAACGATCATCGGCGCGCAGTTCTTCTCCGCCTTCGATGTGACGACCCGTAACGTCTTTGCGCTTCTGGCCTTCGCGGCGGGCTTCCTCGTGCGTCCCTTCGGCGCCATCTTCTTCGGGCGCATCGGCGATCTCGTCGGCCGGAAATATACCTTCCTCATCACCATTCTGATTATGGGCTGCTCGACCTTCCTGGTGGGTCTTCTGCCCAGCTACAATCAGATCGGCTGGATCGCCCCGGTCGTTCTGATTGCGCTGCGCATGCTCCAGGGCTTGGCGCTCGGTGGCGAGTACGGCGGTGCTGCGGTCTATGTGGCGGAGCACGCTCCCGTCGGCCGCCGTGGCTTCTACACCAGCTTCATCCAAATCACCGCGACCGTCGGTCTTCTCTTGTCCCTCGTGGTCATCCTCATGCTGCGCGTATGGATGGGTGAGCAGGGCTTCCAGACGGGCGAGGGCTGGCCCATTGCCGGCTGGCGCATTCCGTTCCTGCTCTCGGTGGTGCTGCTCGGCATTTCGGTCTGGATTCGCCTCCAGATGAACGAGTCTCCGGCCTTCAAGAAGATGAAGGAAGAGGGCACGCAGTCGAAGGCTCCTCTGAAAGAGGCTTTCGGCCAGTGGGGCAATGCCAAGATGGTGATCATCGCCCTGATCGGCTTGGCGATCGGCCAGGCCGTGGTGTGGTACACGGGCCAGTTCTATGCCCTGTTCTTCATCCAGAGCATCCTGAAGGTCGACCTGCTCACCTCGAACGTGCTGATCGCCTGGTCCTTGATCCTGGGCACCGGCGGCTTCGTGTTCTTCGGCGCGCTGTCGGACAAGATCGGCCGCAAGCCGGTGATTCTCGGCGGCTGCCTAATCGCCGCGATCACCTACTTCCCGCTCTTCGGCGCTCTCACGAACGTGGTCAGCCCACGTCTCAACCAAGCGCTTGAGACCGCGAAGGTTCAGGTTGTGGCTGATCCTGCCACCTGCGGCTCGGTGTTCGATCCGGTCGGCATTCGCACCTTCACCGCACCGTGCGACATCGCCCGCGTGGCCCTGGCCCGCTCGGCGGTCAAGTACGAGCTGGTTCCGGCTGCGGCCGGCACTGCCCCGAAGGTCACCTTCAACGGCAAGGAGACCCCGATTGCCCCGGCCATTCCGGCCAACATCACGGCCTTCACGGCAGCGGCTGCAGAGGCGGGCTATCCGAAGGCAGGCGACCCGACCATCCTGAAGGTCGGCGGCTTCTTTGATGCCCTGGGCAACGCTCAGGCTCTCAAGGCCATCGGCATCCTGACGATTCTCGTGATCTACGTCACGATGGTCTACGGCCCGATCGCCGCGGCCCTGGTCGAGTTCTTCCCGACCCGCATCCGCTACACGGCCATGTCCCTTCCCTACCACATCGCCAACGGCTGGTTCGGCGGCCTTCTGCCTCCCACAGCCTTCGCGATGGTGGCGGCGACCGGCGACATCTACTACGGCCTCTGGTATCCGATCGTGATCGCTCTGGTAACCTTCGTGGTCGGCCTCCTCTTCGTGCCGGAGACCAAGGACCGGGATATCATGACCTACGAGGGCGCCAGCCCGAGGCGCTAAGCCTCTGTCGACCTCTCGGAACAGGGAAAGCCCCGCCTCGCGGCGGGGCTTTTCATTTGGGCTGAAGGGATCCTTGTGCTCAGTAGCAGGTCGTCACGCGGCGGACGATCCAGCCCTCGCCTTCGACGAAAAGGCGTTTGCGGGAGATGTTGCAATAAGGATCGCTGCCCGTAGCGGACCCTACCGAGGACGTGGTTTCCACATCCTTGGCGGCGACGGCCGTGACCGGCTCCTTGCTCGGCTTAGCCGCTGCGCCATGTCCTGCGGGAGCGGCCTGGACCGATTCTGCAGCAAGCCCGAAGCCTGCCACGAGCGACAGAACGGCGAAAAACTTAAGACCGCCGCTGAGCGGCGAAATCCTCTTCTGAAGAGAAGCCCCTAGGGTCTTCATGGTACCAACTCCGTGATTACCGTTTGGCTGACAATTCCAGAATCGAGGGTTGGTTGCGGTGCGCTGGGACACTTAATATTTACATTTGTATGGAACTTGCTTCCTGCCTCACAGGCTGCTACCTCAGCCCTGTCAGTCCAGCCGGTGTAGCACAGCGGTAGTGCAGCGGTTTTGTAAACCGAAGGTCGGGAGTTCGATCCTCTCCACCGGCACCATTCTCCTCCTGAGAATGCAGATCCTCAACAATCACAGAGACTTGGAACGCGCGGCCCCGGCCGAGAGCCGGAGCCTTTCGTGTAAAGCCATCCAAGCTGCGGGACCTGCAAATTAGCCCCCGCTGGCGGAGCCGCCTCCACTCCCACCGGAACCGCCGCTACCGCCTCCAGACCCGCTTCCGCCGGATCCTCCGGTGTTCTGATTGCCGGTCGAGCCGCTGCTGCCACCCGAGCCTGTACCGCCCTGCGCTCCGGAGGCACCCGTGTTCTGGTTGCCTCCGCTGCCCGTGCTGCCCGTAGCATTAGGGCCTGAGCCACCACTGGCATTGTTGTTGCGGTCGTCGATGTTGGTGTTGGGCTGATTTCCGGACCGGGTCAGCGGCTGGCACACTCCGCCGATCATCTGCTCGCCCACCATGCAGGCTCTCGTTGCCGGGGTCGTCTGCGCCATGGCGGCACCGCTCAGGCCTGCCAGAAACACTCCAGCCAAAACAGGTTTCCAGGTTGTTCTCACGTTCGAATCCTCATGTGTCGGGCCATGGCTAACCGACGACTGGGGACATGTTTGGTTTCAGCTTGGGCGTGGGCTTTTCCACGAACAGGCATTTTGAAGCGCACAGACCCAAGAACAAGCTGAGCTTGCTACCTCTTTGGGCGCTCTCGCGCAGTCGGCGGGATTAGTCCACCTGCCCAGGCAGGCTTTTGCAAAATGAAGCTTACGATGCGGCCAGCTGTATGCTGGAGGCGTCTGTGGAGCAGTTGTTGCTGAATGTCATAGGCTCGGCCGCCGTAGCTTCCGCTGTTGTTGCCGGGGCTATGACAACCCGCCTGTCGAGGGAATTGGCAGGTTTGGCCAGGTGCCGGTCCAATCCTACCCGGGATAAGTCCGGCCTTTAGGCGTCATGCCCTCCGCCACAATACTTACGGCACACAGAGCCCTGGCAAGTCCGGGTGAGCCGAACGGGCGATCCGGCTGCTGCAGTGCAATTCTCATTCAGTTGCGGGCCGGCTGTTCCTGGCGGAGGCTCATGGGCAGCAGCCCGCTACAAGCTTGAAGCCTCTTTAGCGGATCCGTTCCTTGCCCCAGTTCTCATGGGCAGCCTGATCGGCAGCTTTCTTCTCGGTTTGCGTCAGCCTGCGACGGCGGCTGAAGACGGCCATGAAGATGCCGATCAGCAAAGGCCCACCGATGATCACCAAGCCCCAAACCCAACCATCCGCGATATCCCAATTCATGTGTTTTCTCCCTGCATGGGACCGCCGATGCGACCCAAGGATGTCCCGCTTGGCTAACCGGGAGAGAAAGTCGTTGTTCCGCGAGGGGCTCTCTCATAAGCAAAGCCGCAGCCCTTGATCGGAAGATGGCAGGTCTACTTGCCCTGGAGCCTTGAACACCCGTCCATGAGAATCGCCATTTCAGATCCCGACGATTCCCGCATCGAAGCCTATCGCGCCGTGCGCGAGCGCGACCTCGTGGGCCGTCAGCATCGGTTCGTGGCCGAGGGCGAGGTTGTCCTGAGGGTTCTGCTGAACCAATCCCGTTTCGAGATCGAATCGGTCCTCCTTGCGGAGAGCCGTTTGGACGGCTTGGGCGACATGCTCCCCCTGCTCGCGCCTGAGACGCCCATCTACACGGCAAGCCGCCAGGTGATGGATGCCATCGTGGGCTTTCCGATCCACAGGGGTGTTCTCGCAATCGCCCGACGCGGCGTGCCGGAGCCGGTGGAGAGCCTTCTGTCCCGGCTTCCGGAGAAGGCGCTCGTCGTCGGACTGGTCGGTTTAGCCAACCATGACAATGTGGGCGGCATTTTCCGCAACGCGGCGGCCTTCGGGGCGCAAGCGGTTCTGCTCGACCAGGAGACCTGCGATCCGCTCTACCGCAAGGCGATTCGCGTCTCGGTCGGCGGGGTCCTGGTCGTGCCCTTCACGCGCGTTCCCTCGGCCGAGGCCATGGTGCGGGCGCTGGAGGCGGCCTCGTTCGAGGTGATTGCCCTTTCCCCGTCCGGCAGGGACGTGCTTTCGCACATAAAGCCCGTCCGGCGCACGGCCCTGCTCTTGGGTGCGGAAGGGCCAGGCCTGCCCCCGGATGTGCTGGCGCGCACCAGGACCGTATCGATCCCCATGAGCGGCGGCTTCGATTCGCTGAACGTGGCGACCACGAGCGGGATCGCCCTGCATCACCTCGCCTTCACGGGTTCGCGCCGGTAACGGCACCGCTCGCTGACTTGTGAAAGGCCTGTCTCTTGTTTCGAAGCGGGGCCGTTCTAGGCTTTGCTTCTCACGTTGGGAGACGCCTATGACAATCACACGCCGCACCGTCCTTGCCGGTACCGCTCTTGCCGCTGCTCCGATCGGAGTTCCCGCCATGGCCCAAACGGCCTCGCCCGCACCGGCTCCTGCGCAAGGATCCGCCGCGCGCCAGGCTCCCGGCTTTTATCGCTACAAGGTCGGGGACATCGAGGTTACCGCCATCAACGACGGCTCCGCGCCTCGTCCTCTCGAGGGCTTTATCCGCAATGCGGAGATCGCGGCCGTTCAGCAGGCTGCCCGTGAGGCGTTTCTCCCGGAGAATACGATCCAGAACACCTTCAACGGCCTTGTTCTCAACAACGGCGGACGGCTGACGATCATCGATACCGGCAACGGAGACATGGGCGCTCCCACAACCGGCCGCTGGATGGAGAATTTTCGCGCCGCCGGCTTCGATCCGGCCCAGGTCAACACCGTCGTCATCAGCCATTTCCATGGCGATCACATCAACGGCCTGCGCCGCAAGGACGGCACCGCGGTCTTCCCGAATGCCGAGGTGATGGTGCCGGCCGCCGAATGGGCGTTCTGGATGGACGATGCCCGCATGAACCAGGCTCCCGAAGGCGCAAGGGGCGGCTTCCAGGGCGCCCGCCGGGTGTTCGGCCCCATCGCCAACGACGTGAAGCGATTCGAGGCGGACAAGGAGGTCGTGCCGGGCCTGACCTCCGTTGCGGCCTATGGCCATTCGCCAGGCCACACCGCCTTTATGCTCTCCTCGGGCTCGGGCCGGCTGCTGATCCTGTCCGATACGGCGAACCACCCTGCCCTCTTCGTGCGCAATCCGGACTGGTCGGCCGTGTTCGACATGGATGCGGATCAGGCCCGCGCCACCCGCCGCCGGATGCTCGATATGGCGGCCTCCGAGCGCGCGCAGGTCGCGTTCTACCATGCGCCTTTCCCGGCGACCGGCCATATCTCAAAGGACGGCAACGGGTTCCGCTTCGTGCCGGTGCAGTGGAGCCCGGCCGTCTAGGAAGCGTCTGAGGTTTCCGTCAGAAGCCACTCCAGGGTGGCCGCGTCAGCGCCGGTCGGCTCGATGAAGAGAACGACCGGCGTCTCGTAGGGGTGCCTTTCCTTCAGGGCGCGATGCACCTGGTCCTGGAGACCCTTGCGGGTCTTCAGGATGGCGACCGCTTCCTGGCCCTGCTCGACGGCTCCCTTCCAGGCATAGACGGACCTCATCCCTGGCAGCACATTGATGCAGGCGATCAGCCGATCCCGCACGAGGCCCTCCCCGATCGACAGGGCGCTGTCCACATCGGGAAAGGTCGTATAGACGAGAAGTGGGCGATCCATGCTATGCCTTTCCTCCGCATCCCGCCGGACGCAACGAGGGTAACTGGGCATGGCCCGCCGTTTCAACAACATTGCATTCGTGGCGAGTGCCGCACCTGATGCTCAGGCGGCGCTCAAAGGCCTGCAGGACCGTTATCCGAACGTTGCCCCCGAGGACGCGGACGTTGTCGTTGCCCTCGGCGGCGACGGCCTGATGCTGCAGAGCCTTCACGACAGCATGGGAACGGCCAAGCCCATCTATGGCATGAACAAGGGCACGGTCGGCTTCCTGATGAACGAGTTCCGGGAGGAAGACCTCTTCGAACGCCTCGATGCGGCCAAGCGCAGCGTCGTTCACCCCCTCCTCATGGTCGCCTGGGATGTGATGGGGGTGGCGCATACGGCGCGCGCGATCAACGAGGTTTCCATGCTGCGGCAGACCTACCAGGCCGCCAAGTTGCGCGTGAGCGTCGACTCCCATGTGCGCATCCCGGAACTCATTGCGGACGGCATTCTGGTGGCGACGCCTGCCGGGTCCACGGCCTACAATCTTTCCGTCGGCGGAACGATCCTGCCGCTGACCGCGCCCCTGCTGGCCCTGACCCCGATCTCGGCCTTCCGCCCGCGCCGGTGGCGCGGCGCGCTGCTGCCGGACTACGCCAAGATCCAGGTCGAGGTTCTGGAGGCCGTGAACCGCCCGGTGAGCGCGGTCGCCGATCACACGGAATTTCGCAACGTCTCCCGCGTTCATGTCTCCATGGACAGAAGCGTCGATCTTGTGATGCTTCACGATCCCGGCCATAGCCTGGACGAGCGCATCCTGCGGGAGCAGTTCGGCTATTGAGACCCGAAGAGGCATGGGAACCAGCATGCCCTGTCAGCAGAGGAGGACAGCATCGTGAGCGACGAGAGCAGGCACCCGCGCGGGGGGCTCTATTTCGAGGACTTCACCGTCGGCACCACCATCAATCACCGCCTCACCCGGACGGTGACGCAGATGGACAACATGCTGTTCTCCAACATGACCCTGAACCCCCAGCCGCTCCACATCGACGCGCATTTCTGTGCAACAGAGACGGAATGGGGAAAGCCGCTCATGAACTCCCTGTTCACCCTGGGCCTCATGATCGGCATCTCCGTCAACGACACCACCGTCGGCACCACCATCGCCAATCTCGGCATGACGGACGTGACGTTTCCCGCTCCGCTGTTCGAGGGCGATACGGTGAATGCAACGACGGAAATCGTCGCCAAGCGCGAATCCAAGTCGCGGCCCGATGCAGGCATCGTCGACTTCATTCATCGCGCCTATAAGCAGGACGGCACTCTGGTCGCCGAGTGCCGCCGGCAGGCTTTCATGCGCAAGAGGAGCGCCTGATGCGGTCCCTGCTCTTCGTGCCGGGCGACAGTTCCAGGAAGCTAGAAAAGGCCCTGGCATCGGGAGCCGACGTTCTCCTCATCGATCTGGAGGATTCCGTCGATCTCAGCGCCAAGGAAGAGGCCAGGCGCGTGACCGCGGCCTTTCTTTCGGAGCAGCAGGCGACACCTGATCGCCCCCGCCTGTTCGTCCGGGTGAACGGTTTGACCACCGGACTCACCGACGCCGACCTCGACGGCGTGATGCAGGCAGCTCCCGACGGGATCGTTTTGCCCAAAACGGTGGGCGGCGCAGATGTCGCGCATCTGGGAGCGAAGCTGGCAGTCAGGGAGGCCGAGTTCGACCTAAAGGACGGCGCCACGCGCATCCTCGCCATCGCCACGGAGAATGCCGCGGGTGTTTTCGCGCTGGGCACCTTCGCGGGTGCGAGCCATCGGCTCATGGGAATGACCTGGGGCGGAGAGGACCTGTCCGCCGATCTCGGGGCTGAGACCAACCGGGACGCCGATGGCGCCTATACGGATCCCTACAGGCTCGCCCGGTCGCTCACCCTCCTGGGTGCAGCCGCCGCGGGAGTCGACGCGGTGGACTCCGTCTTCACCAACTTCCGCGACATGGCAGGCCTGGAAGCCGAGTGCCGCATGGCCCGGCGCGATGGCTTCGTGGCCAAGATGGCGATTCATCCGGCGCAGGTGCCGATTATCAATGAGGCCTTCACCCCCTCCCAGGAAGCAATCGACAAGGCCAAAGCCGTCATCGAGGCTTTCAAGGTCAATCCCGGCGCGGGCGTCGTCGGCGTCAACGGCGAAATGCTTGATCGCCCGCATCAGCTCAGGGCTGAGCGGCTGTTGCGGCGGGCAGCCCAAAACGCCGGCCGGCGCTAGGGGCCCCTGAAGCAACCGAACACTTGGCTTGCCGGTTCGTGGCAAAAAATCCCGGCCTCTATGAAGCCGGGCTGCGGGCGGTGCACGTCACAGCCACTGCTGGTCGATGGCCATGGCCATGAAAGAAGGCGCAACTCTATATTGCACAACAACAACCGTTGTATCTTATAGTTGAAATAAGAATCATGCCTGCGAATTGCAGATGACCTGGAGATGAAGACTCCGGTTCCCGCGAACAATATGATCACATCACTCGGTTCAAGGTGCTTTCTCGCCCACTTTCTTCGGCGGACCTGATCTCTTTTCTTTCCGAGGGCTAAATTCGCCGGGGATTTAACCTCGCACCCCTCCAAACAGAGAGTACATCAACTCGAACCGTGGATCGTATAACTCCTCGCCCTCGCTGCTTGGCGCGCTTGAGCTGTCTCTGCGGGCGGAGGGTCGGGCGTTGAACACGACGGCGCAGTGATGCGGCCTGTCTCGCCCGGGGAAGAGCAATGAGGATCCCGGATGGACGAAACGACTGCTCTTGCGGCACTCCACGAAGCCCTGGCGACGCCGGGCGCAGACCCTGAAACGGGAAAGCCCCACTACGTGAACGCCATTCTGGCGGTTCTCGACACCTATGAGGCCATCTTCCTCGAAGGTGAGACCTTCGGACCTCTCTTCACGGAGTTGCTGGAGGGCGGAGAGCGCCAGCAGGCCGTGGCGCAGGGCCTGTATGATGAATGGACGCTGTCCGGAAATTTCGGGTCCGTTGGCATTCTCAAGTTCACGCTCGGGCAGCAGATCAGTTTCGAGCACGCCAAGCACCAGTTCATCACGGCGGCCAACAGCGCCGGAGATGAAGCCGCCATGGCTCAAGCCATCTCAGCCCATCTGGACACTCTCTACACCCATCGTCAGGACCAGATCGCACGGCTGATCGGCTTGGGCGACGATCCGGCAGTTCGGGCACGACTCCAGCAACTGGAGGACGATCCCTACACGATTGTCCTCAACAAGATTGTAGGGCGCCTCACCGACACCGGTTTCCTAGCCGATCTCGCTGCCGGTCTGCTGGCGGCAAGGAGAGCCATCGAGGGCGACGTCAAAGAATTCGCCGAGATCATTCCCGTTATCGCGGCGCTGGACCAGGCATCTGATGCATCGGATGCCACGCTCCTTGCGGCGTTCAACGATGCCGCCGATTGGAGCGCGGTCCTGGCCGCAATCGACGACAACGGCTCCACGGTGCTTGATGCGTCCAGTGCCGCCATCCTGCAGATCCTCCCGGACGGTGGGGAGCGCGAGGAGGCCATCGGGCGCGGCATCAACGAGATCAGAGACCTTTTCGGCAACTTCGGAACGGTCGGTGCAGTCAGGGAGGCCGTGCTGCAGCAGATCGCCGTCGAACATGCCAAGCACATGTTCTTCGAGGCGATCAACACGGCCGGCGATGCGAGCAGCATGGCCCAAGCTCTGGGAGAGGTAGCAACGCTCAGCCTGCACCGCCAAGCACAGATCGAGCTTTGGTCGAACAGCACCGATCCTGAGGTTGTGGCCCGTGTCGAAGCTCTCAAGGCCGCCGCCTACACTCGTGTTCTGAATGAGATCCACGCGCGTCTGGATGACGCTGCCTTTGTTGAGAGCCTGAGCGCCAGATTGCTGGCCGTTCGCGATGCCACTCATGCCGAAAAGAAATTCCAGGGCATTCTCCAGATCATCGACGCCATCGACGCCGCAGCGGATGCAATCGACTCTCCCACGGCTCCAGCAACCCGGCACCTCACGACCAACGAGGACACGCCGCTGGTGGGAATCGATATCGGGGCGAGCGACCCGAACGAAGATGCGCTGACGTACAGGATCAAGGAGGATGCCGGTCCCCAGAAGGGAACGGTGGCCATTGTCGATGGAAAGTTCACATACACGCCGAACCGCAACGTCAGCGGAACGGATCGTTTCACCTTCGAGATCTCCGACGGGAAGCACGGAACCATCGAGCAGAAGGTCCATATCGCCGTCGGCGCTGTCAACGACGCGCCGATAGAGCTGTCCCTGTCGAAGGCGCAGGTCCGTGAAAATGCGAAAGTCGGAACCGAGATCGGCCGTCTCGCCGGCTCCGACGCCGAAGGCGATCCTCTCACCTTCACCCTCCTGGACGATGCTGAGGGGCGTTTCGAGATCAAAGGGATCGATGGCTCGGCCTCGCTCGTGGTCAAGGATGGGGTCAAGCTCGACCACGAGCAGGCCGCATGGCACAGGATCAGGGTGCAGGTGAAGGATGCGGCGAATGCAACCTATGAGGAGACGCTCTCGATCGAGGTGACCGACGACAAGGACGAGATCCTGACGGGCACGTCCGCCTCGGATGTGCTCAACGGCGATGTCGGCAGCGACCAGCTCTGGGGCGGTCTGGGCAACGACACCCTGACGGGTGCCAAGGGGAAGGACGTGTTCGTGTTCGACACAAAAGCGAACAAGAGCACGAACCGGGACAAGATCGTCGATTTCAGCGTGAAGGACGACGCGATCTGGCTCGACAACAAGGTCTTCGCCAAGCTGGGCAAGACAGGTTCGGAGATGAAGCCGGCGCAGCTGAAGAAGGACTTCTTCACCATCGGGGCCAAGGCCAAGGACAAGAACGACTACCTTGTCTACGACAAGGCCAAGGGCGTGCTGTTCTACGATGCCGACGGCTCAGGAAAAGGCAAGGCGGTGGAAATCGCCTCCCTCTCCAAGAAGCTCCCCATGACTTACAAGGACTTCTTCGTCATCTAGATCGGCCCAGAGAACGTACCGAGGCTGTCCGGAGCCTCAACTGCCGGGCCGGGTGATCGAGAACTTGGTCTCAGGGGTAGCGACGAAATAGTCGCGGTAGCCGGAGCGGGCGATGGGGCGCATGGCGGCCGTATCGACGATGCCGTTCACGATGTAACGGTCGTCGATATGGATCCCGACCACCTGCCCGATTACGAGGTAATAGGACGGCTCGCCGCCGCCCAGGGGGGCGAGCGGCACGGTCTGGAGCCACTTGCACTCGAGGGCCGCCAAGGCCTCGGCCACCCGCGGCGGCTTCACCATCCGGGAGGGCGCGGCCGTAAGGCCCGCATGCTCCATCTCGTTCTCGCCCCGCGGCAGAACGGCGGAGGTCGCGTTCATCTGATCTCGCAGGTCATAGGTGGCGAGATTGCAGACGAACTCCCCCGTCTCCTCGACGAAGGTCAGCGCATCCTTCCTGCCGGCCGACGAGAACGCCACCATGGGCGGGCGCTCCGAGACGGCGTTGAAGAAGGAATAGGGCGAGAGGTTGACCTCGCCCCGGGCGCTCATGGACGTGATCCAGCCGATGGGACGCGGGGTGACGATGGCCTTGAAGGGATCGTGCGGCAGGCCGTGGGCATTGGTTGAGGTTTCATAGAACATGGGATGTCAGAACCGCGTCACGATGCTGGCGAGGCTCGGACGCTCCCGGTCTGCGGGCGTCTCCTTGGCCGTGCCGATATGGATATAGCCTGCAATGCGCTCGTTGGCCGCAAGCCCCAAAGCATCCAGCACCCTCCGGTCGAAGGCCGCCCAGCCGCTGAGCCAGGAGGCGCCATAGCCGAGGGCCGTTGCCCCGTTGAGAAGGTTCATGCACACCGCGCCGGCCGAGAGAACCTGCTCCCAGTCGGGGATCTTCACGTGGGGAACGACGCGGGACACGACGGCGACCACCAGGGGCGCCTTGGAGAAGCGCTCCCGTTCGGTGGCGACCTTTTCCGCATCGGCCTCGGGATGATCCGCCTGGAACGCCGCCGCCAGCACCTCGCCCAGCCGCTGCCGACCTTCGCCCTGGATGAGGATGAAGCGCCAGGGAGCCAGCTTTCCATGATCCGGCACGCGGGACGCGACCTGCAGGAGGGTCTCGATCTCCTGCTCGCTCGGGCCCGGCTCCCCGAGCCAGCGCGGGGGAACGGAACGGCGCTGCTGCAGGCGGGAAAGGCTTTCATTCATGGGATCTTCATCCAGCTCGAATAATGTGGAACAATGAAGGTGGATGCTCACGAAGGCTGCGGACGAGGAAAGCACCGGCTTGCCATCGTCTCGCCGTCTTGCTGCGCTTGAGGGAGCGCGGGCGTCTCAGGGTAGAGCCGCTGACACACAAGAAACAGCAGCGGATGTATAGGGGGAGTGCGGTCAGACGCCAAGCAGGTTTCAGCCTGTGCCGAAACCAGCGGCCTGCTCAAGGGGCCGAGGGGCAATCGATGGGCCGGTTCTTTGGCGAGGCGCCGCTTTAAAGCAATGCGTACATCCATCTTCAGTCTGGACGACGCCAGTCCACCGACAGCCTGTTCGAGGCAGCAGACGCTCCTCGCCTTCGCGCTCATTCTGGCAGCCTGGGCGCTGGCGGCCGCCATATGGCCCCTCACCGGCACGGTGGTGCCCTGGGACTCGAAGAACCATTTCTACCCGACCTTCCGCTATCTCGGAGCGGCCTTGGCCCATGGGGAGCTTCCCTTGTGGAACCCCTACCACTTCGGCGGCCACCCCTCGGCGGCCGATCCGCAGTCCCTGCTGTTCACCCCGACCATGCTGCTGTTCGGATGGCTGATCCCAGAGCCGTCCATGCAGTTCTTCGATGCGGTGGTCTTCGCCCATTTCCTCCCCGGCGCCCTGGCGTTCATCCCCCTCTTCCGGAGGCGCGGCTGGCATTCGGCCGGCGCCGTGGCTGCCGCCCTCATCTTCATGCTCGGCGGCTCGGCGACGGCCCGGCTGCAGCATACGGGAATGATCTTCAGCTACGGCTTCTTTCCCCTCGCCTTCTGGCTCCTCGAGCAGGCCCTGGATCGCCGGTCCTATGTTTATGGGGTGCTGTTTGCCGTCAGCGCCGCCATGATGGTGATCGGGCGCGACCAGGTGGCCTTCCTTTGCGCCCTGACCCTGATCGCACTTGCCGCTCACCGCATCTGGACTGCCCCGGAGCCCCTCGCCTATCTCAGGTCGCGCCTGGGGCTCCTAGTCTCGATGGGAGCGGTCGGCGCAGGCCTTCTGGCGGTGCCGGTCGTTTTGACGATGCAGTTTCTCGCCACGTCGTCCCGGCCGTCCTTCGGCTACGGCGTTGCCGCCATGGGATCCCTCCCTCCGGAGAGCCTGGCCACCATCCTGTTCGGGAATGTTTTCGGA
This sequence comes from Microvirga aerilata, assembly GCF_016743775.1. GTDB lineage: Bacteria > Pseudomonadota > Alphaproteobacteria > Rhizobiales > Beijerinckiaceae > Microvirga > Microvirga aerilata. The sequence goes on along the minus strand of NZ_JAEQMY010000003.1, from coordinate 103,101 downwards.
TCCTTGCGCTGGACATACGACTACTGGGGGCCCGACTGGCACAGCCTGTCCGAGGGCACCTGGACCGACAGGGCCACCAACTACCTGTTTGTCGGAACGATCCCGGCTCTCTTCCTCCTCTGGCACGGGATCGCTGGCGGACGCCTGTTTGCCCGCGAGTTCCGGTTCTTTCTCGCGGTCGGCATCGCTGCCCTGCTTTACGCCCTTGGGCGCTATACGCCCGGCTTTGAAATCATCTTCGATCACATGCCCGGCGTGAACCTCTACCGCAGGCCGGCCGACGCCACCTTCCTCATCAACATCGCCCTCGCCTTCGCGGTAGGCTACCTGGTGCATCGCTACGCAACCGATGGCCTTCCCAAGTGGAGCCGCGCCTCGCTCGGACCGTTCTGGGCATTCCTGCCCCTGCTGGCGCTCGGCCTCGTCATTGCCGCTATCGCAAGCGCCTTGGCCTTTGCCGTCAAGGGCGGCCACGTTTCCTCCGCCGCAACCGAAATCGGCCTGGGCCTAGCCGCCGCAGCCCTGGTGATGGGGGTGCTCGCCAAGATGGGCGGGGCGAGCCGCTGGCGCGCAGCGACGGCTCTCGTGCTGGTCACCCTGACGGGTGCGGAGCTGATCGGCCGCCATGCGGCCTCCGCCCTCAACGCGGAGCCCGCCGAGCGCTACACCGTCTTCACGAAGCTGCCCCCCGAGCAGCTTCAGGGTCTCCAGATCCTCAAGCGGGAGCTGGCCGAGCGCCACGCCAAGGGCGAGTATCCCCGCGTCGAGATCCTGGGGCTGAAGGGCGCTTGGCAGAACGCCTCCATGGTTCTCGGGATCGAGGACATCATCGGCTACAATCCCCTGCGCCTGGCCGATTACGAGCGGGCCATCGGTCCGGGAGAGAACGCGGAGGACCCCAATCTGCGGCGGTTCCCGACCAGTTTCCGGGGCTACGAGAGCGAGCTCGCGAGCCTTCTCGGGCTCGACTACCTTGTTCTCGACCGCCCCGCCGAGAAACTCCCCCGCCACTTCCCTCGCCTGACGGATGCCGAGGTCGTTTACGGAACGGGCCGGATGTGGATCTACCGGCTGAACGCCTCCGGCCCGCGCGCCTACGTGGCGCACCATGTGAGCCCGGTCGATTCCGAGGCGGTGCTCGGCCAGGACGAACTGCCCGAGTTCAATCGCGAGACGGAAGCCCTGATCGACCATGAGAGCCTTCCCCTGCTCAAGGCCCGCTATACCCCGGCCGGTCCCGGACCGGCCAAGGCCAAGGGCGAGGCGCGCATCGTTAGCTACCAGAGGAACTCGGTGACGATCGAGGTCGAGAGCAGCGAGCAGGGCATCCTGGTGCTGCACGACATCCATTATCCCGGATGGGAGGCATCGGTGGACGGGGAGCGGCGTCAGATCCTGCGCACCAATCTCCTGTTCCGGGGTATCGAGGTTCCGGCCGGGCGGCACCGGGTCGAGTTCCACTTCCGCCCGATGTCCCTTGAAAATCTGGTTGCCGCCGCGTCCGATCTGGTGAAGAGCGAGGACGAGCCTATCAAGACCGCCGTTGCTTCTCCGGTCCGGTAAGGGCCCATTCCACTGATGATGCTGTTCGTGAAAACTCCCACTTCGGTCCTCGGCCTGCTTGCCCTCCTCGCCGCATCCGCGGCCTCGGCGCAAGCGCCGTCGGTTCCTTCGATGTCGCAGAGCCTCCCCCCGATCTCCATCGGGCAGGTCACCCTGAACGCGGGCGCGGTCTTCGCGGGAAGCAATGAGCCGATCCGCTCGGGGCTGGTCTGGCGGGTCTACGAGGATCGCGGGGACGCCTCCCAGCCCAATATCGTGGGCCGCTCCAGCAGCCCCGGCCCGAGCTTCACCCTGTCGCCTGGCAACTACATCGTGCATGTGACCTACGGCTTCGCGAGCGCCTCCAAACGCATCAGCGTCCAGAGGGGCAGTCTCAACGAACGCTTGGCCATCAACGCAGGCGCCCTGCAGCTGAAGGGCGCCGTGGGGGAGAGCCCGATCCCGGCGAACCGGGTTTCCTTCTCGGTCTATGTGCCGGAAGCCCAGAACTCGGAAGGCCGGCTCGTCATTGCCGATGCGAAGGCCAACGACATGATCCGCCTCCCCGAGGGCACCTATCACGTGGTGTCCACCTATGGGGACGCCAACGCCATCATGCGCAGCGAATTGAAGGTGGAGTCGGGGCGCGTCACGGAGGCCACCCTCAACCACCGCGCCGCCACCGTGACCCTGAAGCTGGTCGGGTCCGCCGGCGGCGAGGCCTTCGCGGGCACGGCCTTCAGCGTGCTCACGCCGGGCGGCGACGTCATCCGCGAGGCCATCGGCGCCTTCCCGTCGGTGACCCTCGCCGAGGGCGAGTACGTTCTGATCGCCCGCCATGAGGGCAAGGTCTATACCCGCGAGTTCAAGATCGAGAGCGGCCTGGACCGGGATATCGAGATCATCGCCACCCCGTAGGCCCGCTGAACCTTTCCGTCCCGGCGGCATTGACCGAGGGCCATTGATCGGTCGCGCCACGCATGAGCCTGAACTCCCAAGGCGTGACCTTGCTGGAGAGGAAGCTCATGAAAATCGCAGAGATCATGACCCGCAACGTGCGCGTGGTGAGTCCCGACCGGACCATCCAGGAAGCGGCCCGTCTCATGGATGAGATGAATGTCGGCGTTCTGCCCGTGTGCGACGGACGGCGCCTGCGCGGCATGGTGACCGACCGGGATATCACCGTCCGGGCGACCGCAGCGGGCCTGCCGCCCGACACGACCCGCGTGCGCGATGTCATGTCCGACAATGTATGGTGGTGCTTCGAGGACGACGACGTCAGCCACATCGTGGAATTGATGAGCGATCATCAGATCCGCCGCCTGCCGGTGGTGGATCGCGACAAGCACCTGGTCGGCATCGTTGCGCTCGGCGACCTCGCAACCGACCGGGAGGGTGACGCCACCCGGGCGCTGCACCGCATCTCGACGCCATCCGAGCCCGACCGGACCGGCACCCCGACCACGGCGCGAGCCGATCAGACCCGTGGCGGCGGGCAGGCCAGGTTGACCGGGGACGAGCGCCGCGAACTCGACAGGCGCCTCCAGAACGATGGCGACGACTGGCGCCATCGTCCGCACGACTACCATGACCAGAACCGGGGTCAGGACAGCCGCTCGGGCAACAGGGACCGTAATCAGTTCCGCTTCCGCGAGGAGGACGATGTCCGCGCCGCCTTCGGCAGCTTCGGCTACCCGGGCGAGGAAGGCGCCCGCGACGCCCGCATGCGCGGCGGTTTCGGGGGTGAGGGCTATCAGAGCTATGGCGACGAATATGCCGGTCCCGGCTCCGCCGGCAGGGGCTTCCGGCCCAGGCACTATGGCGCCTCCACCATCACGGGCGAACGCGCTCGTCCCGGCGACGACAGCAGCGAGGCCGACCGCCGCATGCAGGACCGCGAGCGCACGTGGAGCCTCGTCAACGAGCGGCGGGATCACAGCAACTACGGCATGGGTCCCGGCAACAACCGCTTCGGCAACGACGCCACCGCGAGCCGCGGCGAGGTGCGCCGGGGCGAGCATCAGGGCCGGGGGCCGAAGGGCTACCAGCGCTCCGACGACCGCATCCGCGAGGACATCAACGAGCGCCTCACCGACGACGCCATGATCGATGCATCGGAAATCGAGGTGCAGGTTCAAAACCGGGATGTGACCCTCACCGGCACCGTTCGCGACCGCAACGAGAAGCGACGGGCAGAGGATCTTGCCGAGTCCGTCACGGGGGTGAACCACGTGCAGAACAACCTGCGGGTCGGGCAGCGCCAGGGCAGCCACGCCACCGGCACGGAGGCCGGCGATGCCGGTGCCGCCACGGGCAATCCGGGAGTCGGCACCGCAGGCACGACGGCTGGAACGCCCTCTGGCGGCCGCGCCGCCGGGCGGCAGCGCCAGACGAGCTGAGGCGCCAATCTAAGCCCAGACCTCATCCGGAGACTCAGACCGCGTCTGCTCCTCAGGATGAAACTTGGGGCATGCGGATACGAAAGCGGCGCTTCCTTCGAGGAAGCGCCGCTTCTTTTTGTACAACCGGGCTTTACGCGATCGTGCGCTCGACCACGTGATGACCGTCGAGCGTCACATGGCCTTCCGGCTCCGCCAATTCTCGAGCCGCGCGCTTGCGGTCCGGCGTCACCGCTTCCGCCGCCAAGGCTTTCAGGGCCTCGTCGAGGGTCATGGTCTTCTGGTCGGGGCTTCCCAGGCGGCGGATCGAAACCGTCCGTTCGGCGGCCTCCTTGCGGCCCACCACGAGAAGCACCGGCACCTTCACGAGCGAATGCTCGCGGACCTTGTAGTTGATCTTCTCGTTGCGAAGATCGGCCTCGACCCGCAGGCCTGCGGCCTCGGCGGCCCGCACCACTTCCCTGGCGTAGTCGTCGCCCTCGGACGTGATGGTGGCCACCACCGCCTGCACCGGGGCGAGCCAGAGCGGGAAATGCCCGGCGAAATGCTCGATCAGGATGCCCGTGAAGCGCTCCATGGAGCCGCAGATTGCGCGGTGGACCATGACGGGAGTCTTCTTCTGGCCGTCCTGGTCGACATAGAACGCGCCGAACCGTTCCGGCAGGTTGAAGTCCACCTGCGTGGTGCCGCACTGCCAGTCGCGGCCGATGGCATCGCGCAGCACGTACTCGAATTTCGGCCCGTAGAACGCGCCCTCGCCCGGGTTGATCGCGGTCTTGATGCGTCCGCCGGACTGCTCCTCGATCTGCTTGAGGACGCGGGTCATCACCTCCTCGGCGTGATCCCACATGGCGTCTGTCCCAACCCGCTTCTCGGGGCGGGTGGACAGCTTCACGACGATTTCCTCGAAGCCGAAATCGGCATAGGTCGAGAGGATGAGATCGTTAATCTTCAGGCATTCGGCGTCGAGCTGATCTTCCGTGCAGAAGATATGCGCGTCGTCCTGGGTGAAGCCGCGCACGCGCATGAGCCCGTGCAGGGCGCCGGACGGCTCGTAGCGGTGCACGTTGCCGAACTCCGCCAGCCGCAGCGGCAGGTCGCGGTACGATTTCAATCCGTGCTTGAAGATCTGCACGTGTCCCGGGCAGTTCATCGGCTTGATCGCAAAGATGCGATCGTCCTCCGTCTGCGTGGCGAACATGTTCTCGCGATACCAGCCCCAGTGGCCGGAGGTCTCCCACAAGGCCTTGTCGAGGATCTGCGGCGCGTTGACCTCCTGATAGTCGCCTTTCAGGCGGCGGCGCATATAGGAGATCAGCTCCTGGAACAGGGTCCAGCCCTTGGCGTGCCAGAAGACGACGCCCGGTCCCTCCTCCTGGAAATGGAACAGGTCCATCTCGCGGCCCAGGCGGCGGTGGTCGCGCTTCTCGGCTTCTTCGAGCTGGCGGATGTAGTTGTCGAGATCCGCTTGGGCAGCCCACGCTGTCGCATAGATGCGGGTCAGCATCGGGTTGTTCGAATCGCCGCGCCAATAGGCGCCCGCCACCTTCATGAGCTTGAAGGCGGTGCCGATCTTGCCCGTCGAGGTCATGTGCGGGCCGCGGCAGAGATCGAACCAGTCGCCCTGGAAATAGATCTTGAGATCCTGTCCGGCCGGGATCGCGTCGATCAGCTCGATCTTGTAGGCCTCGCCCTTGTCGGCGAAAACCTGCTTGGCCTTCTCGCGGCTCCAGGTTTCCTTCGTGAAGGGTTTGTCCTGGGCGATGATCTCGCGCATCTTCGCCTCGATGGCGGCGAAATCCTCCGGGGTGAAGGGCTCGTCGCGGGCGAAATCGTAATAGAAGCCGTTCTCGATCACCGGCCCGATGGTCACCTGCGTGCCCGGATACAGCGCCTGCACGGCCTCGGCGAGCACGTGGGCGCAGTCGTGCCGGATAAGCTCCAGGGCGCGCGGGTCCTCGCGGTTCAGGAATTCGATCCTGGCATCTTTCGTGATCGGATCGGCCAGATCGGCGACCGTGCCGTCGAGCGCCATGGCAACGGTGCGCTTGGCGAGCGACTTGGCGATGCCTTCCACGATCTCGCGGCCGGTGATGCCGGGATCGTACTGGCGCTGGGCGCCATCGGGGAATGTGAGGGTAATCATCATGCTTTCTCCTGGCTCACTCCTGCCAACGGAGCAGGTAAGCGGGGCCGACGGTCCGTTAGGATGAAGGGCGAGATCAGCCGCCGTCAGGTTCGGCTGCCTCGCAGGTGATCGCGGAGGGATTTTGCGGCGCGTTGACGCCCCGCCAGCGACCATAGGCCCACGGCTTATACCAGGCGGCGTTCCCCGGCAACGTTTCAGGCACGAGATCGAGCCCAGAGGTGCCGAAGGGACCGCAGCGGCAGATCCGCGAGAACCCCATCCAGCCCCCAGGCCAGAAGCCGTGACGCTGGATCGCCTCGTCCGTGTATTCGGAGCAGGACGGCAGGTGGCGGCACTGACGGCCGACGAGACCCGACAGGCTCAGCTGATAGCCTCGGATCGCCCAGTGCGCCGCCTTTTGAGCAGGGCTTTGCATTTATTCCACGCTCTTGGCGCGCCCCGCCTCGATTTGGTCGAGGGCCTCCACGACCGCGTCGAAGGTGAGAAGGATGGAAGCGTGGCGGGCCTTGTAATCCCGCAGCGGCTCCAGAACCTGCAGGTCCTGCCATTTGCCTTGGGGCGCCTGTCCGTCGGCTTTGAGCAGGCGGCTTGCCGCGTCACGGACGTCCCGCAGCTCGTCGGCCGTCGAGCCGATTACATGCCGTCCCATGATCGCGCACGAGGCCTGGCCCAGGGCACAGGCTTTCACATCGTGAGCAAAAGCCGTCACCACATTGCCGTCGAGCTTCAAATCGACCGTCACCGTCGAGCCGCAAAGCTTCGAGCGAACCGTCGCGGACGCTTGGGCGTCGGGCAACCGCCCGAGATGCGGAATGCTGGCGGCAAGCTCGAGAATGCGCCGGCTGTAGATTTCGTTCAGCATGACAGCCTGTGACATTACGGTTGGGAATATACGCTTTAACTCTATATAGGTATCGAATACACAATGTGCCCGAACTTCGCGACCGGGCGCACTGCCGAAGATGAGCGCCGAATAGCCGAAATACGCAGGAAGCCGCCGAGCTTCCGCACGTCAAAAGACTAGAAAGGGGCCCCGTGTGAGTGATGTCGTCAAGTCCTTGTCTCCGCGTCTGAGTCCAGCAGCCGAGAAGCCTACCGGGATCCCAAGCCGCGAGGAAGCCGAAGCAGCGGTGCGGATCCTCATCCGTTGGGCCGGAGACGATCCGGCCAGGGAGGGTCTCCACGATACCCCCAAGCGCGTCGCCAAGGCCTTCAAGGAACTCTATTCCGGCTACGATGAAGAGCCGGGCGAGATCCTCGACAAGATCTTCCGCGAGGTCGAAGGCTACGACGATATCGTGCTGGTGCGCGACATCCCCTTCTATTCCCATTGCGAGCATCATATGGTGCCGTTCTACGGCGTGGCGCATGTGGCCTACTATCCGACCAAAGGCGTCGTGGGGCTCTCCAAGCTGGCCCGCCTCGTCGATGCCTATGCGCGCCGCCTGCAGACCCAGGAGACCATGACGGCACAGATCGCCACGGCCATGGAAAAGGCGCTCGAGCCGCGCGGCGTTGCCGTGATGATCGAGGCCGAGCATATGTGCATGTCCATGCGCGGGGTGCAGAAGGCCGGGGCGCTGACGCTCACGACCCAGTTCTCCGGCGTCTTCAAGACGGACCCCGCCGAGCAGGTGCGCTTCCTGACACTGGTGCGGAACGGCAGGGGCTAAGGCGGTCCATGGGCACGTCGCACCCCACCCTGTTCCCCGCTCCGGGACCCAAGACCGAGCTTGAGGAGGGAACGATGCTCTCCCCTCGCTTCGGACCGGATGGGCTGATCACCTGCGTCACCGTCGACGCGGCGACAGGCGACATCCTCATGGTCGCCCACATGAACGACGCGGCCCTGGCCAGGACCCTTGAAACGGGGGAGGCCTGGTACTGGTCCCGGTCCCGCGGGGAGCTCTGGCACAAGGGGGCCACGAGCGGGCAGATCCAGACCGTGGTGGAGATGCGGGTCGACTGCGACCAGGACGCTCTCCTGCTCAAGGTCACAGTGGCGGGCGATGGCGGCTGCTGCCACACGGGCCGCCGCTCCTGCTTCTACCGGAAGGTCGAGATCTCCGGCGGCGAGCCTCGCCTCGCCGTCGACTGAGGCCGCAGGTCCCTCTGAGATGGCGAGCTCCCACTCACAAGTGAACGGGTGCATTTTCCCGCGTTGCCCGGTAGAGATGGCCGGATGACACAACGTGACCTTTTTCTCGCCCGGGCGGCGGCAAGCGCCCTCTTCTTCGGCAACGGCTTCGGCATCGGCACCTGGGCGGCCCAGCTTCCCCGGTTCAAGGTGGCGCTCGGGCTGTCGGACGGGCAGCTCAGCCTCGGTCTCCTAGCCTTTTCCCTCGGCGCCGTCGCGCTGATGCCGGTGATCGGGTGGGCGGTTGCCGTTGTGGGAAGCCGGACGATGACCCTGATCGCGGCCTTTTCCTTCGCGGCGGCGCTGCTTCTGCCAGGCTTCGCCCCGAGCCTGGGCCTCTTCGTCGTCGCTTCCCTGGTGGCCGGAGCCTGCAACGGCACCATGGACATCGCGATGAACACCAACGCCACCGTGGTGGAGAAGGCCTGGGGCTCGGCGATCATGTCGTCCTTCCACGCCTTCTTCAGCCTCGGCGGTCTTGCGGGAGCGGCCGTCTCCGGCCTCCTCATCTCCCTCGATGTCGGCATCGCGCCGACGCTTCTCCTGTCCTGTTCAGGAATGGGCCTTCTCTTCCTCCTGGCTGCCTTCTGGACCATGGGAGAGACGGATAGGACGACGGAGGGCCATGGCTTTGCCTGGCCTCGCGGAGCCGTCATCCTCCTGGCGGTGCTCGCCATGTTCTGCTTCATTGTCGAAGGCGCCATCGTCGACTGGTCGGCGATCTATCTCCAGACCGTTGCCGGCGCGAGCCTGGAGGCCGCCGTCATCGGCTTTGCCGCCTTCTCGCTCGCCATGACGATCTGCCGGTTCATGGGCGACTTCGTGGTCCGTCACCTGGGCCGCGTCCGCACGATCCAGCTCGGCGGATTGCTCTCGGCCTTCGGGCTTGCCCTGGCGATGCTCCTGCCGCATCCGGTGCCCGCCTCCATCGGCTTCGCCCTCGTGGGCGTCGGCCTTGCCAACACCGTGCCGGTTCTCTTCAGCACCGCCGGCCAGATGGACGGGATCCCGCCCAGCATGGGGGTCGCCATGGTGGCGACGCTGGGCTATGGCGGCCTGCTGCTCGGTCCGCCGCTCATCGGCTTCGGCGGGGAGCTCCTCAGCCTGCGCGCCATGCTGGGCCTGCTCATCGGCTTCGCCTTCATCATCATCGTCATGTCGCAGCGGGCTTTGCAGCGCTCAACTGTTCAGTTTTCCTCAACCTGACCTAATTGAAACTTTGAGGCGCCATTCACGCCCTCTTCATCAGAGCCTGGCATGAATAGGAGGCAAGTGCCTTGGAGTTGAACGATGTTGTGGGACGGGATCGCCCGGCGCAGCGCCGGGTCGGGGGGCGGCGGCGGCGTGGCGGACATCAAGCCCCCCATTGAGCGCGAGCCCCGGTCGAAGGTGAGGATCGGTCTGGCGCTGGGCGGCGGCGCCGCGCGGGGCTGGTCCCATATCGGCGTTCTGCGGGTCCTCAACGAAGCCGGCATCGTTCCCGACGTGATTGCCGGCTGCTCCATCGGCGCGGTGGTGGGCGGCTGCTACGCGGCGGGCAAGCTCGACGAGCTGGAGGCATTCGCCCTGTCGCTCACCAAGCGGCGCGTGATGGGGCTTCTTGATTTTCATTTCAGCGGAGCGGGTCTGATCGCCGGGGGGCGCCTGCAGCGCCTGCTCGATCAGGATCTCACCGACAAGCGGGTCGAGAACCTGCCGGTCAGGTTCTGCACCATCGCCACCGAGCTCGTGAGCGGACACGAGATCTGGCTGACCCGCGGCCCCCTCGTCCAGGCCATGCGGGCGTCGTATGCCCTTCCGGGTGTTTTCGATCCCGTGATGATCGGAGGCCGCTGGCTGATGGATGGCGCATTGGTCAACCCTATCCCCATCACGGCTGCCCGCGCCCTGGGCGCCGACATCGTGATCTGCGTGAACCTCAACGGCGAGGTGCGCGTGCGCGGGACGGTCATCCAATCCTACGACACCGAGGACAGCGACGAGCAGGAGATCGAGCAGGCCATCGGGGACGCTCCCCGGCGCTGGGGCATCTTCCCAGGCTCGCGGGGAGACAAGCCGCGCAAGCCGAATGCGCCCGGGATGGCGACCGTGATGGTCGACGCCTTCAACATCACCCAGGACCGCATTGCCCGCTCGCGGCTGGCCGGCGACCCGCCGGACATCATGGTAGCCCCCAAGCTGGCGAAGATGGGCCTGTTCGAGTTTCACCGGGCGCAGGAATGCATCGCGCTCGGCAAGCAGGCCACGGAACGCGCCCTGCCGGACCTTCTCGAGCTGCTGCAGGAGTCGCAGGCTCGCTGAAGCTTTCCGTGCGAGGTGGGCGCATTCCGGCCGGAACGCCTCCGTCAGGCGGTTGCGATATATTCCTTGATCGCCTGGGCCTCGGCCTCGACCTCCTCGAGACGCAGCTTCACCACGTCTCCGATGGAGATGATGCCCGCAAGGCGCCCGCCTTCCACCACCGGGACGTGCCGGAATTTCTGCTCGGTCATCAGCTCCATCACGTCGTTGATGGAGGTCTGGCCCGTGCAGGTGACCACTTTCTCGGTCATGAAACGGGAGACCGGCTCCTCCAGAGCTTTGATGCCCTGCGCGGCGACGGCCCGAACGATGTCGCGCTCGGAGATGATGCCCGAGACCGGCCTCTGACCGTCCACGATGAGAAGGGCGCCGATCCTGCGTTCCGAGAGAACCTTGACTGCTTCGCTCAAGGCCTGTGCGGGCTCTATGGTGACCACGTCGCGGCCCTTGAGTTCAAGGATCTTGTTGACGATCATATTTTCCCTCCCGTTGCGCGAAGGCGAAAGACCGTCAGCCCCCGCATCCGCAAGGCTGATGCCGGGTTCCTGCCCCCGTGACACGGGATCAAGAACCCTCCGTCAGCCTCAAGATGATCGGGGCAAACCGTGTCGGTTTCAAGCCGAGATGCGGCGGGGCCTGGCAGGAAGCGGGTCCAGCAGGGGGAAAACGAGAAGCCCTACGACGAAGCCGCCGATATGCGCCTCCCAGGCGATGCTCGCATCCATGAGACCCAGGGGCTGGACGAAGGCGAACACGTAGTTGGTGACGAACCATATTCCTAGGAAGATCAGAACCTGCCGGTTGCGGACCATATGCCCGATGGTCTCGCGCGGTCGCTCGTGGGGCTGGGTCAGGCGCCCTTCCCAATGCCAGGAGGCAGGCGCGAACATGAACCACGATGCCGCCGCCATGAGGCCGGAGACGGCGCCGGATGCGCCGATCATCGGCAGAACCTGCAGCGGGTTCATCAGCACGTAGAGAACGGCGCCGCCAATGGCCGATGCCGCCAGCAGGATGAAGAGACGTCCGGCTCCGCACCGCCTGACGATGGGCGTCCCGAAGGCGGCCAGCCAGACGCTGTTGATGAGCACGTGCGCCCAGGAGCCATGCAGGACCGCGTAGGTCAGCGCCGTGAGGGGGCGCCCCTCCCCGCCGTCCAGGACATACTGAGCAAGGGCCATGAGCGGGGTGAGCGTATCCTCCGCCACGCCCTCGCGCAGGGAGGTCATGACCTCCTCGGCCTGAACTCCCCCGAACGCCACCGACCAGCGGGCCGGAATCACGGCCCAATCGATGATCAGGGTGAAATCGGTTTCCTCCGACAGGAGAAGCCGGGCGGCATGGATGCCGACGAGGGCCAGCAGGCAGAGAGTGATGGCGGCCGGCAGGTTGAGGATCGGCTCACGGGTGCGGGGCTGATTTGGGGACATGAACGGCTTTTGATGGGTGGCCGGCACAACTTCTCATGACGGCGGCGTTGCGGAGGGCGCGTCGGGTCAGCCCTATGTGGCCTCTCGGCCGAGAAAAACCAACAGGTTAGCGCAAGCTCCCCGATCCTCGCGAGGAGCCGGGTTCCTCATCGGCGCTCATGGTTGAAATTTTCGTTAACCATAACGGAACCGGTCCAAGCGCGACGCGTTAACTCACCTTTTACTTTCCGCTTGAGCCTTAAATGTAAGCATGTCAGTTTGGTTAAAAGAAGATTAACCGGCTGGTGGGGCATGCGGCAGGATTATTTCAAGAACGGCCTTTTCCGTGGCTTAAATGGGAAGTCGGCCTTTTCGGGCACATTCGCAAAAGCGTTTCTTCTCGGATTATCCTTCCTGCTTTCAGGCGCTACCGTTCAGGCTCAAACCCTGGCGGCCCTGCCGGTCACCAGCAGCCCGATTTCGAGCATGGGCGCTGCCAAGCCCCTTCAGGGCTGGTCCAAGTTTTGCGAGACTTACCGGTCCGAATGCGCCGTCAGCGTGAGCGAGGCCGATGTGATCGAGCTTACGCCGCAGGTCTGGAAGATCATCGTTTCGGTTAACCAGCGCGTGAATTCCGGCATCAAGGCCGTGACCGACGCGGACCACTTCGGCGTCGTCGACACCTGGGGCTTTCCCGATGACGGCCAGGGCGACTGCGAGGACTTCCAGCTTCTCAAGCGCCGCCTGCTCGTCGAGAGCGGCCTGCCCCGCCGCGCCATGCGCATGACCGTCGTGATCGACGAGCTGGGCGAAGGCCATGCCGTGCTGATGGTGCGCACGAACCGCGGCGATTTCATCCTCGACAACAAGACCTCATCGATCCTGCCCTGGCACCGGACCGGCTACGTCTACATCAAGCGCGAGAGCCAGGACACGGTCGGCTGGGTTTCGCTGGGCGGCATCGCCTCCTCGCCGACCACCACCGCAAACCGCTAATGAAAACCGGCGCCATGGGCGCCGGCTTTTCCATTCACTCCATCGATGTGGCAGCTTGCGAGGCGGATCAGTCGATCCGCCTCATTCCTTTCGAGAACCGCTTCCAGTTGTCCACATAGCTCCGGGCCGACCAGCGGAGCCGTTCGATGGCCGCTTCGTCGAGCACCCGGATGGCCTTGGCCGGTGCGCCGACGATCAGTGAGTTGTCCGGGAATTCCTTGCCTTCCGTCACGAGTGCATTGGCGCCCACGAGGCAGTTCGCGCCGATGCGCGCGTGGTTCAGGATGGTCGCTCCCATGCCGATGAGCGAATTCTCGCCGATGGTGCAGCCGTGCAGGATGGCCTTGTGCCCGACCGTGCACCCTGCCCCGACGGTCAAGGGCGCGCCCATATCCGTGTGGAGCAGCGCCCCTTCCTGGATGTTGGTGGCCTCATTGACATCGATCAGCTCATTGTCGCCGCGCAGCACGGCCCCGAACCAGACTCCCACATCCCGCGCCAGCCGGACCTTGCCGATCACGTGGGCATCCGGAGCGATCCAGAAGCGATCCGGCTCGGGCAGAATCGGGGCGATGTCGTCGAGGCTGTAGATCGGCATCTTCGGTCCGCGATGTGAGGGGCAGCAGAACTTTTGAGAATTCTGCTGCGAAAGGCGCCTCTTATTCCTCGATATCCGTATCGAGGATGGCCATGGTGAAGTTGAAGGAGCGGTCCCCGTCCTCATCGTCGACGAAGAGCACGCCGACGAATTCCTCACCGATATAAACTTCCGCCGAATCGGTCTTTTTCGGACGACCGACCACGCGGATCGAGTGGTTCGCAAAGGTCTGGCGCAGATAGCGCTCGACTTTAGCCATCTCGTTTTTTTCCACTACAGGTCCTTTCTTGATGTCACGGATGCTGACTTGCCATGCCCCGCCAACGCGGGCAAGCGGCGTTGGGTCCCCTGAAGGGACCACTTGTCCTAGATTCCGTCGGACTGCGAGAAGCAATGATCCATGGAGCGGGCGGGCTCCGCGCATCCGGCGGTGCCGACAACCTTCGCCGGAATGCCGGCCACCGTGGCGTTATGGGGCACCGGCTGCAGCACCACGGAGCCGGCGGCGATTCTCGCGCAATGGCCGACCTCGATGTTGCCCAGGATCTTGGCGCCGGCGCCGATCAGCACCCCATGGCGGATCTTCGGATGCCGGTCGCCGCGCTCCTTGCCGGTTCCGCCGAGCGTCACGTCCTGGAGCATCGAGACGTTGTCCTCGATGACGGCGGTCGCCCCCACCACGAGCCCGGTGGCGTGATCGAGGAAGATGCCGCGCCCGATGCGGGCCGCCGGATGGATGTCCGTCTGGAACACGGCGGAGGAGCGGCTTTGAAGATAAAGGGCAAAGTCCTGCCGCCCCCGCTTCCACAGCCAGTGCGCGAGACGGTGGGTCTGGATGGCGTGAAAGCCCTTGAAGTAGAGCACGGGCTCGACCGCCCGCGTCACGACGGGGTCCCGGTCGAGCACGGCGCTGATGTCGGCCCGGAAGGCCGCCCCCATGGTGTTGTCCTGCTCGACCGCCTCAAGGAAGATCTGCTCGATGATGTCGGCCGGCACCGCCGCATGGCCCAGGCGCGAAGCGACCCGGTGGATGACGGCGGCCTCGAGGCTCGGCTGGTGAAGCAGGGAGCTGAGAGCGAACCCGGCAAGGGCAGGCTCGGCCTGCACGATAGCCTCGGCCTCCGCGCGCAGGCGATCCCAGATCGGGTCCACCTTCCCGGCAACCGGTTCGTGCACTCCCGGCTTCAGGCGCGTTTGTGTCATGATAGTCTCCCTGCCGGCTCAGCTATCGCATAAGCATAGATAATAAGCCCCGGCCCCTTACCACAGATCCAAGCAAGCCATGACCTACTCTTTTTCACCGTCGACCGCCAAGATCGCCGTCTCTCTTTCCGACGGCATCGCGACGGTGGCCATCGACAATCCGTCCAAGCACAACGCCGTCGACCTCGAGATGTGGAAGGCGTTTCCGGCCCTCATGGCCGCCCTCGACCGGGACCCGCAGGTTCGGGTGGCGATCCTGCGAGGGGCCGGCCGCGATTCCTTCGCCTCCGGCGCCGACATCGCGGAGTTCGAGACGGTGCGGGCGAATGCGCAGGGCGGGAGGCTCTACGAGGCTGCCAACGAAGCGGCCTTCTGGGCCGTGGCCCATTGCTCGAAGCCAGTCATCGCCATGATTCGCCGCTTCTGCCTCGGCGGGGGCTTCGGGCTGGCCCTGTCCTGCGACCTGCGGGTCGCATCGGAGAACGCCGTCTTCGGGATTCCGGCCGCCCGGCTCGGCATCGGCTACCCGCCCGGCGCCATGAAGCTCGTGACCGCCGCCGTCGGCGCGCCGGCCGCGAAGGACCTGTTCTTCACCGCACGGCGGATCGACGCGAAGGAGGCCGAGCGCCTCGGGGTCGTGCAGCGGGTGGTGCCGGACGGTGAGCTGGAATCGGCCACCCAGGCGCTTGCCGAAGGCATCGCCCGGAACGCGCCCTTGACGATCAGGGCCGCCAAGGCCGCCATCGACGAAGCGGTCGGGACGATGCGCCCCGATGTGGACCCTCTGGCTCTTGCCGATCTGTGCTTCGACAGCGCCGATGCGGTGGAAGGCCGCAAAGCCTTCCTGGAGAAACGGGATCCGGTGTTTTCTGGTCGCTGATGCTCGTTCTCAGGCGTTCCGGCGATAAACGAAGTAGCGGCCCTCCGGCACATCCGTTTGCGAGGAGATGTCCTCGCAGGAGGGCAGCTCGAAGGCCCGGTCCGCGATGAGGAGCCCTCCCGGCCGAAGCAGGGCTTCGAGAAGCGGCGAGAGGCGCAGGGCCAGCTTGCGGTTCGCCTCCTGATCGCCCGTGCCGATGTCGGTGTGGATCAGGGCCGCCGAGCCCCTACCGAATCGTTCGATAAAGGCCGGCAGGGTCTCAAAGATGTCGCCCACGATCAGGTAGCCCTCCGGCGGATAGCAGTCGGGATGAGCTGCGGGCGAGCGCTCGAACGCATAGATCTCGCGTCCCGGCAGCTTGGTTCTCAGGTGATCGTAGGTCCGCCCGTTGCCGAGCCCGAGTTCGAGCACGAGCCCATCGGGGCCAAGCTCCTCAGTGGCCCAGTTCAAAAGATCGCGCTGGGCGGTGAGCCGGCGAATAACGCTGTCGAGTCGGGTCATCCGTTTCTCCTGTCCCTCGGCCTCGGAGGGACCGTTCCTCAAATCGACGGCTGGGGCTCAGGGCCTGCCGGCCAGGAAGTCCAGCACGCCCTGCTTGTGCACCTTGTCGCCCACGGCAAGGTTGTGGTCGCGGCCCGGGATGTCGAGGGCCGTCGCGTTCGGCATCAGCCGGACGAGCTCCGGGCCCGAGCCCGCCACATCGTCGTTGGTGCCCACGGACACCAGGGTCGGCAGCGTGATGGAAGCGACCTCGGCCTTGGTCAGCGCCTGCCGCGACCCGCGGATGCAGGCGGCAAGCGCCCGCAGATCGCTCCTGGTCTGCTCGGCGAAGGCGCGGAACATGCGCTGCATCGGGTCGGTCAGCTCATCGAGCGAGGGCACCTCCATGGCATCCGCGATGCCGAGCGGCAGGCCTACCCCATCGACGAGATGAAAGCCCAGGCCGCCGAGAAGGGCCGAGCGCATGCGCTCAGGGGCAGCGAGCGCCATATGGGCGGTGATCCGCGCGCCCATGGAATAGCCCATTACGTCGGCCCGCTCGATGTCGAGATGATCGAGAAGACGGGTGGCGTCCTCGGCCATGCGGTAGGAGTGATAGGCTTCGGGATCGTAGAGCTTCTCGCTCTCTCCATGGCCCCGGTTGTCGAACGCGATCACCCGGTAGCCGGCCCGCGCGAGGGTTTTGATCCAGAGCGTATTCGCCCAGTTCACCACATGGTTCGAGGCGAAGCCGTGGATGAGGAGGATCGGATCGCCCTGCCCCTCGTGAGGCGGCACATCCACATAGGCGATGCTCACGCCGTTGGAATTGAAGTAGCGCATGGAACCCAGGGTGTTCGGTGGATCGGGCGGCTGGGCGCAACCTAAGCACCGGGGCGGCCGGATGCAATCGCTGGAATTTTGCTCTAGGCGCATGGCCGTTCGGCCATTATGGTGCGCGCGAATTTCATCGCTTCAGAGCAACGGCAATGGCTGACAAAGGCACACCCCACTTCCACAACGATCCGGGCGTTCCCGTCATTCACGTGGGCTCGAAGGAGTTCATGTGCATCGGAGCGACGCCTCCCTTCGATCACCCCCATGTCTTCATCGACATGGGCTATGACAACGAGACCATCTGCTCCTACTGCTCGACCCTCTTCAAGTACGATCCTTCCCTGAAGGCCGACGAGGCACGCCCCGCCGAGTGCGTGTGGGAGCCCGATTTCGCAACCTCGGATTCCTCGCGCTAAGTGCCCCATCTGTCGATTGCGGTCGTCGGCGCCGGCATCGGTGGCCTGACGGCGGCGCTGGCGCTTGCGCGCCAGGGCCACGCCGTCACGCTCATCGAACGGCGAACCGGCTTCAGCGAGGTCGGCGCCGGCCTCCAGCTCTCGCCGAACGCCAGCCGGATTCTGATGAAGCTGGGCTTGAGCGCGGCCCTGCGCCGGGTCGTCACCGAGCCGCGGCGGGTGGTCGTGCGCAGCATCCGCTCGGGCAAGCCCATCGGGCAAGTGGCGCTGGGAGCCTTCATGCGCGAGCGCTTCGGGGCGCCCTACTGGGTGGTGCACCGGGCCGACCTCCAAACCCTGCTCCTCGATGCCGTCCGCTCCGAGCCCTCGATCCGCCTCGTCATGGGCCGGACGGTCGAGAGCGTGGAGGACGGGCCGGGCCAGGCCGCTCTCACCTGGACTTCAGCCGGCGGAGCGCGCGAGAGCGTCACGGCCGACATGGTCATCGGAGCCGATGGGGTCTGGTCAAAGGTCAGGCAGGCGCTCGGGGACAGTGATGCCCCGGCCTTCCGCAGGTTCATCGCCTGGCGGGCCACCTTCGAGCGAAGCGCGGCTCCGGCGGAACTGGCCGGTGACGAGACCGGGTTGTGGCTCGGCCCGCAGGGCCACGTGGTGCACTACCCGATTGCCGGCGGCCGTCTCGTCAACGTCGTGGCGATCGAGAGAAGCACGATCCCCGTGGAAGGCTGGGCCGCCCCAGGGAACCGGGATGACCTGTTGGCCCGCTATGCCTCGGCGGCGCCTGCGTTGAAATTCCTTCTGGCCCAGCCGCCCGAATGGCTGCGCTGGTCGCTCTACGACCATCCCGCGAAACGGCTCGCGGGTGCGCGCATCGCTCTCCTCGGCGATGCCGGGCACCCAGTCCTGCCCTTCCTGGCCCAGGGCGCGGCGCTCGCCATCGAGGACGCCGCCACCCTTGCGTCCCTCCTGGGCGGGGAGCAGCCGGACATTCCAAGGCTTCTGCAGGTTTATGAGGAGCAGCGCCTCGGCCGCGCGAGGCGGGTCCAGACCGAGGCGCGCCGGAACGGGCGCATCTATCATGCAGGTGCCCTCGTGGCCTTCGGGCGCAACCTGGTCATGCGCCATCTTGGACCGGAGGGCATGACCAAGCGGTACGACTGGCTTTACGGCGTCCACACCCCTGAATAGGGCTCCCGTCCAGAGGCCCGCACAGTTGCACTTGCGCTTGGGCTCGCGGCCCGATAACCCTCGTGGCTGAAGCGGACGTGGCGAAACTGGTAGACGCAAGGGACTTAAAATCCCTCGGGCTTTGCCCGTGCGGGTTCGACCCCCGCCGTCCGCACCATCCTCAAGAATTCCCGACCTTTCACGCGCAGCGGTCCGGATATTCGATAGTTGGAATTGACTCTCGCAGGCATACTGGCAAGCTGGGTGGCCTTAGGAAAAGGCCATTGCTTATGGACTTGGCAGTATCCCTGCTCATGATTGCCGTCAGTTTCTTCGGGATGCTTTGGCTGCTGCTCTTCTGGTTTGGAGACGCACGCGCGAGGACTATAATCCCCTACACGGATGCAGCCGTTCTTGCCGATGGCGGGGATGCGGAGATCGAACCGTCACGGCCGTTCATTCCCATGCCGGATCACCTTCAAACCAACCATGAGATGGTGGCCTGGATGACGCAGGATCTTCCAAAGCTCATGGCCGCAATGCCAAACCCTCGCACGTAAGGACCAGTGGCCTCGTGCGAGGGTTCGCGTTCGTCAGTCGCAGCGCCGGATCCGGCGGGTCACGGTGCGGCCCCACTCATTCTCTTCCTGAATGGTGATGTTGCGGCAGTTGGACTCGTAAGCACCATAGCTCCGCGAGTCGCGGCGCGCATCCCGGCGCCCTTCCTCGTAAGCCCGCGCGCGGTCCGACTCGCGACGCTCACGCCACCTCTCGCGACGCTCGTACCGTTCTTGCGCCGGATCGCGGACGCCGATTTGAGGACGCCCGTCAGGGCCGATGCCGAAATTCAGCTGCGGCTGAGCCATCGACGGCGATGCACCAATCAAGCTGGAGCCGATCATGGCAGCTGCAAGGATAGCGATTTTTCTCATAGGCAAATTCCCTATTCAATAATCGCGATCCAACGCCCCTGTTCACCCTGAGTTCCAGATTTACTTCAGGCGCTACTCGGGCGTCATCCGATGCATCTGCATCGCAATAGGATTATACTTGCTGGATGCTTCCATTATTCCTGATTGTTGCCGGCGGCAAATCAGGACAGAAACAGCGCCGAAGCCACCACGCTCGCCACAACCATGAAGACCAGCATGAGCGGCGCTGCCATCGCCATCGAGGCAATCAGGAAAAGCGAGAGGCTGAGGCTACGCATGACAAGGCTCCTGGTGTTCCGAACCAGGAGCCTATGGTGAACAGTCCTTAAAAATTGCTAACCGTCGATGCCCGAGACCTGTGTCGCGGCGCTCCCCTTCGGCAACCCCGGGATCAACGGGAGGGCGCAAGGAGCGGTCGAGCGGATTTGTCCTGGAGCGGAATTTTGTTCTCATGAAACCGGCGCACCGCATCGGAGGCGACGCTGATCTTCACGATGCCTGAGCTCTGGCCAGCGCCCGGCGCGTCGCAATCCTGCATGGCGAAGACTTCGTTCGCCTTGGGATTGTAGAACGTCCTTACCTTGCGATTATAGGTCCAGGGCTCGTCGCTGCAGTTCCGGCCGAACGCCCCAAGGGTGTTTTCAACGGCCGTCCATTTGAGGCCGGCATTCGGGCACGAACCCTCATACTGCCCGCTATAGGCTCCCAGACGCGGATAACACCCCGTCTGGGCCTGCGATGCGCCAAGGCTCGCCAAGAGAACCGCGGCGGAAAGGATCGTTCTGGCCATCAACGTCTTCCAAGACAACTAACGGCCAAGATTATCAATTCAGGTTACGCTAGGGAATACGTAAGAGTCCTAGCGCCGTCGGAATATTGGCGGTGGAGAGGCTCAAGCCCCGTCGAGAAGCCCTCTCACGCGTTCGGCTAGGCTCGCCGCCGCGAAGGGCTTGGTGATCAGGTGCACCCCCTCGTCCAGGCGTCCATGGTGGATGATGGCGTTGCGCGTGTAGCCTGTGGTGAACAGCACCTTCAGATCGGGGCGAAGCCTCAGCGCCTCATCCGCCACCTTGCGCCCGTTCATGGGCCCGGTCAGCACCACATCTGTGAACAGAAGGGCGATCTCGTGGCGATGCGCCTCCAGGAGCTTCAGGGCGGTCGGTCCATCCTCTGCCGACAGCACCCGGTAGCCTGCCTCCTCCAGAACGGAGATCGAGAACTCCCGCACCATGATCTCGTCCTCCACGACAAGGATCGTTTCTCCCTTGACCGCGGCCGGAGGCGCCGCAACCGGCTCCTCCGCCTGAGGGCTCCGGACCTTATCGTCGCTGCGGAGGATGCGGGGGAAGTAGAGCTTGACGGTCGTGCCTTCGCCGGGCTCTGAATAGATCGCCGCGTGGCCGCCCGACTGCCGGGCAAAGCCGTAGACCTGGGCCAGGCCGAGCCCTGTCCCCTTGCCCACCGGCTTGGTGGTGAAGAAGGGCTCGAACACCTTCGCCCTCACATCGGGGGTCATTCCCGTTCCGGTGTCGGATACGCTTACCATCACGTATTGGCCCGCCTTCACCTCCCCGTTCGTGCTGGCCGCATAGGCCTCGTCCAGGTAGGCGTTGGCGGTTTCCAGGGTCAGCTTGCCCCCGTCGGGCATGGCGTCGCGGGCGTTGACCGCAAGGTTGAGCACGGCGCTTTCCAGCTGGTTCGGGTCTGCCTCCGTGCGCCAGAGCCCGCCGGCCAGCACCGTCTCGATGGCGATGTTCTCGCCGATGGTGCGCCGGAGCAGCTCGGACATGCCGGAGACGATCTTGTTCAGATCCAGAACCTCCGGCTGGAGCGGGGACTGGCGCGAGAAGGCGAGCAGGCGATGGGTGAGCTGGCCCGCGCGCCTGGCCCCCTCCAGGGCGTTGTCGAGGTTGCGGATCAGCCTTCCGTCGCCCGATCCTTCAACCCTGCGCCGGAGCATGTCGAGATTGCCTGTCACAACGGTGAGCAGGTTGTTGAAATCGTGCGCGACACCGCCCGTGAGTCGGCCAACCGCCTCCATCTTCTGGGCCTGGCGGAGCTGGGCTTCGATCTTTTCCCGCTCGGCGATAGCCTCGGCGATGCGCTGCTCCAGGGTGGCGTTGAACTCTCTGAGCGCCTCCCCGACCCGTTTTTCCTGGTCAATGTCGAGGCACGCCACCACTCCGGCGACGATCTGCCCGGAGCCGTCCCTGACGGGCGCCGCAATCAGGCGGACCCAGGTCTTGCGGCCGTCGCCGCGCTGGTACAGCACCTCCAGTTCGGGCCGCTCCTCCTGGCCTAGGAGGGCGCGGGAGAGCGGGTATTCCGGCCCTTCCACCTGCCGCCCGTCCGGATGGTAGCAGACCCATTCCCGGTAGCTTTCCAGGCTATCCGAGGGCAGGACCGGATGCCCGAAGATGCGCTCGACCTGAGGATTGCCGCCGATGATGCGCCCCGAGGGTGCTTCCGCGATGACGATGCCGACCGGAACGGTGTCGAGAATGGCCTGCAGGCGGCGCTGGCTCTCGGCCAAGGCCTCTTCCGTGCGCTTGCGCTCGGTGATGTCGATGACGACCCCCGGAAAGCGCGCCGGACCGCCTGCCTCGTCGTGATAGCAGCGGCCGCGGGCCGTCACCCAACGGGTGGCTCCTCCCAGCCCGATCACCCGGTATTCGGCCGAGAAATCGCTGCCGTCCGCCAGGGCCCGCTCGATCTCGGCGGTGACGTGGTCGCGGTCCTCGGGATGCATGCCGGCCAGGTATGCCGAGACGGGGGCTCCTTCCGCCGCTTTCTTCGGATCGACCCCGAAGAGAACCGCGAAGGCATCGTTGGTGTGAATCCGGTCTGTCGGGACGTCCCAGTCCCACGTTCCGATGCCGCCGGCCGCCTCGAGGGCGAAACGGAAGCGCTCCTCGCTTGCCCGTAAGGCAGCCTCCATGGCGCGCTGGTCGGTCATGTCCACCGACATGCCGGCAACGCCGATGATCCGGCCGCTCAGGTCGCGCAGAGGTGCTTTCGTGGTGCGATAGATCGTGGTGGCGCCCTCAGGCGACGTGAAAACCTCGTCAACCACCTCGACACGACCGGTCTCGACCACCTGGCGGTCATTGGCGGCATGTGCCTCACCTTCCACGGGATCCGCGATGAAATCGAGCGAGGTGCGCCCCAGGACGCGCTCGGCCGGCATTCCAAGGGCGGCGAGCGTCGCGGGATTCGCATAGATCATCCGGCCGTCCCGGTCCTTGGCATAAACCAGGTTCGGGGTGGAGGCGCCGATCGCCTCAAGAAGCGCCACGCTTTCGCGAAGCGCCGTCTCCGCCGCGTTCCGCTCCCGCTCGCGGGCGCGCAGGTCCACGGATGCGGCCGTCAGCGCATCTCCGACCTTGGCCACCTCGCGCAGCCGCGTGGGCAAGGGCTCAACGGTCTCGCCGCGCCCCAGCGCGGCCGCCCGCTCCGCCAGCATCAGCATGGGACCGGTGATGCGCCGCCCAAAGAACAAGGCCAGAATCATCGAAAGAAGCGTGAGGGCGGCTCCGAACCAGGCCATGTACCAAAGGGATCGCCTGAGAGGCGCGGCAAGATCCGAATCGCGTACCCCGACCGCAACGCGCCAGTCGGACAACTGGGAACGGGCATAAGCGCCGAGAACGGCCTGCCCATCGATGGTGAAGCCTTTCCAGGTGCCCTCGAGGCCGGTGGTGTTCTCCTGCAGGTCCTTCGTCGCAGGCTTGCCGGCAAACTCCGCGTGACGGGTGTTGCGTGCGAGGATGGTGCCTTGGCGGTCGATGATCGCGACGGTCCAGCCCTGGGGAACACCCCCGCCTGCGGCGAGCCTCTGAAGACGTTGAACGGGGGCGCTGATCGAGAGCAGATAGGCCACTGCCCCGTCGCGCATCACGGGCGTCGTGATCGCGAAGGCAGCCTCAGCCGAGTTCGTGCGGGAGAAAAAGCCGGAAACGACCGGCTGTCTCGAGGCGATCACTTCAGGATCGCCAGGAAGCACGACTCTGGGCAGCGGCTCCCCACGCGGCCGCCGTGCATTGACGAGCTCCTGGCCGTCCGGCGTCCGAAGAACCACGTTGAGCCCCTCCGCCAGGCCAGCCTGATTCAGCTGCCGGTGAAAGCTCTCCAGGTCGTTCCGCTGAAGATACGTGGAATAGACCAGCACGCCCAGGGCCGAGCGCAAGCCGGTCAGCTCCCGATCCACCGCTGCCGCGATTCCATGGGCCGTATCCAGAGCATCGCCCTCGAGCCGGGCACGCTCTGCCGCGGCGAACTGCCAGAGAATGAAGCCGACAAACACAAGGATCGGAAGAACCAGGCCTGCGCACAGAAGAGCAAGCTGAGACCTCAGCGACAGGCGCACTCCCCGGAAGCCCGTCCGGTCGGGCGCAGATGGAGCCAGATCCGTCTGCGGCGACGGCGGAATGGTTTGCATGACGCCCCGAACAGAGCCTTTTCGGGCCCTTCCAGCTTTAAGAGACCTCTTGCGGTGGATCACCACCGAGTGACCCCGGCTTTATAGGGACCTGCGGCGTCTTGGGAAGGGCCGGATTCGCACTAACGCACAAGGACGGCAGGCACTTCGTTGCAAGGTTCGGGAGCGGAAAGCACCCTGGCTCTCAGCGATTGCTCCAGGCTCTCAGGGCCAGGATGGGGGTGAGGATCGGCCATCCGAAGCCTGCGATCAGAATGTGGTCGAGACTGACCCCTTCCTCGCCGTCGATCATGGTCGACACCATCAGGAGCAGTATCACGCCGCCCAGATAGACCATCAAAACTTCACGCATCCCTCAGCCCCACTTTATCATTATGGTCGAGCTTTGAACCAGGGAGGGACGGAATCCAATGCGACCGGCAGTCGCCTCTCCGATCAAAGTGCACGCCCGAGGCGGATCCAGGAGGCAAAAGCGGCCTTGCGCCGCCATCAGGGGCGTCTTTTGGCGAACCGGAAAATTATTCTTTTCCAGAAACTTAACCGCAACTCAATCCAACTTCGCCCGTTCTCAGGCTCATGGATGTGCAACTGGAGGAGGTCAAGGATGTTCAGTCGGCTCCATCATCCTCATGCCGCGGGCGGGAACGGGGGCTGGAGCGTCGGCACCAGCGGCCTCACGGCGGCTGGCCAGTCTGAGCTTTTGAGGCATCTCGGACGTCAATTGCAGACCAGTTATCAAGGCGTCCTGAAAGAGCCGGCGCCTGACCGGATCAAGCAGTTGCTGGAGAGGCTCGAAAGAGATCGCGGCCAGGACGAGCACTTCTGAAGCCCAGCCCCTTTCCCGGACGGATCCGTCCGGGAAAGCTGACGATCTCTCGTGACATGCGGTCTTTTACCTGCGGCGGCCGTTCCGCTGGCTTGCGTTCCGCTGGTTCGCCTGGTGTCCCGCGGAAGCATCGCGAGGAATCAGGCTGTAGATCAGGAAGCCTGCGAGGACGCCGGCGCCCAGCAGGACATAAGGGTAGGATTTGGCCGTCTGCATCACGCCCGAGGCCGTCTGCCTGACCGAATACATGGGCCCCGAGGCATCATGGATCAGGCGCTCGGCTCGCTTCAGGTTCTCCTGGCGGGTGTGGATTTCCAGGTCGTAGCCCTCGCCGTCCTCATGCCCATGAAGCTCGATGCTGTTGCGGGCAAAGCCCCCGGAGACCAGACGCTGAACGGCCTGGTTGGCGGCCTTGCGGGATGGGAACGTGCCTGTGGCAACGGTGGTGTTTGGCATCAGTCAATCCTCTTACAAACTGCTGACGCCAATTCTCAGCAAGCGCCAAGGTTCCACTTCCCCGCCGATATGGCAGGCGAGCGGCGAGCTCGGAGGCTCGCCGGCTGCACCCTTGCAGATGCGGATCAGTTCCGACGATAGCCCTGGGCGGCCTTCTCGGCCTCCATCAGCACGTCGAGCGCCCTCCAGGGCTTCTGCATGAAGCGCACGTCGCGGGGCATGTCGTCCGTGTCCGGCTCCAGCGGGCGGCCGGAGGTGAGGACCGTGCGAACCCAGGGCCACTTGATGCGCACGGCGCGCACCAGATCCAGGCCGTTCATCAGACACGGAAGGCGGACATCCGCGAACAGGAAGGCGACCTCCTCCGAGTGCTGCCGCAGATAATCCAGAGCCTCCTCCGCGCTGGTCGTCTCCACGACCTTGAGGTCGGTCTCCTCCAGGAGGGCGGCCGCCAAACCCCGGACGTCAAAGTCATCCTCGACAATCAGGGCTACACGTTGAGGCTGGATCTTCTGTCCCATTCGGCTGTCTCCTCTGCCGGACAATGGTTATGGGAGCCCTCGCTGCGGTGCAGCTCCTGGCAGGCTCGATGGACCAACACAAAACCGGCGCCCTGGAACGCAATGCGGGAAATCGGCATGATGAAGGCAAGCACGCTGAACAACTTACGCGTTATGGAAGCCCCGAAAGCGGTCCTGCTCCCGGGCATGTCAAAATCGACTGATCCCGATCCGACGCAGCGATCGGGCTGAAAACCCTCATCACAGAACGGTGAACTCGGATCTCTGTTTCAGCTTGGCCATTGAGAAATTTGCCAGGCATGCATTTTTTTGACCTAGAGGAACCTGCCAGCACGGTGTAGCTTAACCTTAGAAGCGCACCCTTCTCACGCGAGATCCCTGCCGTGTTCAAGGAGACCCAGCTTCACCAGGAGTTCTTGGACCTGGAGCATCAAATGCGGCTTCTGGACCGAAGGCTGGCGGACGCGCTTCATCGCATTCGCCATGGATCCTCCGCAGATCTCATCGAGATCGCCCGCCGGGACGAAAGACAGCTCCTCACCGAGCTCGACCGGCTGATGACCCGCATGCGCGCCATCGAAGGACAGCTGCTGCAGATCCAGAAACACGCGACACGTCACTGAAGGACGTGGAAACAGCAAGGCAACCGGGAACGGCAAAAAACTTCAAAGCGGCGAAAGTCTGGGGCGGCGGCTTGCGGTCATGTGTGAAGCCGCACCTCATGAAGCGAGCTTTAGGTTCAGGGTGGCGCACATTCCGTTAGGTCACGCCATGAGGGAGATGAGCAATGACCGTCAACGAGACTCATCTCGGATCGCCTCTCGCCACGGTTCAGGACGAGAAGCGCGCTTTCCGTCTGCGCATTCCTGTCGTGCCGACCCTGCTTGCGGCCTTGGCCATGGTTAACGTGACGTCCGTGGTTCTCGCTCTCATGCAGTGATCGTCCCGCCGCCTTCGCGACGGCATCGGCCGAAGAGCGTCGCCGCCGTCGACCGTGGGAGGCCTGCAGGGCAGCGCGCATCGCGGGAGCTGCCCTGCAGGCTCGTCAGATCTTAGCGCAGGCCAAGGAACGACAAGATCGCAAGGACGACCACGATCGCTCCGATGATCCAGATGATGTTGTTCATGATAGTGCTCTCCTGACAGTGGAATCGACGTCATGCCAACGGCTAAGGTAAACGTTCGTTCCTTTGGCCGTTGGATTGAGCTGCCGAACCTGGTTCGCAAGCCGTCGTCTCGCTGCTGGCGATCCGCCCGGTCGGCTCCGCCTGCCGGGTGACGACGCTCGTACAGGACCTGCTGCCGATGCCGCGCACCGGGTCGCCATAGATCCGGCTTTCGGCGACGCGCTCCGTCTGAAAGCCAGGCTCGGACCGGTAGCTCCAGGTCGACACGCCAGCGCCGGCCACGCACCCGCCAAGGCCCATGGCAAGCACCGCAAGGAATGCAGGACGATTGAGGGATTTCAGCATCGCCTCTCCTTTATCGGCGTTCGGCAATCGTCGGCGAAGCCGGATCGGGTGAGCCGGCCAAAAGAAAACCCCGGTGTCGCCACCGGGGTTTCCTCATCGGATCGGGATGAGCCGATTAGAAGTCGCGCTGAATGCGGATGCGGCCTTCCCAAGCGTCGTCGCCGCGCTCGAGCACGCCGCGCGGGTCGAGGTTGGAGTAGAGAGCCTCAACACCGATATCGAGACCCGAAACCGGCGACCAGATCACGTTCGAGCCGATGCGCCACTCGTTGAGATCGCTGACCTCGGCGTCGGCGCCGTACTCGACGCGGGCGTACGATCCGAACACGCTCTGACGGACGGTCGGCGTCCAGTAGTGGTTCAGGCCACCGGCGATCTGCCAGCCGCGGCCGGTTTCGATGTCGCCGTCGGCGCCGATATAAGCGTCGAGCACGGTGCCCGACGCGATACCCGTCGAGATGTCGGGATCGAAGCCGAGATAGCCGAGAGCGCCGTCCGCATAGGTGGCGGCAAGCCACAGGGCATCGCCCGGAGCGAGCATGGGCAGGTTCACGTTGAACTGGCCCGACACGGCCCAGCCGAGCTCGCTGCTGGCATAGTCACCGCCCACGAGAGCGTTGCTGCGCAGCTGGTGCAGAGCACCGGACAGCTGAGCGGAGCCCCAGGTGCCGGCGTACTTCACGTTACCGACGAGATCGGGAAGCCTCTGGCCGGCCTGCGATCCGGCGACAAGGTCGCCAGTGTCGGGATCAACGGTGAAGTCCACCGCATTGTTGGTTGCAAACGAGCCCTCTTCGAGCGACAGGGTGGCCGAGAAGCCGTTGCCGAACGAGAAGGTGTAGGCGAGCAGGTTCACGTCCGGATAGTCGTAGAAGCGGAGCGTGCCCCAGTTCTCGTTCGGGAGGTCGCCGTTCGTGAAGAACGAGGTCGTGCGGCCGGCGGTCAGACCGCCGAACTGGATGTAGGCCTGAGCGATGTTGGACGAGGTCTCCGGATTGCCGGAGCTGGAGTAAACGCCGGTGTTCCGGCTCATTTCCATGCGGACGAAGGCGCGCAGGAGGCCGTAAGCGGTGGCGGTGCGGGCGTCGAGCTGCACGCGGCCACGGGCCAGGAATCCGATCGAGTCGTCTTCCCGGTCGGTCGGCTCGAGATAAGCATATTCGGCGCGAACACGGCCACCGACCTTAAGGCAGGTTTCGGTGCCGGGGATGTAGAAGAAGCCTTCGCCGTAAGTGGAGCAGACGCGCACGTATTCGACGGCGGCAGCCTTTGCCACGGGCAGATCGGCAGCTTGAGCTCCGGCAACAGCCGCGAGACCCGCGACCGAACCGAGAAAGAGGCTCTTAGCGAGCTTCATGGTGATCTCCAAAATGCGTGGGTCCGGGACCCAGATACAAACGTGACCATAACGAAGCCCTCTCTTGGTGCAACCGACGCAAGCGCAGGGGTCGCCGAAGGTGTGAGCATTCTGATGAAACTATAAGCATTCCCGAGAGGGCGAATTGCTTATTTGTGAAGGTGTTGCATAATCTCAACATCCCACGCTCCCCTCCTCCGGCGCAGGGTCGGCGGATGCGACCGGGGCGCGAGCCAGGGCTCAATCGAAGAAATCGAGTTCGACATCGCGGCATCGATAGACGGGGCACTGCGGCGTGTCCCTGGTCGGCACGAAGGCAACCTCGGTCGTCTCGTTGTGCTGGCAGAAGCTGCGGTCCCGAACATAGCGGTCATAGGTGTACGTTCCCGTGCCGAGCACCACCGCGCCGTTGGCCGCAACGATCTGCTGAGCCTGGCCGCAGGCCAGGCGGGGCGTAAAAGGCCGCTGCTGAGCGTACGCGCCGGCAGCAAAGGCCATGAACGCGAGAACAAGAGCAGTCCTTTTCATCATGCCATCCTCATCGCGGGGCCGCGCCGAACCCTTGGCGGGGCCTGGATGACAACGCCGAAAACCGTGCTTTGTTACGTGCGTCATCCAGAGGCAGGCGCGCAAGCGCGGCCGCGGGGAGCGCTCACAGCATCGATTGCAAGCGGCGGGCCATCTCGACGGTGGCGACGTAATCGGTCTTGCCTGAGCCCAAGACCGGAATGCCTGCCACCAGGATCGACCTTGGCATCCAGAGCTCCGGGAAACCCTGCTGCCTGGCATGGGCCAGCAATGCGTCCCTGTCCGCGTCCGCCTTGTCCGTGACGAGAACGATCTGCTCGCCCTTGCGCGGATCGGGAAGGGCGACGACCACATGGCTGCTTTCGGGCCAGAGCGCCTGCACCATCGCCTCGATGGCGCCCAGGGACACCATTTCGCCCCCGACCTTGGCAAAGCGCTTCGCCCGGCCCCGGATCGTGACGATGCCGTCCTCCACGGTGACGATGTCGCCGGTATCGTGCCATCCGTCGGCGGGCGGATGAATCCGGCCTGGCGCCGCGGCGTCGAGATAGCCCTTCATCACGTTGGGGCCGCGCACATACAGGCGCCCGCCTTCGTGGATACCTTCGACCGGATCGAGGCGCCACTCGATTCCCGGCAACAGCGGTCCCACCGATCCGGGCCGGTTGCGGTCGGGAAGGCTGACGGCGATCACCGGGGAGCACTCGGTGGCCCCGTATCCTTCGAGGATGACGGTGCCGTGCTTGGCCCAGAGCTTGCGGGTCTCGTCCTTCACCCGCTCGGCCCCGGCGATGACGTAGCGCACGCTGGCAAGATCGTTCTCGCCCGCCGCGCGGGCATAGCCCTGAAGAAAGGTATCGGTGGCGAGCATGATGGTGGCGCGGGTGCCGGCCACGAGCTTGGGGATCTGCCGGTAATGGAGCGGGCTCGGATAAAGCACCGACTTCATGCCGTTGAGAACCGCCGTCAGGAGACCCGCGGTCAGGCCGAAGGAGTGAAAGATCGGGAGCGGATTGAAGAACACGTCCTCGGCGTTCAGCACGTCGCCCGCGAGCGCTTTGACCTGATAGGCGTTCGCCACCAGGTTGGCGTTCGACAGCACCACGCCTTTCGGCGTTCCCTCCGAGCCGGAGGTGAAGAGCAGCACCGCCGGATCGTCGGGGCCGACCTTCGCCCTGGCGTGAACGCGCCGGGCCGCCCAGGAGGCGAGAAGGCCGCGCACCTTGTCCAGGCTCGTCAGGCCGGCGCGCACGTCCTCGAGCCATAGGATCCGCCGCCCCTCCCCCAGGGCCGCGACGATGTCGTCGAGCTTGCCCTGCTCGACGAAACGGCGCGAGGTCACGATGGTGCGGATCTCGGCAACCTCGCAGGCCGCCTTCAGGTTCTTGATGCCGGCGGTGAAATTCAGGAAGGCCGGGACGCGACCGAACGCGTTCAGCCCGAACAGGGTGACGGCGATGGCCTGCACGTTGGGCAGCAGCACCCCGATAGTCTCGCGCTCCCCGGTGAGGCCCGCCAGCTTGCGGCCGAGCACGAGCGAGCCCAGAACGAGGCGTCCGAAGGTGATGGGCTGGCGCTCCAGGTCCTCCAGGGCGACCTTGTTGCGCCCGAACCGGTCCCTCGCATCGAGAAGGGCGCCGAACAGGCTCTTGCGCGTTCGCGCGATGTCGAACTCCGCCACGGCGCTCCCCGTCTCGTTGGCATCGTGCGGAAAAGTGGATCCGGCTTTCCGCGTTCTACGATGCGCTTACTGATAAGTGGAGCATCGGATCAATCCCAAAAGTGCAAATCCACTTCAGGGCCCGATACTCTAGCCCGCCGAGCCTTCGCGGATCGGAGCCTGATAGGCCAAGCCCATATCCCAGGGGAAATAGATCCAGGTGTCCTGGCTCACTTCCGTCACGAAGGTGTCGATCAGGGGGCGCCCTGCGGGCTTGGCGTAGACGGCGGCGAAATGGGCATTGGGGAGCATGTCGCGCACGATCTTGGCGGTCTTGCCCGTATCCGTCAGGTCGTCGATCACGAGAACGCCCTTGCCGGTGCCGTCGCCCAGGGCCTTGATGGCGGGCGCGATGTCCTTGAGCACCTGCAGCTCGCCCTGGTTCTTGTAGTCGTGGTAGCTCGCGATGCAGACGCTCTCGATCAGCCGCACGTCGAGCTCGCGCGCCACGATGGCGGCCGGCACGAGGCCGCCGCGGGTGATGCACACGATGGCCTCGAAGGGACCCGCCGCGGCCAGGCGCCAGGCCAGGGCCCGGCAATCGCGGTGGAACTGATCCCAGGAGACGGGGAAGGCTTTGGGAGAGGTCGGGGACATCGTTGTGCTCTTTGTCTGCGGTGTGTGGAAAACGCTTAGAGGGGGGCCCGGTCGCCCTTGAGGCGGCCCAGAAGCGCGCGAACGGCGGCGGCCGCCTGCGCCACCGCGTCCTGCTCCTTGCCCCGCACCACGATCTGGTTGCGGAAGCCGCTGGTGGAGAACGACGGATAGGACCCGATGGAGACGCCTGGGCTGACGGAGGCAATCTGGCTCAGGCCGTCGGCGTAGATGCCCTCGGCCAGGCCCTCCGCCTCGATGGTCTCGATGATCATGCGCGCGCCGGTCTCGAGGGTGGGCGCGATGTTGTCCAGCATGGACTGCATGATCGAGGGCACGCCCGCCATCACATGAACATTGCCGATCCTGAAGCCGGGCGCCTTGGAGATCGGGTTTTCGATGAGGTCGGCGCCATCGGGAATGCGGGCCATGCGCAGGCGAGCCTCGTTCAGCTCCTCCGGCGTGTAGCGCTCCCGCAGCATGGCCACCGCCCTGGGATCGTGGTCGATCCCGACCCCGAAGGCCTTGGCGATGCAGTCGGCCGTGATGTCGTCATGGGTCGGCCCGATGCCGCCGGTGGTGAAGAGATAGGTGTAGCGGCCGCGCAGGGCATTGACCGCGGCCACGATCTCCTCCTCCACATCGGGCACGACGCGAACCTCGCGCAGGTCGATGCCGATGCCGGTCAGGTACTCGGCGATATAGCCGATGTTCTTGTCCTTGGTGCGGCCCGTGAGGATCTCATCGCCGATGATGAGAAGGGCGGCTGTGACGGAGACGGCCATGCGCATCGATCCTTTTAGGGGCCTTTACCCTCAGAAACGGGAATTCTCAAGCGCACGCAAGAGTTCACCTCAAAAGTCTACTCAGGGGATGTATGGGAAGAGATTCCATGGAGAAGCGTTTGATAGCGCGGCGCTTGATGGTGGATCCCCTTCCCGTACTGCGTGCGCCGGGGATGACAAGGGTTGCGCAAACCTCCGTGTCATTCCCGGCCGGAGCGCAGCGGAGGGGAAGGGAATCCATAGCGCTGAGCGTAGAAGTGGATCCCCTTCCCCCGCCTTCGGCTTGGCCTGAGGATGATGCCCTCCACGTCATGGTCAGGACAGGCCCGGTGATGACGAGGCAGATGTGTCGGGTTGAACCTGAGGCTCCTCCCCTGCTACCAGGGATTTTTCCGTTCAACCTTGGATTTCGATGCGTTTTCAGGAAACCCTGCTCGAAGGCCGTCTCATCGAGCGCTACAAGCGATTCCTGGCGGACGTTGCGCTCGACACCGGCGAGGTGGTGACGGCCCATTGCGCCAATCCGGGGGCCATGATGGGCCTGAAGGAGCCCGGCAGCCGGGTCTATCTCTCGCGCGCGACGAACCCGAACCGCAAGCTCAAGTACAATTGGGAGTTCGTGGAGGTGGCGGCGGGCGGTGGCCCCTTCCAGCTCGTCGGCATCAACACCTCCCGCCCCAATCTCCTGGTGGCCGAAGCCCTTCGGGATGGGCGGCTTGCTCCCTTTGCGGGCTACGACCGGGTGAGGCCGGAGGTGAAGTACGGGCGCAACAGCCGGGTCGACTTCCTGCTCGAGAGGGACGGAGAGCCGCCCTGCTATCTCGAGGTGAAGAACTGCCATCTCATGCGGGAAGCAGGCTTTGCCGAGTTCCCGGATTGCGTCGCGGCCCGCAGCGCCAAGCACCTCTACGAGCTGGCCGACATGGTGGCCCAGGGGGCGAGGGCCGCCCTCGTCTACGTGATCCAGATGGATGCCGACCGCTTCGATGTCGCCCGGGACATCGACCCCGCCTACGACAAGGCCTTCCGGCACGCCCTGGCATCGGGGGTGGAGTCCTATGCCTATGTGTGCCGCATCACGCCGGAAGAGGTGGCGATCGATCATCCCGTGGAGATCGTCACGCCTCGCTGAGGCGGCGCCTACCGGCCCTCGGAGCGCCGGGCGTCCGGCAGCGTCAGGACGTTGTCCCGCGCTTGCGCGGCATCGATGAGCTCGGCGATGCGCGATGCGAGCTCCGCCTGCCGGAACGGCTTGGCGAGGCGCGGCAGCTCGGCCCCGGGCCCCTGGACGAGATTGGTGTAGCCCGTGATGAGCAGAGCCGGAAGATCGGGCCGGAGCTTGCGCGCCTCGCGCACCATGTCGGCCCCGCCGATCCCGGGCATCAGGTAATCGCTCACGAGCATATCGATCTCGATCTCGCCCCTGCGCAGCACCCCGAGCGCTTCTGCGCCAGAACCCGCCTGGACGACCGAGTAGCCGAGATCCATCAGCATTTCGGCCGTGCCGACCCTCACGAGTTCCTCGTCGTCGACGAGGAGCACGGTCGACGGGCGGGGGGCCATGATGGCCTCCACCTGAGTCTGCTCGCTCGCTGCCGCCTGCTCGTCCGCGACCGGCAGCCAAAGCTCCGCCCGGGTTCCGACGCCCGGCTGGCTCGACAGCTGAAGGGCGCCGCCCGACTGCGCGGCAAGCCCATGCACCATGGAAAGGCCGAGGCCTGTGCCCTTGCCCACGCCCTTGGTGGAGAAGAAGGGCTCGATGGCCCGCTTCAAGGTCGCGGCATCCATGCCGACGCCTGTATCCGCCACGGAAACGCAAATGTAGTCGCCGGCCCTCAGCGTGTCCCGCAGCGCCGGAGGGATCGATTGCTGCCCCACCTCCATGACCAGGCTGCCGCCCCTTGGCATCGCGTCCCGGGCGTTGATGGCGAGGTTGAGGATGGCGAGTTCGAGCTGGCTCGGGTCCACCCGCGCCGCAGGCAGGTTCGCGGGCGATTGGACCGTGACCGCGATGGTGGGCCCGATCGAGCGCGAGACGAGATCCTCGATGCCGGCGAGAAGGCCCGACACGTCCACGGCCTTCGGCTGAAGGTCCTGCCGCCGGGCGAAGGCCAGCAGGCGCTGCACCAGGGTGGCGGCGCGGCTCGTCGCCTGCAGGGCGTTCTCGACCAGCCTTTGGGATTTGACGTCGTCGCCCGGAAGGCGCCGACGCAGCAGATCGAGGTTGCCCATCACCGGGGTGAGCAGATTGTTGAAGTCGTGGGCGACGCCGCCGGTCAGCTGCCCGATGGTCTCCAGCTTCTGGGCCTCGTGCAGCTGGGCCAGCGCCTCCTCGCGCTCGCGGGTGCGCTCCATGACGAGGCGCTCCAGCTCCTCGCGGGACCGGGCGAGAACGTCACGCGCCTCGTATTGGCGCCGCCGGGCATTCAGGGCCGAGCGCGCGGCGCGGACCATGCTTTCGGCATGCAGAGGCCGCTCCAGCAGCACGACGTTGCGCATGCGGTCGAGCGTTTCGAACGCCCGGGTGGACCGCATGCCCTTGTGGCCGTTGGCGAGCACCACGAACGGAAAATCCGACCAGGGCGGCTGCTGTTCGAGGCGCGCCGTCAGCAGATCCAGATCCGCGCCGGCCAGCGCCTCCTCGGCCACCAATGCGGCGCCCGCGCCGCGCTCGATCGCGGCCGAAAGAGCACCCAGGTGCTCGCAGATGAAGGCCGGGATCCCATGACGCTTCAGCAGATCCGCAGCGACTGCCGCATCGCGCCCATGGGGCGTCAGGATGAGAACCGCCTCATCCATTGCCGACGCCGTCGCTGCCCTCGCCAAGGGCGTGCGCCGCGGCCTCCGGGTTCATCAGCGGGCCGGAAGCACCCTTATAGCTGGGAACTCCGGTCAGAATGCCTTGGAACTCTCTCAAGGGAGAGCCGATGCTCAAGCCGCCGCCGTCCACCCGGAACTCGCGGATGGTGCGTTCGTGATCGGTCGTGCGCGTCTTGACCACCGAGATCGCTTTTCGGACCTCGCCATGGGCCTCGAAGAAGCGCAGGAGCAGGACCGTATCGGCCAGATAGCTCAGATCCACATCGGAGCGGATATCGCCGACGAGGCCGTGCTGGCCGAGAATCATGAGGGTGTAGACCCCCTGCTGGCCCAGATAGGACAGCAGCTCGTGCATCTGCAGCGTGAGGTGCCGGTCTTCCGGCATCGCCTGCAGATAGGCGTTGAGGCTGTCCACCACGATGACCTTTGCGCCGTCGTGCTCGACCGCATTGCGAACCGCCGTCGCGAACTCACCCGGAGAAAGCTCCGCCGGGTCGATCTGGCGAATCTTCAGATGACCGGATTCGATAAAGGGCCGCAGGTCCATGTTGAGGGCTGCCGAGCGTATCATCAGGGTCGGGAGGCGCTCGTCGAAAAGGAAGAAGGCGGCCCGTTCCCCCTGCGCGAGAGCGGAGACCATGCAGCGCACGGCTGCGGTCGTCTTGCCCACGCCTGCGGGGCCGCTCAGGAGGGTGGTCGTCCCGGGCACGAGCCCGCCGCCCAAGAGGGCGTCGAGGCCGTCGACGCCGGTTCCGAGCATCTGGCCCGACACCATGCCGGGATGGTCGGCCGCGATCAGGCGCGGATAGACGCAGACGCCGCCCGTGATGATCGACATGTCATGGTAGCCGCCGCTGTACTTGATCCCCCGCATCTTGATCACCCGGAGACGCCGGCGCTCCGCACCGAAGCCCGTGGGGGTCTGGTCGAGCGAGATCACCCCGTGGGCGATGCTGTGCAGCTGGAGATCACCGGGCTCCCCCGTGCGGTCGTCCAGGACCAGCACGGTGCAGTCCCGGCTCGCGAAGAAGTGCTTGAGCGCCAGGATCTGCCGCCGGTAGCGCAGGGGGTTCTGGGCCAGCAGGCGCAGCTCTGACAGGCTGTCGAGCACGACGCGCTTGGGCTTGAGCGCCTCGACCCGCTCCATGACCCCGCGAACGGTTTCGCCGAGTTCCACCTCCGACGGGTGGAGGAGCGTTTGCTCCAGTTCGGGGTCGAGGCCTGCCTCGGGCACGAGCTCGAACAGCTCGAGCCCGTCGAGGGACCAGCCGTGGGTTCCGGCAACCGCCCGCAGCTCGCCTTCGGTCTCGGACAGGGTGACGTAGAGCCCCGGCTCGCCCCGCCGGGCGCCTTCGAGCAGGAACTGAAGCGAGAAGGTGGTCTTGCCGGTGCCCGGGGTGCCTT
Organism: Microvirga aerilata; assembly: GCF_016743775.1. Taxonomy (GTDB): domain Bacteria; phylum Pseudomonadota; class Alphaproteobacteria; order Rhizobiales; family Beijerinckiaceae; genus Microvirga; species Microvirga aerilata. The sequence goes on along the minus strand of NZ_JAEQMY010000003.1, from coordinate 66,734 downwards.
CGACGAGGTAGAGCCGGTTGGCCGTGACGCCACCGCCGAGGATGTGGTCGAGCCCTTCGATTCCCGTGGGAATCCGGTGGGTTTCAGCAGAGGCAGTTTTATCCATCACGCAACCTTTAGCACAGCATACACCTATGCCAGCGGGTCGCGGAGGCAACACCTCCGGCTGGACTTAAAGACGCAGATCGTCACCCCTTGCCGGGACGACCCGGGAGACAATGCTCAAGTTCAGCTTCGGGTTCCTCGGAGCAGGCACGGTTTGCCCAGCAAGCCGCCTGGGGCTCGCGACAGTCAATGCGAGATTTCGGCACAAGACGGATACCCACCGATTTTTGGTCGGGATCGAGGACCACCGCCTCCCGGACGAGCGGACTAGGCATCATTCCGCTCGAAGACCAGGTTCATCCTGGTCTCCAGGATCAGCCGATACCCCTTGCCGGTCAGGAGCGCGGGCACATCCGTCTGCCAGCGGTCCGGAACATTGGCGACGATGAACAGCGAGGGATAAAGGGCGGGCGGCGCATCCCTGAAGAAGGGATCGAGGACGAGATCCTCCGCCCCCTCCACATCGAGCTTGATCGCATCCACGCGGGTGAGGCCCTCCCGGCTCAGAAGGTCGAGCAGGGTCACGGCCGGCACGCGGATCGCGTCCGTCTGGCTCGAATTCACGATCTTCAGGCTCGCCTCGCCCCGGTTGAGGGGATCGAGAAACAGGGTGAGCTCGCCGGTCTTGTCGGCAACCGCGCAGTCGACCGCCTTGATCATGCCGAAGGGGTTCTGGCGGATGTTGTAGATCAGGCGGTCGAAGATCTCGGGCTGCGGCTCCACGGCGAGGATCCTGGTCGCGAGCGAGGCTCCCGCCTCCCGGGCGATGAACAGGGCGTACCAGCCGACATTCGAGCCCACGTCGATGAACGTGAAGCCTTCCCGGATCCGCCCCGCGAGGATCTTGAGCTCCTCGGCGTCGAAATACTGGGGCGTGAAGAGGATGCGCCGCTCGCAGACGTTCTTGTAGGGGTAAAGCCGCATGCGCACGCCGCAGGTTTCCAGGTCGAGCGGCAGTCCTTTCAGCGTCTTCATGGCCAGGCGGCGCAGGATCAGGGCAACGCGGCGGCCGGCCCATCCCTCGGGAAGCGCGCGCGTCCGGTCGATCACCCAGCGGGCGACTCCTGAAGGTGCAAAATCGCCGAACGGGCGAGAATCATTCATTACCGAGGAATCCGAAGCCGATGAACCGGATGAACAGGGTTGCTCATGACACCCTCGGGCGCCAATCGCAAGCGGAGCCGAGGTCTTTGCTTGCTTCGCGCGCGACGATCCTTACATTCCCGCCATAGCCCAAGGATTGAGCATGACCGATACCGATGTTGTCGAACGCAAGCGCTCCGCCGCGATCCCGCTTCACGGGCCGGAGGAGTTCGAGGCCATGCGCCGCGTGTGCCGGCTCACGGCCGAGTGCCTCGACATGCTGACCGATCATGTGAAGCCCGGCGTCACCACGGACTTCCTGGACAAGCTCGCCTTCGACTTCATCCGCGACCATGGCGCCTATCCGGCCTGCCTGCACTACCGCGGCTACACCAAGACGATCTGCACCTCCATCAACCACGTGGTCTGCCACGGCATCCCCAACGACAAGCCCCTGCGGGACGGGGACATCATGAACATCGACGTCACCCTCATTCTCGACGGGTGGCACGGGGATTCCAGCCGCATGTACTATGTGGGCGAGGTTCCGCGCCGGGCGCAGCGGCTGTGCGAGATCACCTACGAGTGCCTCCTGCGCGGCATCGCGGCCGTGAAACCCGGTGCGACCACGAACGACATCGGCGCGGCGATCCAATCCTATGCGGAAGCCGAGCGCTGCTCGGTGGTGCGCGACTTCTGCGGCCACGGCCTCGGCCGCGTCTTCCACGATTCGCCGACGATCCTTCACTATGTGGAGCCGGCCTATAACGTGGAGCTGAAGGCCGGCATGTTCTTCACCATCGAGCCGATGATCAATCTCGGGCGCCCGCAGGTGAAGGTGCTCGCCGACGGCTGGACCGCCGTGACCCGCGACCGCTCCCTCTCGGCCCAGTTCGAGCACACGGTCGCCGTGACGGAGACGGGCGTGGAGGTTTTCACCTTCTCGCCGAAGGGTTTGGACAAGCCGTCTTAGGGGCATTTTTTCTACAGTCGGAGATTCCAGGCGAGAATGTGTGGCATACTAATACGTACAATACCTCGCTTTACCAAAACCTCCTCACCAATACTTTGTACATGCCAAGAAACGTCCTCACGAAGGTGAAGATCAAGACGGCAACTGTGATTATCAATCCTACCCAAGAGCTGAAAATAGAGTGCAAGATCCACCAATCGGAGAATGATAGAAAAACTAGCAAGAAGAAGATGACACAACTAATTAGCGCCAGTGCCAGCGCGCCAACTACAGCCGCAATAAGAACAATTATCCAGAACTTATAGGATTTCACACTCTGCTCGCAGTGTCGTTATTGACCAACTTGACAGCGGCTTTCTCACGGCTCAAGCCTACTATGTAACGTTTCACCCTTCAACAGGGAAGCATCAGGCCGGCATGAGCGACGACGGTTCTCCCCACTATCACGGCCACCGCGACCGGCTGCGCGCCCGCTTCATGGAGGTGGGCGGGGATGCGGTGCCGGATTACGAGTTGCTGGAGCTCGTCCTTTTCCGCTCCATCCCGCGCCGGGACGTGAAGCCCATCGCCAAGGAGTTGCTCAAGCGCTTCGGCTCCTTCGCCGAGGTGCTGGCGGCCTCCCCCGCCCGCCTGATGGAGGTGGACGGGATCGGCGAGAGCGTCGTCACGGATCTCAAGATCGTGGAGGCCTCCGCCCGGCGCCTGGCCAAGGGCGAGGTGGCCAAGCGCCCCGTCCTGTCCTCCTGGACCTCCGTGATCGATTACTGCCGCACCGCCATGGCGTTCATGGACAAGGAGCAGTTCCGCCTGCTGTTCTTGGACAAGCGCAATGCCCTCATTGCCGACGAGGTGCAGCAATCGGGCACGGTGGACCACACCCCGGTCTATCCGCGCGAGGTGGTCAAGCGGGCGCTCGAGCTCTCGGCCTCGGCCCTGATCCTCGTGCACAACCATCCCTCCGGCGACCCGACGCCCTCCTCCGCCGACGTGCGGATGACCCGCGAGATCATCGATGTGGCCAAACCCTTGGGCATCACGGTTCACGACCACATCATCGTGGGCCGCGAGGGCCATGCGAGCCTGAAGGGCCTTCGCCTGATCTGAGCTTGGCCGCAGAACCAAGCCCGCTCCCTTGCGTTACGCTCTTACCGAAACGCAAATGGAGGATCTCATTCCATGAGAAAGACACTGATCGCCGCCGCCCTGCTCGGCACCACCCTGCTCGCCCCGGCCGCCATGGCCCAGTCCGCGCCCGCCGGCCAGGCGAACCCCTCTGGGTTGATCACGCAGCTGAGCCCGGACGCCATGCTGGTTTCCGACCTGATGGATCAGGATGTCGTCGGCCCCGACAACAAGGAGATCGGCGAGGTCGACGACGTGATTCTCGATCGCACCGGCCGCGTGGTCGCCCTGGTCATCGAGGCGGACGAGGGCGTTGGCGACCGCACCGTGGCGGTGCCCATGAGTGCCGTTCAGATGAATGCCGCCGACGCGGCGACGACGGGCTCCGTCCAGGGTTCGGGTCAGGCCGCCGGCGGATCCGCCGCGCGGAATTCCGGCGACATGCGGATCGTGCTGAACATCCCGGCCGACCAGCTCAAGTCCGCGCCTGAATTCGACGAAGACAACGATTAACCGGCACCCGGCCTGCGGCCGCCTCCAAGCGGTCGCAGGCTCTCCTCAGATGAGGGTGTCGATCCCGGTGAAGACCGCGTAGACGAAGCCGAGGCTCAAGGTGAGGCCGATGGAGCCGATCGCGAGCCCGCCCAGCACCACCAGCCCGTCGCGCTCGACGAGCCCCAAGCCCACGAGGCAGACCGCGAGCCCCAGGGGGATCTGCCCCACGAAGGGCGGCGCGAACAAAAGCCCCAGAGCCAGCACCAGCAGCACGAGCCCCATGAGGCGCATGGCGATGGGCGTCTCGAGAAAGGCCATGCGCGGGCGCGAGAACCGCTCCAGCCGGCGGAAGGCCGGCATGGCGCGTCCCACCGCCCGCTCCACGTCGGTGCGGGCCACGGACCGGTTCAGGAGCTGGCGCGGCAGCCAGGGCGCATCCCGGCCGAAGGCGATCTGAATCGCGACCAGCGCCAGAAGCAGCCCGCAGACGAGCGGGATGGGCGGCGGCATGGGAAGGCAGTTGGGCAGCCCGAGCAGGACGATCAGCAGGGCGAAGGCCCTGTCCTGAAGGACCGCCATGATCTCGCGCACGGTCAGGCGCTCGCCTGGCTGGGAGGCAAGGGCGAGCAGGATCTGGGAAGTGCGCGCGTTGGAAAACAAGGAGCCCTGGCAGGTTCGGGGATGCTCAAGGCGCCTCTCTACCCGAGTTGGGCCCCCGGGCCAAGGCTCTGAGTGAAACCCTTTAGTGAATATGGATTTCGCCCTCGATGGCCTTGAACTCGGCGGGACGGATCAGCTGGGTGTGGGTGACCGTCACGGAGTGCAGGGGCCCGGCCAGCTCCCGCTTCCAGAAATCGAGAAAGTCGATGAGAACGGGAAACCGGGGCGCCAGATCGTAATCCTGCCAGATATAGGTTTGCAGGAATGTGGGGTGATCCGGCATCCGGTAGAGGATCTGGGCGGTGGTCAGGCCATAGCCTTCGAGCTGGCGGATGAAATCCTTCGATGCCATGCGAACTCCTTCTCTCGAACCGGAAGAGTCTCATCGGCAGATGGCCGCCCGAACCGCGCAGGCGGTTTCCCTGCCCTATGCTCAAGGCTAAATCTTGAGCGTAGTTTCCGGTTCCCGCAAGCAAAGCCGCTTGCACATCGGCGTGATCTTGCGTTGATTGGGGGCAGGACCCGCCGGCGCCCGCGGGCCGGCCTCACCATGCATGCGACGATAGGAGATCACCGGGAATGCGCTTCGCCTTCGCCGGCATCGACTTTCTGGGAGATGTTTTCGAGACGCTTCTCGCCAAGGGCTGGAAGCCGGTCAAACTCTTCAGCCGCCCCTGCGACGGCATCTACGACTTCAACGACGTGACGGTCTCGTTGGCCCGCACCTTGAGGCGGCCGATCCAGATGACGCGCATCGATCAGGCCGACCTTGCGGGGCTCAAGGCCATGGGCTGCGAGGCCCTCGTGGTGGCAGGCTACCCCTGGCTCATCACCGGCTGGGAGCGGCACCTGCCCTACGCGGTCAACTTCCACCCCTCCCCCCTCCCGACCGGACGGGGTCCCTACCCGCTCTTCCAGGCGATTCTCGATCAGGTCCCCGACTGGGGCATGACGGCCCACGCCCTCGAGCCCGCCTTCGACACCGGCGCCATCGTGGCCCAAAGACGCTTCGCGCTCGGCGGGCAGGAAACCCACGACACGCTCCTGGCCAAATGCCAGATGGCCGCCAAGAGCATCGCAGCCGACATCGCCGAGAGCCTTCCCCGGCTCTGGAGCGAAGCGAGGCCGCAGGGACCGGGAACCTATTGGCCGCGGGTCGCTCAAGCTCAAAGGACGGTGGATTGGACCGGAACCGTTCGGGACGTGCTGCGCACCGTCCGGGCCTTCGGCTCCATCGAAGCCTTTGCCCAGGTCGACACCCGGTACGTTTATGTGTGGGAGGCCACGGGCTGGGTGGAGCCGCATCGCTATCGGCCAGGCACCCTTGTCCACAGGCATCGCAAGCACCTGGTGGTCGCCGCCCGGGACGGCTTCGTCCAGATTACGGGTTGGAGCCCCTTCGCGCCTGGACCGGCGCGAAGGTCATAAAGCTTTTTGATGCTGCCGGGGGCAGGTGGTGGAGCCCCCTGCGGGCCGCAATCAGCGGCGGCGGCGCACCATCTTCCAGGCTTGGCGGATAAGGAAAAGATTTCTGAGAAGCTTGAGCATCGGTTCAACCTCGAAAGAACTGCATGTGGCTCAAGGGCAGTTCTGGCCGGAAGGTTCCAAGGCGCTCGCCCCCGGAGACATTTTTTGAGCTTGTGGGGAACCAGGATTCCCTTGCGGCATTATCGTCTCACGAAGGCCGATGTGCCCCCAAGGTCTTCGAGACCCCACAAAGCCCTTCACGCCCCACCGTGAGGGGCTTTTTCCTTATTCTGCACCGAATTCTGGCGGTTGCGCTGCAACTCCACTTATACTTTGGGATTAACCCATCGGAGGCACTGTTCACCTACAGCCCTTCATAACTTGGGGCCCCTTCGCTGATCCCTCGGCAAGGCAGGCCCCTTTCTTTGACCGGAGGGCATCCGGAGTTCCTGCGGGGTTCAAGGCCCCCTGCGGCCTGGGGCGAGCTTTCCCGCCCCGGGTTCCGGTGGAGGCACTCCGGTATCCTCGCTTCTGGAAAGTTCGCGCAGTTTCTGCCGGGCCCTGTCCCCGAACTCCTGCGATACGGGATGGCCGTCCCTCGGCCGGGTCAGCCCTGCCGCCACGTGAAACGCGAGCCTTGCCTGGATGAGCTCGATCAGGGACCGGGTGAGGCGGGCATCGCGTTCAAGGGCTGAGAGGAGTTCCCCATCTTTTGTTGCCGCATCGAGAACCGACAGCATGAACAGGGGTTGCCTTGCCAGCGCGTGGGCCTCGGCAAGATCGAAGGGGACCTGATCGAGGAAGGACGCGAGCCTTCCCGGATCCGCCCCCGCGAGGTCCAGAATCCTGATGACGATGTCCCTCGCCTGATCCAACTCCTGGTCGGACAGCACAACGGATTCTCGTCCATTCGACATGGTGCAAAACCAACGCATGGGGCCTCTCTCCAGGCGCCGTTATAAGCTTGACCGTCCAGGCTGCGTTAGCGTTACGGCGGAGTACCCCGATCGCGGCCCGCGCAGGCGTGCCGGGCGGCCTTGCCCCGCGCCCGGATCGAGGCCTCCGGCTCCGGGCGGGCGCTAGAGCTCGCGGTAAAGCCGGCCCTGGTAGACGAGAGCGGGCTTCTGCTCGCCCAACCTGATGCCGACGATCTCGCCGATGATCACGTGATGGGTCGCGACAACCCGGGCGTCGCTGATCCGGCAGTCGAACGAGACGACGCTGGCGGCAAGAGCGGGCGCGCCCGTTGCGAGCTTTGCCCATTGTCCCACCGTGAAGCGCTCCTGCCCCTGGAGCTCGGTTCGTCCGGCGAACACGTCGGCGAGGGCGAGGCTGTCGCCCCCCAGCGTGTTCACGCAGAAGACCCGGTTCGCGAGCAGCGCCTGCGCCGAGCGGGAGGCCGTGTTGACGCACACGAGAAGCGAGGCCGGGCTGTCGGTGACGGGGGTCACCGCGGTGGCCGTGAAGCCGGCGCGTCCCGACGGGCCATCGGTCGTGACCACATGCACGGCCCCGACAACGCGGCTCATGCCCTCCCGGAAGAGAACGGCGTCGAGGTCGGAGGCGCCGGTGACGGCCGATTGAGGAGGGGCTTGAGTCTTCACCATCTTGATCCAGGCAAGCCTCTCCCACTGTTTCGGGCAGAGCACAAGGCCGTTCAGGCCATATGGCCCCTCGCATCCCTCTTGGGAAGCCGCGCGGACAAGCCCTGCCGCCTATTCGGTCAGCCGATGCCGCTTATTCCATCAAAGAGGCGAATAGGAATCTTAACAGTAAGTTGTCGAATGAAAATCCGTTTGCTAGAGACACCAGCACCTTACGTCTGGCTTGGCGTTGCTTGCGCATCGTGCTTTGCTGCGGCGTTTCCCAAGAACGACCCCATACCAGAGGGGCAAGGGTAGGACATGGAAATTTTTGTGCAGCAGCTCATCAACGGGCTGACTCTGGGGTCGATATACGGCCTCATCGCCATCGGCTACACGATGGTCTTCGGCATCATTGGCATGGTGAACTTCGCCCACGGCGACGTCTTCATGCTCTCCGCTTTCATCTCGCTCATCTTCTTCCTGATCCTGACCACATGGCTCGGGATCTCGTCGGTCGCGGTGGCGCTGCTCATCGTTCTGGTGATCGCCATGGTGCTCACCTCCCTGTGGGGCTGGGCCATCGAGCGCATCGCCTACCGGCCCCTGCGCGGCTCCTTCCGCCTCGCCCCGCTGATCTCGGCCATCGGCGTGTCGATCTTCCTGTCGAACTTCGTCCAGGTCGCCCAGGGCGCCCGCAACAAGCCGACGCCTCCCATGGTCCAGGACGTGATCGTGCTGTTCCAGGGCGCGAGCGGCTACAATGTGGCCCTCTCCTACAAGCAGGTTATCATCATGGCGGTCACCGCCGTGCTGCTGACGATCTTCTGGTATCTCGTCCAGAAGACGTCCCTCGGCCGCGCCCAGCGCGCCTGCGAGCAGGACCGCAAGATGGCGGCGCTGCTCGGCATCAACGTGGACCGGACGATCTCGCTGACCTTCGTGATCGGCGCGGCCCTCGCGTCTGTCGCCGGCACCATGTACCTGCTGTACTATGGGGTGGTGAGCTTCAACGACGGCTTCGTGCCGGGCGTGAAGGCCTTCACGGCGGCGGTTCTGGGCGGCATCGGCTCGCTCCCGGGCGCCGTTCTGGGCGGGCTGATCATCGGCCTCATCGAGACCTTCTGGTCGGCCTATTTCTCCATCGAGTACAAGGACGTGGCCGCGTTCTCGATCCTCGCCATCGTGTTGATCTTCATGCCCTCCGGCATTCTCGGACGGCCTGAGGTCGAGAAGGTTTAAGGAGCCACGAGCATGACCGCTCCTTCCATCACCACAACCGCCCAGACCCAAACGGTGTCGAGGTCCTTCGATCTGGCGGCGGCCTTCAAGGACGCCGCCAAGACGGCCCTGATCATGCTGGGCCTCTCCATCCCGATCCTCGCCTACAAGACGGATCAGTCCGGCGCCGATCTTTTCCTCACCCCCCGCTGGGGCCTCGTGGCGATCGTCTGCGCCATCGTGTTCGGGCTGCGCCTCCTGATCCACGCCTTCACGGCGTCCCGGTCCTACGCCAGGGCGACGCCCAGCCCCCGGCAGGCAACCGAGCTGGTCGATGCCAGCCCCAGCGCGTTCCAGAAGGCCTCCCGCTTCGGCATCCCGTTCTTCCTCGGGGTGGCGCTCGCCTTTCCGTTCCTGGTCTACCTGATCCAGGGCGGCCTGACCGAATCCCGCTACTGGGTGGATCTGGGCATCCTGATCCTCACCTACGTGATGCTGGGTTGGGGCCTGAACATCGTGGTGGGCCTCGCCGGCCTTCTCGATCTCGGCTACGTCGCCTTCTACGCGGTCGGCGCCTACACCTACGCCCTGCTCTCGACCACGTTCGGCCTGTCGTTCTGGATCTGCCTGCCGCTGGCCGGGATCCTCGCCGCCTTCTGGGGCATGATCCTAGGGTTCCCGGTGCTGCGCCTGCGCGGCGATTATCTCGCCATCGTGACGCTTGCCTTCGGCGAGATCATCCGCCTCGTTCTCATCAACTGGGTGGACCTGACCAACGGCGGCGCCGGCATTTCGTCGATCCCGCGCGCAACCTTCTTCGGCATTCCGTTCACGGCGGGCGAGGACGGCTTTGCCGCGACCTTCGGGCTCGAGTTCAACGGCATGCACCGGATGATCTTCTTCTACTACCTCATCCTGGCGCTCGCGCTGCTCACCAACTTCGTCACCATGCGGCTGCGCAAGCTGCCCGTGGGGCGCGCCTGGGAGGCCCTGCGCGAGGACGAGATCGCCTGCCGGTCGCTGGGCATCAACACCACCAACACCAAGCTCACGGCCTTCTCCATCGGCGCAATGTTCGGCGGCTTTGCCGGCTCGTTCTTCGCGGTCCGCCAGGGCTTCGTCTCCCCGGAAAGCTTCAACTTCCTGGAATCGGCGATCATCCTGGCCATCGTGGTGCTCGGCGGCATGGGCTCGCAGATCGGCGTGGCGATTGCGGCCATCGTGCTGGTGGGCGGCCCCGAGATCCTGCGCAACCTCACCTTCCTGCAGGCGATCTTCGGCTCCGGCTTCGACCCGAACGAGTACCGCCTGCTGCTCTTCGGCGTCGGCATGGTGGCCATGATGGTGTGGCGTCCGCGCGGCCTGATCTCGGAACGCGAACCCTCGGTGATCTTGAAAGAGCGCAAGGCCATTTCCGGCTCGCTCGTGAAGGAAGGACACGGCTGATGCGCTGGCTGCAGGATCCCATCCTCGACGTACAGCATCTCACGATGCGCTTCGGCGGCCTGGTGGCCGTCAACGACCTCTCGTTCAAGGCCGGGCGCGGCGACATTACCGCGCTCATCGGCCCGAACGGCGCAGGCAAGACCACGGTCTTCAACTGCATCACCGGCTTCTACAAGCCCACGGAAGGCATGGTGGCGCTGCGCAAGCCCGACGGTTCGCACCTGCTCCTGGAGCGGCTGCCGGGCTACGACATCAACTGGAAGGGCAAGGTCGCGCGCACCTTCCAGAACATCCGGCTGTTCTCCGGCATGACCCTGCTCGAGAACCTGCTGGTGGCCCAGCACAACCCGCTGATGATCTCGTCGGGCTTCACCTTCCTCGGCGTTCTGGGCATCGGCGGTTACCGCAAGGCCGAGAAGGAGGCCATCGAGAAGGCCAAGTTCTGGCTGGAGAAAACCCGGCTCATCGACCGGGCCGACGAGCCCGCCGGCGACCTTCCCTACGGCGACCAGCGCCGCCTGGAGATCGCCCGCGCCATGTGCACGGACCCGCTCCTGCTCTGTCTCGACGAGCCGGCGGCGGGCCTCAATCCGCGCGAGTCGCTGGAGCTCAACGAGCTCCTCCTGTCGATCCGCCGGGACCATGGTACCTCGATCCTGCTGATCGAGCACGACATGTCGGTGGTGATGCAGATCTCGGACCACGTGGTGGTGCTCGATTACGGCACCAAGATCTCGGACGGCGCACCGGCCGAGGTCAGGGACGATCCCAAGGTGATCGCCGCCTATCTCGGCGTGCCCGACGAGGAAGTCGAGCAGGTTGAAGCGGAGATCGGCGCATGACCGCCGCTGGAGCAAACATCCCGATGCAGAGCCCTCAAGCCGCGTCTTCCCGCCAGCCGCTTCTGAGCGTGCGCGGCATCAAGACCTATTACGGCAACATCATCGCCCTCAAGGGCGTGGACATGGACGTCAACGAAGGCGAGATCGTCACCCTGATCGGCGCCAACGGCGCCGGCAAGTCGACCCTGATGATGACGATCTTCGGCAACCCGCGGGCCCGCGAGGGCACGATCACCTATGGGGGCCGGGACATCACCAAGATGCCCACCCACGAGATCGCCCGCCTATCGATCGCCCAGTCGCCCGAAGGCCGGCGCATCTTCCCGCGCATGACCGTGTTCGAGAACCTGCAGATGGGCGCGTCCATGAACGGCATGGCCCATTTCGACCACGACCTCGAGCGGGTCTGCACCCTGTTCCCGCGCCTGAAGGAGCGCCTGCAGCAGCGGGGCGGCACCCTGTCGGGCGGCGAACAGCAGATGTTGGCCATCGCCCGCGCGCTCATGAGCCGCCCGAAGCTCCTCCTCCTGGACGAGCCGTCGCTGGGCTTGGCGCCCCTGATCGTCAAGCAGATCTTCGAGATCATCAAGGAGCTCAACGAGAAGGACGGGATGACGGTCTTCCTCGTGGAGCAGAACGCCTATCACGCCCTCAAGCTGGCCCATCGCGGCTACGTGATGGTCACGGGCAACATCACCATGAGCGGCACCGGCAAGGAGCTGCTCGAGAACCCTCAAGTGAGGGCAGCCTATCTCGAAGGGGGGAGTCACTGATGCAGGGCATTCTCTACGAAGAGCCTTCGATCTGGCTCTTTCTTCTCATCACCGTGATCATGGGCGGCTGGGCCGCCTGGATGACCGGCCGGGCCATCGCCATGACCTGGCGCCCGTTCTGGGTGCTGATCGCCTATCTGTTCATCCTCGGGGCCGCGGTCCGCTTCATCCACTTCGCCCTGTTCGGCGGAACGCTGCTGTCATTCCACTACTACGCGATCGACACCATCGTCCTGCTGGTCATCGGGGCGCTCGGGTTCCAGTATCGCCGGGCCCGCATGATGACCACGCAATACCGCTGGCTCTACGAGCGGACCGGCCTGTTCTCCTGGCGGGAAAAGGCGTCTGCGACCAAGGGCTAGCGCATCGTGCACGAACGGGTTCCGGTTCTTCGCACCGAACGATGCGCAGCTTTAAAAAAACGGGTCATCGGATTGATCCCAAAAGCGGTTTCGACTTTCGGATCCGGTGCTTAGGTTAAAAAGATTCCCAGGTGACATCCGCTTAAAAACAAGCATGATGTTCCGCGGAAGGCGGGGTCCCCCCCGCCAAACCGGCCCCACGAGGAAGAGGGGCCTATAAAACAACCCAGAGGAGTGACCTCATGAAAAAATTGCTGTTGACCGGCGTGGCGCTTGGTCTTGGCCTCGCCTTCTCCAGCGCTGCCAGCGCCCAGATCAAGATCGGCGTCGCTGGCCCCATCACCGGCCCGAACGCGGCTTTCGGCGCCCAGCTGAAGAACGGCGTCGAGCAGGCCGTCGAGGACATCAACGCAGCTGGCGGCATCAATGGCCAGAAGCTGCAGATCGTCGTCGGCGACGACGTGTCCGACCCGAAGCAGGGCGTGTCGGTGGCGAACAAGTTCGCCGCTGAAGGCGTGAAGTTCGTCGTCGGCCACTTCAACTCCGGCGTCTCGATCCCGGCCTCGCAGGTCTACGAGGAAGCCGGCATCGTCCAGGTGACCCCGGCCTCGACGAACCCGCAATACACCGAGCGCGGCATGTGGAACACCTTCCGCACCTGCGGTCGCGACGACCAGCAGGGCCTCGTTGCCGGCACCTACCTGTCCGACAAGTTCAAGGGCAAGAAGGTTGCCGTCATTCACGACAAGACCCCCTACGGAAAGGGCCTTGCCGACGAGACCCAGAAGGCCATGAACGCAAAGGGCCTGAAGGAAGTAGTCTATGAAGGCATCAACCCGGGCGAGAAGGACTACTCCGCGCTCGTGTCGAAGCTGAAGCAGGCTGCGGTCGACGTGGTTTATTTCGGCGGCCTCCACACGGAAGCCGGCCTCATCATCCGCCAGATGCGCGATCAGGGCCTTGCCGCCCCGATGATGTCCGGTGACGGCATCGTGTCGGCCGAGTTCACCTCGATTGCCGGCCCGGGCGCCGAAGGAACCCTGATGACCTTCTCGCCGGATCCGCGCAAGAACCCGAACGCGCAAGCCGTCGTGGCCAAGTTCAAGGCCAAGAACTACGACCCCGAGGCCTACACGCTCTACAGCTACGCCGCGACCCAGATCCTGGCCGAGGCTGCAAAGCAGGCCAACAGCACCGATGGCAAGAAGGTCTCGGACGCCATGAAGTCCGGCAAGCCCTTCAAGACCGTCATCGGCGACATCTCCTTCGACAAGAAGGGCGACATCACCCGTCCGGACTACGTCATGTACGTCTGGAAGAAGGGCGCTGACGGCACGATCACCTACTCCGGCAACGAACTTGCCATGTAAGCCAAACATATGATCCATCGGCCGCAAGCCGATGATCGGAAGGCCCGCCCCGGCAACAGGGCGGGCTTTTTTCGTAGCAGTGCTTCAGCAAGGAGTTGACGATGCCGTCCCTCGATCTTTTCCTTCTTGAGGAGACCTACGCCGTTTGCCGCCTCCCCGCAGGCCGTGCCGTGAAGGCGCCCCTGCCCGGACCATTCTCGCTGCTGGTGCAGGCCCCGGAAGAGACGACCCTCGTCTGCTCCGTCGATCAGGCTCCGCCGGAGGCCGAGACCGATGCAGGCTGGCGCTGCTTCCGGATCGAGCAGAGCTTCGACTTCAGCATCCCGGGCATCCTGGCCTCCGTGCTCGATCCGCTGGCCCGGGCCGGCATCGGCATCTTCGCCACGTCCACCTTCAGCACCGACTACGTGCTGGTGAAGGAGCCCGATACGAGCCGGGCGGTGGAAGCCCTGCAGGCAGCGGGGCACCGGCTGACCGTCTGAGTCAGGCCCGTTCGATCCGCGCCGCGAAGCACCCGCGCCTGGCGAAATGGGCATCGATATGCGCGACGGTAGGATCGGCGAAGAACCGCTCGATCAGGCGAACCACCTCGCCGCCTTCGGCAACTTCAGCATCCACGATAAAGGCACTCGCATCGTAGGCGCGCAGCGAGAGAAGCCGATCCCGGAGCATGGGCGGCAGCTCCCCCCGGTAGCTCCCGGTCCTGGCGGAACGGCTGACGAAGATCGGCCCGGCGGCGCGGTAGGGCGAGGTCGGTTCCGTCTGGTGGGCATGGTTGAGGAGCAGAAGCTCCTCGCCTTCCTCGACGCGCCTGAGCGCGATGCGGCAGGGATAGGCATCCGCCTGATCGGCAACGACCCGCCGCGCCCCGATGGCCCCGAGTTCGTCTGCGTTCATGGAGAACAGGTGTGCAAAGGCGCCCGCTTCGAGCCCGCGAATCTGGAATGACATGGATGATCTCCTCGTTGGAGCCATCACTGTCAGGAAAACCGGCGCCCTGGACGACCCGATTCCTGTGGGCTTATCCGAGCATCCCCAAAGCCGGGAATGTCTCCAGCAGCCAGAAGGACATATTGGTGATCCAGCCGGTGAGGAAGGCGATGCCGGTGAGAACCAGGAGAACGCCCATCGCCTTCTCGATCACCGCGAACTGGGACCGCATGCGCTTCAGCAGCGCCACGAAGGGCTTCATGGCGAAGGCGGCCAGCAGGAACGGGATGCCGAGGCCCGCCGAATAGGCGGCCAGCAGCAGGGCTCCATGGGAGACGCTGTCCTCCGAGCCCGCCACCGTGAGGATCGCCGCCAGCACCGGCCCGATGCAGGGGGTCCAGCCGAACGCGAAGGCGAGACCCATCAGGTAGGCCCCCCAGAGGCCGACCGGCCGGGCCACGTTGAACCGGGCCTCCCGGTAGAACAGCGCGATCCTGAAGACGCCGAGAAAGTGCAGGCCCATGACGATGATGGCGATGCCGGCCACGGTGCTCAAGACATCGAGATGTTGCCGGATCGCCTGCCCCAGGGCCGATGCGGTCGCGCCAAGCAGCACGAAGACGGTCGAGAAGCCTGCCACGAACAGCAGCGCCGCCAGCACCGCCCTGCGGCGGACTGCTCGGTCGTCGCCCGCGCTCAGGCGGTCGAAGGTGGTGCCCGCCAGGAAGGACAGGTAGGGCGGCACCAGCGGCAGAACGCAGGGGCTCAAGAAGCTGATGAGGCCGCCGAGGGCAGCAGCCGGAAAGGAAACGCTGAGCATGGCAAGGGTTCTATCGCTTCGAGCCCTTGGAAGAAAGCCGGGAAAGGCCGGTTCTCCAGCTTGTGAAGACGGCGGTTTTTCGGTTTGCTGGAGGCCATGACCCGAGCCCGCAATCTCATCACAGACGTCCCCGGCCTGCGTGTCGGCAACGCCCACGACGCCGCCCTCGGCTCCGGCGTGACGGCTGCCCTCTTCGACGAACCCGCGGTGGTCTCCTGCGAGGCGATGGGCGGGGCCCCGGCCACCCGCGAGACGGATCTGCTGCAGCCCGACAAGATGGTGCCCGGCATTCACGGCGTCGTCCTGTCCGGCGGCTCCGCCTATGGCCTCGACGCGGCCGGCGGCGTGCAGGCCTACTTGAGAGAACGGGGCATCGGCTTTGCCGTCCGGGAGGCGCTGGTGCCGCTGGTGTCCCAGGCCTCCAGCTTCGACCTCATCAACGGCGGCAACAAGGATTGGGGCCGCTACCCGCCTTACCGGGACCTCGGCTACGAGGCGGCGTCCCGGGCCGGGCTCTCGTTCGATCTGGGCACGGCGGGCGGCGGCTATGGCGCGACCACGGCCAACCTGAAAGGCGGCCTGGGCTCGGCCAGCACCATCGCCTCTTCCGGCCATACAGTCGGGGCCCTGGTGGTCGTGAACGCCGTCGCTTCGGCGGTGATCGGCGAAGGCCCCCATTTCTGGGCCGGAGCCCTGGAGGAGGGCGGCGAATTCGGGGGGCTCGGGCTCCCGGCGCATGTGTCACCGCAGATGCGCCGGCTGGTCTGGAAAGGCGGCCCCCAGCCTGCGACCACCATCGCGCTGATCGCGACCGATGCGGTTCTGACGAAGGCCCAGGCCAAGCGCCTTGCGGTCGCGTCCCATGCGGGCCTCGCCCGAGGCCTGCGCTTCTCCCATGCCCTGTTCGATGGCGACACGATCTTTGCCGCGGCCACAGGCCTCAAACCCCTGCAGAACGAGGCGGTGGAGTTCACTGAACTCACGGCGCTCGCGGCCGACTGCCTCACCCGCGCCATCGCCCGGGGCGTCTACGAGGCGACGGCCCTGCCCTATCCGGACGCGCAGCCCGCGTGGCGGGATCGCTTCGGAAGCCCCGAACGGGGCTAGGACAGGAACGCGGCCGGCCTCGCGGCGCCATAGTCCGGGTCCTCGCCGAGCCGCCACAGGAAGCTTCCCATGCGAGCCTCGAGCCTGCTCTGCGTCCTCCCGAGCGTGCGGTCGAGGGCGTCTTGAACGTTCTCGGTGGAGGTCAGGAGAGCCGCCGCCAGGCGTGGAGACGCAGCCGCGATCACGCGGATCCAGCGCTGCGCCTCGCCGGCATCGATCGCGAACCGGGCCCGCACCAGATCCATGAGCCTGTTCTCCGAATCGGCGGGCCGGATCATGAGCAGGGTGGTCTCGCAGCCGAACAGATCCTGCGCAGCCCCGCGCATCGGCACCAGATAGGCGACCGCAGGTCCATGCTCCTCCGTCGCCGGAAGAGGAATGGGGCCGCGCAGCCGGTCGAACAGGTTCGCCGTGATCCGCTCCAGGCTCTCGCTCAGGGTACGCTGGGCCGCATCGTCCGTGAAGGCGATCCGATCGCCCGCCCTTACGCTCACCTGGGACAGGCGGGCCTCCATGGCCGCGTTGCAGGCGAGAAGCCGCCCGTTGCGGGTCAGGACGGCGGCGGGGATCTCCATGAATTGCAGGGCGGATGCAACGGAACGCGCCTGCCGAGCCCCGAGGCGGCTGAACAGAAAGGACACGCGGGCCAGATGCGGCCTGAGCCTGTCAAGCCTTGCCCTCAACGCGGCGCTCATCGGACCATCGTCGAACGGACGTTCGAACCGTATGGAGATATGGCTCCCTCCGGGGACCTGTATGATGGCTCCCGCGGACCATCCGGCTCCGCGCGGACGGATGAAGTCCCGGTACATGGGAATATCGTCCAGCTCGCCGGGGGCGAAAAGCTCCGTCTCGTCGAGGAACTGCAGCTGACGCCGCCGGCCGGCCCTCTCGGACCAGGGATTTCTCAGATGCCACCCCCCGGCATAGAAATCCTGCAGGATCGGGCAGAAGCGGTCCGTTGCCACCCAGGACCTTGCGCCTTCGCCCGAAACGACGCTCATGGAGCCGCCCTCGGTACCCGCGAACGCCGAAATCTGCTCGAGAACCTGGACCCATCCCTCAGGAATGACAGCAGCTTCGTAGATGTCGCTCAGCAGCGACCGGTCGCTCCCCGGCATCCGCCCCTCCGTAACGTTGGAGCGGATCATAAACGCTATATCTTCTCATTCAAGCACTTTCCCCTCCAAACGGAGAGGTAAGTTTCCCGTGAGAGGCTCCGGGATCGGAAATCTGAGAAGAAGCGGCTCAGAACCGCTCCACCCGGTACGGCTTCGGATCGACCACCGGCGTCTCGCCCGTGATCATCTCGGCGAGCACGCGGCCGGTGACCGGGCCCAGGGTCAGGCCATGGTGGGCATGGCCGAAGCCGAACCACAAGTTTTTGTGCCGGGGCGCTGCGCCGATGATCGGCATCATGTCCGGCGTGCAGGGCCGCATGCCCATCCAGGGCTCAGGGTCGACGCGCTCGCCGAGGGGGAAGAACGCCTTGGCGATGGGCTCGGCCCGCCCGAGCTGCACCGGGGTCTTGGGCGCATCGCGAGTGGCGAATTCCGCGCCCGTGGTGAGCCGGATGCCCTTCAACATGGGAGCGAGGAAATAGCCGCGGTCGAAATCCAGCGTCGGCCGGTTGAGCACCGCGTTGCCCTGAGGCTTGTAGTGCATGTGGTAGCCGCGTTTCACCGCAAGCGGCAGATTGTACCCGAGTCTTGTCGTCACCACGTCGGCCCAGGCGCCGAGTGCCACCACGACGGCTCCGGCCTCCACGGGGCCCCTCTCCGTCTGGACGCGCCAGCCGGTCGAGGTCTCCTCGAGGGTCTTGGCGTCACCGGCCGCGAGCTCGCCGCCGAGGCGCTCGAACAGGCCCACATAACCCATGGTCAGCATGTGAGGATCGGAGACGGAGGCCGGATCGGTCCAATGGATGCCGCCCGCCGTCTCCACCTTGAGGTGCGGCTCCCGCTCGGCCACACCTTGCATGTCGAGGGCATCGAAATTGACGCCGAAGTCGCGCTTCACGTTCTCCGCGTCGCGGAACTGCTGATCCATGCTCTTGCGGTCGCGGAAAACCTTCATCCAGCCGGTCGAGCGGATCAGATGCGTGGAGCCGGATTCCTCGGCGAGCGCCATATGCTCGGTGACGCTGCGCTCGATCAGCGGCGCGTACATCCGCGCGATCGCCTTGTGCTGATTGGGCCGGGAATGCATCCAATACTGCCACAGGAAGGGCGCGAGCTTCGGGATCGCGGCCCAATGGTAATGGGCATCGATGGTGTTGTTCAGGGCATAGCGCAGGAGCGCGCCGAAATCGTGCGGGAAGCCGTACGGGTAGACGCCCTCCCGCTGGATCAGGCCCGCATTGCCGAAAGAGGTCTCTTCGCCGGGCTTGCGCTTGTCCACCAGAAGGACCGAGCGCCCGCGCTTCTGCAAATGCAGGGCAATCGACACGCCGACGATGCCGGCTCCAAGAACAACCACATCCTTACGCATGAAGGCTTTGCCCCATTCCGATCGCCCCCCACTGCGGAAGGCGAGATCTATCTCTTGCTGAGGCAATCTTTACTCCCCTTAACTCAAGGCCGTCCACGGATTTCATGTGCCAAATGGACCTCTCCCCAGCCAAGTGGTCTTAGACTGGTTCATAAGGCCGGCCCACTGTCCCGTTGCCCTGGGCCATCCCCCGTGCTACCGGCGCGGCCATGACACGTCCTCTTCTCATCGCCCCCTCCATCCTGGCCTCCGACTTCTCCAAGCTCGGCGAGGAAATCCGCGCCATCGACGCTGCCGGTGCGGATTGGATCCATATCGACGTGATGGACGGCCATTTCGTGCCGAACATCACCATCGGCCCGGATGTGGTGAAGGCGCTGCGACCCCACACCGACAAGGTGTTCGACGTTCACCTGATGATCGCCCCGGTGGACCCTTATCTCGAAGCCTTCGCCAAGGCGGGCGCCGACATCATCAGCATCCATGCGGAAGCGGGCCCGCACCTTCACCGCTCGCTTCAGACCATCCGGGCCCTCGGCAAGAAGGCCGGCGTTGTGCTCAATCCCGGCACCCATGAATCCGCCATCGAGCCCGTGCTCGACATGGTCGATCTCGTCCTGCTGATGACCGTCAACCCGGGCTTCGGCGGCCAGGCCTTCATTGGCTCCGTCTGCGACAAGGTCCGCCGGATCAAGGCCATGGTGGGCGGCCGCGACATCGACATCGAGATCGATGGCGGCGTCACGGTCGAGACGGCCCCGTTCGTGGCCGCTGCCGGCGCCAATGCGCTGGTCGCAGGCTCCGCCACCTTCAAGGGCGGTCCTTCGGCCTACGCGGCCAACATGGCGGCCATTCGCGAGGCCGCCGCAAAGGCGCGTTGAGATCGAAGGGCTATCGTGCTACCGCGCGGGCATGTCCCCCGCGTGGAAGTGAACAGCCATGATCCCTCGTTACAGCCGCCCCGAGATGGTGGCCATCTGGTCGCCCGAGTCCAAGTTCCGCATCTGGTTCGAGATCGAGGCTCATGCCACCACGGCGCTCGCCAATCTCGGCGTGGTGCCGAAAGAGGCGGCGGAGACGGTGTGGGAGAAGGGCTCGAAGGCCACCTTCGACGTGGAGCGGATCGACGCCATCGAGCGTGAGGTGAAGCACGACGTCATCGCCTTCCTGACGCACCTGGCCGAGATCGTCGGCCCCGAGGCCCGCTTCGTTCACCAGGGCATGACCTCCTCGGACGTGCTCGACACCACGTTCAACGTCCAGCTTGCCCGCGCCACGGACCTGCTCCTGCGCGACATGGACGAGCTGCTCGCCGCCATCAAGCGCCGCGCCATCGAGCACAAGATGACGCCGACCATCGGCCGCTCCCATGGCATCCATGCGGAGCCCACCACGTTTGGCCTCAAGCTGGCCCAGGCCTATGCGGAGTTCGAGCGCTGCAAGGTCCGCCTGATCGAGGCACAACGGGAGATCTCCACCTGCGCCATCTCGGGCGCCGTCGGCACCTTCGCCAACATCGATCCTTCCGTTGAGGAATACGTGGCCGAGCAGATGGGCCTGCAGGTCGAGCCGGTCTCGACCCAGGTCATCCCGCGCGACCGCCATGCCATGTATTTCGCGACGCTCGGCGTGATCGCCTCCTCCATCGAACGCCTGGCGACGGAAGTCCGGCACCTTCAGCGCAGCGAGGTGCTGGAGGCGGAAGAGTTTTTCTCGGCCGGCCAGAAGGGTTCCTCGGCCATGCCGCACAAGCGAAACCCGGTGCTCACCGAGAACCTGACGGGTCTTGCCCGCATGGTGCGTGCCTATGCCATGCCGGCCATGGAGAACGTGGCGCTCTGGCATGAGCGCGATATCTCCCACTCCTCCGTCGAGCGCATGATCGGGCCCGACGCCACCGTGACGCTGGACTTCGCATTGGCCCGTCTCACCAACGTCATCGACAAGCTCGTGGTCTATCCGGAGAACATGCAGAAGAACCTGGATCGGCTGGGCGGCCTCGTCCATTCGCAGCGGGTGCTCTTGGCTCTGACCCAGAAGGGCGCCTCCCGCGAGGACGCCTACCGCCTCGTCCAGCGCAACGCCATGCCGGTCTGGCGCGGCGAAGGCGACTTCCTCACCCTTCTCAAGGGCGACGCCGACGTGACCGGATACCTGTCCGCGGACGAGATCGAAGCCTGCTTCGACTTGGGCTACCACTTCAAGCATGTGGACACGATCTTCACACGGGTCTTCGGCACAGCCGGAGCATAGCCAGGGGGCCTCTGCGGGCACGGTGCAGGGACGCCGTGCCTCTGGCCTGCGTCTCTTATCCCGTCTCGGGCACGGCGCCGGAGCCCGAAGAGCATGGAGTTGGGAGGGGAGTGCTTGAACCCGCCCGCGCGGGCCTTTATCTCGGGGCCATGAAAACCTCCGATTGCGATATCCTCATCGTCCCTGGCTATACGAATTCCGGCGTGGACCATTGGCAGAGCCGATGGGAACGCCAGCTCTCGACCGCATGGCGGGTCGAGCAGGAGAATTGGGATACCCCTACTAAGGACGCATGGGTGGAGCGCATCGCCCGTGACGTGAAGCGCGCCAAGAAGCCTGTGGTTCTGGTCGGCCACAGCCTCGGCGTCGTCGCGATCGCCCATGCGGCTCCGCATCTCGACAGAGGAAAGGTCCAAGGGGCTTTCCTGGTCAGCCTGCCGGATGTGGAAAGGCCCGACTTCATCCCCGCCATCGACCGCGCCTTCGCGCCGATTCCGCGCGATCCGTTTCTTTTCCCTTCGGTGCTCGTCGCGAGCCGCACCGATCCGCTCTGCGATTACGAGAAGGCGGAGGACATCGCCTATTCCTGGGGCTCGGCCATCGTCGATGCCGGCGATGCGGGACACGTGAACACGGAAAGCGGGCACGGCCCCTGGCCGGAAGGGCTGATGCGTTTCGCAGGCTTCCTGAAGCAGTTGTGAAGGCTCGCCATTTCCACTCCGCTGTCGGTCCGAGCCCGGACCGACAGCGCGGTCCACATGACGAAAAGTTCATGCGCCAGTCACGCAGCCGAGAGCCGGATAAGCACAACCTTATCCCTATCGACAGCATGGAGGATATCCGCATGAAGACAATCGCCACCATCGCTCTTGCCACGCTGCTGGCCGGCACGGGCTCCTATGCCTTCGCGCAGCAGACGCCCGCACCCGATGCGCCCGCCGCCCGCCAGGAGCAGGGCCGGCAGGATCGCCGTCCGCGCATGAGCCAGGACGACCACAACCGCCTTGTGGATGCCCGCATTGCCGCCATCAGGGCCGGCCTGAAGTTCACCCCGGATCAGGAGAGGCTCTGGACGCCGGCGGAGACCGCCATCCGCACGGCAGCGGGCGAGCGGTTCTCCCGCCTCGAGCAGCGCCCCAGCCGCGATGAGCGTCAATCCATGGACTTCATGCAGCGTCTGGAACGGCGCGGCGCCACTATGACGGAAGGGGCCCAGCGCTCGACCGCCGTGGCAACCGCCTTGCGTCCCCTGTGGGACACCTTCAGCGAGGACCAGAAGCGGATCGCACCGCGCCTCCTGCGCGAGGTCGTGGACGGCGATGGGCCGCGCTGGCGCGAGCGCGGCGGGCGCCGGGGCGGCCGTGACGGACATCATGGTCGCATGGCGCAGCACCATCGCGGGATGGATCATCACGGCAGGACGGGCCATGGCGGCCCACAAGGTCCTGCCCCGCAGCAGCAGTAAGCGGACAACCGCTGCCCTCAAGCAAAAAGGCCGCCCATTGGGCGGCCTTCGTGTTTCGAAACCGGCTTTTCGCGGCGATTAGCGCGAATAGAACTCGATCACGAGGTTCGGTTCCATCTGCACCGCATACGGCACCTCGGAGAGGGTCGGGATGCGGGTCAGGCGGGCGGTCATCTTGGAGTGATCGACCTCGATGTAGTCCGGCACGTCGCGCTCGGCGAGCTGGCTCGCCACCACGACGACTTCGAGCTGCTTCGACTTGTCCTTCACCTCGATCACATCGCCGGCCTTCACGAGATAGCTCGGGATGTTGACGCGGCGGCCGTTGACCTTCACGTGGCCGTGATTGACGAACTGGCGGGCAGCGAAGGGGGTCGCAACGAACTTCGCGCGGTACACGACCGCGTCGAGACGGCGCTCGAGCAGGCCGACCAGGTTCTCACCGGAGTCGCCCTTCTGGCGGATCGCCTCCGCGTAGTAGCGGCGGAACTGCTTCTCGGTGATGTTGGCGTAGTAGCCCTTGAGCTTCTGCTTGGCGCGCAGCTGCGTGCCGAAGTCGGACATCTTGCCCTTGCGGCGCTGGCCGTGCTGGCCGGGGCCGTATTCGCGGCGGTTCACAGGGCTCTTCGGGCGGCCCCAGATATTCTGACCCATGCGGCGGTCAAGCTTATGCTTGGCCTGAATGCGCTTCGACATCGCTGTTCCTCTTGTGTTGTCGAATTTGCGAGGAACGCGCCCTCCTCTTCCCCTCATTCCCGAGGAGGCCCAAGGGGCCGCTTCGAGGGACAGGACGACAGGCCGACTTAGAGCCGGGCCACGGGAGCGTAAAAATTTACGCGGCCCGTGAGGACCGCGTGAACGGGTGGCATGTATGGGAATTAAGCAGAAATGTCAATCAGTGTCAGCCGCCGTAGGTCGACAAAACAGACAAAGAAGCTGAGCCGGTTGGCGCAATCCTTCCCTTCCCCTTGTGGGGAGGAGGGCTAGGGCGTCCGCTTCGGAAACGTTTACCCGACGCGGAGCGGCATATCCTCGATCGTCACGAGCGGCAAGCCCTTGTGCAGCAAGGCTTCTCGCAGGGCCGAGCTCATCCTTTCCCCCGCGGTGAACACGGCCAGGGCTTCGTTTTCGTCGGCCTCGTGCCCTGGAACGGGAGGGCCGATGAGCTGCGTCACACGCCGGGCAATGGCCGGAGCCGGGTCGATCCAGGTCACGGGCCAAGGAGCAAGCCTCTCGAACCGGGACAGCAGCAAGGGGTAATGGGTGCAGCCCAGGGAGACGACATCGGTCCGTCCCCCTTCATCCTGGACGAAGCAGGGCGCGAGCTCGGCCAGCAGTTCCTCGTCCGAGGCGGGTGTTCCGGCCAGCTCCGCCTCGCTGTAACCGGCAAGGAAGCGAGAGCCGACGAGATTGACCCGGCAGTTCGCCGCATAGGTCTCGATAAGGCCGCGCGTATATTCACGGGTCACGGTGGCCGACGTGGCGAGCATGGTCATGTAGCCGGTGCGGGTCGCCAAAGCCGCCGGCTTGATCGCCGGCACAGTGCCGACGAAGGGCACCGGAAACCGCTCCCGCATCTGAGACAGGGCGATCGTCGAGGCCGTGTTGCAGGCGACCACCACCAGGGTCGGATTGTAGAGGTCGATCAGGCGCCCCATGACGTCCAGCACGCGGGCGGTTACGGCCTCTTCGCTCAGGCGGCCATAAGGAAAGGCTGCGTCGTCGCCCGCATACACGAAGCGTGCATCAGGGCGCGCCTTCAGAACCTCGGAGAAGACGGTGAGTCCCCCAAGGCCGGAATCGAAGACGAGGATGGTAGGAACGGGAGATGGCATGACAGCCGGGTTATAGGTCGTGCCTGCCAGAAAATCGATACGCATCGGCGCGCCTCAAGAGCGGAGCTGGATCAAGAAGTTGGAAAGGCCCTGCTGGGTTTCCGGCGGCGCCATGTTCAGCCTGCGGCGCGGCCCAGGCTCGGGCTTGTTCTCCTGCCCCTCCACTTTCGGGAGTTGCGCGGAAAGGCGGCGCACGGGCCAGCCGTCGCTCCAGGTGCCCATGTCGACGAACTTCGGATCCCGCGTGAGAGCGGCGGCATCCTTGCCCGCGAAGGCCGCCTCGGCCGCCATGTCGAAGGTCTTCCAGTAAGCCAGGTAATCGATGGTATCGGTCCCGTTGTTGCCGAGCTGCTGCGTCAGGATGGTCTGGGGACCGCTGAGCGCCATGTCGGCGCTCCAGCGCCAGGTGCTTTTCTGCTTGGGATCGCGCGGCGGATCGGGCGGCAGCTTGATGGCCGAGGCGTCGTAGTCGGCTTTCGGCGAGCCTGGGGATGCGAGAGTGGCCGAGATCGCCGGAAAGCCGTGGTCGTCGGAGCCTGCCCGCATGAAAAGCTTGCGGGTCGCCGGAACGGCCGTGGCGCCCTGAAGAAGCAGGCGGGAGGCTCGGTCGCTCGGCAAGTAATCCCGGTCCCCGCTCATGGTGATGATCAGGGTCGCAGGATCGATGGTCGAGAGATCCTGCAGGAGAATGCCGCGCTCCTTCTCGTTGGAGGCGATGCCGCCCGGCATGAGGCCGAAGATCAGCTTGGGCGCCGGTACCTTTCCGGAACTCACGCCGGCCGCGAGGTTGAGCGCGAGCGGCACGCCTGCCGAATGGCCTATGAACGCCACGCGCTCCCGATCGGGCTTGGCGTTCGCGTCCTCCGCAAGCGCCGACAAGGCGCTCCGGATCAAGTCCTCGGCAAGGTTCGAGGCATCGGCAGGGCGGGAGCGGTTGACCTCCTGGAAACGGGGGAAGAGGACGAGATTGCCCTTGCGGGCGAGGTGCTCGATCCAGCCCCCGTAAAGACCAGGGTTGGTTGCGCCCCAGGAATGGAGAAAGATCACGACAGGGCGAGGCCTGGCGGGAGCATCGGCTCCATGGAACACGAAAGTGCCCTCGCTCGCCGTACCGACCGCCCGCTTGACCACCTCGGCGGATTTATAATCCCGTCCGCCGGGCCCCTGCTCAGGCTGCTGCGGCGGCGTCGCCGCGCGAGCCCAGGGGGCGGCAAAGCAGACGCCTAGGAGCAGGACAGGCAGCAGGGAGCGGCGCATCGTGGTCTCGAACTCTATGTACAAACGGGCAGATAGAGCCCAACCGTCACAAAACCACGATTTGCTTAAGGTTTTCTCAACCGGCGACCCTCCGCAAGGGCACGAATCGCCCCGCGCAGGGTGCGCACCTCCTGTTCGGTCATTGCGAGGCGGTGGAAGATGTCCCGCATGTTCCGGGCCATGATCGGCTTCTTGTCCTCGGGGTAGAAGTTCACCGCCTCAAGTTCGGCTTCGATATAGTCGAAGAAGGACGTCACCGATTCCCGAGTTGCCGGCGGGGAGATCATGCCGCCCGCGAAAGGCAACGCGCCTCCGGTGGCGAGCTTGTACCACTCGTACGAGACGAGCAGGACGGCCTGCGCCAGGTTGAGGGACGAGAATTTCGGGTCGACCGGAAAGGTGATGATGGCGTCCGCCAGGGACACCTCGTCGTTTTCGAGCCCCGTGCGCTCCCGCCCGAACAGGATGCCGACGCCCTGCCCCGACCCAAGCCTCTTTTGAGCCTCCGTCATGGCGGCATCCGGCCCAAAGACCCGCTTCATCTGCCCGCGCTCCCGGGCCGTGGTGGCAAACACGAAGTTCAGATCGGCAATGGCCTCGCGCGCGGTGTCGTAGAGCTTCGCGCCTTCCAGGATGTGGGTTGCGCCGGATGCGGCCGAGTGTGCGCCCTTCTTGGGCCAGCCGTTGCGCGGCGACACCAGGCGCAGCTCAGAGAGGCCGAAATTGGCCATGGCCCGGGCTACCATGCCGATGTTCTCGGCCAGCTGGGGTTCCACGAGGATGATGATTGGACGGGTCATTTCGTATGTCTGAGGGCTCGAGCGAAGGCGGCGGATGCCACTCCCATACCGCCAAAGCAAGCAGCACGGCTAGACCCGATGGGAAGTGCGCGTCATCGGTGCTTTCCCAGCAGAAAAAAGCCTCCCCGACGATGCCGTCGAGGAGGCGCCTTGGCCTTCAAGAAATCTTTTGACGCCAATGCCTACCAGCAGCCCCAGCCACAGTAGTAGTGCGGGCGCGCAACCGCCGCACCGAGCACGGCGCCGCCGACCACACCCACCGCAGCACCTGCGGCGGCCTGGTTGGCGGCCGCGTTCGACTGGGCGACGTTGTTGCGGTAGCCGGCGTTGACGCACCGGGTATAGGTCTTCGTGCCAGGCTTCAGGCCGGTCTCCTGGCAAACGGATTCGGCGTTGGCCATGGATTGCTCGGTCGTCTGGCAGCCCGCCAGAACCAAAGCAGCCGCCCCGAGAATAATAGCAAGACGCATGTCAGCTCCCCTTATGTTTGGACACAACCCCGAAAGGTAATCCCCACAAGGTCCTCGGCCTGCTTTGGCCTCAGATGACCTTGGGGATCCCTTCGGAATGGAGAGATCTGAACTACGGATAAGCTTGCCTTTCCGTGCGGCAGCACACGCGACGTGGTTCTTTTCTCCTAAAGGGAACTCAAACCCATCAATGTCTCTTATTTCCTGTACGCTGTATGTCATAGCATCACAGCTTCGGTTCTGCGGAGTTCCAAAGTGCCCGGATCGCGATCCTGTACGGGAGTTTTCTGCCTGCTCTTCCTGATCGCCGGAACAGTCCAGGCCGCACCCCTGGTTGGAACGCCCCCTGAAGCGGCAAGGCCCCTCTTTCATGGGAACTGGTGCGGCGCCGGCGACGCGAACCGGGCCGCTCCCGTGGACGCCTTCGATGCCGCATGCCGGGCTCACGATCTGTGCTACGAGCGCGTCGGCCGGGGAGCCTGCTCCTGCGACAGGGCCTTTCTCCAGGCAACAGCGGCTCTGGTCAAAAGCCGCAAGGTCCCCGAGACGGTGCGAAGCAAGGCCGCCACCGCGAACTCGCTCTTCAGCGCCACGCTCTGCACGGAACCTCAAAAAACCGAGCGCAACCTTCGGCAGCGCTGAAATCCTTTGATCCTCCGCCCTTCCCCCTTGGCCGTAACCGCGCTATAGCCCCGGCAACCAGCCTGCTGGACGGCAGGCCCGTTTTAGTTCCTAAGCGCAAGGTGAGATCATGGCGAAGATCAAGGTTGCCAATCCGGTCGTCGAGCTCGACGGCGACGAGATGACCCGCATCATTTGGCAGTTCATCAAAGACAAGCTGATCCACCCCTATCTCGACCTCGACCTGAAGTACTACGATCTCGGCGTCGAGCACCGCGACGCCACGGGCGACAAGGTCACCGTCGAGGCCGCCGAGGCCATCAAGAAGTACGGCGTGGGCGTGAAGTGCGCCACCATCACGCCGGACGAGGCCCGCGTCGAGGAGTTCAAGCTCAAGGACATGTGGAAGTCGCCCAACGGCACCATCCGCAACATCCTGGGCGGCGTGATCTTCCGCGAGCCCATCATCTGCAAGAACGTGCCGCGCCTCGTGCCCGGCTGGACCCAGCCGATCATCGTCGGCCGCCACGCCTTCGGCGACCAGTACAAGGCCACGGACTTCAAGGTGCCCGGCAAGGGCCGCCTGACGATCAAGTTCGAGGGTGAGGACGGCACGGTCATCGAGAAGGAAATCTTCAAGTTCCCGGACGCCGGCGTCGCCATGGGCATGTACAACCTGGACGAGTCGATCCGCGACTTCGCCCGCGCCTCGTTCAACTACGGCCTGAACCGCAAGTACCCGGTCTATCTCTCCACGAAGAACACGATCCTCAAGGCCTATGACGGCCGCTTCAAGGACATCTTCCAGGAGATCTACGACAACGAATTCAAGGCGAAGTTCGACGCCGCCGGCATTCACTACGAGCACCGCCTCATCGACGACATGGTGGCCTCGGCCCTCAAGTGGTCGGGCGGCTATGTGTGGGCGTGCAAGAACTACGACGGCGACGTGCAGTCCGACACGGTCGCCCAGGGCTTCGGCAGCTTAGGCCTCATGACCTCCGTGCTCATGACGCCGGACGGCCAGACCGTCGAGGCGGAAGCCGCCCACGGCACCGTGACCCGTCACTACCGCGAGCACCAGAAGGGCAAGGAGACCTCGACCAACTCCATCGCGTCGATCTTCGCCTGGACCCGCGGCCTCGCGCACCGCGCCAAGCTCGACAACAACGAGGAACTCGCCCGCTTCGCCCAGACCCTCGAGAAGGTCTGCGTGGACACGGTCGAGGCCGGCTACATGACCAAGGACCTCGCGCTGCTCGTCGGCGCCGAGCAGAAGTGGCTCTCCACCACCGGCTTCCTCGACAAGATCGACGAGAACCTCAAGAAGGCGATGGCGGCCTAAAACCCTGCCCACCCTGGAATTGCGGACGGCCGGGTCGATCCCGGCCGTTTTCTTTTGCGGCTCTCAAGGCTGACTCGCCTGTTGCTCATCGGAGTTGCCACGAATGAGGGCGTGGTCAAGTAGCCTGATGGGCCTATTCACTTTCCGGAGGAAGGTCGTTAGGAAGCGTCATCCAGCAGCTGGAGGCTGGAAGGATACCAGATGCGCTGCTACTTCCACCTTTTTAAAGACTATGATGAGATCCTCGACGATACGGGGGTCGAGGTTTCCGATCTGCAGGCTGCAAAACTGCAGGCCCAGCAGGCTGCCGACGAACTGCGGTACGAGCTGGATAGGTCCATCAAGGACTGGAGCGGCTGGCGTCTCGACATCGTTTGCCCTGAAGGAAGCCTCCTGCATTCGCTGAGCCTCGAAACCACGCTCCACTGATCTGGAACCGCATTCGCGTGCACCGCTTGAGCCCGTATGGGGTCTTCAAGGACGATCCGCCCGAACTCCCATTGCCGCCGTTTGACCTGTGGCCGAAGCGACCTAAGTAACACTGTCTCCTTGCCGGCAGTTCTGACGGTTGCGAGAGGGAGCGAGCCCTTGAGGGACGATGCGACACCAGTCATGGCCGGGGGCTGCCAGTGCGGCGCGGTGCGGTATGCGCTGATGTCCGAGCCGACCCATGCCAGCATCTGCCACTGCCGCATGTGCCAGAAGGCCTTCGGCAATTACTTCGCGCCGCTCACCGGCGTGCCGCGCAAGGATCTGGTCTGGACGAAGGGTGAGCCCGCTTTCTTCAAGAGTTCGGCGGCCGTGGAGCGTGGGTTTTGCCCGGACTGCGGCACGCCGCTGACCTTCGCTTACGTAGACCGGGACCGCATCACCGTCTCGATCGGCAGCCTCGACGATCCCAGCCGGGTCACGCCCGAGATTCAATACGGGATCGAGAGCAGACTCCCGGCCTTCGAAATGCTGCATACGTTCCCTGGCGAGCGGACGGAGGACGGCGCTTCGCCGGAGGAACTGAAGCGCATGACGTCCCGCCAGCATCCGGACCACGATTGAAGCTTGCCGCCAGTCTCTCTCTTTCCAGGCCCTAGGTTCGAAACCTACCGACTGCTCATGCATTGATCCGATAGCTTTGCCAGGTGCGGCTGGATCAGGAACGAGAGGGAAAGTGCCTTGGTTGTTGTATCCAGTCCAGGTCGCGTGAGGCCGCTCCATCCCCTTCACGCCATTCTTCTGGCTTTTCCGCTTCCTCTGTTCCTGGGCGCGCTGGCGAGCGATCTCGCTTATCGGTCGAGCTTCCACATCCAATGGGCCAATTTCTCGTCCTGGCTCATTGCCGGCGGGTTGCTCGTCGGCGGCTTCGCCCTGCTTTGGGCGTTTATCAATCTCTTTCGCAGGGGAACGGCGCGCAAGGGGCGGCTGGCCGTGTATTTCGTCGTGCTGCTCGCCATGTGGGGGCTCGGCTTCGTCAACGCCCTTGTCCATGCCAAGGACGCCTGGGCGACCATGCCGGAGGGCCTCTATCTGTCGGCGATCACGGCGCTCCTGGCCCTCGCTGCAGCCTGGATCGGATATTCCGGGTTTCATGCCGGAGAGGTGAAATGATCCGCTCGTCCCTTCTGATCGGCACCCTGGCGCTCGCCCTTTCCGCCTGCAACAGCGAGCCTGAGCCGCCGCAATATGGCGCCAACCCGAACCTGCCCGAGCCGCAGCGCGGGCTGCTGCCCTCCATGAAGATCCCGAGGCCGGCCCAGTGGGGCAATGATCTTCCCAAAGTGCCGCCAGGCTACAAGATTCAACCCATTGCCACCGATCTCAAGATCCCGCGCCAGACTCTCGTCCTTCCCAACGGCGACATTCTGGTGGCGGAGGGATCGGGCGGCTACGCGCCGACGCTGCGCCCCAAGGACCTGATCGCTGGGTTCATCAAGAGCCTCGGCAAGACTTCGGTCAAAGGGGGCAATCGGTTGACGCTGCTGCGTGACGGCAATGGCGACGGCACTTATGAGATGCAGGGCGTTTTCGCCGACAACCTCAATGCGCCCTACGGCCTCGCGCTGGTCAACGGCTCTATTTACGTCGCCAACCAAGATGCGCTGGTGCGCTTCGACTATCGTGACGGCCAGGCCCAGGCGAGCGGGCCGCCGACGAAGGTCACGGATCTGCCCGCGGTGATCAACCACCACTGGACGAAGGCGATGACCGCGAGCGCCGATGGGCGCTTTCTCTATGTGGGCATCGGGTCCAACAGCAACATCACCGAGCGCGGGATGGATGCTGAGGAGGACCGGGCCATGGTTTGGCAGATCGATGCGCAGACGGGCGCGCACAAGCCTTACGCGACCGGTCTGCGCAACCCCACGGCTCTTGCGGTTCAGCCGGGAACGGGACAGCTCTGGGCGGTGGTGAACGAACGGGATGAAATCGGCCCCAACCTCGTTCCTGATTATTTGACGTCAGTACGTGAGGGCGGCTTCTACGGATGGCCCTACAGCTATTGGGGCCAGAACGTCGACCCGCGCGCGCAACCGCAGGATCCCGCGAAGGTCGCGGCAGCGATCCGTCCGGACTATGGCTTGGGCTCCCATGTGGCGGCGCTCGGCGTTTCTTTCTCGTCCCCCGCCATGGGGCCGGAATTCGCCGAGGGTGTGTTCGTCGGCGAGCATGGCAGCTGGAATCGCAGCGTACCGGTCGGTTACAAGGTGATCTTCGTGCCATTCCGCGACGGCCGCCCTGCCGGCGAACCAATCGACTTCGTGTCCGGCTTCCTGGTCGATGATGGCAATACGCGGGGGCGGCCGGTCGGGGTGACGGTGGATCCACGGGGCGCTCTGATCGTCGCCGACGACCTGTCGAACACCGTCTGGAGAATTACGAGAAACTGATGTCCGAACTGGCGCGTGCCGACGAACGCGCCTCTCCCCTCAGGCGATCCCGGATCGGCTTTCGCCGTCCGGGATGGCACCTTTCCTTAAGCGGCCGCCAGAGCCGCCTCGATGGCATCGAGCGCTGCTTCGGCCTGGGCCCCATCGGGACCGCCGGCCTGGGCCATGTCGCGGCGACCGCCACCGCCCTTGCCGCCGAGCTTCTCGGAGCCGACACGCACGAGAGCGACCGCATCGACCTTGGATGTCAGGTCTTCCGTGACGCCCACCACGATGCCGGCCTTGCCGTCCTCCGCCACGCCGATGATGGCGACGACGCCGGAGCCGAGGCGCTTCTTGCCCTCGTCGGCGAGGCTCTTGAGGTCCTTCATCTCGACCCCGGTCACGGCGCGGGCCATGAGCTTGATGCCGCCCACATCGCGGATCGGATCGCCGCCGCCCGTGCCACCCCCCATGGCGAGCTTGCGGCGGGCCTCGGCCAGATCGCGCTCCAGCTTGCGGCGCTCCTCCAGAAGAGCCGTCAGGCGCGAGGATACCTCGTCGACCGGCGTCTTCAGGATGTTTGCAACCTCGCGCAGCTTGCGGCTTTCCTCGGCGAGGTAGCGCCGGGCGGCCTCGCCCGTCATGGCCTCAAGGCGACGGACGCCTGCGGCAACCGCGGCCTCGCCCACGATGGTGACCACGCCGATGTCGCCCGTGCGGTTCACGTGCGTGCCGCCGCAGAGCTCCACCGAGAAAGCCTTGCTGCCATCGCCCCTACCCATGGAGACGACGCGAACCTCATCGCCGTATTTCTCTCCGAAGAGCGCGCGGGCGCCGGACTCGATGGCTTCATCCACGGCCATGAGCTTGGTGACGACCGGCTCGTTCTGGAGCAGCACCCTGTTGGCGATCTCCTCCACCTGCGCCAGCTCACCGTCGTCGATGGGCTTCGGGTGGCTGAAGTCGAAGCGCA
Source organism: Microvirga aerilata (assembly GCF_016743775.1). Lineage (GTDB taxonomy): Bacteria > Pseudomonadota > Alphaproteobacteria > Rhizobiales > Beijerinckiaceae > Microvirga > Microvirga aerilata. The sequence continues at coordinate 34,002 of NZ_JAEQMY010000003.1, read as the reverse complement.
GCCGGTCGGGCGCGACCAGCGAGCCCTTCTGGGCCACGTGGTCGCCAAGCACCTGGCGCAGGGCCTCGTGCAGCAGGTGGGTGGCCGAGTGGTTGGAGCGCACGGCCGAGCGGCGCGCATGGTCCACGACCAGTTCCAGGGCCTGGTTGAGCTTAAGGGAGCCGTGCTCCACCGTCGCATGATGCACGAAGAGGTCACCGAGCTTCTTCTCGGTGCCGGTCACCAGCACGCGCGCGCCTTCGCCCTGCATGATGCCGGTATCGCCGACCTGACCGCCGGACTCCCCATAGAAGGGCGTCTGGTTGAGCACCACGAGGCCCTTCTCACCGGCCTTCAGCTCTTGAACCTCCTGGCCATCCTTCAGCAGGGCCAGAACGATGCCCTCGGCGCTTTCCGTGTCGTAGCCCAGGAACTCGGTGGCGCCGGTGCGCTCCCTGACGCCGAACCATACGGTCTCGGTCGCCGCCTCGCCCGAGCCGGACCACGCCGCGCGAGCCTTCTCGCGCTGGCGCTGCATGGCCGCGTCGAACGCCTCCGTGTCAACGCCGATGCCGCGGGGCTTCAGAGCGTCCTGGGTGAGATCGAGCGGGAAGCCGTAGGTGTCGTAGAGGGTGAAGGCCGTGTCGCCGGAGAGGTTCTGGCCCTTCGACAGCGAGCGGGTCTCCTCGTCGAGGATCGAGAGGCCGCGCTCCAGGGTCTTGCGGAAGCGGGTTTCTTCGAGCCTCAACGTTTCGACGATCAGCGCCTCGGCCCGGATGAGCTCAGGATAAGCCTGCCCCATCTCGCGCACGAGAGCGGGCACGAGGCGGTACATGAGCGGATCGCGGGCGCCCAGCAACTGCGCATGGCGCATGGCGCGGCGCATGATGCGGCGGAGCACGTAGCCGCGGCCCTCGTTCGACGGCAGCACGCCGTCGGCAACCAGGAAGCACGAGGTGCGCAGGTGATCGGCGATGATCCGGTGCGAGGCCTTGCGGTCGCCCTCTGGAGCCACGCCCGTCGCGTGAGCCACCGCCTCGATAAGCGTGCGGAACAGATCCGTGTCGTAGTTCGAATGCACCCCTTGCAGGATCGCCGCCATGCGCTCCAGGCCCATGCCGGTATCGATGGAGGGCTTCGGGAGAGCGATGCGATTGCCGGGCTCGATCTGCTCGTACTGCATGAAGACGAGGTTCCAGAACTCCAGGAACCGGTCTCCATCCTCCTCCGGACTGCCGGGAGGGCCGCCCCAGAGTGACTCGCCCTGGTCGATGAAGATCTCCGAGCATGGGCCGCAGGGGCCGGTGTCGCCCATCTGCCAGAAATTGTCCGAAGTCGGGATGCGGATGATCTTGGAATCCGAGAACCCGGCGATCTTCTTCCACAGGTCCGCCGCCTCGTCGTCCGTGTGATAGACCGTGACGAGGAGCTTCTCCTTAGGCAGGTCGAACTCCTTGGTGATCAGGTTCCAGGCGAGCTCGATGGCCTCCGCCTTGAAGTAGTCGCCGAAGGAGAAGTTGCCCAGCATCTCGAAGAAGGTGTGGTGGCGCGCCGTGTAGCCCACATTGTCGAGATCGTTGTGCTTGCCGCCGGCGCGCACGCATTTCTGGGACGTGGTCGCACGGGTATAGGGGCGCTTCTCCACACCGGTGAAGACGTTCTTGAACTGCACCATGCCGGCATTCGTGAACATCAGGGTCGGGTCGTTGCGCGGCACGAGCGGGCTCGAGGCCACGGCTTCATGACCGTTCTTGGCGAAGTAATCGAGGAAGGCCGACCGGATATCGTTGACGCCGGAGAGGGTGTTTCGGGTCATGGGGTTTCAAACTCGGATGCAAAGAGCCGCGACGGCTGATCAATGTCTTAGTGGAGGCCGGTTTTAACCGTCCGCGCCTTTGCTGTCGAGGCGGCGTTTCGCGCTGAAGGCTTAAGCGTTGGATATGCCCGGCCCAATGCCCCTCACCTCCTGTCATCCCGGACGGCGAAGCCGATCCGGGATCGTTGGACGAGTGGAGCGCATGTTCCCTCCGCTGTGTGGGGAGGGGTAGTCGCGGCAGCGACCGAGTGGGGGTGCCAGCGCCTCGCCTTCATAGGCTATCGCTCACACCTCCCACTCCTCCCCACCGCAAGTCGGGTGTTCCCGGCTTGCGCATCGTCAAGACAAGTCCCGGGCAAGCCCGAGGCTAATGGGGCAGGAGGGTTCCAGCGCCATTCCCATCTGACGACCACAGGTTCTGCTCCGCAGCCCCGAGATGACGCTCTGTGAGAAGAACAAACAAAAAGACCGCCGCGATCTCTCGCGACGGCCTTTCGTTTGCCCTTGAAGGAGAGCAAAAGCTTACTCGGCGGAACCTTCGTCCAGATCGTCGGCGGTCGGGGTCGCCTGCTCCAGGATGCGGTCGGCGATCAGGCCGGCATTCTGGCGGATGAGACCCTCGATCTTGTCGGCCACCTCGGGGTTGTCGCGCAGGAACTGCTTCGAGTTCTCGCGGCCCTGCCCCAGGCGCTGGCTGTCATAGGAGAACCAGGCGCCGGACTTCTCGACGATGCCGGCCTTGACGCCGAGGTCGATGAGCTCGCCCACCTTCGAGACGCCTTCGCCGAACATGATGTCGAACTCGACCTGCTTGAAGGGCGGAGCGACCTTGTTCTTGACGACCTTCACGCGAACCGAGTTTCCGATCGGATCGTCGCGATCCTTCAGGGTCGAGACGCGGCGAATGTCGAGGCGCACGGACGCATAGAACTTCAGGGCGTTGCCGCCCGTCGTGGTCTCAGGGCTTCCGTACATGACGCCGATCTTCATGCGGATCTGGTTGATGAAGATCACCATGGTCTTCGACCGGGAGATCGAGCCGGTGAGCTTGCGCAAGGCCTGGCTCATGAGGCGAGCCTGGAGACCGGGTTGAACGTCGCCCATCTCGCCGTCGAGCTCTGCCTTCGGCGTCAGCGCCGCCACCGAGTCGATGACCAGCACGTCGACCGCGCCGGAGCGCACCAGAGTGTCGGAGATCTCGAGCGCCTGCTCGCCCGTGTCGGGCTGGGAGATCAGAAGATCGTCCAGATTGACGCCGAGCTTACGGGCATAGACCGGATCGAGAGCGTGCTCCGCGTCCACGAAGGCGCAGACGCCGCCCTTCTTCTGGGCCTCTGCGATGGTGTGCAGCGCCAGGGTGGTCTTGCCCGAGGATTCCGGCCCGTAGATCTCGATGATGCGGCCGCGGGGCAGACCGCCCACGCCGAGCGCGATATCGAGGCCGAGGGAACCCGTCGAAACGGTTTCGATCTCCACGGGTTGCTGGCCTTTGCCGAGCCGCATGATCGAGCCCTTGCCGAAGGCGCGCTCGATCTGGGAGAGCGCTGCGTCGAGAGCTTTGGTTTTTTCTTTATCCATTGATGAGCTTTCCACCAGTCTCAAGGAGGACTGTGACATGACCTAACATCCTTATGGCAGGAGGAAGAGTGAATCTCAACGCGCTATTGAGAGTTTATATGTACTCAATTTGTTCTCATTTACAAGTTCATTTTCCGTTCTCACCGGAGAATTCACAGTCCTTTCGCGGGCCAGAATGCCGCAGCGAAAAGACCCTATGAAAACAATGTCTTATTGCCCAATCACCTGCTTCACGGTCTCGACCAGCTGGCGCAGGCTGAAGGGCTTTGGCAGGAAGTTGAATTCCTCGCCCTCGGGCAGGTTCTTGCGGAAGGCCTCTTCGGCATAGCCGGAGACGAAGATCACCTTGAGGTCCGGGTAGAGCTTGCGCAACTCGCCCAGCAGGGTCGGGCCGTCCATTTCCGGCATGACCACGTCGGAGACCACGAGATCGACCGGCGCGCCGCGCTGCTCGATGATCTCCATGGCCTCGATGCCGGAGGCCGCCTCCAGCACCGTGTAGCCGCGGGCGGAAAGCGCGCGGGCGTTCACGGCCCGCACCGGATCCTCGTCTTCCACGAGGAGGATCGTACCCTGCCCCGTCATGTCGGCAGCGGGCTTCTTGGCAGCTTCGGGCTTGACCTCCTCGGGCATCTCCTGAACAGCCGGAACATGCCGGGGCAGGTAGATGCGGAAGGTCGTTCCCTCGCCGGGTCTCGAATCCACGTCGATATAGCCGCCCGACTGCTTGACGATGCCGAAAACCGTGGACAGGCCCAGTCCCGTGCCCTTGCCTACCTCCTTGGTGGTGAAGAAGGGCTCGAAGATCTTCTCGAGAACCTCGGGCGTCATGCCCGAGCCCGTATCGGACACCTCGACCACCACGTAGTCGGCAGGCGGCATGGCGCTCACGTTCAGGCGGGCGGCCTCGGCCGCCGTCACATTGGCCGTGCGGATCGCGAGCTTGCCGCCGTTCGGCATGGCGTCACGCGCATTGACCGCCAGGTTCACGACCACCTGCTCGAACTGGTTCACGTCCGCCTTCACGAACCACAGATCGCGGCCGTGACCGAGATCCAGCTCCACGCGCTCGCCCAGAAGGCGCTTCAGCAGCATGGAAAGGTCGTAGAGCCGGTCGTTGAGGTTCAGAACCTCCGGCCGCAGGGTCTGGCGGCGGGAGAAGGCCAGAAGCTGGCGCACCAGGCTCGCGGCCCGGTTCGCGTTCTGCTTGATCTGCATGATGTCCTGGAAGGACGGGTCGGTCGGCCGGTGGTTGGCGAGCAGCAGGTCGCTGTAGCCGATGATGGCCTGCAGCACGTTGTTGAAATCGTGCGCCACGCCGCCCGCGAGTTGGCCCACGGCATTCATCTTCTGGGATTGGGCCAGCTGCTCCTCGACCTTCCGGAAATCCGTGGTGTCCAGCGCGTAGAGGATCGACGTCTCGCCGTCCGCCCCGGTATCGCCCACAGGCGTCACCCAAACCCTGACGGAGCCCCCGCTCTCGCCCGCCGTCTGGAGCTCGAGGGGTGGAATATCCCCTCGGTTCTCCGCAGCGGCCTTCAGGGCTGCCTCGATGGGCCCGCGGTCACCGAACGCATCGAGAATGGAAGGCCCGTCCCCTGCCCCCTCCCCCGTGCGGGGCAACGTGCCGAACAGCTTGGAGAACGGCGCGTTCGCATGGACGATCCGTCCCGCCTGATTGACCGTCGCGATGGCAATGGGAGTGTTGTTGAAGAACCGGGCGAAACGCACCTCGGCGGCCCGCTGCCCCTCGTGCACCTCTCCCCCGGCCGACCGGTTGAGGACGAGGGTCCGGGAGGCTCCCATCCGGCCATCCTGGCCGAAGGCGATGCGATGATAAAGGCGCACGGGCAGGAACTGACCGTTGCGGCGGCGCAGGTCCAGATCGAAGGTTTCCGTGCGAACGCTGCCCGGTTCCCCTGAGAAGGAGGTCATCATCGCCACCACGTTGCGCGGCACGATGTCGGCGAGGTTCAAGCCGCCGGAGCCGACCTGCGCGAGGTCGTAGTCGAGCCAGGAGGCGAGCGTCGCGTTCAGATAGATGATGGAGCCGTCGGGATCGATGGACAGAAAGCCCGCAGGGGCATGATCGAGATAGTCGATGGCATGCTGCAGTTCCTGGAAGACGTTCTCCTGGCGCTCCCGCTCGTGAGTGACCTCGGCGATGGCCCAGAGAGCCGCCTGCCGCCCGCCGGGACGGGGCACGGGACGCACCCGGACGCGGTACCAGCCGAATTCCTGCACACCGTCCAGGGAGGGAGACAGGCGAATTTCCTCCGTGCCTGTGCGGTGCTCGCGGGCGGCCTGCGCCAGCCGGTAGATCGCCTCCGACACCTCCGGCGCTCCCATGAAGAGGCGCTCGACCGGCCGCACGTCGCCGCCCTGCGACCCGGCCAGGAACAGATAGGCCTCGTTGGCGTAGATGATCCGACCGTCGTCCTCGATCACCACAAGGCCGTCGCCGGACGTATCCGAAATGAGTTTCGTAATGTCGTTGCGGGTGGTTTTGCCTGCGAACTGAACCACGCCGATGGCCATGGCGAAGAGGAAGAAGACGCCCGCCATGGCGAAGAAGGCCAGCAGTCCCAGGATCAGCGGCTGAGCCTGTTGCATTCCAAGATACCGCAGGCTCAGGGTCGCGCCCACGAGGAGGGTGGCCAGGAGAAGGACCCACCCGATATGGCCCTGACGGTCAGAACGGTCGATGGCCGAACCCTTTGGCGTATCGCCCTCATAAGCCATGGAATACCAACATCCTTCAGGGAGGCGGATGTGCCTGACGGCACCGGCTGCAGGATTGCGGCCAACCGCTCGATCTTTGCCGATCATACTACACGCAAATTCTTGATTGACCTCTAAGGCGGCAGCGGCGACCAGCGCAAGCGGTTCATGCCCCGCATGGGATTTCACCAGGCAGCATCGCCAAATGGAAACCTTGTTTTCCTTGATGAAAAGGCAAACAGACCCATCTTGGACGGAACGTCGGGGATGGTCCCTGCTCGACACGCCCGGGCTCCAGGGCTGCGGCGTTAACCATCTGTTAACCTTGCGGCTCGCTTTGGCGGCCATTGTGGTACAACCAACACAGAACTGGCCTGCAGAGGCCTGCACAACGCTTGAGAGTTCATCGTGTCATCTCTTTTTGGTATCGAAGCGTCACGGGCGGTCCAATTCGCGATCGCCTTTGCGATCATCCTGATCCTGCTCGTGCTGTTCGGTGTAGTCTTCCGCAAGCTCACGGGCGCACGCCTGATGATGCCCGGCAGCGATCGCGGCCGCAGCCGGCAGCCGCGGCTCGGCATCGTCGACGTCTACGATCTCGACCGGCAGCGGCAGCTTCTCCTGCTCCGTCGCGACAATGTCGAACACCTTCTGCTCATCGGCGGCCCCAATGACGTGGTGATCGAAACCAACATCGTACGCGTTGCCGGGGCCCGTGCTCCCGCGGCCTCCAACGATACCGGCATGGAGCGCCTGGACCCCGTCCTGGAGCAGGCCCCGCGCCCTCCCCAGGTCGAACCCTCCGGGCGGCCGTCCATCGAGAGCCAGCTCGCAGCGCAACTCGGCTCCTTCGTGCGGCGGCCCTCCGAGGAGTCGGATGCAGCCGAAGAGCTCGCGCCCGTGGCGGCCGTCAGCGCACCGGTTCCGGCCCGTCCGGAACCCGTGCTGAAGCCCGATGCGGTCGCCGTATCCGCAACCCCGGCAATCCAGGGACTGCGCGCGGAGGCCAGAACATCCGTTGCCCCCACCACTCCACCGGCTCCCAACCCGGTCGTGGAGCGTCCGGAGCCTCGCCCGGCGGTGACGCCTCCCCCGTTCCAGTCAAGGCCTACGCCCATGCCGCCGATGCCGTCCCCGGCACCGGTGCATCCCGAGCCCGTTCGCGAGCCGCAGCCCATTGTTCCCGACGCGCCGCCCCCGGCCGAACGGCCCGCGCCCGATGCCGGCCTCCTGTCGGATATGGCCAAGCAGCTGGAAGAGGCCTTGAAGCGCCCTGCGAGCCCTGTTTCGCCGTCTCCCGCCGCTCCGGTCGCTCCGGTCGCTCCAGCGCCCGTTGCTTCCCCTGTGGTGCATGAGGATGTTTCGGACGAGGACGACCTTCTCGGACCCGATGCAACTCCGGCGGGCGATGAGCCCGTAGGCCTCTACGATGCCGCCATGGACGACGAGGACTCCAGGGAAGAGCCTGAGGCGGCTCCCCGGACAGAGACGCCTGCCATCGAGCCGGTTCGCCCGGCTCCGCCTCCGCCATCCGTAACGGCGCCCTTGCCTCCCCGGACCAGGGAGGCGCCTGCGGCGTCCGAGAAGGCCTCCGATCCCTTCTCCGTCGAGGACATCGAGGCGGAGTTCGCCCGCCTGCTCGGGCGTCCGCTCGATCCTTCCAAGAAGAGCTGAGGCGCTCGGCCGCCTCCTTGTCAAAACCCGGCAGGTCAAAGGAAAAGGGCTCCGCTTGCGGAGCCCTTTCGATTTCTCGCTGTCGATTTTTGGCAGAGGGCCGTCAGTCGTCCCGGTAGACCCGCTCGTTCCTCTCATGGCGCTCCTGCGCTTCGAGGGACAGGGTTGCAATGGGACGAGCCTCCAGGCGCTTGAGAGAGATCGGATCACCCGTATCCTCGCAGTAGCCGTAGCTGCCATCCTCGATCCGCGAGAGCGCGGCATCGATTTTGGCGATCAGCTTGCGCTGACGGTCCCTGGCGCGAAGTTCGATGGCCCGGTCCGTTTCCGAAGAAGCGCGATCCGCAAGGTCAGGATGATTCTCGTTCTCGCTCTGCAAGGTAGCGAGGGTTTCCTGAGCCTCTTTGAGGATATCGTGCTTCCAACGGATCAGCTTGCGCCTGAAATACTCCCTCTGCCGCTCATTCATGAAGGGCTCGTCTTCTGTCGGACGGTAACCCTCATCAATCACGCTATCTGTCATGTTCAGCCGTTCTTCCCCGATGAACCGTGGCGCCCCTATATAGGCAAGCAGGGTCCGCGACAACGAGATTAAGCGTCATCGATTTGTCTAAGACTTCGGAGGTAGGCGGAAAAGCCCAGCTAGAACGATTTGCCGCACCCTTATTGAGCGGCAACGGCCTCTGCGCGGCTGATCAATTCTCCCGCCACGTCGCCGATCTTGGGCGTCTCCTCACGGATGAAGGGAAGCGGCCGGCAGACGGACAGGGCGGCCAGGCCGAAGCGGGCGGTCATGAGCCCGTTCAGAACCCCTTCTCCGAGCTTGGCCGAGATCCGCGCGGCAAGCCCCAGGCCCAGCACCTGCTGCATGAGGCTGTCGCCCACAGCCATGCCGCCGGTGATGGCCAGGTGGTTGAAGGCGGCCTTGGCCAGCCGCAGGAAGCCGAACAGGCCGGGCCTGCCGCCATAGATGCGGGACAGGGTCCGCAACAGGCGCACCGCCGCGAAGATCACGAAGGCCACGTCGACGATGGCCCGTGGGCTGACGGCCGTGACGAGGGACACCTGCTTGGCTGCACCTGCGATCGCGCGCTTGGCCTGGGCGTCGAGAGGCGCCAGCAGCTCGCGCTCGGCGATGGCGAGGCGGTCATCCGCATCGATGATCTCGTCCGTCAGGCCGCGAAGGCGGGCGCTGCCCTGAGCCGCCGCCGCCCTGCCTCCGTAAAGGCTCAGAAGATCGGAAACGATGCTCTTGGCCGCCTTGTGGTCCTTGACCGCGAGCGCATCGATCGCGGCCTCGCGCAGGCTTTCGATCTTCTGCTCCCGCCAGATGCCCGACACCTCGCGCCCGATGATGGCCAGGAAGGCGAGCACCGCCAGCACGGCAAGCGCCAGCGCCACCCAGCCGAGCCAGGGGGCGATCCGGTACAGATCGACGATCAGGCTCTCGACGGCCAGCCCCAGCCCGAGAAGGACAAGACCCGACAGGGCCGAGAGGAGAATGCCGAGCCAGGGAGCGCGGCGCTTCTCCCCCATGGGCACCACGACGCCATCGGCGGCCTCGATGGCATCGAAGGGCTCCTCCGTCACCTGCACGGCGCCGGCGGCAACATTCGGATCGTCGAGACGATAGGCACGAGGTTGACGGCTCATGTGAAACGATCCCCCAACAGGAATTCAAGGGCGCGGTCGAGGCGGATATGGGGCATCTTGGCCATGCGGCCTGCCGCATCCATCGGCAGCCTGGGCGGCCTGAAGCGCGGGAAGCGGAACGAGCCCGGCGGCACGGCGCCCTGGAAGACCGCCTCCGCGCTCTCCGGCAGCTCGCCCGGAAAGATGGCCGCCTCCGCTTCGCCGTCGAAGATGTCGTCGCCGACCCGCTCGCCTGCCTCCGGCACTCCCGCCACTGCGCGAAGTGTCTCGCGGCCCTCGCGGATGGTGGTCTCCCGGGTGGCGCGCACAGAAGCGAGCGCCACCGTGCCGACCCGAGCCCCCGCGGCCTCGGTCCGGCGCGAGGCGCGGTTCACGAGAAACCGCAGGATGGCGTCGAGCCGGTCGTGATCCGTATGGTGGATGTGGTCGGCCTTGGTGGCGGCGAACAGGACCCGGTCGGCCCGGGGCGAGAACAGGCGGGACAGCAAGGTGTTGCGCCCCGTCCGGAACGACATGAGCACCTGATCCAACGCATCCTCCAGCTCGGCCAGCGCCACCGGCCCGGCATCGATGGCGGCCAGCACGTCCACCAGCACGATCTGCCGGTCGATGCGCTGGAAGTGATCGCGGAAGAAGGGCCTCACCACATGGGTCTTGTAGGCCTCGAAGCGCCGCTCCATGAGGGCCGCGAAGCTTCCCGGCTCGATTGCATGCCCCTGAGGGAGATCGAGCGGCGCGAAGGTAAGCGCGGGCGATCCCGCCAGGTCCCCCGGCATGAGGAAGCGCCCGGGCGGGGTCGTCGCCACCGCCTCCGATCCGGCGCGCAGGGCGGTGAGATAATCCTTGAAGGCCTCGCTCGCTTTCGACGCGAGCAGTTCGTCGGCGGACCCTGACGGATCGAGAGTTTTCAGGGCCTCGTGCCAGCGGCCCGCAACCGGTGCCCGATCGCGCTTGCGGCTTGCCTCCACGGTCTGCCGGGACCATTCCGCATAGCCTGCATCGAGAAGTGCAAGGTCGAGCAGCCATTCGCCCGGGTAATCCACGATGTCGAGGGCAAGCGATGCGGGACCCGTGCGCCAGCCCCCCTTGCGCTCGTAATCGATGTCCACCCGCAGTTCGCTGATGCGGTTGGTGGATTGCGGCCAGCGCCGGCTCTCCGTGAGGGCCGCCATATGTTCTTCATAGGGAAAGCGTGGAACCGCATCGTCCGGCTGATGCGCCAGATGCGCCCGCCGGATCCGCCCCTCGGCGGAAGCCCGGAAGGCCGGAAGGCTCGTACCTCGCGTCAGATGATGCACCAGCGCGGTCGTGAAGACCGTTTTGCCGGAGCGGGCGAGCCCCGTGACGCCGAGGCGAAGGGAGGGCTGAACGAGCTGGCCGGAGGCCTCCCAGAGCGATTGCGCAGCGGACCCGGCGCGGGAGGCAAGATCAGACAGAAGTGGCACCGGGAACCCGAACGTTGTTGGCGTTCGGGTTCAGATGGGGGTGCCGAGGCCAATTGCCAAGCAGGAGCGCGCTTCCGGGTCTGACAGTGCGGGCATTCATGCCGGACGTGCAGTAAAAACGAAGCGCCCGCCGCTCATCGGCGGCGGGCGCTCTCGTCGGTTCAACGACTTAGATGACGAAGAAGTCGTGGTAGAAGATCTTCAGGTTCTTATCGAGGGTGGCGATCTTCACCTGCGCCTTGGAGCCGGTGCCGTCCTGGTCGTAGTACAAGGCGCCCGTCTTCTTGTCGTAGACGATCCGGTCCTCCCGGTCCTGCGCCTTCTTGCCCTCGACGAACATGTCCGAGTTGAACTTCTTCGGCTTGGAAATCGAGCCCGCCCCCAGCTTGGTGAAGATCCGGTTCTCCAGATGGAACCCGTCCTCGCGGGAGCTGAAGTCCTCGACCCGGTCCACGTTGGTGCTCTTGTTCAGCTTGGTGTCGAACACGAAGATGTCCTTGCCGCCTTCGCCGTAGAGCGTGTCGTTGCCCAGGCCGCCATACACCTTGTCGTTGCCCGATCCCGCCGTGATCCGGTCGTTGCCGGCAAGGCCCCACAGGCTGTTGCTCAAGGCGTTGCCGGTCACCGTGTTGGCAAAGTCGGACGCCGTGAGGCTCACCGCCCCGACACCGGCCACCAGGGTCTCCACCTCGGCCCCGGCGCTGAGCGCATAGGCGGCGGTGTTGACCATCACCGTGTCGCTGCCCTGGCCGGCCTGCCCGACCACCACATCGCCGGCATGATCGACATAGATGAGGTCGTTGCCCACGCCGCCCGTCATGGCGTCCGCGTCGCCGCCGCCCACGATCGTGTCGTTGCCGGCCAGTCCGTCGAGAGCGTTGGCGCTCGCATTGCCGGTCAGAACGTTGTCGAGCTCGTTGCCGGTCAGGTTGACCGCGGCCGATCCGGTGGCCGTCAGGTGCTCAAAATGCGTTCCCAGGATCCACGAAGTGCCCGTCAGGATAGTGTCGCTTCCCTCGCCGGCAAGCTCAGTGATCTGATCGCCGCCATCCACAACATAAGTATCGTGCCCTGCCCCGCCCAGAAGGTAATCCGCGCCGGCGCCGCCATCGAGAGTATTGGCGGCCGCATTGCCCTTAATGACATTACCAAGTGCATTGCCCGTGAGGGTCATGGCCACCTGCCCCGTCGCAGTGAGATGCTCCAGGTATTCTCCAAGGGTGTAGCTCGCAGAGCTTTGGACTGTGTCGATCCCGCCATCAGGCGTTTCGATAATCCTATCCAGCGCATCGATGACATATGTGTCATTACCTGCAGAGCCTGACATGGTGTCTGCTCCCGCACCACCATTAAGGGTATCGGCCCCGATCCCGCCCGTGAGGATATCGTTGCCGCCCGCACCTCTCAGATGATCGTGGCCGCTGCCTCCGTTCAGGCTGTCAGCGAAGGTTGAACCGACGTAGTGATCGTCACCGGACGTGCCGGCGAGGTCCACTCCCCTGCTGCGTGGATCGACGATCTGAGCGCGAATGTCGGATTTGGGATTATCCGGATCATCACTTGACCACATGGTCCATGTGACGAGAAGCCGGCCATCGGCGAGCGCAGTCATGGTCGGCTCAGACGCACGGCTATCTGCGGTCACCCTGATCTCGCCACGGGTCGTGCCGTTGGCATCAAAACAGGCGATGCGGATATCTTCGCCTCCTCCGTTGAGGGGATCAGGCACATGACGGTATGTGACGGCAAACCCGCCGTCCGCCAGCGCTGTCAGCTGAGGATTGCCCTGATTCCCGACGGTCATGAGATTGACCTGAAACTCCGGCCCAGACGCCCAGCCCTCCGGATTGATGACGCGCGCCCTGATGGAATATCCAGAGTGGTCCCCCGTCGTCGCATCCCCATGCTCCCAGACAACGGCAATACGGCCATCGGCCAGCCGGGCGGCACTGGGTGACGACTGCGAACCTGCGAGAGTAGCTGGTACCCGAAATTCAGGCACAATCTCTTCGCCGGTTGCCGAGAGTACGCGACAACGGATGTCCCCATCCCGATCACCTGCGTATTCTTCTCCCTCGAAGAAAACCGCATACTGACCATTGTCCAGCGCCACCACATCGGATTTGAAGGCAGCCTTGCCCCCCGCTCCGTTGACCTTGATTCTCGAGCCTACGGCGACTCCGCTCGGATCGAAGACATGGGCGTAGACATGCAACGGATTGAAGAAAGATTCTGTATACGCATAGGCGACAACAAAACCCTCGCCTAGGGCAGAAACGGAGAGCAGCGGATTTGCTGGAACGCCGGTGTTGCCGACATATATGTCGTTGCCGCCCTGTCCCTGCGGGCTGAAGATACGAGCCCAAACGCCAACTTCATCGGCACCGCCGCCGCTGCTCCAGGCCACCACATAACGGCCGCCGCTCAGGAGCGCCGCCTGCGGCGCTCCTTGATCTCCAGTAGGGGAACTGGTGACGAGGAATGCTTCTCCCTTATGCGTTCCATCCGCCGCAAGGAACTGACCGACGATATCGCCACCTGCCTCACGGTCGGTCCAGACTGCAAGGAAGCTCCCATCGGCGAAAGCGATCACCGACGTTTCTTCTTGCACGCCTTCCGTGCTCTTGAGATCGACGGTAAATTCGGAGCCCCAAAGGACAGGCGCGGCCATAGCTGATCCTGCAATCGCACAAAGGAATGTGTCTGTTTCAGGGGACATCTTGCCCCCATGCAACTCTCTGAACGGAGAGGTGCGGCAGGATCGCACAGGGAGCTACCTTGAGGACAATAGGCTGCCCTGAAAATTTTCTAAGGCTCGCCACCCTTCGCCAACGCAATCCGCTCCGCCATCCGGCGAACCGCTCCCTCAACGAGGTCGAGGTTTGCGCGCAGCGCCCCCAGCTCGAAAGCCGACATTGCCAGCATCACGCGCACCAGGTTGGGCTGGGGGGTGCCGTCCTCGGCAAACAGTTTCAGGTCATCGGCCGGTCCCAAACCCAGGCCCTCGACCATCCGGCCGGCATAGTTGCGGTGGCGCTGCTCTTCCGACGGGCAGGCAGCCGCCACCTGCACCTTGGGCGCAGGTTTCGGGGCTGCCGAGGCGGTCGCTGCCGGCTCGCGGACCGGTTTGCGGCGGGCCGCGACAAGCGGCTCCGGCGGCTTGGCGGGTTTCGGCTTCTCGCCCATGCCGGCGGCGATGCTCGGCACCCGGAACTGGGGCGTCTTCGGCGCCAGCGAGATCACCATGGAAACCCGACCGGGCTTGCCGCCCGGGCTGGCCTTCGCCGTATACCGCACGGCCGCTCCGGATTTGCCCCCTCCCCGCTTGCGCGAGGCGAGATACTGGGCCCGGACCGTGCCGCCGATGCCCCGCACCGCCAGCATCGCCACGCCGCCGATTCCCGTCGCCACATTGCATTCGGCCGGCGCCCAGCGGCGCACGATGTCCAAGGCGGATTTGCGTTTGTACTCCATGTAATAGCGCCGCAGCAGGTTGGCGGCGGCATCGGCCCCGTGATCGGCGGAGACGAAGCCCACATGGCCTTCGGTGTCGGTGGCGAGCTCCCCGTTCCATCGTGCGCTCTTGATGCACCAATAGTTATTGAGCTTCACGCAGCGGGTGACGAAGGGGCGCTCGGCCTTGAACAGGGCCGCCATGGCCACGACCGGCTTGGGCTCCAGGGCATCCATGGCCTCGGTGCGCCAGTTGGTGACCTCGCGGGTATCCGGCTGGTATAGCGCCGCATGAGCCGGCATGCTCCCGTTCGGCTGCGCATTGCCGTTGGCTGCCTCGTCCGAGTTGCCGGGAAGGAGCGCGCGGACCGCGAGAGCGAGCGCGTAAACGGTCTGAGGCACCATGCTGAGGATCAGCCCCTGCTGCAGGAGGGTAAGGATTGGAAGGAAGGTTTCAGGCAGAACGATGGTGAAGCCGATATGTTCATTCCTGACCGCCTGACCGCCTGACCGGGGCCGCTTCCGCCTCAGGCGCAATCCCCTCGCGACCCGAGATGGCGGCGTCTCATCGGGATGGAGCGCTCAAGCGCCTAGTCGTCCTCGCCGCTGCCCAGCGACTTCGGCGTCACGAAGCGCTCCAGGCGCCCGGTCTTTTGCCCGACCTTGCCCCAGCTCTCCAACGGGAAATCAATGACCGAGAGACCTGCGGTCGGGTATTTCTGGCCGAGCAGCAGAAGACCGTCCATGTCGCCCTCGCTGATGAGAAACCGGGCAAGCTCCTCGAAGCCGGGATTGTGGCCGATCATCAGGAGGGTGCGGATCTCGGGCTCCACATCCCGGACGACCTCCAGAAGCCGTCCGACAGGCGCCTCGTAGATCCGCCCGTCCTGGCGCATTTCGACCTCGCTCAGGAAGGGCTGAACGCGCTCCCAGGTTTCCTGCGTCCGGCGGGCGGCGGACACGATGGCGAGATCGGGCTCGAGCCCCTCGTCCTTCAGGTACCGTCCCATCAGGGCCGCCGCCTCCTGGCCGCGTCCTGCGAGAGGTCGGTCGAGATCCAAGGTGCCTGAGGGCCATGCGGCCTTGGCGTGGCGCAGAAGCAGGAGGCGAAGCATCAGCGTCCTTCCCGTCGGGCAATGAAGGCCAGCTTTTCGAAGAGGCTCACATCCTGCTCGTTCTTCAACAGCGCCCCATGGAGCGGCGGGATGAGCTTGCGGGTATCGCGCTCGCGCAGCTGCTCGGGGCCGATATCCTCCGACAGGAGCAGCTTGAGCCAGTCGAGCAGCTCGGAGGTTGAGGGCTTCTTGCGCAGGCCCGGGACCTGGCGCACGTCGAAGAAGATCTTCAGCGCTTCCTCGACCAACCGGTGCTTGATGCCCGGGTAATGCACCTCGACGATCCGGCCCATGGTCTCGGGATCCGGGAACTTGATGTAGTGGAAGAAGCAGCGGCGCAGAAAGGCGTCCGGCAGCTCCTTCTCGTTGTTGGAGGTGATGATGACGATGGGGCGTTGCGCCGCCCGCACCGTCTCCCCGGTCTCGTAGACGAAGAACTCCATGCGGTCGAGTTCGAGCAGGAGATCGTTGGGGAACTCGATATCCGCCTTGTCGATCTCGTCGATCAGCAGCACCGGCCGGGTCTCGGCTTGAAAAGCCTCCCACAGCTTGCCGCGCCTGATGTAGTTGCTGATGTCCGACACGCGGGGGTCGCCGAGCTGGCTGTCGCGCAGGCGGGAGACCGCGTCGTATTCGTAGAGTCCCTGCTGGGCCTTGGTGGTGGACTTGATGTGCCAGGTCAGCAGCGGCGCGTTCAGGCTCCTGGCGATCTCCTCTGCCAGAACCGACTTGCCGGTGCCGGGCTCGCCCTTCACCAGAAGCGGGCGCTCCAGGGTGATCGCCGCATTGACGGCGACCGTGAGATCCTCGGTGGCCACATACGATTCGGTTCCGGCAAAACGCGCCATTCCACAATTCCTTGTTTCATCCAGACCCTAAGACCTGCAGTCACCTTTCGGCAATCGCCTTCATAGGTTAAGCCCAGGACATAAAGCGACGACAAACAAACCGGGAGGACAATCACCTATGGCTTACAACCGCTATCACAAGGACCGCATCGGCAATCATAAGCTGAAGCCCGAAACCCTGATGCTGGGCTACGGCTATGATCCAACCCTGTCAGAGGGTGCCGTGAAGCCTCCGGTCTTCCTGACCTCCACCTTCGTGTTCAACAGCGCCGAGCACGGCAAGGAGTTCTTCGACTACGTAGCAGGCCGCCGGGAGCCGCCTCAAGGAGAGACGGCCGGCCTCGTCTATTCCCGCTTCAACCACCCCAATTCCGAGATCGTCGAGGACAGGCTCGCCATCTTCGAGGAAGCGGAGGCAGGCCTCCTCTTCTCCTCCGGCATGTCGGCCATCGCCACGACGATCCTGGCCTTCGCCAAGCCCGGCGACGTGATTCTCCACTCGCAGCCCCTTTACGGCGGCACGGAGACCCTGATCGCCAAGACGCTCGCCAATATGAGCATCGGGGCGGTGGGCTTCGGCGACGGCGTGGACGAGGCCGGCATCCGTGCGGCCGCAAAGGAGGCGCAGGCGAAGGGGCGCGTCTCGGTGATCAAGATCGAAACGCCGTCCAACCCGCTGAACACTCTCGTGGATATCGCCCTGATCCGGCAGGTCGCGGACGAGATCGGCGAGGCGCAGGGGCATCGCCCGGTCATCGTCTGCGACAACACCCTGCTCGGCCCGGTATTCTCGAAGCCGATCCAGCACGGGGCCGACATCTCTGTCTACTCGCTCACGAAATATGTCGGCGGCCACTCGGACCTGATCGCCGGCGCGGCGCTGGGCTCGAAGGAGCACATAAAGGCCGTGCGCCTGCTGCGCTCCGCCATCGGCACGCAGCTCGATCCTCATTCCTGCTGGATGCTGGGCCGCTCGCTTGAGACCCTGTCCCTGCGCATGAACGCGGCCAACCGTAACGGCGAGATCGTCGCCGCATTCCTGCACGAGCACCCCAGCATCGTGAAGGTCCATCACCTCGCCTACCTGCCCGAGGGCTCCCCGGCGCACCGGGTCTACAAGGCGCAGTGCGAGGCCCCCGGCTCCACCTTCTCATTCGACGTGAAGGGCGGCGAGGCGGAAGCCTTCCGGGTGCTCAATGCCCTGCAGGTCTTCAAGCTCGCGGTGAGCCTGGGGGGCACCGAGTCGTTGATCTCGCACCCGGCCTCCACCACGCATTCGGGCGTGCCGAAGGCTACCCGCGACCGCCTTGGGGTCTCGGACGCCACCATCCGCGTCTCCATCGGCATCGAACACCCGGACGATCTGGTGGCGGACCTCGCCCAGGCGCTGGCGACGCTGGACTAGTTTGTGAGCACCGCCGTTTGGGACGGCCGAGCCAATCTGGGGAACGTTCTCAAGACAAAACACTGTCATCCCGGGGCTGCGAAGCAGAGCCCGGGATCCATAACCGCTAACGTTGCAGAACAAGACGCGACGCTGTTCGCCCTCTCCTGAGACGCCGTGGTGATGGATCCCCGCCTGCGCGGGGATGACAGCGTTGAGGTTCAGGCGCTCTACTGGGCCGGCGATTCCGGGCTCTGCTCAGCAGCCTCAGGGTGACATTCTCGACACAGCCACGCCGGCAGCCATGCGCTCATGTCGCGCCTTCCATGGGCCTTGAGCGGAATTAACCCCTTGCGCACCCTCTCCCGCTAGAACGACAATATCCATGACCGGAAGGAAGCGATGGCCGCCGCGGTAGACCTGTACGCCTATCAGGAACCCATTCTTTTTCTGGCAACCGCAGGCATTGTCGTCCCCCTGTTCCACCGGCTGAGAATCAGCCCGGTGCTGGGGTTTCTGGCAGCAGGCGCGTTGCTGGGACCCTATGGTCTTGGGCGGCTCATCCCGGACTACCCTTGGGTCGACTGGCTGACCTTCACCAACCCGGAGGGAACCTCACGGCTTGCCGAGTTCGGGGTGGTCTTCCTGCTGTTCACCATCGGCATCGAGCTGTCCTGGCAGCGCCTTCGCATCCTGCGCCGGCTGGTCTTCGGCTTCGGCACGCTTCAAGTCGTGCTCTGCACGCTCGCCTTGAGCCTGTTCGCCCTCAAAATCGTGAATACCATCACGGCCGCGGTGATCATCGGCATTGCGCTCGCCCTCTCCTCGACGGCCATCGTCCTGCCCGTGCTGGCCGAGAAAAGGCGGCTCAACACCTCCGCCGGGCGCGCCAGCTTCTCCGCCCTGCTCTTCCAGGATCTTGCGGTGGCGCCGATCCTGTTCACCATCGCGGCCCTGGACACCCGGCAGCCGGACGCGACCATGCTGTCCTTCGCGATGGCCCTCCTGCAGGCGGCTTTGGCGCTCGCCGTGATCGTGGGGATCGGGCGTCTGGTGCTGCGGCCGTTTTTTCAGTTGGTGACGGCCACCAAGAGCCCCGAGCTCTTCATGGCGGCCTGCCTGCTCGTGATCATGGTGACGAGCCTGGTGGCCGCCGTAAGCGGCCTCTCCATGGCGCTTGGTGCCTTCATCGCGGGCATCCTCCTGTCGGAGACCGAGTACCGCCGCGCCGTCGACACGACCATCCAGCCGTTCAAGGGCCTTCTGCTCGGCGTCTTCTTCGTCTCCGTCGGCATGAGCCTGGATGTGTTCCGGCTCCTTGAGGCGCCCCTGACCATCCTGGCCGTGGCCACCTTCGTAATCGCCATCAAGAGCGTGATCATCTACTGGCTGAGCCGCCCCTTCGGCCTTAATGCCGCGGAAGCCGCCGAGACGAGCCTGCTTCTGGGGCCCGGCGGGGAATTCGCGCTCGTCATCCTGGGCAGCGCCATCGTGTCGGGTCTTGTTCCCAGGGAAACCGGCCAGAACCTTCTGCTCGTGACCACGCTGACGATGATCGCCATCCCGTTCTTTGCCCGCCTTGGGCGGCGCCTGAGCCGTCAGCTCGAGAAGAAGCGCCCCATCGATCCAGCGGCAGCGGTTCCTCCGCCGCCGGAGGAGGCCGGGCGCGTCATCGTGGCCGGCTACGGGCGCGTCGGTCAGCTCGTCGGCGACATGCTCCAGCGGCACAAGGTGCCGTATCTTGCCATCGACATGGACCCGGTCCGCGTCGCCGACCAGCGCAAAACGGACAAGCCTGTCTATTTCGGCGATGGATCCTATCCGGAGTTCCTGCGCGCCTGCGGCATCGAGCAGGCCCGCGCCCTCGTCATCACCCTGGATACCCCGAGCTCCATCGAGGCCGTGGTTGCGGCCGCCCGTCAGGAGCGGCCGGACATCACCATCGTGTCCCGCGCCCGGGACGACAAGCATGCCGCCCAGCTCTATGATCTTGGCGTGGACGATGCGGTACCGGAGACCATCGAGGCATCCTTGCAATTGAGCGAAGCGGTGCTGGCCGATATCGGCGTGCCCATGGGCCTTGTCATTGCGTCCATCCACGAGCGGCGCGACGAGTTCCGGGAGGTTCTCAAGAAAAACAACCGCAAGCCCGAACGGGCCGAGTTCCGGGCGCGGCGGACGGTCGGGAAGTGAAAGCCAGACCGGACTTCCCGGTTGGCGCTTGACCTTCTCGGCCATTGCCTGACACTGGCGCGATGTTTCTCACCTTCTTCACCGAGCTGCGCGCGGCCAAGGTGCCGGTTTCCTTCAGGGAGTACCTGTCCCTGCTGGAGGCGCTCGATCAGGACCTGGCCGACAAGAGCGTCGAGGAGTTCTATTATCTCTCCCGCACCTGCCTGGTGAAGGACGAGCGCCATTTCGACCGGTTCGATCAGGTTTTTGCCCATGCCTTCAAAGGCATCGAGAGCATGGGGCAGGCTTTAGGCGAGACGGAGATCCCGGAGGAGTGGCTGCGCAAGCTCGCCGAGCGGTACCTCACCGACGAGGAGAAGAGCCAGCTTGAGGCCATGGGATGGGACAAGCTCTGGGAAACCTTGAAGGAGCGCCTCGAGGAACAGAAGGGCCGCCACCAGGGCGGCAACAAGTGGATCGGCACCGCCGGCACCTCGCCCTATGGGGCCTACGGCTACAACCCGGAAGGCATCCGCATCGGCCAGGACAGGAACCGCAATTTCCGGGCCGTGAAGGTATGGGACAAGCGCGAGTTCAGGGATTTCGACGACAATGTCGAACTCGGCGTGCGCAACATGCGTGTCGCCCTCCGCCGCCTGCGCCGCTTCGCCCGCACGGGTTCGGCCGAGGAGTTGGACCTCGACGAGACGATTCACGAGACCGCCCACAAGGGCTATCTCGACGTGCGCCTGCGCCCCGAGCGCCGCAACGCGGTCAAGGTGCTGCTCTTTCTCGATGTGGGCGGCTCCATGGACTGGCACATCCAGGTGGCGGAAGAGCTCTTTTCGGCGGCCCGGCTCGAGTTCAAGCATTTCGAGCACTTCTACTTCCACAACTGCGTCTACGAGAACCTGTGGAAGCAAAACCGCCGCCGTTTCGACGAGACGATTCCCACCCTCGACGTGATCCGCACCTATCCGTCCGACTACCGGGTGGTCTTCGTGGGCGATGCCTCCATGAGCCCCTATGAGGTCACGCATCCCGGCGGATCGGTGGAGCATTGGAACGAGGAGCCGGGGCAGGCCTGGCTTCGGCGCATCCTGGACCATTTCCCGAAGGCGGTGTGGCTCAACCCCGTCCCCCAACCCCATTGGGGATATACCCAATCCATCACCCTGATCCGCCAGCTCTTCGGCGAGCGCATGTATCCGCTCAATCTCGAAGGCATAGACCATGCGATGCGCGAACTGGTACGGTGAGCATCATCCGGCAAGAACAAAGCAGCCTTGATCAAGGCTGAGGCCCATCGAGACCATGACCCAGACCTACGCCCACAGCCCCAAGCCCTTCAGCGGGCCGATCTCCTTTATCCTCAACGGCGACAAGCTCACCGTCGATTCCGGCCGCAAGGTCCATGAGGTTCAGCTCGGCGCGGTGGACACCGTGCGCATGACCTTTGAGCCGGGCCGCCTGGCCCAGAGGGCGTTCCGGACCAAGGTGATCTTGAGCGACGGCAAGTCCTTCACCTTCAGCTCCGAGAATTGAACAAATTCAAACTTCGACTGGTGAGAACGTCGATAGCCAAGCTCTGAAACCGCTTCTCTGGCTGTGAAACGCTGGAAGGAATGGTCGTGAGGTAAGGCAAAAGAAAAGCCCCGGTTTGCAGACCGGGGCCAATCTAATTCGGCTCGTGGAACAAACCGCTTCTCGCAGGGCCAGAATTCCATGACCGTATCTGCTCGTCAAGGGGTCATCGGCCCTCGACGGCGAAGCTTTGCCTACGGCCATCGGGAGCGATGGTTGTGGAGAGTCGGTCTTTTAAGACGTGGATGGAGACAGTCCGTGATCTGCCGCATGAGAACGTAGCTATCGATCACTTCTCCAAGGATTTCATCAATCGGCATATGACCAGCCTCTCGGGTCTCTCAGATAAGGAGGCTGAAGCGGTTATGGCGGTGGCCAATGGCCGAAGACCTCTCCGACTTGATCAAAAGGTCGCGGTGTCCATCAAGCACCAAGCCCTCGGGAAGCTCGCCGGGAAGGTCCTCGCGCAGAATGGGGTCCAGTTCAACCTTCCAGGTCTCGTACCGCATCGTCCACGTAACCTCCCCTCCTCGGAGCAACGCCAGAAGCGGCGGGAACGGCGCTATGGATTGGCACATGGTAAAAGAGGCGTCCTGGTCCCGCCCACGTTCTCAGCCGCCCTGACCCCAGGCGAGACGGCTGTCCTGACAACTGTTGGGGTCGAGATCAACGATCACGGCTACTGCGACCTCTACGTCGCTAAGATCGGCGACTTGGCCGGTTGCGGCGTCAAGGTCGTCCGCAGCGCCCTGAAGAAAGGCAAGGAGCTTGGCTTGCTCGGCGTCCTCTACCGCCGGGAGGGACGCCTGAACAAGACCAACTTGATCACGGCCACACCAAAATGGAGCCAGTGGTTGGAGCGTCGAAAGGAGTGGAAGAATACCCGGCACTTTTCGAGCGCCCATCTCCAATCAAATGAAAAAAAAGAAAAGAAGGAAGAGAAAAAGGAAAAAGAAGAGGGCTCTTCGCGGAAGGAAGAGGCAGGTTCCGCGCCAATTCCTCAACCCGTCGCGCCTAATGTCAAGCCTGAGATTGTAACGGACCTACGCTCGGCCACGCAAAAAGCGGAGGACGACGCTCGGTTCGAGCGCTGGAAGAGCAAATTCCGACGATGATCAGCAAGGACGACTACCCGCTGTTCACGATGGTCCTGATCATCGTGCTCCTGGCCCCATGATCATCGTGGTTCAGGCATGATTGGAGGCACACATCCCCATTCACCCCTTCGAGGCGACGGTCCACAGGGGCGGTTGGTTCGTTGACCCGGTAGTCGTGGGTACAGATACGGCTACGGCCAAGCTGGGGTGAAGCCTTAGCAAAGACGGCGGCTAAGGCAGGTTCACTGCACGGTGCCCGACACCAGCTTCGCCGTGCGGAAGGCTTTCCGAGAGGTCCTGGGGGCGTCAGCTTTGCCGGATGTGGGTGGCTACTCTATGTCCCGCCCCCATGTCCGACCGTAGCGTATCCTTTGAACGGGCATTCGAAATCGGCGAAGGTCGCGTCCTATTGGTTAAGGTAGTCTATTGTGGGATCAGGGCGTCGTCACATATGCCGGTATTCCAGGTCGGAAACGAGAATCAGCCCATTGAGGGCCGATTCCAATCTGTTTTGGTCAGCGCCACCGAAGCTTGAAGAAAACCGCATCAACGTCGTTCTCGAAGGAGACCAACTTCAAGCCATGGTGGAAGTCCCAACCACCGTGAAGGTTCTCCCTCGCCCATTCGCGCACTTCTTCCTTTGACGCGTCCATCTCGATCCAAGTCGACCAGTTTTCGGTCGAGACGATGATGGGCCACCGCTCAACGAGTTCTTCGGCTTCTTCGATCCGGAAATCGCGAGCGAGTTCCAGCATGGTGATGATGCTCTCTTCAGTGCAGCCTTCCGGGAAGCCGTTGGTACGGAACATGTGCAGCAACCTTCCAAGGCTACTCTGATGGTCTGCGTGGATCAGGTCCACAATGTCATCAAGGGTCATAGTCATCAGCGCACGTATCCGACCTTCTGGGCCTTCGCCATGGGAACGATGTTCAGCGATCCCGTGTGGACGTAGGTGACACCTTTGGAACTGCGGGTGCCCTTCTCGAACGGGACGGAAGCCGGATCGTTGTCCAACAGACGCTTCATCTCGTGGCCCCATTCGTTGACCGACATACGGCCATACGATCCAGGGAACATCACTCCTTCCCATTCGCTATATAGCTCGAACAGGTCTTTGGCTGCGATCTTTCCAGCCTTGGACAGGCCATAGAACGTCTTGCCATATTCCTTAGCCGGTCCTGCGCTCGGCTCGAACTGAGCCAGCCATTCTTCGACACGGCCCTTCTCGCGTTCCTCTTCCTGCCGATCCTTCAACAGGTCCATGAAGGGCAGCATCGGGTCTTCCGTGTTCGGATCGACCGATAGCCACAGCTTCAGGTAATCGATCTGGTTCATGGTGTTCCAACAAGGGTTGGCTGAGAACTGAAGGCCAACGAAGCGGCGGATACCGGTCGGGTCCTTGATAAGCTGTGCCAGGGTTTTGTTCGAGCATCCGATGAAGGTGGCATTCTGGCTGACTGTAACCTTAGAGTTCGAACGCATCGGACGCCGGGTCAGGGTTGTGGCCGTGATCGCGTTTTTGATGGTGTCTACGTTCGCCTTCGAGGCATAGCCCATTTCGTCAAGGAATAGGATGAAGCTGTTCCAGATGTCGATATTGCGGTCATCCTCGATCATCTTAAAATCGACCTCCAGGGTCAGTTCCTTCAACGGTGCGATGAACATGTTGACAAAGGTGGACTTGCCTTTGCCCTGCGGACCCAGGATCACCGGCATCAGATGGTTTGTTACCGGCAGCATCACGTTGGCAGAGTTCCTGATTTTCCGCTTTACCTGCCAGATGAACTTCTTCAGGACGGCGATGATGAAATCAGGGCCGTCGTGGCTGGTATCGAAAACCTTCTCGGCCAGATCGGTCCACATCTGATCGACCCCGACCACACCAACCCCACGGGTCCTACCCATACCGACCTGTCCGAACAGGTAGAAGAGACGAGCCTTCTTGCTGTTCTCGTACCACTGCGTCAGGGCGTCAGAGATCGCATCACGGCTGAAATTAAGGCGAAGATTGTCGTTCAGGATACGAAGCTGACGTTCGAAGTCCATGAAGTTGAGGGTCTTCGGATGGTGGAACTCACGCTGGAGCCGAACCAGTTCGTCCTTCATGGATTCGGCATCGTAGTAGAGCTTCTCGCCGGTCGCCTCTATGATCTCGAACGCCACGACATCTCGGGTCAGCCTTCCGTCATACTGGCATTCGACCTTGTCCCGCTTCACCACGATCTCAACAAGATGAGTGGGGTTCATCGGGATCGCACCAAGCACGTCCTTGACCTTCACCCGACGAAGCATCTCGTTGAACTGTGCCTTGCTGACAATCTCGTTCTTGATTCCGAAGTCACGGATTAGGGTGTTGTCGTAGTTCGGACTGATGGTGATCTCGATGAAGCCAGGGTCGATGATTTCGCCTTTGACGATCCGTGCGGTCAAGTCGTTGATGATTTCACGCTGGTAATCGTTGTGTTCTTCCCACTTGCTCCTCGGAGCATCCGGAACAATGATAGTATCGGTAATCATAAATAAAAGAACTTTATATAATAGATAGTTAGTTCACCGGACCGCAATACGATCCAGTACAGCTTTAGCGATGTCGGATGAAGATTTTGTGTTAACTTAACCTTCATTCGACATCTGCACCTATTTAGCGGAGGCGATTCTTCTCGCGCATTATTTTTCGTGCAAAAATCCCCCTACTCTGACGCAGCCCTGATATGCGACCGATGCATGATTGCCTGAATATGAAGGGTCCGTCCGCTTCGCGTCCGAACCGCCTCACCCACTCCCACTGCGGCTGAAGCCTTCGTTCTCGTGGGATGTGGCCGGATTGGGCCGGATATGGGTGATGCTGGAGGATCGGGCCTACACGGGGGAAGATCATCACTCCCGATCTACATCGGAGAAATCCCTTATTACATGGGGACTTATAGGTCCTTTATGTAGATATGTAGTAGATGTAGACAAATATCTCTTAAGAAATAGAAGTCGGCACGTAATAGCCGTAGGCTATTTAGATATAGATTCATGTATATCACAAACTACATCTCTACATCGACGAGCCAGCGGCCATGAGAGTGCAACGGCGTAAGCCGTTGAACGGGAATGGCCTTGGCAGGGCGACTTGAAGTCGGCCTCATAAGTCTTTGGATTAGCCTTCAGGATTGGCTTGGTCGCCTTCGGCTCCCTCGATGTCGTAATCTCATCTCGGTGATCTCATCTCGTCGATGTACCTGTGATCTCGTGATGAACTCGATAGCGCACCCGCTCGGGCCTCACGTCGCAACGCGCTCGTCCTCCCTGACCGGACGATCCGGACCTACGCAGACTGGTCTGGACATAAAAGCGGGTCACCTGTGACCCTCAGAAGGCTGGGTGTCACCCGCTATCCGAAGCCGCCATCGGCAATCTGACTATCGGTGTCAGCTTCGCCGCCGATGCCGAGATGGTCTTGGTCAGGACTCGTGTGAGGTAAGAAGAAGAGCCTGGAGGTGAGCATCGCCTCCAGGCTCTTCTACGCTGCCTCGATACCGCCGAGCGTCTCAAGTTGTCCTGCAAACTGGCAATTCCAGTCGTGCTGATCCCGGCTCATCCAGGTTAAGCAGGTTGATCCCAGAAAAATAACATAGGTTAGTCATGCCCAACCTCCAAAATCTCTGACACTGGCGAGATTGGTTGAGATATAAACTTTCTGCGGCAGGGTGCCTCACAAGAAAACTGTTTGCTTTTAGCTCACCTTATAAGAATAGAGAACCATAAGGGGCAGACAAACAAATGTATTCTACCGACATGCTGTATGCAGGAGCCGTCCGGGAGCATCGGGCGAATAAGCTCCTGGCTGCTCTGGAGCCGGAAGACTTTGCCTGTCTGGAGCCCCACCTGGAGATCGTAAGCTTGCAGCAGGGTCAGGTTCTCTGCGAGACGGGTCAGCCTCTTCCCTACGCCTACTTCCCACATAACATCATTATCTCGCTGATGGCTGTCATGCACGATGGTCGCTCTGCCGAGATGTCGGTTTTTGGCAGCGAAGGCGTCACAGGTCTCACAGGAGCAGCGGTCACCAATCAGGCTTTTGGGCGCTATGTCGTGCAGATTACCGGCACGGCCTCGCGGATCAAGATCGCAAAGATGCACGAGGTGGTCAGCACACGTCCCGCCATTCAGCGCCAGATGCGCCACTTCATGGAGGCTCTTATGGCGCGGGTTCTCCAGAACGTCGCCTGTAACGCCATCCATAGTGTGGAAGCCCGTTGTGCTCGCCTGATCCTGAGCACGAGCCATCGGGTTGATCAGGGGATGATCCCCCTGACCCATGAGTTCTGGGCGGATCGCCTGGGAACCCAACGCTCGACCATCAGTGCCATCATGAAGAAGTTTGACAATTCTGGTTGGATCAAACAGGGCCGGGGCGGCATCACCATCACGGACCCGGCTTCTCTCAGAGAGGTCTCATGTGAATGCTATCAAACAGTTCACGACGTATTCGTGCGCCTGTTGCCGTATACCGCGAAGAAGGACTGAGGCTGGGTAGCCGTCCTCCTCTCACCCGGAGTCCCCTGCATACGACAGGTGTGGGTCAGCGCCTGATTCGATCATTCGCCTCCAGCTTGACGGTCGGTATGAGATCGAGCCTCGCTCAACTGGACACGCGCCCAGGTCGGTTTCCCTGGGTCTGCGGCTTAGGGACCGGACCTTGAGACCTTGTTCGCTCCGCTACGTTCCGACCGGCCCAGGCCCAACGAAGAGACGCTTGAAATCGACAGGTGCGAACTCCTGGCCGTCCGCGACGATCAACACGTGCCGCGCACCCTCGTCGGCTAACCTGTGGGCTTGTTGGAGTGCCATAGCGGGCATTTCATACGTGGTGGATACCGGCCCGTTCTCGCCTTCTCCCGTGGCGACAAAGATCATAGGTTCCTCGACTCCTGCTGGCACGGGCTCAGACCATTTTTTACCTGCCCTACGAGGCTGCTGTTACTCACCCTACCCTCTTCACTCGGAGGTGCAATTCAAGATGAGTTCCAGCCCCAACGCAACAAGCCCCTGGATGTTGGGCAGCGTGCCAAGAGCGTTCCTCCGCGCGTTGTTCGGAACATATCACCAGAGGATGAACTAAGGGGCATTGGAGCGCCTTCTGCTCGCGCCACATCTCACGACGTTTCTCGACGTGTTCTTCGGGTGTCGGGTTCGGTAACAGCTTCCGGAGATTTTGGTTAGCGGCGAACATACCGTGAGCATAGCACAAGGGCATCAAAGGAAGACGCCTCGACTGAGCCTATCTATTTGGCGTCGGTAATCATCCACCAACTCTATAGATTTTCGATGCGACTCCTGCACAAGCTTGGAAAATCTGCCGCTGTCTTCTATGAAATGATCAATTTGGCCTATTGAACGCGACATATACCATGCAAGGAATCCAATCTGATCTTGGTCCTCGTGACTCCATTCTTGGCCTCTTACCGTCGTCAGCAGCGAATTAATCTTATTTATAGTGCCGCTTGAAGATGTCACTATGCGCCCGAAAAGTTGGACTTTCTCGAACTGCAACTGAGCATCAGAAGAAAACAGCAACTTGTCAGAGTATTCCTCCAGTCCCCCGACATCTCTTTCAAGCTCAAACATCAAATCGGTCACTTTTTTTACAGCAATGACTGCCAAAAGCTTTTTATCTTCTCTGAGCGCCTCTTGTACTAATACCAGATTGGCATTTACTGCCTCAGAGGTGGTCTCGATCTGCGCGTATAGTTTGGCGAGCTTTATGATAACCTCTCGGTGCGATTCAAGCCGGGGTAGGTTCACTTCTCGATGCGATGCTCCATAAGCGATGGCGGCTGCGATAGCGGCAATGACAAAAGTAAACAGGTTTCCGGCTGCATTAACCCAATTCCGGATACAGACGGCGGCTGAACGGTCTTCTGTGCCGCACCACGCCTCGGAGTAAGTCGCGCTCGCGATAAATGCCACAACTACCATCCCGAATACGAACAGTGCGACAGGCCATTGTTCTCGAAACCGCAACGTCGCCCCCGGTAGTTTCTTCCCCCGAGATAGAGGATGAGTTATCGGAGTTCGATGGTTGTTTCGACGACATGCTTTAGCGCGGGCTCATCGTCTGAAGTCAGGGTCATGCGAAGCCGCAGGCTCGTCCCTTTCACGGCTCCCTCACGCACAACCCGCTCAATCTCTCGCTGAGATGTTACTCCGACTTCCTTCAGGAACTTGCGGACGGCCATGTTGAAGTGGTCTTCATCCATAATGATATCCCCGTCGAGGCCACAAATATCACGGTATCATATGATTTTGGAGTGACGCTACTGGCGGTGACTGAAAGCGTGGCAGACTTGAGGTACGGGCACCAGCAGGACCCAGCCGTTAATCGTTCACGCCCCACTGTTACTACATACCGCTGAAGCCCTTCGGAGCTTTAGGGCTTCGGAGTTTCTGTTGGTGCTCGATCACGCCGCTATTGTGGTGCTTTCCATCCGATTGAGGTTGTTCTCGCGGAACGTTCCCCAAGAAACAGATACTGTTCCATGGGAAGTCCTACGTCGCACAGCCCCTTACATCAGGATCATTGGTTCAACTTGGGCATGCCCTTCGTACACCGGCTGAGAACTGGTTCAGAAAGATAAGCTTGACCATTATAAATGAACCGCTACGCTGTGAACCATCCTAACTGAACTATTTGGGGGTTCGATGTTCGTTCGTGCTTATCTCCGCGCGTCTGACAAAAGCCAGGACGCGACCCGCGCCCGTGAGCAGATCGAAACCTTTGCAAAGGAGCATGGGCTACGCATCGCAGCCACCTACGTTGAAAACGAGAGCGGCACGAAGCTTGATCGTCCCGAGCTTTTCCGGCTTCTGGCTGATGCTTCCGAGGGGGATATCCTTTTATGCGAGCAAGTAGATCGCCTCAGTCGCCTTACTGCTCCCGACTGGGAGCGGCTAAAGTCCGAGCTTGCTGCTCGTCGCGTCCGTGTCGTCGCGCTTGACCTACCGACCTCCTGGATGATGGCGACCGCAAAGGTGGATGACTTCACCCTCAGAATGTTCGAGGCCGTCAACGGCATGATGCTGGACGTGCTCGCGGCTGTGGCTCGCAAAGACTACGAAGATCGTCGTCGCCGACAGGCTCAAGGGCAAATGAAAGCCAAGGCGGAAGGCCGCTACACCGGTCGTAAGGAGAATCTCGCTCGCAACAGCGGTATCGCATCCATGCTCAGGGCCGGTTCCTCGTGGTCGCAAATCCAGGCCGCGACTGGTTGCAGCCGCGCGACTGTTGCGAAGATCGCTAAGCGCCTTGGGACGAGCATCGGCGTTTCAGGCGTTCAAAACTGAGGACTTCTTGAGAATCTGCGGGTGGGCGCGGGTAATAGCCGCCAACCTTCACGCGGACGGTGCGAGAAGTGCTTGGGTGTCCAGAACCCCTAAATCAACGCACTTTCGAATTCCGACCAAGCCCACCACAATTCGAGCTTGGTCCGCCGTGAGTTGGAAGCATTCATCCGCAGGATTAGCATTTGGAATGAGGGCTCCGAGGCCGCTCGTTACTACGTCACAAGCTACGCCGTTCTCTACAAGGCCCGATACACCTTCGACAACGACTCGACGGGGGATATTGCAACCCCCATCTAATGCGATGCCATTCGCGGCGGCGGATGCGACGAGTGCCACCGCCTGTCGTAGGGATGGGGCCATGGATTTGTTTGGATACCGCTGGGTAGGACGCGCCACGAACTGTTCCGTTGGCTTAAGCACCACGGACTTCATGTCTGCGATGCTAAGGATATACCCATTCAATGTCGCCCGTTCCGGATTGTTGTCCGGAATACCGCCAAGAGTTGTTGAATGCTTCTCCTTCGAGACAGGTGCAGCACCTGTGGTTGCCCCGCCTCCAGGAGCAAGATTTGTAAGTGGTCCACCTTCGTGAAGCCGTTTGAAGTGGCCGATAAGCTTAGCTTCACGAGCGTAGACTATCTCCTCATCATCACCCACATAGTCAATCTCGTAAGTGACTACTTTTCCTGACCGCCAGATCGACCGGATGACATTCAGCTTGTAAGCGTTCGAGCGCCAGTCGTTGGGGTGCCGAGCCTCATTCTCATGAGCAAAGACCCGATCTCCAACACCCTTCCCAACGTAGAACGGTCGCCCGTCAGGTCGCCTTAGGATGTAGACGTAGAATCCTCCCACACTTCGAAGGAACTCCTTGCACAATGATTGTGGACCAATAACCAGGGCACCGGTTGGCATTCGACTCCGACTCCGGAAAGACTTTTCCAAACTATGACCGTTCGTTTGAATTGAGATCAAGGGAAACTCGTTAGCCGCC
Source organism: Microvirga aerilata (assembly GCF_016743775.1). Taxonomy (GTDB): domain Bacteria; phylum Pseudomonadota; class Alphaproteobacteria; order Rhizobiales; family Beijerinckiaceae; genus Microvirga; species Microvirga aerilata. The sequence goes on along the minus strand of NZ_JAEQMY010000003.1, from coordinate 3,156 downwards.
GATCTCTGGTTCATAAATACCCGCATGACGAAGTGCTGTTCTCAATCCAGATGTGCTCGAACTGACTGTGCTCCATGCGCTCGCCGCTATGCTGGCCGACTGACAAAACGTATCCAAGCCACTGCGGTCGGGAAACTGTTTGTGATCGAGATGGCGCTTCCCTCACCAACTCTGGCCGACTTCTCCACCTTCAGGATCGAAGCACGAAACCTCGTAGACCACCGTAGGCGCTGTTGCCGCTGGTGGCGGGAGTTTATGCTGCACGTCTGGTTCGGCCAGGACGGTAGTGTTCGTGGGGTGGGTAGCCTCGGTTCGCTCACATCGTCCGAGGTTCTGGAGGCATTCCATGGACGTTGGCCAACGACGTTACGAGCTACCACGCCCGAAAACATACGATCTGAGATCATGGGGATAGTCCGTCCAGGATCGCTATCGTCGGCTGATCTTTCTGGTCGCTACCAGCCCTTCAAATTTGCCATCTGGCCCCGACAATCCCAGAAGAAAGTCGTGCTTGGTACCATGCCAACCACATTCGAGATCGAACCCATGCCCATCGTATTCTGATAACGACTTTCATGAGAAACTTGACCCTTTTGTGAACCCATCACGAGCCTTGCCGCTCAACGCTGCCAGATAGATAACGTCTATAAACTGGGATCACAGAACCTATCGATGTGGGCTTGTTTCGCAGTAGGTGAGCCATGCTTCGAGAAGAGCAAAAGCAGCGGACGGGTTAGCGCAAAGTACCTCGACAATGTAAGCATCGATCACAGGGAACTTTTCACCGTCTATAATTTCATTGGGACCATGGGCTGTCTGGATCGCCTCCATGTCTGCCCACTCTGCTTTGTGGACAAAGAGCTTCGTAATGTCTCGTGGCCTACTACGCTTGGCCGGATGTTCGGGCGTGGGAAGTTCATGGTAAAACACTGAAAACCCCGTTGTGGAGTGTCGAGGTATTTATCCAACGAAATCACGGAAGGTTCTGTTGAAGTTGCCGATGGCCAAAATCGGCGCAGTCGCTCACGGTGAACCTTTCTCCACTCGCTCAAGTCGGCAAAGGACTGCGGTGGGCTTGCCGGTCAGCTTCGTTACACGCCCCTTCACGGGAAGAACCTCCCCAGGTCTAAGCTCCAGATTGTCGAGGTGCTTTGCAAAGGCGTCCCTGAACCCGAACATGTTGGTCGCTTCACATAGAACTGTGACCAGCCTGATCGTCCCGGTTGAGTCATTCTTTACGGTTCCAGTGACGTTGAGCCTGATGGTTGCTGAGTCTGAGCCACGCACAGATTTGCTAATAAAGACAACCTTAACTCTGAAGGCTACAAAATCGATTCTGCACCTTGCCGTATGATATACCGCCGTCGCGGCAATGTTCGCAGAACGTATCAAGAATTCAAACGGGGCAGAACGTGTTAGTATTATACATCATCATTCCAGTATTGTGCGCATTCGTTGGCTACAGAATGGCTACTCGAAAGCGCAGGAATGCGCCACTGTGGGCTTTTGCATGCTTTGTATTTCCTGTCGCACTGGGCTTCCTTTTTATGACCCAAGATGCAATCGCTGACTCTCGGGAGTTCAAAAAATTTGATCAGCAGTGGCCCAATTTGGTCCTATATGATCCTGACATCAAAGATGCTGTAAACCGCCTATCAGGGCTTGGTGATGAAGCTCTCGATAAATTCAAGCGCGCATACGCTGGAGTACAGCAAAAAAGCTCGATACAACTGATAGTTTCTGAAATCGAGCAGCAATGGACACAACGTAAAGAACTGGGTCTCAAGCTTTTCGAGAAATACAAAGGCGTTGAGATTCTCGTCGATCCCGCTGGATCATACCATGTCGCCGGAAGAACTACCCAAGACATTGGTAACGCCAGAGTGATAGCGACAGGTGCGGCGCGCCGAAGATAGAGGCCAGAGAAGGTCATATACAGCCGAAGCTTAACTTTTGTATTCAGTGTGAGGTTGGAAGAGGGCTTGGGCTAAACTTTGTTCACCCCTTCCAACCTCCAGAGCGCCGTCGTGGGTTTGCCGCTCACTTTAGCCACCCGACGATTAAGCGACATAACCTCACTGGGCTTCAAAGAGAGCTTCTCTAAGAGCTTGCCATGTGTATCGGTGAAATCAAACGCGTTGGTGGTTGCACAAGTCACAACTACTCGCCTGATCGTCTCGGCTGAATCATTCCTCAAGTTCCCGGTCAGTTTGAGATAAACGGACTCTCCATATCGGTTGGCGGGGATAACTTCATGAGAGATGTGAGCGACCATCTGTGATGATAGCCGCAGACCCAGCCTCAACTTGCGCCGTAGCACCTCACTGAAACTGGCCTTTGTGGTTGAGGCTCAGCGCACGTTCGGAGAAGGTCGGAGATGATTTGTAAGTAAAAAGCCCCGGATTGCTCCGGGGCTTTGTGCTTCTTAGATGACGAAGAAGTCCTTGTAGGTCATGGCGAGGTTCTTGGAGAGGGTAGCAATCTCGACCGCCTTGCCCTTACCCGAACCGTCCGCGTCGTACAGAAGAACGCCCTTCTTGTTGTCATAGATGACATAGTCGTTCTTGTCCTTGGCCTTGGAGCCCTTAACGAAGAAGTCCTTATTCAGACCCATTGGCTTCGAGACCGACCCCTTCGACCCCAACTTCTTGAAGACCGCATTCTCCAGGTAGATCGAGTCACCGGGAACCGTGAAGTCCATGATCTTATCGAGGTTCGTGGATTTGCTCGGCGCTGTATTGAAGACGAACGCGTCGTTCCCCGCTCCACCATAGAGAACGTCCCTCCCATCACTCCCATAGATCGCATCGTTGCCACCCGAGCCAAGGATGGTGTCATTACCATCCCAGCCGTACAGCTTCTCACCCTCGTCTGTACCAACGATGCTATCGTCGTCAGGTGTAGTCATGCCCTTGATCTGCGGCTTCGAAACAGGCGTAGGCTGTCCTTGAGGTCCCTGCGGACCTGTTGGACCCGTCGGGCCTTGCGGACCAGTTGGGCCGGTCGGACCCTGCGGACCTGTTGGCCCCTGAGGACCAGTCGGGCCGACCGGCCCTGTAGGACCCGTCTCACCCTGAGGGCCTTGCGGACCCGTAGGACCTTGCGGACCAGTGGCTCCGGTCTCGCCTTGCGGACCCGTAGGACCTTGCGGACCAG
>NZ_JAEQMY010000039.1 GCF_016743775.1 Microvirga aerilata | reverse complement strand
ACCCTCATCGAGGTGATGCCCCTGGGCGAGATCGACGGGCAGCGCATCGATCAGTTCCTGCCCCTCTCCCTGGTTCGTGCTCGTCTCGGGGCACGGTACACCCTGGAGGATCTGGAGGATCGCACCGGTGGCCCTGCCCGCTACGTGCGGGTGAGGGAGACCGGCGGACGGCTCGGCTTCATCACGCCGATGACCCACAATTTCTGCGAAAGCTGCAACCGGGTGCGGCTGACCTGCACGGGCCAGCTCTTCATGTGCCTGGGACAGGAGGACGCCGCCGACCTGCGGGCCCCGGCGCGCGCCTCCCAGGACGATGCCCTGCTCCGGCAGGCCATCGTGCATGCCATCGCCCGCAAGCCTAAAGGGCATGACTTCATCATCGACCGGCGCCATGCCCGCCCGGCGCTGAGCCGCCACATGAGCGTCACGGGGGGATAGGCGCTTTTCCATGAGTACGAGAGTTTCGATCTTCGGGCGCAGGGTGGCCCTTCTCGTGGGCCTGCTGGTGGCGTTCGGGGGACATGCGTCGCTTGCGAAGGAGGCCGCTCCGTCACCGCTGCCTGAGATCCGCATCGCCGTGGAAGGGGCCTACCCGCCCTTCAACTTCATCGACGCCAACAATGAGCTGCAGGGCTTCGAGGTCGATCTTCTCAATCGCCTTTGCGAGGCGATGAACGCCGCCTGCGAGCTCGTGCCCCATGCATGGGAGGGGATCGTCAAGGGGCTCCTGAACCGGGAATACGATGCGATCATGTCGTCGCTGGAGATCACGGAACGGCGCCAGAAGCGGATTGCCTTTTCCGATCCCTACTACCGGATTCCGGCCGTGTTCATCGGCTCCAAGGACGTGCCTCCGGGCGAAGTCTCTCCTGCGGCGCTCGTCGGCAAAAAGATCGGCACCATCGAGCGCAGCGATCACGAGACCTACCTGAAAACCTTCTACAGGGACTCCGAAATCGTCCTCTACGCCAAGGCGGACGAGGCCAATCTCGACCTGCTGGTCGGGCGAGTGGATGCCGTCTTTGCCGATGAACTGCTCCTTTCCAAGTTCCTGGAAAGCCGCGAAGGCGGCTGCTGCCATATCCTCGGCCACTCGCCTGCGGAGCCGGCCTATCGGCGCGAGGCCTACGGCATCGGCCTGCGCAAGGAGGACGAGAGCCTGCGGGAGCGTTTCAACCGCGCGATCGCGCAAGTGAAGGCCGATGGAAGCTACGACCGGATCCGAGCCAAGTATTTTTCCTTCGACACCAAATAGAGTCGTTTGACCCCGGCATTCTCTCTTCCTAGAACGAGAAGCGAATGATGGAGCACACGATGGCGAAGGTTGCTTTTCTCGGTCTTGGCGTGATGGGCTGTCCCATGGCGCGCCACCTCAAGGCGAAGGGTCACGAGGTCACGGTCTATAACCGCACGGCATCCAAGGCCGAGCAATGGACCTCGGAGCACGGCGGGCGTTCGGCCACAACCCCGCGCGAGGCTGCCCAGGGCCAGGAGATCGTGTTCGCCTGCGTGGGCAACGACGACGATCTGCGTCAGGTGACGCTGGGTTCCGACGGGGCCTTCCAGGGGATGAGCGCCGGCGCGATCTTCGTCGACCACACCACCGCCTCGGCGGAGGTGGCCCGCGAGCTTGACGCCGCGGCCCGGGAAAAGGGTTTCTCCTTCATCGACGCCCCGGTCTCGGGCGGCCAGGCAGGCGCTGAGAACGGCGTGCTCACCGTGATGTGCGGCGGCGACCAGGAGGCTTACGCCAGGGCTGAGCCCGCCATCATGAGCTTCGCCCGCGCCTCACGCCTCATGGGTCCGGCTGGCTCCGGCCAGCTCACCAAGATGATCAACCAGATCTGCATCGCGGGCCTTGTGCAGGGCCTCGCCGAAGGCATTCACTTCGGCAAGAAGGCGGGCCTCGACATCGAGGCGGTGCTCGAGGTGATCTCCAAGGGCGCGGCCGGCTCCTGGCAGATGGAGAACCGCGGCAAGACCATGAACCAGGGCAAGTTCGATTTCGGCTTCGCGGTCGACTGGATGCGCAAGGACTTGTCGATCGTGCTGGGCGAAGCCCGCAAGAACGGCGCGAGCCTGCCCGTGACGGCCATCGTCGACCAGTTCTATGCGGAGGTCCAGGCCATGGGCGGCAAGCGCTGGGATACGTCGAGCCTGATCGCCCGGCTCGAGAAGTAAATCTTAGAGCAGAAAGCAAAGCGCCGGAGCTTCCCCGCTCCGGCGGACAGCGTCAGCGCCGCGTCATCGAGAGGTAGACGACGAAGGCGCCGATCGCGAGGGCGAGCCCCATGATCACCATCTGGCGCGCCTCGCCCGTGAATGCCGCATCGCGATACATCTGCGAGAGGCGCCCGGCGCGCTCGGGGTCCTGGGACATGAACATCCCGATGACGATGCTCAAGGTGGCAAGGCCGATAATCCAGTAGGTGGGACGCATGCGCTTGTCTCCTTACCGTCCCTCGAACCGGGGTGCGCGCTTTTCGCGGAAGGCCGCGACTCCTTCGGCGAAGTCATGGCTGGAGCCTGCCTCCGCCTGAAGCCGGGCCTCCAAGGCAAGCTGCGCCTCCAGATCGTTCGACAGGCTTTGCGCCACCGCCTGCTTGGTCAGCCGGTAGGCGAGCCCCGGTCCGGCCGCGAGCTTCGACGCGAAGGCGGCAACATCGACCGCAAAGGAGGCATCGTCGAACACCTTGTAGACGAGGCCCATGTGCTGCGCCTCCTCGGCAGGGATCGACTCGGCGCTGAGCATGAGGGCGAGGGCCAGCTTGGGACCGACGAGCCGGGGCAGGATCCAGGTGCCGCCGGCGTCCGGGATCAGGGCGATCTTGGCAAACGCCTCCTGCAGGTAGGCCGAGCGAGCGGCCACCACGATATCGCAGGCCAGCGCGATGTTCATGGACGCGCCGACCGCCGGCCCGTTCAAGGCGGCGATCGTCGGCTTGGGATAATTGGAGAGCTTGAGGATCAGCGGGTTGTAGTCGCGGGTGAGAGCGGGTCCGAGATCGATGCGCCCCTCTTCGTCGCGCTTCAGGTCCACCGTCAGATCCTGCCCGGAGGAGAAGGCCCGCCCCTCCCCGGTCAGCACCACCACGCGGACCGCATCGTCCCGCTCGCACCGGTCCAGTGCGTCGCGAAGTTCGGCATGCATGGTGGCGTTGAACGCGTTCATCTTGTCGGGCCGGGCGAGCGTGATGGTCGCAACCGGTCCGTCGATGATGCAGCGCAGGGTGGTCAGGCTCATGCCTCAAGCTCCTTGTCGTCGAGCTTGAACATAGGGCGACCGGCCCGGTGAAGCACGAGCAAAAAATCCGGTTCAGACGAAGTAATGATCCCTCAAGGGACGGCAGCCCCCGCCGATCCGAGAGCTAAGGTCCTAGAGGCCTTCGGCCCGGGCGCTCAAGTCACTCTCGAAGGCAGCCCTGGTATAGGTTTCGCCCACGGCTTTGATCTCGTAACGGGGCTCTTCGCCGCCGGAGGGAAGAAGCTTGGTGACCACGAAGGCTCCGGTCCAGGCGGGACCGATGAAGCGCTTGGCCGTGAGCGTGACATGCTGGCCCGTGGCAAAGAGGTAGTTGGACATCGCTTGTTCCTTTCAGGACGTGGATCGGACTTGGTTTGCTGCTCAGAGAACCAGGATGCAGAACAGGCCGAAGGAGAAGATGACGCCCAAGCCTGCGAGGGACAGGAGGGTTCTGCCGTTCTTCGTCGGACCGGATTGTCGCGCGAACAACACTGCTAGTGCCTCAGCTGGCGGGGCTGCTCGTTCTTGTGCCGCGCCCGGCGAGGCAGGCTTGCCCAGGGCACAAGGTTGAGATTGGCCGCCTCGCTCATGACGTTCGAATCCACGAAACCCGGGATGTCCATTTCCTGAAATGCGCCGAGGGGCAGACCCTCGTGGCTGAGTTCGCCCTCGCCGGCCACGCAGTCGCAAGGACGGGCCGCGGAGCGGATCTGATATTGCGGTTCGGGACGCTTCGAATCCAGGCACCGGACGATGGTGTAAGGCTGCTTGCAGATCAGATGAGGGAAACGCTGCTCCGTATAAAGAACGCGTTGTCCGACGGCATAATGATGATGGGCTGTCATAGGGTATATCCTTCGTTCGCGGCATCCGTGCAGGCCGCCATACACGAACGGAGGTTCGCACCCATGCGGTCGATCGGCAGATTGATTCGATCAGAGGCGCCGATCAGAGCCCCAGATCTCGACATCCTGGGCTGCCACCTCGTGGGACATGCCGTACTGCTCTTCCAAGCGCGCGATCAGCTGCGCCTTGGTTTTGATCTGCGCGAGATCCGATATCGTGAGGCGATCCCATTTGGCTTGGATGTGGCGGATATGCCGTCCGGCGAAGATGTTGGTTTGGTCGACAGAACCATGCGTCATGAAAATGTTTAACCTGTGCAATGTAAACGTTCTCGGAACTCCGATGTTCCAAGATATTATTGTATATAGCTACCTTTTTACTTCTCGGCCCAAATAGACCTCGAGTACTTTATTTCGGAGCATCACTGGTCCTTCTTGAGCAGCCCCTCGACCTCCGCTTGGAGCACGGGCAGCAGCTCGGCCTCGAACCAAGGATTGTTCTTGAGCCACCCGTTGTTGCGCCAGGACGGATGAGGCAGCGGCAGAATGCGGGGCTTGTCCGGGCTTTCCAGGATGTCCCGCCAGCGCCTCACGGTCTCGGTCAGGCCATCGCGGAACCTGTCGCCCAGATGCCAGGCCTGGGCGTAATGGCCGATCAGGAGGACGAGTTCGAGATTGGGCATCGCCTCGAAGAGCGGCCGGCGCCAAGCCTCCGCGCATTCCCGGCGAGGGCCGAGATCGCCGCCCTTGGCGTCCTGACCCGGAAAGCAGGAGCCCATGGGCACGATGGCGACCCTGCTGGCGTCGTAGAAGGCGGCCTCGCCAATGCCGAGCCAGGAGCGCAGCCGGGATCCGGACCGGTCCGCGAAGGGAATGCCGCTCGCATGAGCCCGCGTTCCGGGCGCCTGGCTTGCGATGCACAGCCGTGCGGACGGGCTGCCCTGAAGAATGGGCCGCGGCTCATGCGGCAGGGGCGTTCCGTAGCGCGGCGCATCGCGGCAGATGCGGCAGGCTCTTAGTCGTATCGCGAGATCGTCGAAACCGGCGGGGAGGTTCATACCTCTCAGATGGGGAGCGCGGGGGCGTTTATCGAGGCTTCGGCAAGGGCGTGCCGGCCCGGTCAGCCCCGCCCCCTATGCTGCCTGCGCCAAGCCTGCGGGCGCTCGAAATCACCCTCCCACAGGCCCGCCGAACGGCGCTGAGCGCGAGCCTCCTCGGCATCGTAGTCCCGCCCATAGGAGACGGCCCAGCCCCTCTCCACCATATGGGCGCCGATGTCGCTGCCGTTCACGGTGCAGCGGGCGAGAACCCGTTTGTAACGATCGCGACCCGAGGCGCGGCAGCGGACGGTCTCGCCGGAGACAAGCTCGATCAGCTCCCGGCGGGCGGTCTCGCCGCAGGCATAGGAGCGCCCCGAGCGGGTGCATCTCTGCTCCATCTCCGGCGCATCGACGCCCTTCAGGCGAATGCGGGTCTCGCCGATGCGGATCGTGTCCCCGTCGGTCACTTGGGCCCGGCCCTCCAGCGCCCGTCCGTTGGGCTTGAGAGCAAGCGCAGCCACACCCGCGAGCGCCAGCGCCAGGATCAGCGACCCGATACCACTCGGCCGGGAGCGGCGGCTTGGAAACCTCACGACAGGCGCTCGGAGACTCCCGCCTGCCCGAAGGTGGCCATATCCCGGTGAACGGCGGCGGCGGCCTTCACGAGGCCCGCCGCCAGGGCCGCGCCCGAGCCTTCGCCCAGGCGCATGCCGAGCGCCAGGAGCGGGATCTTGCCCAGGCGCTCCAGCACGTCTTGGTGCGCGCCCTCGGCGCTGAGGTGCCCGGCGATGCAGTGATCGATGGTGGAGGGATGGATCGCGTGGAGGATGGAAGCGGCGGAGGTTGCCACATAGCCGTCGAGAACCACCGGAATGCGCTGGAGCCTTGCGGCCAGGATCGCACCCGCCATGGCGGCGATCTCGCGTCCGCCGAGGCGGCGCAGCACTTCGAGCGGGTCCTTCAGGTGATCGCCATGATGAGCGACGGCCGCCTCGACCGCCGCGACCTTGCGCGTCAGCCCTTCGTCGTCGAGGCCCGTGCCGCGCCCCACCCAATGCTCGGCCGGTCCGCCGTAAAGGACCGTGTAGATGGCGGCCGCGATGGTGGTGTTGCCGATGCCCATCTCGCCGATGGCCAGAAGATCCGTACCGCCGGCAATCGCCTCCATGCCGAAGGCCATGGTGGCGACGCAGGACTTCTCGTCCATGGCGTCGGCCTCGGTGATATCGCCGGTCGGCATGTCGATGGCGAGATCGAAGACCTTGAAGCCCAGCCCATAGGCGGCGCAGATCTGGTTGATGGCGGCCCCGCCCGCCGCGAAGTTCTCCAGCATCTGGCGGTTCACGTCGGAGGGAAAAGCCGACACACCCTTGGCGGTAACCCCGTGGCTTGCGGCAAACACGCAGACGAGCGGACGGTCGACGCTCGGATTGGGCTTGGCCTGCCAGGCGGCGAGCCACTCGGCGATCCATTCCAGGCGGCCGAGGCTGCCGGCGGGCTTGGTGAGCATGCGGTCCCGCGTCCGCACGGCCTCGACGGCGGCCTCGTCCGGACCGGGCATGGTCGTGATCAGGCGGCGGATATCGTCGAAAGGTGAGGACACGGCATCGGTCATGAGGGGCTCCAGCCCGCAAGGGCATTGCAGAACGCGAAGAGCCGTGACCTATAACGGCCCATCGACGCGGGGTGAAGCATGTCGGAGCAAATTGAGCAGGGTGAGGCGGAGCCCCTGGCAGCCTGGAAGGCCGTCACGGTCGATCTGGCCCATTGCGTGCGCTTCTATTCCCGCCTGCCGGTGCCGGTCCTGCCGTGGGAGCAGGACCCCCATGCGCTGCCGAGTTTCCCGCGCCTCGTGCGCGTCGTTCCTCTGGCGGGTCTGGTGATCGGGCTGCTCCCGGCGCTTGCGCTGGGCGGCGCCCTCCTGCTCGATCTCGGCCCCTGGCTTGCCGCGATCCTCTCCGTCGCCGCCATGACCCTGACGACCGGGGCTTTGCATGAGGATGCGCTGGCGGATACCGCCGACAGCTTCGGCGGCTCGACTCGCGAGAAACGCCTGGAAATCATGCGCGACAGCCGCATCGGCTCGTTCGGCGCCTCCGCCCTGTTCCTCTCGCTTGCCCTCCGGATCGGGGCCCTCGCGGCCCTTGCCTCGCGCATTGATGGAGGCGCGGTCATGGCGGCGGTGCTCATCGCGGCGTCCGTGTCTCGCACGGCGGGCCTCATGCCCCTGGCCTTTCTCGCCCCGGCCCGCCGAGACGGACTCTCGCAGGCGGTCGGGCAGCCCTCACGGGAAACCTTCTGGCTCGCGGCCGGGCTTGCAGGTGGCATTGCGGTGGTCCTGGGCGCATTGGCAGGCCTTCCGCCCCTCGGGATCGCCCTGATGCTGGCGCTCTCGGCTCTTTCTGGCCTCGCCTTCATCCGCTTCGCGGACCGGCACCTGGGAGGACAAACGGGGGATGTTGCCGGCGCGGCCCAGCAGGTCGCCGAGATTGCCGCGCTCATCGGCCTCTTGACCGCTCTCCAGCCATGACGACATGAAAGCATATGAGCCGAGCAACCAGCCCCTGCATCCGCGTCTGCACCCTCGATCCCGGCACAGGCCTCTGCGAGGGCTGCGGCCGTACCCGTGAGGAGATCGTCAGGTGGTACAGGATGACCGAGGAGGAGCGCCTCCAGATCATCGCCGAGTTGCCGGAGCGCATGCGCGCAGCCTTCTTCCCTGAGGGGGCCCTGACTCCCCAATCCGACCGGGCGGAATGATGCCGGGGATTCGCGGCGCAGGCCTTCTCCTGCTCATCGCGGCGCTCCTGGTGGGGCTCTTCGCCGATGAGGCAATCGGGGAGTTCTCGCCTCTCGAGGCCTCGGCCCTGCTGAGCCTGGGCGGCGTCACCCTCCTGATGGCCGCCTCCATCGTCGAAGGGTTCTCCCGCCATTGGACCTATGGGGTGCAGGCCATCGCCGTCAGCGGCGGCCTGTTCATCGCCATCCTCGTGACCTACGCCTCCCGGGACGAGTTGCAGACCGTGCTCGACCGCGCCATCGGGGACATTTCGGTGGGCCGGACCGTCGTGACGCCGGAAGGCGAAGTGGTGGCGGCCCGCAGGACCGATGGAAGCTTCGTGGTCAGGGGCGAGGTGAACGGCCGCGAGACCCCGTTCATCTTCGACACGGGCGCCAGCACCGTGGTCCTGCGCGCCGAGAACGCCGCGGCCCTCGGCTTCAAGCCGGAGAGCCTGAACTATTCCATTCCCGTCTCTACCGCCAACGGCAGCGCGCTCGCCGCGCCGGTGATCATCGAGACCCTGTCGGTCGGCTCGATCACGGAGCGCAATGTTCGCGCGCTGATCGCCCGCTCCGGCGTCCTCCACGCCAACCTCCTAGGGATGACTTTCCTGGAGCGGCTGGGATCTTACGAAGTGCGGGGGAACAGGCTGATCCTGAGGGGCAAGGGCAGCGCGGGTTAGCAGCGCCATGTGATCCCAGGTCCGCGCAATGATGCCCGCCTGTGCGGGGATGACTATGAGGGCGGTTCTATTCCGCAGCGCTGAGCCTTGCTTCCGAAGGCGCGGTCTCAACCCGAGACACCAGCGCCACCGCGTCCCGCAGGGTTTGCAGGTTCGCCCCAGGCTTGGTCGCTTCCGTCGCGAGGTGGCGGCGGTAGGCCCGGGCGCCTGGGCGGCCTGTGAAGAGCCCGAGCATGTGGCGGGTCATGGTGTGGAGCCGCTCGCCTTCGGCGAGGCGTGCTGCGATGTAGGGCTCGTAGGCCTCGACGGCCTCGAACCCGTCCGCCACAGGCGCTTTCTCGCCGTAAAGCTCAGGGTCGACGCAAAGCAGGATCTCCGGCTCGTGATAGGCCACGCGGCCGAGCATCGCGCCGTCCACGTGCTTCAGGTGCTCGTGCACCTCGGCAAAGGTCTTGATGCCGCCATTGATGGCGACCGGCAGATCCGGGCGGGCGGCCTTGAGGCGATAGACGCGGTTGTAGTCGAGAGGCGGGATGTCGCGATTTTCCTTCGGCGACAGGCCCTTCAGCCAGGCCTTGCGGGCATGCACCGTCAGCTCGTCGCAGCCGGGCGCGACCACGCAATCGGTCAGGCGGTCGAGAGCTTCTTCCGTATCCTGATCGTCCACGCCGATCCGGCACTTCACGGTGACCGGCAGGGACACGGTAGCCTTCATGGCCGCCACGCATTCGCCCACGAGCACGGGCTCCTGCATCAGGCAGGCGCCGAAGCGGCCGTTCTGCACCCTGTCCGAGGGACAGCCCACATTGAGGTTGATCTCGTCATAGCCGAAATCGGCGCAGATCCGCGCGGCCTCCGCCAGATCCTTCGGGTCCGACCCGCCAAGCTGCACCGCCACCGGATGCTCCACCCCGGAAAAGCCCAGCAGGCGCTCGCGCGGTCCATGGATGACCGCGCCCGTGGTCACCATCTCCGTATAAAGCCGCGCCCGGCGCGACAGGACGCGATGGAACGCCCGGCAATGCCGGTCGGTCCAGTCCATCATGGGGGCAACGGTGAAAAATTTCTGGGTCATCATCGATGCAATTTTTAGGAGAGCTTTCCGGTCCATCGGACCTTTAAGCAGGCTTTTCCGATATGGTGGCTCCGATCTCAAGGAAAATAAGCGGTCAGCGATGTCACAGAGCCGCAATCGATAAGGCCACGCTACCGCAATCTCGCCCGAATACGCCTGTGACCTGACTGTTCGGTCGGGCTGAACCGCCCCGAAACCAGACGCTTCAGGAGAGGATCGATCCATGGAGATCAATTGGCTGAAACTGACGGAAGGTCCCGAGGGCATCCCGGTCCCAACCTATGGTCAGTACGGCGGCCCCAACTGGTCAGGAGGCAAATTTGTCGGCGATGACGAGCCGGGAAACTACACAGTCAAGCCGGAGGACCCGCTCGATAAGCTGTTCAAGGACCATGACCAAGCCTACGATCAGCCGGATACTCTGCTGCGTGCCAAGGCCGACCTCCTGCTCATTCAAGATATCCTGCGGCAGTCTCCTGATGAAGTGAGGGGCGAAGGCGATCTCTATGCGGGCGCGGCGGCGCTGGCGATGCTCTACCAGATCGCCGTGGTCAACGGCCGCCCCGAACTCCTGCTCAAGGTCGATGTTGAGGAGATCGTCCACGGCGCCATCGATCGCATCGAAGAGGGCCGCGTCACGCCCGAGGCGCACGAGATCGCCGGACTGGTGGAGTGGCTCGGCAAGATCGGCCAAGCGCTGGCTGCCTCGGACAGCCCGGTTGCAAGAGCGATAGCCGAGCCGATTCTCGACTTTGCCGCCTCACTCGCCTCGGCCCCGCCGGCGGGTTTCCAGGATGCGCTCACGGATGGAGCGATCGACTTCATCCACGACGCGCTCCCGCAGCTTGCGGACACGGTCGAAGCCATCATCGATCCCCTCCCTCATTTTCCCGTCGAGAAGCTGTTATGCGAGGTCTCCGATCGGCTCGAAGATGCGGCGCCCTACCTCATACCTTCGGAATCGCTCAAGGTCGTAGCGAACAAGTTTGCAATCGGGGACTTCTTCTCCTGATGTAGAGCCCATCTCAGACCAGGGCAGCGGCTTTCGCGTCGAGGGCCGAGGCGGCATCGCGCGGATTGAGCCGGACCTGCAATCCACGCTGGCCGCCATTGATGAAAACGCTCGTGTGTTCGAGCGCGGATTGCTCGATCACGGTCGGGACGCGCTTCTTCTGGCCGAAGGGGCTGATGCCGCCGACGTGGTAGCCGGTGATGCGCTCCGCATCCGCAGGCTTCATCATCTGGGCCGACTTGCCGCCGAGAGCCGACGCAAGCTTCTTCAGGTTGACCTCCTGATCGGAGGGCAGGATCACGCAGGCAGGCTTGTTGTCCACCAGCACCATCAGGGTCTTGAGGACGCTGGCAGGGTCGGCCCCCATGGCTTCTGCCGCCTGCAGGCCGATGCGCTCTGCGTTCGGATCATAGTCGTAGCTGTGAACCGAGAAGGCGATGCCGGCCCCCTGAAGGGCCTGCGTGGCGCGGGTGGTCTTGGACATGGCCGAAGGATCGAGGCTCAGGACCGATCAGTGATCGTGCTTATGGCCATGATTGTGGCCGCATCCGCAGCCCGGGCCGTGCTCGTGATTATGGTGATGATGGTCATGCGCGTGATCATGGCTGTGGTGCCCATGGTCGTGGTGAGCATGGTCGTGATGCGCATGAGCGTGCGCATGGGCATGCGCGTGGCTCTCGCTGTGGCTGTGGGAGTGGCTATGGCTGTGACCATGATGATGGTCGTGGTCGCAATGGTGGGCGCTGCGCTCCGGCCGGAAGGGGCGCTCCACCGGGGTTGCCGTGCAGCCCTGCCCGCGCACCAGCTCGGCCACGGCCGGGTTGTTCTCCACGTAGAGGGCGTCGGCTGCCACCTCCACCAAGCCATGCTGGCTGCCGAGGTGCCAGGCGAGCCGCGTAAGCCGCAGCGGGTTTTCGGCCTTCACCTCCAGCAGGGGCTCGGCCGCGGCCTTCACCTGCACGAGGCTTCCGTCTTCCAGCCGCAGGGCATCGCCGTCGTTGACGGTGGTCTCCATGTCGAGATCCAGCAGGATCTCGGTGCCGCCCTCCCCTTGGAGCCTGGCCTGGCGGCGGTTGCGGGCCTCGTGATCGAGGGTGATCGTGTCGACGATACGGTCGGCCTTCACGGCGGGCTTGCGGACGATGGTGGTGACGCGGGGCATGGGCTCGTCTCGGTAAAGATGGGGTGGAACTCAGATAGGAAGCCTTGCCGGATGCGGCTATCCCGTCGGCCGATTAATAGCCCACCTTGTCGGGCTTGACAGCCCAGGCATCGAACACCGCCTTGGCCTCCAGGCTCGGCTGATGGTCCATGGGGATGATGCGCTCGGAGATGGGCTTGGGGATTTCGTCGTAGATCAGGCTGTCGTCGAAGCCGATATCGGCCGCATCCTGCCGGGTATTGGCATAAACGATGCGGGAAACCCGTGCCCAGTAGGCGGAGGCCAGGCACATGGGGCACGGCTCGCAGCTCGTGTAAAGGGTGGCGCCTTCGAGGGAGAAATCGCCGACGGCCTGGCAGGCGCGCCGGATCGCCGTAACCTCGGCATGGGCCGTCGGGTCGTTCGCCGAGGTGACCTGGTTCCATCCCTCGGCCAGAACCCTGCCGTCACGCACGATTACGGCGCCGAACGGCCCACCGGCGCCCTCCTCCATGTGCTCGCGGGACAATTCGACGGCGCGCGCGAGATGGCGCTGATCTTCGAGTTTGTTGGTGCTCATGGGGCCTATTTACCGTTTGAGGCGGCGGGAGGCGAGAGATTTTCCGTGGCGTCATCCTCGGGAGGGTGGGAAGCGCGGGAAGGGAAATTCAGAACGCTGGGCGCGTGAGTGGATCCCCTTCCCTCGCCTGCGGCTCGCCGGGGATGACAGGGCGGCGCTGACCTTGGTGTCATTCCCGGCCGAAGCGCAGCGCAGGGGAAGGGAATCCACTCACACGGGCACCGCCGAGGCCCCCCTTCCCGCGCTTTGCGCGCCGGGGATGACGGTGGGACGTCAGTCTTTCATGACCTTCTCCCGAACCTGCAGGAGCTGCGCGGTCACGGAGGCCGCGATGATGGCAGGGTCCTTGTCGGCAATGCCGTGGAGGCCGATGGGGCAGACGAGCGAGCCGATTTTTCCCTGGGACAAGCCGAGCTCCCGAAAGCGTTTCTCGAACCGCGCCCGCTTCGTGGCGCTGCCGATGAGGCCCACATAGGGAAAATCCCGCTTCAGGGCCGCCGCCGTAATGGCCATGTCGAGTGGATGGTCGTGGGTCATGACCAGGACGAGGGAGCCCGGCTCGGCTTCCGCGATCTCCGCCTCCGGGTCCCGCATGCGCACCGCTTTTGCGTTGGACGGAAGGTACGACGGAAAGGCATCCTCCCGGGCGTCGAGCCAGCGCACGGCGAACGGCAAGGGCGCGAGCGACAGCACGAGGGCGCGGCCCACATGTCCAGCCCCGAACAGAAGAACGGGCGTGCGGGCCTCCCCGTGAGTTTCGCGCCAGCCAGCCCTAGGGCCATCGCCCACGGACGACGAGACCTCGCGTCTCACCCGGCCCTCCTCAAAGCGGCACGCCACCTCGAACAGGCGATCCCTGGCTTCCACCTCCGCCAACCCTGCGAGGTCTTCCAAGTCCTGGGGCCCGAAGGTCTCGATCAGGATCTTCACCCGCCCGCCGCAGCACTGGCCGAGATCCGGCCCGAGCGCCTGGTCGACGATCCGCGCCGGCCCGCGCCCTTGCGCCAGCATCTCGCGGGCGATGTCGAGCATGCGGAATTCGAGCTGGCCGCCGCCGATGGTCCCGTGGAAGGCGCCGTCCGGGCGCACGACCATATGGGCGCCGGTCTCCCGCGGCGCGGAGCCTTTCACGTCATGCACGGTGATGAGGGCGGCGCTTTTGTGCCTTGCCACGAAATCGGTGAGCTGGCGCCAGACCCTCACCCCATCGGCCTCCCTCGCAGCGCCTCGCAGGCCCTGAGGATAGCCTCCGGCGTCGCAGGCGCGTTCAGGGGCACGGGCTTCGACGGATCGAGCGCATGAACCGCATCGGCCAGCGCGCAGAACACGCTGTTCGCCAGCATGACCGGCGGCTCGCCCACGGCCTTGGAGCGGTAGATCGTCTCCTCCCGGTTGGAGTTGGGATAGAGCGCCACGTTGAAATCGGCCGGAATGTCGGACGCGACCGGAATCTTGTAGGTGGAGGGCGCATGGGTGAGCAGATGCCCCTCCTTGCTGAAGACCAGCTCCTCGGTGGTGAGCCAGCCCATGCCCTGCACGAACCCGCCCTCGATCTGGCCGATGTCGATGGCCGGGTTCAGGGAGCGGCCCACATCGTGCAGGATGTCGGTTCGCAGCAGCCGGTTCTCGCCTGTAAGCGTATCGACGATCACCTCGGAACAGGCTGCCCCATAGGCGAAGTAGAAGAAGGGCCGACCCGTGGCCTTCTCGCGGTTCCACGTGAT
The DNA here is from genome assembly GCF_016743775.1 of Microvirga aerilata. Classification (GTDB taxonomy): domain Bacteria; phylum Pseudomonadota; class Alphaproteobacteria; order Rhizobiales; family Beijerinckiaceae; genus Microvirga; species Microvirga aerilata. The sequence continues at coordinate 33,415 of NZ_JAEQMY010000039.1, read as the reverse complement.
CTTCGGGGTCTTGTAGTGCCCTGCCTCCGACAGCGACACGCGGGCCAGAACGCATTTCTTCACCAGCTCGTCGAAGCTCACGCTCTCGTTGCCGACGAAGACCCGGTCGTCGCGGAACACGATCTGCTCCTCGGGGACGTTGTAGGTCTCGGCCGCATGGGCAATCATGCGCCGCTTGATCGCTCCGGCCGCAACACGCGCCGCCATGCCGTTGAGATCGGACCCGGACGAGGCCGCCGTCGGCGAGGTGTTGGGCACCTTCGCGGTTGTCGTCGCGGTGATGCGCACCCGCTCCATGGCGATGCCGAACTCCTCGGCCACCACCTGCGCGACCTTGATGTAGAGCCCCTGCCCCATCTCGGTGCCGCCGTGGTTCAAGTGCACGGAACCGTCCTGGTACACGTGCACCAGGGCGCCGGCCTGGTTCATGTGGGTGAGCGTGAAGCTGATGCCGAATTTCACCGGCGTCAGCGCGATGCCGCGCTTCATGATCGGCGAGGACGCGTTGAAGGCAGCGATCTCCTCGCGCCGTGCCCGGTAGTTCGAGGTCTGCTCGAGGGTGCGCACGAGATTGACCAGGGTGTCCGTCTCCTCGACCTCCATTCCGTAAGGCGTGAGGTTCTCACCCGGCCGGTAGAAATTCGTGTAGCGCACGTCGAGCGGATCGCGTCCCGTCGCCCAGGCGATCTGATCCATCACGTGCTCGATGGCCAGCATACCTTGCGGACCGCCGAAGCCGCGGAAGGCGGTGTTGGAGACCGTGTTGGTCTTCAGCCGTTTCGAGGCGATGCGCACGCTCGGCATCCAGTAGGCGTTGTCAGCGTGGAACATCGCCCGGTCCACCACGCCGCCGGAGAGATCCGCCGAATTGCCGCAGCGGGCGAGCAGATCGACCGCATAGCCTTGGATGCGCCCATCCTCGTCGAAGCCGACATTCCAGTCGCAGCGGAAGTCGTGGCGCTTGCCGGTGAGGATGAAGTCGTCGTCACGATCGAGGCGCAGCTTGCAGGGCCGGCCGGTCGCGCGCGCCGCGAGCGCTGCCGTGACGGCCCATTGCGTTGCCTGGCTTTCCTTTCCGCCGAACCCGCCGCCCATGCGGCGAGTCTCGCAGGTGACATAGGCGTCGGGGATGTTCAGGACGCGGGCGACCACATGCTGCACCTCGGTTGGGTGCTGGGTCGAGGAATAGACATGAACGTCCCCGTCCTCGCCGGGAATCGCGAAGGCCACCTGGCCCTCGAGGTAGAAGTGCTCCTGCCCGCCGATGCGGAACCCACCGTCGAGCCGGCGCGGCGCCTGCGCAATGGCGGCATTCGGATCGCCGCGTCCGTAAGCGTAATCCGGCAGCACGGTCTCCCCGCGCTCCAGCGCGTCTTCAACGGTGATGCTGGGCGTCTCGGCTTCGATCTCCATCACCGCCTTCTTCACCGCCCGGCGCGCAACGTCGCGGGTCGTGGCGACGACCGCGAAGAGCGCTTGGCCCAAGAAGCTGATTTCGCTGTCGACGAACAGCGGATCATCGCCGAAGGCAGGCGACACGTCGTTCTTGCCGGGAATGTCGGCCGCGGTGAGCACGGCCACGACACCGGGGAGGCTGCGCACGGCCGAGACATCGAGGGAGATCAGGCGCCCGCGCGCCTTCGGCGACTGGCCGACCGCCACGTGGAGCGTGCCCTCGGGCTCACGGATGTCGTCGATATATTGCGCGGAGCCCTGGACGTGCTTGACGCCGGAATCGTGCGGCAGGGGCTGACGCACATGGCGGAGTGCCTCCGCATCCATCGTCGGTTTGGTGGGTGCGTTCATGGCCCTACTCCGCCGCCTGGAGCGCGTCGCGCTGGCCGACGATCCGCGTCGCATGGGTCTCGCCGGATGCGGTCTCGCTCAGGGCCTTGAACACGAGATTGCGGGCCACCGTCGAGCGGTACGAGGCCGAGGCGCGATGATCGTCGAGGGGCTGGTAGTCGCGGGCGATGGCCGCCATCGCCTCGCCCCAGGATGCGGGCTCGTCGAGGGAAAGGCCAACCAGGGCCTGTTCGGTCTCCTTGGCACGCTTGGGGGTTGCCGCCATGCCGCCGAAGGCCACCCGCGCTTCCGCGATGCGGCGTCCATCGAGGGTGAACTTGAACGCGCCCATTGCGGCCGAGATGTCCTCGTCGAAGCGCTTCGAGATCTTGTAGGCGCGAAAGACCTCGCCCACCTTGAGCTTCGGCACCGTCACGCGGCGCAGGAATTCGCCCGGCAGACGGTCCTGCCTGCGATACGCGATGAAGAAGTTGTCGAGCGGAATGGTGCGGGTGTTCTCGCCCTGGCGCAGCTCGAGTTCCGCGCCGAGAGCGATCAAAGCCGGAGCGAGATCGCCGATGGGAGAGCCGTTGGCGATGTTCCCCCCTACCGTTCCGGAAGCCCGGACCTGCGCCGATCCGAAGCGGCGCATGAGTTCGCCGAGATCGGGGTCGATCCGCGCCAGCGATGGATAAACCTCCGCATGGGTCACGGTCGCCCCGATGCCGAGCGCCTCGGCGCCATCCTCGATCAGATCGAGACCGGCCACGCGCCCGAGCCAGATGATCTTCTCGATCTCGGCCATGCCTTTGGTGATCCACAGGCCCACATCGGTGCAGCCGGCGACCAGGGTTGCGTCAGGGTGCTGGGCGTAGAGGGCTGCAAGCGAAGCTTCGCTTGAGGGGGCGGCAAAGAAACGGGTCTCATCGCCGATGAAGACATCCTGCCCGTCGGCAAGCCGTGCCAGCCCCTGGACCGTCTGTTCCATGCTTTGGGTAAAAGTGTCGTCCGGCCGCCGGCCGCAAGCCTGAAGCGCCGCATCGGCAATCGGCCTGTAGCCCGTGCAGCGGCAGAGGTTGCCGGCGAGCGCATCGTTGACGCTCTCGCGGCTCAAAACCTGCTCGCCTCCGTGGTAGAGGGTGAACAGGCTCATCACGATGCCCGGGGTGCAGAAGCCGCACTGGGAGCCGTGGCTTTCCACCATGGCGGACTGGACCGGATGCAGGTCGCCATGGGCGGCCAGATCCTCGACGGTCACGAGTTCCGCTCCGTCGATCTGGCCGAGGAGCAGGATGCAGGCATTGAAGGGTTCGTAATGGACGCGCCCGTCCCTCACCCGCCCCAGAGCCACGGTGCAGGCGCCGCAATCGCCCTCCGCACAGCCCTCCTTGGTGCCGACGCGGCGCTCCTGAAGTCTCAAGTAATCCAGAAGCGTGGTGCGCGGGCGAAAGCCTGAAACCTCGACTGCTCGTCCTTGCCGCCAGAAGCGGATAGTGTCTCGTACCACGATGATCCTCCGCCGGTTGGACCCGGCCTTGTTATGGTGGGCCGGGTAGAATGACGGAGCAAGGCCTTTTCGCCAAGGGGATCGAACGGAAGGGGATCGAACCAGAAGTCGCACCCGGGGGAGCGAGCCGGTTCGACCGCCCCGGGTGCCGGCTTACCAGGTGCCGGTGTTCTGCATCGACGCCCAAGGCTCCTGCGCGGGCTTCGGATCGCCGCGCTGGAGCAGCTCGATGGAAATGTTGTCGGGAGTTTTGACGAAGGCCATGTAGCCGTCGCGGGGGGGACGGTTGATGGTCACGCCCGCATCCATCAGCTTCCGGCAGGTCTCATAGATGTCGTCGACCCGATATGCGAGGTGGCCGAAATTCCGTCCGCCCGCATATTCATGCTCGTCCCAGTTGTAGGTGAGCTCCAGAAGCGGCGCCCTCGTGTGCTCGGCCTTCTCCACATCCCCGGGAGCCGCCAGGAAAACAAGGGTGAAACGCCCCTTCTCGTTCTCGATCCGGCGCACTTCGACAAGGCCGAACTTGTTGCAGAAGAAGTCGAGGGATTGATCGAGATTCGAAACGCGAACCATCGTGTGAAGGTATTCCATGGTGTCTCCCCTTACGCTCGGGTAGGTCATGGCGTATTTGCCGGAGAGATCAAGAGGTACCTTTTTATCGCGCCCGAAATGCCTTGGATTTGCTCAAGAAAGGATGACTTTAAACAAGCTCTGTTTCACACAGCCTTGCAGCCTGTCGCCGCAGCCCCAAACTTAAACTTTATTACAGTCAAGAGAGTTTTCATGCGAACCGATACAGCCCAGATCGTCCGCCTTGTGGACTACCGGCCCAGCGACTTTCTGATCGACAGCGTCGAACTCGATGTCTCCCTTCATCCGACGGCAACACAGGTCAGGGCGACGCTTGTGGTGAGGCCCAATCCGGACGGGCGCCCGGGCGCTCCCCTCGTTCTCGACGGCGACGAACTGAACCTCAAGGCCGTGGCTCTCGACGGACGCTCCCTGGCTGAGGAGGAGTTCGAGGCCTCGCCGCAATCCCTGACGATCATGCAGCCACCGCGGCAGTCCTTTACGTTGACCGTCGAAACGGAGCTCAATCCGACGGCGAACACCAAGCTGATGGGGCTTTATCGGTCGAGCGGGAATTACTGCACGCAATGCGAGGCCGAGGGTTTTCGGCGCATCACCTATTTCCTCGACCGGCCGGACGTGCTGGCGGTCTATACCACCCGCATCGAGGCGGACCGCGACGAGGCGCCGGTTCTTCTGGGCAACGGCAATCCCGTGGAGAGCGGATCCGTCGAAGGCTCGAACCGGCACTATGCCGTCTGGGAGGACCCGCACCCCAAGCCGTCCTATCTCTTTGCTCTTGTGGGGGGAAGGCTCGGCCGGGTGTCCAAGTCCTTCACGACCATGAGCGGCCGCGCGGTCGAGCTTGCGATCTATGTGGAGCCCGGCAAGGAGGATCGCGCCGACTATGCCCTGGACGCGCTTGAACGCTCCATGGTCTGGGACGAGCGGGTCTTCGGCCGCGAGTACGACCTCGACGTGTTCAACATCGTTGCCGTGTCCGACTTCAACATGGGCGCGATGGAGAACAAAGGCCTCAACATCTTCAACGACAAATACGTACTGGCGAGCCCGGAGACCGCGACCGATATGGACTATGCCCATATCGAGGCGATCATCGCCCACGAGTATTTCCACAACTGGACAGGCAACCGGGTCACCTGCCGCGACTGGTTCCAGCTCTGCCTGAAGGAAGGCCTGACGGTCTTCCGCGACCAGGAATTCTCGTCAGACGAACGCTCCCGCCCGGTGCATCGCATCGCGGAGGTGAAAACCCTGCGGGCGCGCCAGTTCCTGGAGGATTCGAGCCCCCTGGCCCATCCCGTGCGGCCGACCCAATATCGCGAGATCAACAACTTCTATACCGCCACGGTCTACGAGAAGGGGGCCGAGATCGTCCGCATGCTCAAGACGATCATCGGGAACGAAAGCTTCCGGCGCGGCATGGATCTTTACTTCGAGCGTTGCGACGGCACCGCTGCCACGGTCGAGGATTTCCTGGAGGCCTTTGCGGAGGTCAGCGGCCGCAGCCTGTCTCATTTCGCCCGCTGGTATGAACAGTCGGGCACGCCGCGGGTTACGGTCAAAAGCCATTATGATAAGGCGGCCGGGACCTACCGCCTCGATTTCACGCAGAGCACGCCGCCGACCCCCGGGCAGCCGAACAAGGAGGCAATGGCGATTCCGGTCGTCCTCGGCCTGGTCGCCCATGACGGGTCCTCCGTCGAGGCGGCCTGCGAGCAGGTGGATGAGCGGGGAGTCTTCATTCTCGACAAAGCCGCGGACAGCCTCACCTTCACGGGCGTGACGTCGCTTCCCGTCCCTTCGCTCTTCAGGGGCTTTTCGGCTCCCGTGAAGGTCACCCTGGATCTGCCGAACGAGGAACTGCTCGTCCTCCTGCAGCACGACTCGGATGCATTCAACCGCTGGCAGGCGGCGCAGACCGTCGCGATGCGCCATCTGGCGGCTCTCTCGAATGGAGCCCAGGTTTCAGACGAGGAGATCGACGCCTTTTCGACTGCTCTCTGCTCCTTCATGGACACGGATGCGCTGCGGGATCCCGCCTTCGCGGCCCTTGTCCTGACCCTTCCCAGCGAAGCCGACATTGCGCAGGAGATCGGAAAGGATGTGGATCCCGATGCCATTCACCGGGCGCGGTCGGACATGCGCCGGCGTATCGGAAAAACCTGCTCCGCGCATCTGCATCGCTTCTACGAGGAGCTGGCCGATTCAGGCCCCTACAGCCCCGATGCGGCAAGCGCCGGGCGCCGTGCCCTGCGCAACGCCTCTCTCGACCTCATCGCAGCGGCCGACCAGGCAGCCGGCGAAGAGCTCGCAGCGGCACAGGCCGAGTCCGCGAGCAACATGACGGACCGCCTTGCCGCCCTCAGCGTCCTGACGACCCTTCCGGGCGCGGCGCGCGAGGAGGCGATCACCCAGTTCGGCGAGCGCTACCGCAACGAACCGCTTGTTATGGACAAGTGGTTCACCTTGCAGGCGGCCATCCCGGAGGATGACACGCTGGAGAGGGTGAAGGGTCTGATGGAGCACCAGGCCTTCTCAATCGGCAATCCAAACAGGGTGCGCTCGTTGATCGGCAGCTTTGCGATGCTGAACCAGGTTCAGTTCAACCGCATCGACGGCGCAGGCTATGACTTTCTTGCCTCTATCGTGCTTCGAGCGGACGAGCTGAACCCGCAATTGGCCGCACGTCTCCTGACGGCCTTCAGCACCTGGCGGATGATGGAAAGCACCCGTCGGGAACATGCTCAGCGGGCCCTCTGGACGATTTCCAGAAAGCCCAATCTTTCCCGGGATGTAGGCGATATCGTGAGCCGAACGCTCGATGGTGACGACGCTAAATAACCTATATGTTTGAAGAGGTTGCATGACTTATCCAAGCTTTCCCCAGGGCACTGCGCAGCAGGGAATTTTTTATTAACCCTCGGGTTCTACTAACTAGACAAATCACCTTCCCAAGATTCTATTGTTAGTGATTCGGAGAGATGCGGCACGTCCTCCGAAACAGGACGAAAATGGTTCCGGAGGGAGCATCGCATGGCGGGGGCGGTGACCGCATGCGTACCCGCGCGTGCGGGTACGATTCTAGGGGTGACGCGGTCAGACGCGAACCCGACATATCGACGGCTCGAGCAATATGAGCCCTTGTTGAGACTGGCCGTTCCGGCCCTTCTCATCCTGTTTCTCGTCACGTTGGCGGGAAGCGCCTGGATCCAGATTCGGGACGGTCGCAAGGACACTCTCTTCGACGCCATCAACGACATCGACATCATCGCATCGCTTTCGGCCGCAAAGCTTGGAGGCTATTCGGCGCCCGCGAGCTCGGTCGAGGCTGCTGCGCATCTTGAGCTGCTGGCAAAGGACATGCCGCCGAGCGCATTGACGCAAAGCCGCACCCTGATGCTGGTCGACCAGACGGGCGCCATTCTGGCGGTCTACCCGCCCCTGGAGAATGCGCCCGGCAAACTCAGCGACATCCTGGGCGATGCGCAGCCCCTGGCGCTCTTTGCGGATCGTGCCGGCGTCATGACCATCAAGCTGCCCGGCGGCCATGAGGGCATGGCCACCGTTCGCGCGCTGCCGGCCTCCTCCGGCCAGATCGCGCTCGTGCAGCCGATGCCTCACATCCTGTCCGGCTGGTGGACGCGCACCATCGGGCACGTGTCACTCCTGGGCGCCACCATCGTGGTTCTTCTCGGGATCGGCGTAGCCTATGTGATGCAGGCCAACCGCGCACGCGCAGCCGACGAGGTCTGCGAGAAGGTGCGCGATAGGATCGACTCCGCTCTCAACCGCGGACGCTGCGGCCTGTGGGACTGGGATATCGGCCGCGGACGCATCTACTGGTCCGATTCCATGTACGAGCTGCTCGGCTACGAGCGGCAGGACGAGTTTCTCTCCTTCGGCGAAGTGAATGCCATGATCCATCCCGAGGATCAGGATCTCTTCACCCTGGCCGAGCAGCTGGCCTCCGCCAGCACGTCGCTCGTCGATTACGAGTTCCGCATCCGCAGCCTCACGGGCGACTGGGTGTGGCTGCGCGCCCGCGCCGAGCTGATGAACGATCCTGACGACGCGGCGAGCCATCTCGTGGGCATCGCCGTGGACGTGACCGAGCAGCGCGGCCTGGAAGAGAAGACCGCCAAGGCCGATGCACGCCTGCACGACGCCATCGAGGCGATCTCCGAAGCCTTCGTGCTGTGGGATGCCAACAACAACCTCGTGCTCTGCAATTCGAAGTTCCAGAAGCTGCACGAGCTGCCGGCCGACGCGCAGCTTCAAGGCAAGCCCTATGCGGAAGTGATGGCGCTCGGCCGGCCGCCGGAAGTGCAGCACCAGTTCCTGCGCCGCGAGCAGCAGGATGTGGGCGCCCGCACCTTCGAGGCGCGCCTTCAGGACGGCCGTTGGCTTCAGATCAACGAGCGCCGCACCAAGGACGGCGGCTATGTGTCCGTCGGCACGGACATCACCGCGCTTAAGCGTCATGAACACCGCCTCGTCGAATCCGAGAAGGAGCTCATCGCCACGGTTCTCGATCTGAAGCAGTCGCGCCAGAAGCTCGAAGCGCAGACGCATCAGCTCGCCGACCTTGCCGAGCGCTACCTCGACCAGAAGGCCCAGGCCGAAAGCGCCAACCGCGCCAAGTCGGAGTTCCTGGCCAACATGAGCCATGAGCTGCGCACGCCGCTCAACGCCATCATCGGCTTTGCGGAAGTGATGCAGAGCGGCATCTTCGGCTCGCTCGGCTCGGACAAGTACGAGGAGTACTGCACCGACATCCGCTCGAGCGGCGAGTACCTTCTTTCGGTGATCAACGACATTCTCGACATGTCGCGCATCGAGGCGGGCCGCACGACGCTCACCAAGCAGCCGCTCGAGGTGCATGCCTCGATCCAGCGCGCCCTCAAGCTCGTGGGCGAGCAGACCAAGGCGAAGAACCTCTCGGTCAGCGTCGACGTCAACCCGGACACCATCGTGGTGCCGGCCGACGAGCGCGCGCTGCACCAGATCCTGGTCAACCTGCTCCAGAACGCCACGAAGTTCACCAGCGACGGCGGCTGCATCACGGTGCGCACACGCCAGGCCGGCAACGCTGTGAACATCTATGTGGAAGACAACGGCATCGGCATTCCCGATCACGCCCTGCACAAGCTGGGACAGCCCTTCGAGCAGGTCGAGACCGAGTTCTCCAAGAGCTACAAGGGCTCAGGCCTCGGCCTTGCCATCGCCCGCTCGCTCACCGAGCTCCATGGCGGGTCCTTGCGCATCAAGAGCCAGGAGGGAGTCGGCACCATCGTGCTCGTCCACCTGCCGCTGACGGAAGCCACCCACGCCGACATCGCATTGGCGGATGCGGCGGCATAAGTCGCATCCGTTTCCAGAGCTCAATAAGAAAAGCCGGCGCGTTGCAGCGCCGGCTTTGTTGTTCGTCCTGTGCTCAGCGTGCTGGGTTTAGGCCCAGATGAGGGCGAAGCTTGAGGCGGAGAGCGCGAGGCCTTTGCCGATGGTGGCAAACTGCACCTGGGCGGCACCCCCCGCCCCGTCCGCATCGTACGACACCGCACCCGTGCTGCTGTTGTAGATCAGCCGGTGCGACGCCGCGCTCGCCGCAGCCCCGATCGTGAACTGCCACGAGTCGACCGAGCCCTGGTTGGCAAAGGCCGTAAACACCGACCGGCTCAGCTGCAGCAGATCAGGCCCGCCATAGCCGAAGTCGTTCACAACATCCACGTTGCCCGCACCCAAGGCGCTGTCGAAGCGGAAGATGTCCGTGCCGTTGCCGCCACTCAGCGCATCACAGCCTGCGCCACCCACCAGCAGGTCGTGGCCCTCGCCGCCCACCAGCCAGTCGCCGTCGCCCAAGCCGAACAACTCGTCGTTGCCGTTGTGCCCGAACAGCTCGTTGTAGCCCTCGTTGCCGGTGAGATGATCGGCATAGGCCGAGCCGGACAGCGCCTCGATCGACACGAACGTGTCGCCCGAAGCCTCACCCGCGCTGCTGCCAATCGCAAAAGCCGTGACCGCCGACAGGCTGGCCCGCACGCCGGAGGCGGCATGGTTGTAGCAGGCAAAGTCGAAGCCGGCGCCACCGTCGAGCACGTCCGCGCCAGTCCCGCCATAGAGCCCGTCCGCGCCGTCACCGCCGGAGAGCGTGTCGGCACCGCCATCGCCATACAGCTCGTCGTTGCCGCCCTCGCCGAGGAGCCGATTGGCGGCCTCGTTGCCCGACAACCCGTCATTGAAGCTCGAGCCGATCAGGCCCTCAATGGACACATAGGTGTCGCCGGCGGCTCCGCCGGAGTTGATCCAGGGCAGGCCGAGCCGCGCCTGCACGCTGCCCCAGGAGGAGGCATAGCTGACGAGATCGAAGCCCTCGCCGCCGTCGAGCGTGTCGGCGCCCGCCCCGCCTTCCAGCCGGTCGTCGTCGTGGCCGGCGAGCAGGTGATCGTTGCCGGACATGCCGACGAGGATGTCCTGACCAGAGCCGCCATGGATGATGTTGTGGTCGTTGTTGCCGGTGAGGTGGTCAGCATAGTTGGAGCCGAACAGACCCTCGATGCTGTCGTACTCGTCGCCCGCCGCATCGCCGGTGTTGCGCCAGCTCTCGAGCAGGTTGGCAGTCACGGCCGTGTTGTAGGCGGCGGAGTCGAAGCCGGCACCACCGATCAGCCAGTCGCCGCCGGCCCCGCCCGAGAGGGTGTCGTCGCCAGCTCCGCCGACCAGGTAGTCGCGGCCGACCAGCCCTGAGAGCCAGTCGTTGCCGTCATGGCCGTACAGGTTGTTGTTCTCACCATTGCCGGTCAGGCTGTCGTCGTATTTCGAGCCGGCCAGCGCCTCGATGCTGTCGTACGTGTCACCCTTGGCCTCGAACGTATTCTGCGAGGCATCGGAGAGGTTGGCCACCACCCCGGCAAAGGCATTATAGTAGCTCGCAAAGTCGTAGCCTTCGCCGCCGTATAGCAGGTCACCGCCCACACTGCCCTCAAGGGTGTCGTTGCCGCCGTTGCCGTAAAGCACATTGTTCAGAAAGCTGCCGGTGAGTTCGTCGGCATAGGCCGAGCCTTCAAAGCCCTCGATCAATTTATAAGTGTCGCCCCCCGCCTCGCCCGTGTTCTCGGCCGCGTTCGATAGGTTCGCGACGACACCGGCAGAAGATTGCGCATAGCTGGCGAGGTCGAAACCCTCGCCGCCATCAAGGATATCAGCGCCGAGACCGCCGGTCAGGATGTCATGACCGAGCCCGCCCGCCAGCAAATCATTGTCAGAGCCGCCCATGAGGGTGTCGGCCCTGTCGCCACCAGTGAGAGTATCATCGCCCTCGAAACCCGACAGACCTCCATTTCCGACCAAGTGGTCAGCCTTAGCCGTCCCTCGCAGAATTTCCACAAAGTACGCGTTCCCACCGACGACGAACTGTGCGACTTTGTGGACAGGCTGAGGATTCTCCGGAGTTTCAGGGTCTGAGCCGACCGTAGTGGCACCCCAGTCAGTATCCTGCTCGATCTCTCTCGGGTCTCTGGGAGGACCTAAGAGGAATCCGGCGATGACTGCACCGATTGGAATGGTGATACCAATGGCGGCTAAGCTGTAACCGCGGCCAATGATGCCAAGGGTGGAGGCTTCAGCCCCGACGATGCTGGCGGTATAGGGGGCAGCCGCGTCGCTCATGCTCGTGAGGCCGAATACAGAGGCCTCCACAAAAAACACAGAATCAAAGACAACATAACTCGCAACGGTGTGTATTCCTGCAAAAAGTGCCCAATCGGACCAATCATTAAGGCCAGCCGTCCCTGCAGTGCCCGAACCGCCGGTGCCACCTGTGTCGGTGCCACCTGTGCCTGTCCCGCTAGAAACAGGCGGCGTGGTAGGAGTTGACGTATTGGAACTCGAGTTTGGGGTTTGAGCGACGATAAAAACCCCGCTCCCGTACCAATTGGACACCGCTGCGCAACCTGACTCCTGACGGCAAAAATCGTCCCATATTGACCATGCCATTGATGCCATTGAACTGCCCCCATAATTCTGAGGTGCAATTTTTACTTTCTATTGAGAGTCACAACTCTCCGTTCGAGCAGTATGGCTATTATCATTCAGTATTTTTAAGAGATTTATTACTACAGATATCTATTTCCTAAACGTCAGATAACTTGCTAGTTGCAATTGTTCTGTAAATCTCAAGCCAGAAGATCACTCAGCTTCAGTGAGCATCCATGGCTACCCTAAACACCTCCCGCACTCTTCCGCACATCCCACCCAAATGCTCCAGCAAAACCTTCGCGCTCGGCAACCCGGCAACGGTGGCGAGGCGCTTGAGGATGACCGGCGGCACCTTCTCGGCATCGAACGAGCCCTCGATGGTCAGGCGCTGCCATTGGAAAATGTCGTTGAAGAGCCTGTGCGCCTCGATGAGTATCCTTGCGTCATCTGACTGCAGCAAACCAAGGGATTGAGCCTCAGCGAAAGTGGTCTCGGTTGAGAGGCCAGCCAGCAAAGGATGCGTGTGCGCATGAGCCAGCACCAGGCCCTGCGCCATGAAGTCGAGATCGGTGAGGCCACCGCGGGCAAGCTTCATGTCCCAGGGGTCGCTGTCGCCCTTCTCCTGCGCTATCAGCTCGCGCATGGTGCGGACCTCCTTGAAGACGTTTTTCGGATCGCGCTTCGTGGTGAGGATGTCCTTGACGGCCTGCGAGACTTCCGCACCGAAAGCCTCGTTACCCGCTAGCACGCGGGCGCGGGTGAGCGCCATATGCTCCCACAGATCGGCTTCGCTCTTCTGATACGCGACAAAGCCCTTGAACTGGGAGGCGACGGGTCCCTTGCCCCCCTGTGGGCGCAGGCGCAGGTCCACTTCGTAAAGCAGGCCGCGCCGGGCCGGTACCGTCAGTGCCGAGACGAGACGCTGCGTCAGGCGCGTATGGTAGACCACTACATCGAGGCTGCGCGGGCCTGTGCTTTCGCGGGCATTCTCGTCGAAATCGTAGATCACCACGAGGTCGAGATCGGAGCCTGCCGTGAGCTCGCGGCTGCCGAGACGCCCGAGGCCGAGGATCGCCACGCGGGCGCCGGGCACCACGCCATGATCGGCTTCGAAAGCGCGCCGCACTTCGTCGAAAGACGCACGGATCACGGCGCGCGCAATGGCGGCATAGGACTCGCCGGCCTGTGCTGGCGAGAGAACGCCGGAGAGAAGCCTTGCTCCCGTGACAAAGCGCATCTGTCGCGCCGCATCGCGGATGCGGTCGAGGAAGTCCTCGAAGTCGCGCGGAGGACCGATGAGCTGCCGGATCTGCTCCTCGATCGCAGCATCGTCTGTGGTGGGCGTACCGAAGGCGGGATCGATGAGCGCATCGAGCACATGGGGCGACAGCGCCACCGTGTCGGCGAGGCGTGGCGCGGTGCCGAGAAGATCGGCGAAGAGGAGCCGCAGGCGGTCGTGGGATTGCAGGATGGTGAGGAGTTCGACGGCAGCCGGCATGCGCCCGAAGGCGCGGTCGAGGGCAGCCAATGCCCCGTCGGGATCGGCGGTGCCGCCGAGCGCCGACAGCAGCGCGGGCGTGAGTTCGGTCAGCACCTCGCGGGCGCGGGCGCTCTGGATCGCGGGACGACGGCCGAAATGCCAGCCGCGCACGGTCTCGGCCACGCGCTCGGGCTCGTGGAAACCCATGCGCTGGAGGGTTGCAAGCGTGTCGGGATCGTTGTCCGAGCCGGTGAACACGAGGCTGCCCACATCGGAGGCGAGCTCCGGCCCTTCCTCGAACAGAAGCGCGTAGTGCCCCTGCACGATCTTCGCCTGATCGGTCAGCGCTTTGGAGAAGGCCTTGAGATTGGAATAGCCGCAGAACCGGGCGAAGCGCCGGAGCTGCTCCTCGTCGGAGGGCAGGCGCTGGGTCTGCTCGTCCGCCACCATCTGCAGCCTGTGCTCGATGGTGCGCAGGAAGCGATAGGCGTCGGAGAGCTCGTCCCGCGCGTGTGCCGTGATCCAGCCCTCGTCGTGGAGCGCTTTCAGCATGTCGAGGGTGCGCCGCCCGCGCAGGCCAGGACGGCGCCCGCCGAAGACGAGCTGCTGCGTCTGCACGAAGAACTCGATCTCGCGGATGCCGCCGCGACCGAGCTTGATGTCGTGGCCTGCCACAGCGATCTGGTCGTGCCCGCGCACCGCATGGATCTGCCGCTTCATGGCGTGAACGTCGGCGATGGAGGCGAAGTCGAAATACTTGCGCCAGATGAAGGGGCGCAGCTCCTTCAGGAAATTTTCGCCCAGCGCCAGATCTCCTGCGATGGGTCTCGCCTTGATGAAAGCCGCACGCTCCCAGTTCTGCCCGACGGTTTCGTAGTAGACATAGGCTGAGGACAGGGACACGGCGGTGGGCGTCGAGCCGGGATCGGGGCGCAGGCGGTAGTCGACACGATGCACATAGCCGTCGGCGGTGCGCTCCTGCAAGAGCTTGGCGAGCTGCTGCGCGATGCGGGTATAGACCGTTGCGGCCTCGGAAGGATCCCGCAGCACCGTCGTTTCCGGATCGAAGAAGATGACGAGATCGATATCGCTGGAATAGTTCAGCTCCCCTGCCCCGTGCTTGCCCAAGGCCAGCACCGTGAAGCCGGAGCCCTCGCCTGGAGCCTCGGGATCTCGAAGAGCGATGCGTCCAAGACCGGCGGTTTCGGTGAGCACCAGGTTCACGCCGCCGGACACCGACGCATCCGCGAAATCGGAGAGCGCCTGGACGACCTGCTCCGTGCTCCAGAGGCCGCCGATATCCGCAAGAGCCACCAGCAATGCGTGGGTGTTGCGGTTCTGCCGGAACGCCTGCACGGCATCGTCGCGCGTGATCGTGCCGGAGCGCAGCTCGCGAAACAGGCCGGTCTGGTTCTCGACGAGGGCGCGGTGCACCTCCTCGGGCGCCTCGAAGGCAAGCCTCGCCATGCGAGCCGGGTCGTTGACGATCAGCTGCCAGAGAAATGGGGAGTGGTCCGCCAGCCCAAGGAGGAGATCGCATGGAAGGCCGCCGTCGAGATGCCCCAACAGGGCTGCAGCCCGGGGCTCCTCCCTTGCACGCGCGACAAAGTCCTTCAGCTGCGCCTTCGCCCTCCCTTGATCGGCAACAACAGGAGCTTTGGAGAGACGGCTGAGAAGGGATCGACTTGATTCCGGCACGGGCGTTCCATCGGGTTCGGGCGAATGGCCCGAGTGTTCACGCCGGGGAGCCGGAGGCAACCGAAAAGTGCCGTGGCGCCCTGCCCTAGAGCTGTTTCCATTGACATGGAATCAGCTCTTTTCTTGGCTGTGCCGCCTTTTCAAAGGTGAGCCGGATCCACTTCACCTGAGAATGCTCTAGGGCTCAGGCGGCCGATTGAAGCGACGGCTGGGGAAGCTCGGCGGCTTTGAGGGGCAGGGCCAGCACGACCCGCAGCCCGGGCTCGTTGCTCTCGAGCCGCAAGGTCCCGCCATGAAGCCTGGCGACGGCGGCGGCCAAGCTGAGCCCCAAGCCGAATCCGGGCCGGGACCGCGCCGTTTCCAGTCGGACGAAGCGCTCGAGCACCCTGCCCCGCTCCGCCTCCGGGATGCCGGGACCCCGGTCGGCCACCACGATCCGCATTTCGCCGTCCGCCCGATGGGCCGATACGCTGATGGCCCGAGCCCCCCCGCCGGCTGCGGCGCCGTATTTCAGCGCATTGTCGAGAAGGTTTGCCATGGCCTGCCCGAGAAGCTCGCGGCTGCCATGGATTGGCAAGCCGTCCTCGACGGAAACCTCCAGCGCGACCCCGGCCTCTTCGGCCAGCGCTTCGTAGAGCTCGGCCACATCGCGCACCGCCTCCGCGGCATCGAAGTCGTCCAGACCCTCGCGGGCATTGCCGGCCTCGAGCCGCGCGATCATGAGCAGCGCATTGAAGATGCGGATCAGGTTGTCGCTTTCCTCGATGGTGGCCTCGAGGGCGGTTTTCAGCTCGTCAGGGGTGCTTGCCGTCCGCAGGGCCTCGTCGGCTTTGTTGCGCAGGCGCGTCAGCGGCGTCTTGAGGTCGTGGGCGATGTTGTCGGAGACCTCCTGCATGCCGCGCATCAGTTCGCCGATCCGGTCGAGCATGTCGTTCAGGTTCTGGGCGAGACGATCGAGCTCGTCGCCGGTTCCGGCCACCTTCAGCCGCCCGCCAAGATCGCCGGCCATGATGTGGCGCGTGATCTCGGTCATGTCGTCGACGCGCTTCAGCACGCGCCGGGTGATAAACCATCCGCCGACGCAGCCGAGGACGCCTATGAACAGGAGCGAATAGCCGAAGGCGCGGTGAATGATCTCCTGCAGGCGCCGTCGCTCCTCGATGTCGCGGCCGACGAGGAGCTTGAATCCGCCGGGCAGGAGATAGACGCGCACGATGGCTGCATCCGGCCGGGTCTCCGTCTCGTCGGTGCGGTTGTAGAGCGTCTCGAACTGGCCTGTCCGCCCGAGCACGTCAGGAGGCAAGGCGCCGACATTGCCGGCGACGCGTTCGCCCGCCTCCGTCGTCACGAGATAGAGCAAGGCGCCCGGCGCCCGCGACCGGCGCTCGACGCTGTTCACGAGACGGCGAAGGCCCCCGAATCTGTACAGGTTGGACAGGCTGTCGATCTCGCTCTCGATGGTGGAGATGAACTGTTCTGTGAGAAGCCGCTGGGCGTTCCAGGCCACGTAGCCGAGCCCCACGAAAGCAAAGATGGTGAAGATGAGCAGATAAGCGAAGGACAGCTTGAACGCGGTCGTGCGCACCAGCTTGCCGAGAGCGCTCATGGAAGCGTTCATCGCCGCACGCTCATTCCTCGTCTCCCTCCGCGCCCACCCGCACCATGTAGCCCGCGCCCCGGATGGTGTGGATGAGAGGCTTATCGAAGCTCTTGTCGATCTTGGCGCGCAGGCGCGAGACATGGACGTCGATCACGTTGGTCTGAGGATCGAAGTGGTAATCCCATACATGCTCCAGCAGCATGGTGCGGGTGACAACCTGATTGGCGTTCTTCATGAGGTATTCGAGCAGCCGGAACTCGCGCGGCTGCAGCACGATCTCCTGCCCCGAGCGCGTGACGCGATGCGACAGGCGGTCGAGTTCGAGATCCGCGATCCGGTAGACCGTCGGCTCCGCGTTGGGAGCCGACGCCCGGCGGCGCGAGAGAACCTCCACGCGGGCCAGGAGTTCGGAAAAAGCGTAAGGTTTGGGGAGGTAATCGTCGCCGCCCGCGCGAAGACCCTTGACCCGGTCGTCGACCTGGCCGAGGGCCGAGAGGATGAGAACGGGCGTCTCGACCTTCTGCTCGCGCAGGGAGCGGATCAGGGAGAGACCATCGAGCTTGGGCAGCATGCGGTCGACCACGAGCACGTCGTAATCCCCTGCCTCCGCCATGGCGTAGCCGTCGAGGCCGTCGGCGGCATGATCGGCCACATGGCCTGCCTCGCGAAACGCCTTGACGAGGTAGGAGGCCGCCTCTTTGTCGTCCTCGATGATCAGAATCCGCATAAGCCTACTGTCACGCACGAAAAAGCCCGACGGCAGGCCGGCCCTGGAGGGGAAAGGCCAGCCTGCCGTGGGCAGAAGACACCAGGTGTCGGGGGCAATCAACACTAAAGCTCTGGCGTCCTACTCCGTTTTGAAGGATCAGACGCCCTTGGGCTGGCTCGCGACCTCGAGGGTCACGGTCCGCTCCTTGCCCTCACGCCAGAGGGTGAGCGACACGGTCTTGCCCGGGGCGACGTTGGCCACCTTGCGGGACAGGTCCTTGGCCTCGGCGATGGGCTGCCCGTCGACGGCGATGATGGTGTCGCCCGTCTTGACGCCGGCCTTGGCGGCAGGACCGTCCTTCATGGCCTCTGCCACGAGGGCGCCCTTGGGCTCCTTCAGGCCGATGGCTTCCGCGATCTCCTTGGTCACCGGCTGCATCTGCACGCCGATGAAGCCGCGGGTCACGGAGCCCTTGTCCTTCAGGGAGGCCACGACGGTCTCGACCGTGCTTGCCGGAATGGCGAACGCGATGCCCACATTGCCGCCGGACGGCGAGAAGATCGCCGTGTTCACGCCCACGACCTCACCGGACAGGTTGAAGGTCGGGCCGCCGGAATTGCCCCTGTTCACCGAGGCGTCGATCTGGATGAAGTCGTCGTAGGGGCCTGCGCCGATGTCCCGGTGCTGGGCCGAGACGATGCCGGCCGTGACCGTGCCGCCGAGGCCGAACGGGTTGCCGATGGCCACCACCCAATCGCCGATCCGCGCCTTCTGGCCCGCCATTCGCACGTAGGGGAAGTCGCTGCCTTCCACCTTCAGGAGGGCGAGGTCGGTCTTCGGATCCGTGCCCACGACCTTGGCGTCGAGCGTCTTGCCGTCATCCATGGTGACCTGCACCTCGGAGGCGTTGTCGACCACGTGATTGTTGGTCACGACGTAGCCGTCGGCTGAGATGAAGAAGCCAGAGCCGAGCGACTGCCCGAACTGGCGCGGCCGCTCACGGCGCTGGCCGCGATCGCCACGCTCGCCATCGCGGAACTGGCGGAAGAAACGCTCCATCGGATGGCCCGGGGGCAGATCGGGCATCGAGAACTGCTGGCCGTCATCGTCGTTGTTGCGGTCGGCCACGTTCTGGACCTTGACCTTCACGGCCACGACGGCGGGCTTCACCCGCTCGATCACATCGGCGAAGGAAGGCCCGCCCTGCACCGGCTGCGCCATGGAGCGCAGTTCCGCATGGGCGGCATTGGGGGCAACCAGACCGCTCTCGACGGCGCCGCCGGCGATCAGGGCGGCAACGGCCGCAGCGCCGAGCCATTTCGCGGTGCGCTTGCGGACGGGAGTGGAAACCTTGTCCAACATGTCTTGTCTCTCCTGGATGAACCCTTCTCGGTTCGTCATGAGAGCAAGATAGGGATGGGCGCGTTACGGTACCCTCACCCGGAGATGAAATCTTGGTAAGGTTTGCTCAGGAAGCGGATCGGTCCCGCTGCAGCAAAGCCTCCAGTGCCTTGCGCTCGTCATCGTCGAGCGCGGCCGCGCTGGCTTGGGGGCGCCGTCGCATCGCCGCGTAGGCGCCGATCCCGCCGAGCACCAGGACCAGGGCCGGAGTCAGCCACAGCAGCAAGGTGTGAGCACCGAAGGTGGGCTTGAGCAGCACGAACTCGCCATAGCGCTGAACGAGAAAAGCCTCGACCTCCTGGTCCGTGTCCCCGGCGACCAGGCGCTCGCGCACCAGGAGGCGCAGGTCCTTGGCGAGCTGCGCGTCGGAATCGTCGATGGACTGGTTCTGGCAGACCAGGCAGCGCAGGCCCGTCGAGATCTGGCGCGCGCGCCTCTCGAGCGCCGGATCCTTCAGCACCTCATCCGGCTGGACGGCGAAGGCGGAGCCGCTGAACAGAAGGGCGGCGATGAGAGCCAGGACGAAGCGCATGGCCTACTCCGCCGGCACCGGTGCGGCAGGCCCGACCTTCGCGCGAACCGGAGCACCGATGCGCAGGCGCCGGTCCGTGAGCGACAGGGCCCCGCCGGCCGCCATCACGACGGATCCGAGCCAGATCAGCAGAACCAGGGGCTTGTGGTACAGCATCACGCCCACGGAGCCGTCCGGCTGGATCTCGCCGAGGCTCGCATAAACCTGGCCGAGGCCGACCGTCATGATGCCGGCTTCCGTCGTCGGCATGCCGCGGGTCACGTAAAGACGCTTCATGCTGTCCACGGTGCCGAGTTCCTGCCCGTTGCGGAAGATCGTCAGGGTGGCGGCATCCTCCCGATAATTCGCCTCGACCCGCGGGACGACGCGCTCGAGCCGGGCCTCGTAAGCGCCGGCCTTGAGACGCTCGCCGGTTTTGAGAGTGCCGAGCCCCTCGACGCCCCAGGCGGTCGCCGCAATACCGATCACCGTCAGCCCAACGCCCGCATGGGCAATCGACGTGCCCCAGGCGGAGCGCGGCAGGCCGCTCGCCTTGCGCCAGGCGACGGCCAGGGAGTTCCCCTTGGACCAGGAACGGGTGACGATCTCGTTGAGGGATCCGAGGATCAGGTAGACGCCGAGGCCTACGCCAATTGGGGCAGCGACCGGCCCGTCGTAGGTGAAGGCGAACATCGCGACCGTTGCCACCAGCGACAGACCGAACACCGCATAAAGGCGCTGGGCCGTGCCGAGGAAGTTGCCCCTCTTCCAGGCGAGCGTCTGGCCAAGCGGCAGAAGCAGCAGGAGCGGAACGATCAGCGGCAGGAAGGTGAAGTTGAAGAACGGCGCGCCGACGGAGATCTTCTCCCCCGTCAGCACCTCCAGCGCCAGGGGATAGAGCGTGCCGATGAACACGGTGGCGCAGGCGGTGGCGAGAAACAGGTTGTTCAGGACCAGAGCTCCCTCGCGGGAAACCGGCGCGAACAGGCCGCCCTGCCTCAGCATCGGCGCGCGCCAGGCGAACAGCGCCAGGGAGCCGCCGATGAACAGGATGAGAATGCCGAGAATGAAGGTGCCGCGCTCAGGGTCCACGGCGAAGGAATGCACCGAGGTCAGCACGCCGGAGCGCACCAGGAAGGTGCCGAGGAGCGACAGGGAGAAGGTCAGGATGGCGAGCAGGATGGTCCAGACCTTCAGGGCATCGCGCTTTTCCATCACCACGGTGGAGTGCATCAGGGCGGTGCCGGCAAGCCATGGCATGAGCGATGCGTTCTCGACCGGATCCCAGAACCACCAGCCGCCCCAGCCGAGCTCGTAATAGGCCCAGTAGGAGCCCATGGCGATGCCCAGCGTCAGGAAAGCCCAGGCGCCCAGCGTCCAGGGGCGAACGATTCGGGCCCAGACAGCATCGATGCGCCCGTCGATGAGCGCCGCGCAGGCGAACGCGAAGGAGATCGAGAAGCCCACATAGCCGATGTAGAGAAGCGGCGGATGGATCGCGAGGCCGGGATCCTGGAGCAGCGGATTGAGGTCCTGCCCCTCCGCAGGCGCCGGAACGACCCGCGTGAAGGGATTCGAGGTCGTGAGGATGAAGAGCAGGAATGCGATGGTGACGGCCGCCTGCACCGCAAGCGTGTTCGCCTGGAGCCGCATGGGAATGGTGTTGCGGGACACGGCCACCACCCCTCCGAACAGGGCCAGGATCAGCACCCACAGGAGCATGGAGCCCTCATGGTTTCCCCACACGCCCGAGATCTTGTAGATCAGCGGCTTGGCCGAGTGCGAGTTCTGCAGCACGTTCAGCACCGAGAAGTCGGAACTCACATACGCAAAGGTCAGGGCCAGGAACGAGAAGGCGAGGCAGCCGAGCACGGCGAGCGCGCTCGTGGGCGCGACGGCCATCAGAACCGGATCGTTGGCCCGTGCGCCCCAGAGCGGCACGACGAATTGGATCAGAGACAACCCTAGCGCCAGCGCGAGCGCAAAATGTCCGGCCTCGACCAACACGAGGGTTCTCCCTTGTTACTGCGTCTTGGGCGCGGCGTTGGCCTCGCCCTGCCAGTGGCCCTGCTTCTTGAGCGTATCCGCCACCTCGCGGGGCATGTAGTTCTCGTCGTGCTTGGCCAGCACCGTGTCGGCCCGGAACACGCTGGGGCTTTCGAGCATGCCCTCGGCCACGATGCCCTGCCCTTCGCGGAACAGGTCGGGCAGCAGGCCCTTGTAGTTCACCCGAATCGAGGCCTGCGCGTCCATGACCTCGAAGGTGATCTGCTGGTCGCCGCCGCGCTGGACGGTGCCCTCCTTGACGAGGCCGCCGAGGCGGATGCGCGTGCCGGGCTGTACGCTCTTGGCCTGGATGTCGGCCGGAGAATTGAAGAACACGATGGTGTCGTTCATGGCGTAGAGCACAAGACCGAGCGCGACCGCGAGGACGCATCCTGCGACACCGATGAGGGTCAAGCGGCGTTGTTTTCTGGTCATGGCTGAGCGTCGGTCAGTTTCAGTTCCTGCGCCATCGTATCGATGGTTTTCAGCGCAGCGTCGTCCTGGGACAGGGCCTGTCGGGCGCGCTGGGCTGCGGCAACGGCTTTATCACGCTGCCCCAGGACCGCATAGGAGCGCATGAGTCGCGCCCATTCGTCGGCGGTGCCGCCTTGCGCTTCCAGGCGGTTGGCGAGGCCCGAGACCATGCGGGCGATGTCGTCCGCCCCGATCTGCGGCTCGCCCTGTTGTCCTGCGGCCGGCTGCGGCTCCCCGAGGGCGGCCAGTTCCTGCTTCACCGCTTCCGTCCAGGGCGCATCGGCAGGCGATGCGGACAGAAGTTCCGCATAGGCTGCCCTGGCCTTGTCCGCATGCCCATCCTGGGCGGCGGCGCGGGCCAGATAGAAGCGGGGTTTCGGCAATGCGGGCTCGAGCTTGAGCGCCTCCTCGAACGCCGCCTGCGCCTGCGCGGACACCAGGCCGTCCTTGGCGAGCACCAGCACTTCGCCGTAATTGGCCAGCCGGTTCGCCTCCGGGCCGAGATAGCGGATCGCCGCCTCGTAGGCCCTCGCGGCATCCTCGGCGCGTCCCATGCGCAGATAGACCGGGGCGATGACCTCCCAGCCACGGCCGTCCTGCGGGTTCTGCGCCAGATGGGATTCGATCTGGGCCACGGCCGACATCAGATCGAGACTGCCCGCCCGCTGCTGCATCTGCACGCCGGGGGGCTCGGCCAGCAGTTGCGGCGAGCCATAGATCTCGTAGGTCGCCAGCGCCAGGATCGGAATGACGGACAGGGCCAGGGTGGATGCGGCCCGGCGGCGGCGCAGGGCCGGCTCGCCGACGGCAGCGAAGGCCTCGCCCTGCATGCCCGTGGCGCGCAGGAGCCTGCGGCCGGCCTCGGCCTTGGCGGCCTCCGCCTCGCTCGGCAAGAGCACGCCGCGAGCCTGGTCGCGCTCGATCTCGGCCATCTGCTCGCGGTAGAATTGCGTGTCCGGATCCCCTTGGCGCCCGACGGCATAGTGGCGCGACAACGGCCACAGCACCGCCATCACGGCCGCCGCCGTCATTGCCAGGAGAATGATCCAGATCACCATAAAGTCCTATTTACTGCGTGTCCTCCTCAAGCACGACGGTGGCACGGTGTCACGCGTAAATGTCCTTACGTCTGGCTCCTATCCCCCGGGAGTTCGAGGATCGCCCGCAAGCCGCCCATGGGGGAGGCGTCGAGCTTCAGGGAACCGCGGTAGAGCGCCGCCAAGTCGCTGACGATGGACAGGCCGAGCCCGGAGCCGGGCTTCGTCTCGTCGAGGCGCCGGCCGCGCTTGAGCATCTCCTCCCGCGCCGCCTCCGGCAGGCCGGGCCCGTCGTCGTCGATCAGCAGGCGGAAGCGGGGCCGGTCCTCCTCGCGCAGGGTCTCGACCGTCACCGACACCTTGCGCGACGCCCATTTCGCTGCGTTGTCGATGAGGTTGCCGGCCATCTCCTCCAGATCCTGCTTCTCGCCGCGGAAGCGCAGATCCGGCGGAACCGCGAGCTCGACCTCCAGGTCCTTGTCCCGGTAGATCTTGGCGAAGGTGCGGGCAAGACCCGCGATCACGGGCTCGGCCTCGGTCAACGTGCCTAAAGTGCCCGCCAGTGCCGCGGCTCTTGCCCGGTCGAGATAGTAGTTGACCTGATCGCGCATGAGGGCAGCCTGCTCCCGCACCCGGGCGGCCACCTCGTCGGGCGCATTCTCCGCCTCGTTCATGATGATGCTGAGCGGCGTTTTCAGCGCATGGGCCAGATTGCCCACCTGGGTGCGGGCGCGCTCCAGGATTTCCCGGTTGGTGTCGAGGAGCAGGTTCAGCTCGCTGGCAAGGGGCGAGATGTCCCGGGGGTACTCGCCCACGATGCGCTCTGCCTCCCCCTGCCGGATGGCGCCAAGCGCGCTGCGCAGATTGGCGAGCGGCCGCAGGCCGAAGCGGATCTGAAGCAGCGTGGTGAAGCCGAGCGCCAGCCCCAGCAGCGCGAAGGTGACGGTAAGCGCGAAGATGAAGTCTCGAACGCCGGCATCGATCTCGTCCGCCGGCCCCGCAACGCGGATGATGTAGCGCCCATCCTCGCCAAGGTCGATGTCGCGCTCGATGATGCGCAGGGAGCGATCGTCGGGCGCGTTGCCGTAGCCGCGGCGGATCTGGCCGAACCGGTTGTCGCCCGAGGCGAGGGTCGGCAGCTGCCCGCCGAACAGGGATTTGGAGGAGCGGATTTCGGCCGGAGCCGCATTGGGGCGCGCCACCTGCCAATACCAGCCCGACAGGGGCAGCTCGAACCGGGGATCGCCGATGGGGCCGAGATCCCGGTCGGGATCCCCCGGCGCGACAAGGTTGGACGCGAGCGTGTTGGCATACACGAGGAGGCGCTGGTCGAAGGCGCGCTCCGTGTTGTCCCGGTAGAGCGTGGACAGGATCAGCCCTGCGATCAGCAGGATCGCGAAGCTCCAGAAGACGGAGGAGACGGCAAGGCGAACCGCGATCGGCCGCCCTGCGAAACGTTGCACGAGCGGTCGGAACCCGGTCACGTCTTCGTCTGGCCCGCATCGAGGAGGTAACCCAGTCCGCGCACGGTCTGGATGATGTCCACGCCGAGCTTTTTGCGAAGCCTGCCGATGAAGACCTCGATGGTGTTGGAGTCCCGGTCGAAGTCCTGGTCGTAGAGATGCTCGGTCAGCTCGCCCCGCGAGACGATGCGGCCGGTGTGGTGCATGAGGTAGGACAGGAGCCGGTACTCGTGGGAGGTGAGCTTCACCGGGTTGCCGTCCACGGCCACGCGGCCGGAGCGGGTGTCGAGCTTCACGGGCCCGCAGGCGATCTCGCTCGTGGCATGGCCGGTGGCCCGGCGCAGCAGGGCGCGGACGCGGGCGAGAAGCTCTTCCATGTGGAAGGGCTTCGTCACGTAATCGTCGGCGCCGGCGTCGAAGCCCTGCACCTTGTCGCTCCAGCGGTCGCGGGCGGTGAGGATGATGACGGGGGTCTTGCGTCCCTCGCGCCGCCAGGCGGTCAGCACGGAGACGCCGTCGACCTTCGGCAGGCCGAGGTCGAGGATGATGGCGTCGTAGGGCTCCGTATCCCCGAGGAACTGCCCCTCCTCGCCATCCATGGCGGTGTCCACCGCGTAGCCCGCCTGTTCGAGCGCGGTCACGATCTGCTGATTGAGGGTTCTGTCGTCCTCGACAACGAGTAGGCGCACGGTTGGAGCTTTCTCTGCAGCATCGGACTAAAAAAGCGATTTGCACTCAAGGGATCGATCCGATGCACGATCCCTCCAGTGGCGCATCGTTCGAAACCGGAAAACCGGTCCGCTTTTCGCGGACGCGAACCTCCGGTTCCGCACGCTGCGCTATTTAACCGATCTCACGCGCCCGGAGGAGCCGTCGATCATCACTTGCACGATGCGACCGTCCTTTTGCAACGCCATGATCACATAGACAAGGGCATCGCTGCTGCGGCAGAGGCTGGCCCGAACCACGTCGGCGTCAGGAACCTGACGCCGCGCCGTGATCACGGCGGCGGCGGGCGCGACAACGCCCTTGGAGGCCACCGCCTCCTGCATCTCGCGGGGCGGCAGGCAATTCTTGAGGGCGGCCGACGCGCTTTGCGCATACGCTGCCTCCATCATTGCCCACAACCCGATGACCAACCAAACCGGACGCATAACAGAACGATGCCTTTGCCGCACTGAACAAAGCCTGAATGTCCGTTTAGTTCATGATTTGCTTGGTGGCGAGGATCCGAAACACGGTCGAGGCCATGAAGCTTCCCGCCGCGATCAGCTGAACGAACGCCTCCTCGAAGGCTCCCGTGGCGAGGGTGGAGGTGTCGAAGCCGAACAGGCCGAGGACAAGGGCTGCGAACCCGATGAGGTTGGCCCAGATCGTGCGGCTGGCCAGAATGGTCTTGGTTTCGAACAAGGCAAGGCTCCTTGAGACGGATGGGGAATGGACGCGAGCCGGAGAGCCTCCTGCTCGACGCTGAGAACCCGCCGGCGCCAGCCGCGCCCGAAGACGGGCCAGACCCCGAGGCGGGAGAGAAAGCCGAGGCGTGCCCGGGTCAGGCGGCGGATGGCATCCCCTGCATCGGCCTGCCGGGCGGCCTCCAGGGTGACCGGGCCGACGACCCCGTCCGCCTGCACGCCGAGCAGGCCCTGGAGCGTCCGCGCGGCCTTGGCCGGTCCCGAATGAACGGCAAAGTCGAACACGGCGAGGTCGAGCCCGGGCGGAAGCTCATCGGCCAGCACCGCATCCCAGTAGAAGCGGCGGTAGATCGAGGCTGCCTCCTCTTGCGTGAGGTGGCGAACGTCGTCGACGGAAGCGGAGCGCCCCCGCGCCCGGGACAGGGTTTGGCGGGTGATGCCGAGATTCGTCGCCCCGCCGGGATCCCTGGGATGCCGGACGAAGCCGCCCTCGTGCCGCAGCACGAGGGCGAGGGACAGATCGAAGCGCGATTGAGTGCGGGCCATATGCGCCGTCCTCACAGCTCTGCCTGAAGGGCGATATAGGCCAGACTGCCCAGGTGAAGATGGCCGATGCTTCCGGCCGTGCCGCTGAAGGCGGTGCTGGCCTGGAGCCGCAGAGCGATGCAGGAGGGGCTGACGGGAGCCGCCGTCGTCACGCTCAGGGTGCCCGTGAGGGTCGCCCAGGCCGCGCCGCTGTTGTTGTAGAAGCCGACCTGGTTGCCCGTGGGAGACCCATTGGCCCAGCTGAAGGCGCTCCCCACGACGGCCGGATCGGCTCGCATCGGCACCGGCAGGGTGCAGAGAAAATCGATGGCGTTGGTCGCGACCCTCTGCCCCGGAGCACCGAGAAGCGCAGGGGCTCCGCCGGAGGCGGCAAGCCGCTGGTAGTAGCGGCGGCAGCGCAGTTCCTGGAACTCGAACGGTTCCCCGGTCCACGGGCTGGCCTGGGCCCCGAGTTCCAGCTTCACGCGCTTGAAGGAGCAGGAGCCCGTCGCCTGGAGGCGCACGGTCACGTTGCCCGCCTCCGACCCGTCCAGCGTGACCGTGGCCGAGCGTCGGCCGGAACCGGCCGGGATCGTGGCTGCTTTCGACCCTATGGTCACCGAGAGGGGCGAGGAAGGATCCTCGACCGACAGGGTCAGGGTCGCGCCCGCCAGGCTGGCGAGGCCTGTTTCGGCAGCCGCCTGGGCAGCATCGACCACCTGATCGAGGGCGCCGGACAACGTCATCGTTCCGTCTGCCGCCCGGCTGAGCGTGCAGCTGCCCGTTCCCGCCTTCCAGCGGTCGAAACCATAAGCGCCCGTCCCCAGGAGGCCGCCTGCAAACCTGCGCTGGTTCACGGCGAAGGCCGGGTTGAGCAGCAGGTTGGCTCTGGACACGTCGGCGATGCCGTTGGGAAACGAGACCATGCCGGTCTCGCGGCTGACGAGCATCGCATCGCGCCATTCGCTTCCGTCCGGGGACACGCGGATGCCGAAATCGTCGCTGCCGATCAGGCCCGTTTCCGCGCGCCCGCTGTAGCCCCGCTGATAGACCTGCGAGAGAACGCCGCCGGCTTCGCTCTTGCTCAGCACGAAGCGCAGATCGCCGGTTCCTCCCTCCTCCGCGGCCAGTGCCGCGAACAGGACGGCGTTGAGCTTTGCCGAGAGCCGGTTCAGGCCGTCCGCCGTGGTGCCGATCCCGAGCCGATCCAGGTTGTGGAGCTGCTCGGGAACCGAGCCGGATGCCTTCCATTCGGCGCCGTCGAACGCCACGAAGATGCTTTCGGCCTCCACATAGGCCTGCCATCCGGGCCGCGGGGTGAAGAAGCGCCAGGCGCCGAGGTCGAACAAGGCGATCCTGCTCTCCTGGCCTGCAAAGCCTCCGGTCGCGCCGGAGCCGACGAGATAGCGGTCTCCCTCGGCCGGAGAGGCCGGCGGCGCGGCGCGCCCGCGCTCCTTGACCGCAAGATGCACGAGCGCATCGAGGGACACGATGGCCTCGTTGTGGGTGACGTGCTTTTGCGCCTGCGCCGCGGCAAGCAGCGGCAGGTCGAGATGAGGTGTTTGGGACATGAATGAGCTTGCTGCGAAAGAGAAACGAAAGAGACCGAGCCGTCAGCGAACGGGTATCGTGACCCGCCGCTCGAAGCCGCGTCCGGCAGTGGCGCTCAACTGCCCGACGCGAAGGGTGAGTGCCGATCGAGGCCCGCCGAAATCGGCACTCTCCTGAGCGGCGGGGTAGAGAACGGAAGGTTGCGTGCTCGCAAGAGTCCTGACCACCGATCCATCCCTGAGAAGGTCGACCTCGTAGCGCTCCGCATCTTCGCCAAGCGGCACGTCGGCGGCCTCCCATCCGTCCCCGCTCCGGCGCGTGCGGCGCGTCCATGCGATGCGGATGCCGCCCGCCTCCCGGCGCGCCGTCACATGCACGGGGCTGAGCGGCTCGAGCGCCTCGCGCCCAACGGTCGCAACGATCTCCGCGACCGCGGGATCCGCATGGTCGCGCCCTGAGGGGCCGATCCGGTAGCGCCAGGTCTGCCCGAGATCCTGCAGGCTCGCGGTCAGGGGAACGACGGCCTCGTCGAGCCTGACGATCAGGGCGCCCGCCGGCACCGTGCGGCCCGCCTCGGTCTCGGATCCCGCAAGGCCCCTCAGGAACCGGGAGAGCCGATAGGTGCGCTCCCCGATCATCTCGGCGCGCGCGGCGGACAGGATCTCCCATCGGTCGTCGCCGCCCCGGAGGGCGAACAGGTTGCCGCCAGCAAGAGCGGCCTCGTCGTCGATGGAGCTCAACGCGCCTGAGGAGATCTCCACATCGAGAACGGCCCGCGTGTCCCAGCGCCAGAGCGGGCCTGGAACGAGCGCCGTCTTCGTCCGCCCGATCACGGCGGGAAGGTCGAGGATGCGATGGGGCGTGAAGCTTGCGCCGTTGCCCGAACGCCAGACGGTCACGGCGCCCGGCCAGGGGTCCGCCGCCACGGCGATATGCTGCAGGGGCACGGGATCGCCGAGGGCGGCCGGCAGGTCGAGCACCACGGCCTGCGGCTTGCCCGGCACCGGCGGCGGGCGCTTGACCGGTCGCTGGACGAAAGAGCCCGGCCGTTCGAACACGGCGGGCTCCACGGCCCGCGTTGTGACCTTCCGCGTGGGCCCCTCGGCGATGCGCGTGATCCGGTGCAGCTTCGGCCCGCCATCCGTCGGAAGGGAGATGACGTCTCCCGGCTCCAGTTCCATGCGCCTGGGCGACAGCTCGAACTCGGCCCCTTCCCGTCCGGCCCACAGATCCTGCAGCCATGTATCCGCAAGGCGTTGCGCCTCGGCCCGGCGGGTGACCACCGCGCAATCCGCCCGCGCCTCGCGGCGGCTCGAACCGGACAGGCGGCGCGAGGCGACGGCCGCGCGGCGGTAATCCGTGTCGCCTTCCGTGAAACCGATCTCCACCTGCTGCGGCAGCTCGGTCTCCTGCGCCCGGGTGAGCTTGAGCGAAGGCTCCTTGTCGCCCAGCACGAGATCGTCCTTCGTGAGCTGCAGCACCGCGCGGCCGCCGCGTCCCCTCCAGACGACCCTGCCGCCGCCGGCAACCGCATCGACGCCGAAGAGGCGCATCAGCGGCTCGAGGGCGCCACGGGCCGACAGGGGCCGGTCGATCACGTAGCCGTCAGCGAAGCCGTCGACGGGCATCGCACCCGGATCGTCGAAGCCGTAATCCTTGAGGATGGCCGCGATCAGGCGGTCGAGAGCCACGCCCTCGATCCGGCCGGTGATCCAGTGCCCGGTCTCCCAGTTGCCGCCGTCGGCCCACACGGCGCTGAAATCGGGAAAGGCCGGAAAGGGCCGCGCGTCCCAGGCCCACACATAGATGTTGTCCGGGTCCACCATGCGCGCCCCTGACGGCGACACCGGATTGTACTCCGGCAGGAAACCGCCCAAGCCGGGATCGAAACGGGACAGGATCGCCTCCAGCGCCCGCGCCTGGATGAGGTCGTCGCGCACGCCGCGCGAGAAGGGCGGATAGGCCGATTCCGACGACTTGGGATCGGGAAAGACGTTCGGCCCGTTGGGGCCCTTGTCGACGGCCGGAACGCCGATTTCCGTAAGCCAGATCGGCTTCGAGCGCGGCTGCCAGGCGGTTGCGCCGGTCTCGACGCCGTTCACGCGCTCCACATGCGGATTCGACCACCAGGAGACGAGATCCTTCGGGCGAAAGATCCACGGTTTTCCATAGGCGCCGTCGGTGATGGGCGTTCGCGCCTGCGCCGCCCGGCTCGCGGCGTCCGCGTAGTACCAGTCGAAGGCCTCGCCGCTCCCGAGCCGCGCGCGCAGATAGTCCACGTCGTAGATGCTGCGCGCCGCCGCGAGGTCCGCGTGGCCCGGACCGTCGCGCCAGTCGGAGACAGGCGGGTAATAGTCGATGCCGACCGCATCGATGGCGCTGCTTGCAAACAGCGGATCGAGGGGAAAGCGAACCTCGCTGCCGCCGTTCAGCACATGCGCGCCGTATTCCGTCCAGTCGGCCGCATAGACGATCTTGGTGGCGGATCCGACGATGCCTCGCACCTGCGCCGCAAGGGCCCGCAGCCGCGCGGTGGCGGGATAGACGCCGCTCGATGACCGCACACGGGTGAGGCCGACGAGCTCGCTGCCCAGGATGAAGCCGTCGACGCGGCCGGCCTGCTTGGCCAGGTTCGCATAGTGAAGAACGAACCGGTCGAAGCCCCAGCTTCGGCTGAACCATTGGTCGACCTGCGCGGCGGCCGCACCCGTCCCGTCCGGCGAGCCGGTTCTGCCGGGAGCCGGATTGCAGGTGATGCGCCCGCGCCAGGGATAGGGCGGCTGACCGGTGCCGCCATAGGGATCCGGCAGGGTGTTGCCGGAGGGCACATCCATCATCACGAAGGGATAGAGCACCACCTCCAGCCCCCGCCCCTTCAGGTTCCGGATCAGGCGAATGACGGATTCATCCGAGGGCGTGCCGCCATAGGCGGGAGCACCCTCGACCAGGGACACGGCCTTGGCGCCCTGCCGGGTCAGGCCGGCGACCGACCAGGTGGCGCCGTCAGTGGTTTTGACCTTCACGTCCACGCGGGGCTCGATGGCGCAGGAGCCGGCCCTGAGATCGTCCCCGAACCAGCTCACCACGAGGGAGACGCGCTTGAGATTCGGGCACAAGGCCTGCAAGGCATCGAGGGAGGCAGCCGCATCGCTCGTGCGCTGGAGCTGATAGCGGTTCTCGGGCCGTGTCTTGCCGAGATCGAGAACCTGCGTCACGGGCAGCGTATCGTAGCCGAACTCGCTCGCGCCCGGAATGAGGCACACGGCGCGAACCATGCGGTGAAGCCCGCCGACGGGACGGATCACCTCAAAGG
This sequence comes from Microvirga aerilata, assembly GCF_016743775.1. Classification (GTDB taxonomy): domain Bacteria; phylum Pseudomonadota; class Alphaproteobacteria; order Rhizobiales; family Beijerinckiaceae; genus Microvirga; species Microvirga aerilata. The sequence continues at coordinate 2,332 of NZ_JAEQMY010000039.1, read as the reverse complement.
AGAATTGCGGGATGCGGTTGCCGAAATCGGCAAGCGGCAGGCGCTCGAACACCACATAGGCCAATCCGCGATAGGCCGGAGCATTGCCGACGCCCTCCTTGGCGACGATCAGCGGATCGGGATCCTGCGTCTGCGAGCCCTCATGCACCCGCATGGTGAGGGTGCTCAAATCGAGCTCCCGTCCATCGGCCCAGACGCGGCGGATGAAGCCGATGCGCCCCTCGCACAGCCCGACCGCGATATTGGCGAAGTAGGAATAGCTGGTGGTGACGGTTTTCGGCCCGCCCATGCCTTTGCCGCCCTGGCCGGAGCGGTCCGTCTTGGTGTTGACCACCTCCTCCAGGCGCGTCGCCCAGATGAGCTGGCCGCCGATCCTGGCCCGGCCATAGACCCGCGGGATCGGCGCACCCTCGGAGGAGGTCAGGCCGTCGATATCCTTGAGGCGCGGCCCCTCCACATGCTTCGTGGTGTCGCCGCCCATGAGCGCGTTGTCGATGGCGGCACCTGCCAGGGCGCCGAGCGCGCGGCCCGCCATGGCGCCGACCGGTCCGCCGACCATGCCGCCGACCACGGAGCCTACGGTTTGCAATACGATTGTGGCCATCGGGGTTTATCCGCAGGATCTGTCGGGAAAACGAAACGCATAGGCAAGATGTCGCCGCCACCACGGGTGGACCGCCACCTCCACGACCGATGCGCCGTCATGGGCATGGATCATGGTGTCGGGCGAGGCTGCGACGGCGCAGTGCTTGGCCGGCAGGGCGTCACGCCACCGGAAGAGCAGCACGTCGCCCGCCTCGAACGCCGCGCGGTCGATCTCGACGAGATGGCGGCGTGCGGCGGCCACCAGCGTGTCGGCCCCGGCTTCCGCCCAATCGGCCGAATAGGGCGGCGGCAGCTCGGGCTCCTGGCCCATGACGCCGCGCCAGACGCCGCGCAGCAGCCCGAGGCAGTCGCAGCCGACGCCCTTGAGCGAGGCCTGGTGGCGGTAGGGCGTGCCGATCCAGGAGCGGGCCTCCGCGACGATGAGGTGGGGTGTGGGCATGCGTTGTGTTCTTCCTCCCTCTCCCTTGCGGCGAGGGGCAGCCGCGGCAGCAGCCGGATGGGTGCGCAAAGTCGGAGCTCTGCGCCTTATTCAGGGGCACGAGGCGGCTACAGAGCCTCCCCTCTCCCGATTGGGAGAGGGGCAGGGGTGAGGGTGTGGCGTTTGACCGGAGAAGCGCTGTCATCTCGGCTGCAGACGGATGCCTCGGCCCCTCTTCCGGCATCGACCATCCCTCACCCCGGCCCTCTCCCACAGGGGAGAGGGAGAAGCGGCGCGCCTCACCGGAACAGGCTCCCGCCATCGAGTCCCGGCTCGCCCTGCTGCGGCATGCGGATGATGAAGTCGTTGCCCGGCATGTGCGGAAAGCCGCGGAAATTGAGGACGTTCCTGAACTTCGCCCGGCACACCGCATGGGTCTTGTCGCAGCCTGCCGTGACGCGGAAGGTGTCGCCGGGCTTGATCGCTTGGGGCGCACGCTGCCACAGGTCGAACTCGTCCGTGCCGTTGATCGCGCGGTGGATCTTGATCTCGACCGAGATGCCGCTGTTGCTGCCGCTCGTCCAGGTCAGCCTGCCGCCCGTGCACCAGCCGTCGGCAAAGCCGATCCCGGACGCCGCGATGCTCAGATGCCCGTCCGTTCGGGTGACGGTGCCCGCATCGGAATAGGCCGACGCGGCAAGATCGACGCCGCACGATCCATCGCCCAGATCCGCCGAGCATGTGGCGCGAAACAAGCGGCCGCGCTCCTCGTCGTAGCGGTGCATGAGGCCCCGCACCTCGGCCACGAAGCCGCCATCGGCGCGGCGGATCTCGCCGATGGCGCCGATGTCGAGAAGCACCCGCTCCTCCGGGTCGCTCCAGTTGACGAGCCAGGTTTCCACGCTTGCATCGTCGTAGAGGCCCGAGGAGATATCGTTTTCGGTGAGCCCTGCGGACACGAGCGCGCCGGACACCTCTCCGCCGCCGACCGCAAAGCCGATCTCGGCGGTCGCCTCCGCTGCTTCCAGCCCGGAGCGCGCCGCGTAAGTGGTGCCACTGGCGACGAGATCGCGATCGTGATCGGTAAAGCCAAAGGTCCCGCCGTCGCGACGGATAAGCCTCCAGCAATGACAAAGGGTCGTGGCCCCGTCGGCCAGATGGGCGGCGAGGTTTTGAGGAATTGTGCGCATGGCGATGTCGAACTTTGATTGTGATGCGAGATGGCGCGCCACTGTCATCCCCGCGCAGGCGGGGAGGTGAATTCACGGTTGAGGTGCAACACGGTTGATGATTGTTGAGAAGATCTCG
>NZ_JAEQMY010000038.1 GCF_016743775.1 Microvirga aerilata | reverse complement strand
CAGACCAACGCGTTCAAGACAATCCTTCAGACTGTGTCCGCCTGAACCTCAGTGCGAAACAGGGCGTGGGTAATTACGATGTTTGTTCTCTTGCTTGCCTTCGTAGCCTTTACGTTTGGTGACGAGCCATCATCAATTAGGCTGCACCCCTGTAGGACAGTCCTCAAAGCTCTGCTAGTAAGCATGGCCTTCGCCTCGAGCTTAAGCATAGATCTCGGAACACGTTGGGAAGGAGTCAGAGTAGGTGAGTAGCCATCTCGTTCAATCGCCCTCTAGATGTAATGTTTGGAAGCGGCATGGGTTGGGACGCTCCGCTCGATGACGGTGATGTCATACAATCCTCGAGAGCCGCCTCGCGGCAACTATGCCGGAAGGATGCTACAGCGATGCTGCCTTCCCTATAACGAAAGTATCTTGGTAAGGCCTAGCGCCCGGTTTTTCGGCCCAAGATCCCAATTCATAAGACAGGATTTCCAGACCAGCCTCAGACAGCATGGCGTTCCAAGTGCGCTTGGTATAGCCCGCAAAAAAATCCTGCCCGCGGAACGCATAAAAACAGCCAGGCTCTTCTTCTCGAAGGCTTCCGAATGATTCGGTACGTGATTGATAATCTTTGAAGAAACGATCGATGACAAACCCCGTGAGATATAAAATACCTTTGGGTTTCAGAACTCTTGAGACCTCTTTGAAGTATGCGACACAGTCAGACCGAGTTAGATGAGAAAACACAGAGATAGCGAACGCAAGATCAGCTGTATTCGTGGGGCAAAATTCTAGTTTGAAATCGTTGTGGAGCGATGGAGCTCTCTCTTCGAAGTAGTAGTTATTCTCTGCTTTAATTGTATAAAATGAGCAGTTTTGGTATTCACTCTCAATTTTAGCCTTGCACCAGTCGACGCCCTCGCTCCAGACATCAACGCCATAATACCTGCCCTCTTTCAAAAGTCGAGATATCGGCAGTGCCAATCTCCCGCAGCCGCAACCGATGTCGACGACATTACTGCTGGTGCTGAGTAGACCACGCCAGTACAACTCGCTAAAAACTTGTGTCATGTTGCGCTTGAAATGCGCTACGTCATGGCTGCCAATGATATTCATCATGCGCAGGGACGGCAGTTGGTCTTCAGTGAAAGCCCAGCATTGCTCGTTTATAGCTTTAGCTATTCCAGCGCGATCGGCTACTTGCTGCTCAAGAGTTTTCTGGGAAGATATAAAGCTACTTGTCATTTGCTCTAAGTCCGTTCGATCGTTGTGGTCTGGACAGGCGTCAGAAAGTTCGGAAGGCTGTTGCAACAATCTCGGCTACATCGCTGTACCCTAGCGCCGTTGCGTGTTTTGGATCACGATAGAAGCCTAAGTCTACCATTCGTTCGTAATTCTCCCAGTTCGACCAGATATCAACCAGAGGCAGTTTCAACTCGTCGGCAACTTCTCTCATTTTACGTACGAACTTCTCTTGGGTGCTGAGTGAAACGAAATCTGCCTTCGTTGGAAGCGGAGACTTCAGGATGACGTCGCCCTTTTCTAACAAAACCTCGGATATTTTTACTAAGTTTTGTTTATAGGCTTCGGGATTCACATCTTTGCACCAATCATTGATGCCGAGATCCAATATCGCGAAATCTGGTGCGAAATATCTCAACGCATTCAGAGATGACCAGGGAGTGTCTGTCCGCGTCCAAGTTTCTGTTGTTGAACCAGCCCACCCCATATTCCAAACTTTAAGGTGCGGTCGGCGCAAATCATAACAGTCAATGCCTAGAATATAAGCTGGCTCGGAACATCCCTCCACTACGACCGCCTGTTGAGGGGAGTCGGAGATGATTGTAATCTTCTTGATGCATTGAGGTCCGTGCTGCCTGATCTGCGTTCGCTCAGAGCCGTCGTTGAATGATATACTTAGCTCGCCCGCGTTCCAAGTTTGGATGTAGTATATATCGGCTGCATTGAACGCCTGCCCCGCAGTGAATGTAACATTCCCTGCGCCGCGGCATACGAGAAGGTTCCCTCCGACCGAGGTTCCTCCAAACATCTCCCAGTCTCCAGAATAGGAAATTCGGGAGTCAAAATTTGGAAGATGGGTCCCGCCATACCCAGCTCCGAAGAAGTTTTCAAAGCGAGCTGCGAGGCCTGCATGGTCTAGCATTGATGCGAGGTATGCGGGGTATGAAGATTCAGCCTGTCGATTGTCCCAAGTTGCTCCGATCCCTCGAGTTGTACTATCGCCGATGCAAGCGATAGTTATGTGAGACACGCCTGTTCTTATCTTAGCCTTCGCAGCTCGCCAACGCGGAAGCTGAGGAACTAGATCCTTTGCCACGGTAGGTCCGAGGTCGGCAGCTTCCGCTAGTCGAGACGTGGTCGATCCCGAAGGCTGTTCGTCTTCCACTGTATTTTCCCGGCTGAACCGATCTGACAGATTTATTCGAGGTGCGGATTTCATTGTCTGAGCCGAAGGAGGACTGAAGGTGGGCAAGGTGAGGCACTCGGCCGAGGGGATCGTTTCCTAAACACGCTGGCGTGTCTCATGTATCCGGTCGGGATCTGGGAGGTAGCTGGAACTATCTCGGCGCCTAGTTCAGCAAGCAATGTGTCGATAAGGCTTCATATCTCAGTACCTCATAGACAGGCGCTTGTAGCTCCGCAAGACCGCATTTTCGAGCGGCGGAGATAAGTACATTCCGGATTTAACGTGAGGTTACGTGAATGACCAGCGAATTACGCAGCAAGGCATAACCGGTCTGGTCAGCGTGTAGCTTATCCCTTGGACCTAAGAATGTCAGCTAGAGCCGATTGTGCTATCAAGGTCTCAGACAAAATTTTCTTCAATGCTTTGTTCTCTCGTGCTAGGCGTTCCTCATCTGCTTCTGAAGGTTTCAGACGATCGCTGCTCGCGACATCTAGTACTGCATCTATCATCTCCGCAGTCGGATTTATGTCACGGGTCCACGTGGCACCCTTCTTTATAACCTTGGCAGGGATACCGCCCACGAGCACTTGGGCTGGAACATTGCGGTTTACTAAAGCTCCACCTGCAATAACGCTGCCGGCACCAATCTGAACACCTTTGAGGACCGTTACGCCATCTGCCAGCCAGACATGAGGGCCTATGAACACGTCTGCGGGTGGGTTGACGGCCCGTTTGCTCTCAATGTCGATCAGAGCGTGGTTGTCAGTTGAGCGCAGCGTGATCCTCTCCGCAAACATGCAGTCTGCCCCCACAGAGATTGTGGTACCATCTTGAAGGATTACATTTGTCCCGTTCGAGGTTGCTCCTCTACGCCAGAGAAGGCTGTTGTTGGACCCATGGACCTGACCTGAGATCCTCGCGGGCCCATCTTCCTTCCCCTCGAAAATCAGGAGATTGTCGTCCCCAAGAATCTGAAACACTCCTGCAACGTCGTCGCCTTGCCCGAGGAAGATTACATTTCTGGAGCCGAAGGAGAAGTTCAGCTCAAGGCTGCGATCACCAGGAGTGGGTTCACATATGACGAATGTGTGTTCGTTCAAATGCGCCGGGCCAGAGACGTGAATGCCTGCGTCGCGGAGCTTGTCTCTGGCCCCTTCTTCGTCGGTTCGTACCACGATCGTCCGGGAACTCTCAGACCGGTGGAGCGGCATGTTTGAGATTGCCCTCACTCGATCGTCAATCGACTCGAGAGTATGTAAGAGTGAACTCATGGCCTAACCTACAACCTCTGCGTTTTTAAGGAGCTTTCCTAGGCTCTTTTGAAAGGTCTAGCTCTGCCCTCAGCGCGTCCCCATCTTATATAATGCTCGAACCCGCTCGTGATACGGCCGTGTTCAAGCTCACCTGCCACATCGGGATTTTGCGAAAGATAGCCCGCCTCGTCGAAATCCGGCGGAGGAGGCACTTTTGACCAATCAACCTCATCCAGATTGAGCTCAGGATTCAAGTTCTCAGGCAGATTAAAGTTCATTTTTTAGTTCCGTATGTCGCTGTTGTACATCTCGTGGGTTGGGAATGATCCGAGGCCCCGCAAAAGAAGAACTACTCGGCCGCAATAGAATAGTCATCGTCAAGTAACTTCTGGGTGTTTGTGATAGCTACTACCCACCTGAGGTCGAGTGCATGTTGGATTATCTCATTAGCCTCGACCTGGATGCCAGGATGTTCAGGCAACGGTCTCGCTTTCGCTTTTAACCCCACCCACAAATCGTCTGCAGTCCAGGCGGTTCGCTTTAGGTCGGTTTCAGCGGCTGAAAGTTGTTCTTGAAGCGACGTGATCCGGCCAGCCATGTGGCACAGGTGCACCCACCGGTAATCCGACACATCCAAGTGGCCATTTTTTCCAGGCTGGCCCGGTGAGCCCGTCGTGATTCCATCTACCTTCTCGCTGATCGAGCGGATCGTGGTTCGAATGTCACTATAGATATGGGCCACCGCAACAAACGAGTCGTTTTGGCTGCTTTGCGCATGACGAGCGTTGCGAACATACTTGTTGCGCATAATCGCGCTGTATTCGGCATGCTTGTCTATGTCGCCAATGACCGAATTCGCAAAGAGATGTTTATTTCCGATGTCACGGTGATGATAGAAGGACAACTTCTCCTTGAGCACGCCAATGTCGAACTTCAGCAAAAAGCGGATGTTGAAGTCCCAGTCTCCCAAAACCGGCAGCTTCTCGTCAAAGGGGCCGACCTGCTCATAAGCCGTACGCCGAAACACAAACGAGATTGGAGCAAAGAAGTTGTTGCACGCCATCTCGGCAATCTGAACGTTGTCGACCCAGTCATGGTAGGGACGGCGTTCATGGATGACGATTTCAGTGGGAGTCACCTCCTCTGACACATACCAGCAATGGGTAACGACGCCACCATACTTCTGCCCCGCTTTGCTCCTGAGAAACTGGACGGTTTTCTCCAAGAACCGGGGATCCCAGCTGTCGTCGTCATCATGAATGACGATGAACTCACTTTCACTCGAACGAATGGCCCTGTTAGAGGCGGCCTCCATGCCGCCGTTCACGACGTTGTCAATAACGACAACCCGCCTTTGGTCAATCGTCGATGCCTGCACGACGTCGAGAACGGGCGCAATTGGACCACCGTCACAGATAATGACGAGCCGGAAATCCTGAAACGTCTGGTTCGCTACACTCTCCAACGCCCTGCGAAGGAACGTGGGACGATCCATGGTTCTCATGATAACCGCGACGGCGGGAACGGACGTCTGGGCTGGCTCGACCTCATTGGGCAATGGAACGCCACTGACAATGGCCCGCTGCTGATCACGATTGAGCCCCGCGGCCTGGCGCTGCCGCGGCAGAGCGATGTCGGAGGGGTACTCGATCGCGATTTGCCCAGCCGGCCACAGAGCCTTTGCAATCCGGTCTTCGGCTGTCACTGATTGATCATCAGCCGATGTTACAAGCGTCGGTACCTTGAGCGTACGCCCGAAATCAGCCGATCTGTCGAACTGGCCGAACACATAGCTGTCGTCTTTCGACGGGAAGCAGAGCGCGCGCGCTAGCTTCGGGATCGCGTTTTGGTACGCGCAAATAATATCCTTCGTCGCCACGCCATCGGGCAGTTCTGACAGATAATCGCGGACACCCTGGTAGAGTGGGGCACTTGCGCGAGTTGGCGCGTCGGCGATCAGCAGCTCACAGTCGGGAGCATAGACGCTGTTCCCGTTATGAGCCAGACGTTCGATGCTCGGTGCCGCGGGTTCGAGTACAGCCTCAAAGAGGTGACGGTGAAGCACGATGCTCGTGGCAGGATCCGCAGGTATGAAGTTGTCTGACTCGAACAAGATGCCGATCATCTGCCGGGCGAATGTTCGGTCGCTTTCTGGAAAATAGGATCGACCGATGTAGAGGCCCCACCAATCGATCTTGGGGAACCCACGCTGCAGCATGTTTTGAGCGGTTCCTTGCCAGCCTGTGTCGACGATCACAGCCGTGCTCTTATCGCAGAGGAGCTGCGATATGTATTCCTCGAAGAGAGTGCTCTGTTGCCGCAAATATGTTTCCACGTATTGCGCCGCAGGGCTCTGACCCGACACAAACTTGTCGAATGCCGCACCTTTAAGCTCTAGGCTGGGGTCATCAGACGGAAAGTCCGCCGGAAGGCCGCCCTCCGCTCGAAAGATCGATTGGGCAATATCGGCGCACTTCGACCAGGCGAATTCCTTCGCAAGCAGATCCGACACAAGCGCGGGCGCACTATTCCAAAGCCCCTTGGAGACCATGAAGCGCGAAATCCAGAACATGTCATGTTTCGGAACCTCATGCCCGCGTCGCTGTAAGAAGTCCTGGTAAAGCTGCTGTATCCTGACGCCAGCTCGCGACGCAAAAAGTATCTTTGCATCGTGTTGCGTCTCGAATGAGACAATGTTCTTATGAAGGCGGTCGAAGTAGTACGCAAACACCGGGCCTAAGATACTAACGCCCGCGTCGTACTGCAGTTTGCTGAGATTATCGGGTGCGCTCATGTCTATGCTCTAGCCCAAAATGAAAGGTCCAAACCTTTGTGGATATTCTCTGACAGGAAACGTTCCAAGTCCTCCTTACGAAGTGACAGATCGGCTTCACTGATGGGAGTGTGAAAGGCGTGCCATCCAAAGGACTTGGGCTGTCGAAAGTCACTTATGTAGCTGTCGCCAATGTGAAGAAAATGCGAGGAGGGCACATCCAACCTGGATTCGAGCCACGGAAAGATTGTTCCACTGCGCTTGTTGCGGACGGTGTCCGCACTTGAGAACAGTTCGTATTCAAAACCGTCTCTTCTAATTCTGCGCCGCAGAATCTGATCGATGGCCTGACCTGAAAGATACATGTCGCTTACCAGGATCACTTTGCCGCCGCGCTTTGCAAAATCCTCTGCAAGATCGATGAGAGCTTGATTAGGTGTGAGGCTCTCAGTTTCGAAGGCGATCTCCTCTTCGAGAAAGATCTCATCACATGCAGACGGAAGGTCAAGCATCTTTACCTGGTTGCTGATGACTTCCTCAATCCGCCCTTCAATGCATCGCTCAACCTCAAGAGAGGTGCGATACCCGAACAGAAGCGCCTCGCATCGTGCAAGGAAAACATCAGATGTATCAACGGCGGCATACCCTGACGATGCCAGGGTCTTGGAGATCCGATCTGACAATTGGAAGTAGCGTCTCGCTTCGGACGAGTTCGAGCGGATCATGAGGGTGTCGAACACATCAAAACTGAGAACCTCAATCTCATGCCGATCGATCAGGCCAGCGAGATGTTCTCTGGTTTTTTTTCCGAGTTGGCCGTCGTTGAATTCGTATGCGCGGTAGGAACATGAGGCAATTGCCGCCTCAACTCCGCCGAATGTGTGAATGACTGGTTCGCTGATTTTGGTCATTGTCTTACATACCCCGGTGGCTCATGCGAACGCCGTTGCTCTGCATGATTGAGGCGTAGGAGGAGAGAAGCGACGAGCGTGCGGCATCAAATTTTGTTGCATCGAACTCAACATTTTGAACGACATCATTGATGTCTTGGCATGCGAGTGCATTTTGAGCGGAGATGCGAGGATACTGCATTGTCTCGAAGAGTTCTGCTGTGCGCGAGTCGAAAGTCACACACGCACCAAACGAGCCGCCCTGTATGGCGGCGATGCAGCCGTGGGCCCGCATGCCGAAAACAAAATCCGTGTTTGAGCCGAGGCTTGCAATCCACTCAGCTGCACTAGTGTAGAAATCGCCTGCTTCTTCAATATAGTCTTTGTAACGCTTGAAGCTCATCTCTGGGATCAGCTCCTTGTTCTCCCAGCGAAGATACTCGTCAGCAGCCACATCCTCATGGAGCCGGATCGCCTTCATCGCCGCCAAGTTGGTCTGATACACAATTCTTGCATTCTCTGCGTAGCCGATCCTAAACAACTGCCGCTCAAGATCATTTACGCGCTTCTCGATTGTGCCCGGGACATAGGTGGGGCACTGGGCACCATTGGCTTTGAGCTGGGAAAGTCGTTCGGCGATCGTGCTCCCGTCGATGTCCTCCACGTTTATGAAGTTTGACGGACATCCGGTGACAACGACATTCTCAATGCCATGGCAGGCCAGGGCTGCTGCCGTGAATGGACCACGCACTCCAATGTAGTTCGTCCGTTCAGCAAGCACCTTAAGGAGGCGCAGCGTATCCGGGGCCAGGTCAATCCGAGGATCGGATTGGTCATCGGCTTGAGCGCCCAAGCCGACAACAACTACCGGGCGATCGATTCTTTCGACCATATCAGCCCATGGGCCCAGTACAAAATCCGGATCAGAGTTTACTTGGTTCGCGGCTGGAATGACTAGGATATCGATGTTTTCTCGGACAAAGGAGTAGTCCATTCCAAGATGAACGACCATCTTTGGGTTCTGAATCCCAGACCATACGGAATACTGGAAGAGAAGATTACCTGTGTTGTTTCCGATGTCGGCAAGACCATTTATGTCGCGACGGTTCAGCCGCACCGAACCCGGTGTTCCAAATACTCCTACTCGCTTCATCGGTCCAAAATACATGTTCGGTTCTTTCGCGGTTAAAGCGGTTAAATTGCTCAACAGGTTGCGCAAACAATGTTCTTAAAGCTAAGCTCTCGTGATATCTGCAAGCTGACCTCTGGTTCCAGCCCAGACAGTCCAGCAACTTACTTCGGTCAACGTATTGTATTGTAATGTGCGATAATGAGCGGGGTTCGGGAAGTATAGGTGCTCTATACCTCAATGCTCGGAACAACTTGGGAAATGATAGTCGTGAATGACAGGCGCCGGTTGGGGATGTTCTTGGCCATGTAGGCGCTCAGGCCTAACGCGATGGGCGGGAACTCGCCTCGGTTCAGCACCCCAGTTTTGCCGGTTTGCTTATCTAGATAGAAGGTATGGTGGCCGAAATCGACAAAGTTGGCACTCGATGCCTGGCCCGACTCATTTATCGCGACGGTCATGTGTATCTGCCCCAAATTCACTGCTTGCGCGCATATCGTTTATGGCACTGGCGCTCTTTTTGATTGTGGGATCTTATTCAACAAAGGTCTGAGTCGCGCAAGATGAGCGAGTGCGAATACGCTTCCCTGCGGCAGTTAAGCGCAGAGGTTGTGTTGAATAGGGCACAGGGCTATTTTTCGAAGTGTTTTCTGTGGCCTAACCTACGCGGTGACTGTCGCCGGCACCGATACTGCGATTACTTCTTGCCGCTTTATCCAAGGTCCTCGCTGCTGCCAACAAGAGGCGCACCAGAGACGTAAACTCACACGACATGCCTCGTACGGCGACCTTGAGGGCATGGTAGTGGCGCGCAGACCCACCGCCCTCCGAGCGTAGTTGCGGTGAGGTTTACAATCGCCGCAAGTAGCCAATTGGCGCGGAAAGGAAGTCTTCCAGGGGCGGGCAGTTTTTTGCCTTTCGCACGGCGAAGAAGTTGCTGTTGACGTAGATATCCGAAATCACTCCACCCGTACTGGCACTCGCCATGCAGATCTCAAACAGGAGGTTCGTCAGGGCGTGCTTTTGACCCATCCACGTTGGGTTCTCTTGAGTACCTGCCCAATGCACCCACGCCCAGTCCTCAGTGATGTACATTCCAACGGGCCTGAGACGTGGGGACAGAATATCGAACGATGACCTCGTTAATTCGTAGATATGCGAGGCATCGTCGACGACGAGATCCATTCCATTTGGAAGTTCTTTCTCCAGTATTTCGGAGAGCCCAGCTTCGTCGCTTTGAGAGGTATTGTAATAGAGAGACGCGATCGGAAAAACCGAAGTGCTGGATGTGATTGGTTACTTCCGGGTTCGGATCCCGAATATCGACGCCGAAGATTTTTGCATCTGCCCATTTATCCGCAAACAGCAGGGCGCTTCCACCTCCGAAAATCCCAATCTCTAAAACGTTGGTTGGCTGAGTGGTGCCGAAGTAGCTGTCATACCGACTCAAAAAAAGGTGCGACCCTTTAGAACCCACACCCGATCAGCGGTTGTCTTGAGCTTCGAGAAGTCAGATTTCCCCACCGTGAAGTTTACGCCATCCATCTGGCACTCATCTTCGCTTAACCAAACCTGCCGCAAGGCACCCCTCCATGTTCGATCAACGACTTCTTGCCGACACTCTCACCCCCGAAGTAGGAACGTCGTCGATCGCCGCAGCGATTAGAGTCTGTATCTTAGCTCGACTTTGGCCATTTTGGCGGGTGAACTGAGAGCGCGAGGCGGCGAAGCGAACGATGCGGTAGACTGGCAGCGTTTCCGCCAAGAGACGCCGCCATGCCGGATCTGCCCGCCCGCTTCGCCGCGATCATTGTAGCCTTTGCGCCGCTCTTTCGCCACCGAACTTGGCTTCATGCCCAGGTGCTGCTCGTTGGAGCCATCCTGGCTCCCGGCAAGCGCATCGTGACTAGTATCCTGCGCATCACCGGCCTCAGCCGCGAGCGCCACTTCGTCAACTATCACGGCGTCCTCAATCGCGCGAGATGGAGCGGCCGCCGCGCCGCTCACCGGCTCCTTGGCTTGCTGATCGACACCTTTGTCCCGGCCGGCCCGGTGATCCTCGGTCTCGACGACACCATCGAGCGCCGCCGCGGCAAGTGCATTGCCGCCAAAGGCATCTACCGCGATCCGGTGCGCTCGTCCGATGCCCACTTTGTCAAAGCCTCGGGCCTGCGCTGGCTCAGCCTCATGCTCCTAGCTCCGATCCCGTGGGCGGCCCGCACTTGGGCCTTGCCATTCCTGACCACCCTAGCGCCCTCCGAGCGGTACTGCCATGAGCATGGAAAGCGGCACAAGAAGCTGACCGACTGAGCCCGTCAGATGGTGCTACAGATTCGCCGTTGGCTGCCCGAGCGCGAGCTAGTGTTGGTGGCTGACATGGGCTTTGCGGCTCTCGAACTGCTGGCGGCGCTGTCCCGCCGCGGCGTGATCTGCATCACGCGGCTTCGCTTGGATGCTGCCCTCTATGAGCCGGCCCCACCACGCCGTCCCGGAACAAACGGTCGACCCCGCACCAAGGGCGCACGCCTGCCGAACCTGTCTGAGGTGCTGAAGCGGACGAGCACGCGTTGGCGGCGGGTCACCGTATCAGGTTGGTATGGCGAAGGGGATCGGACGATTGAGTTCTGCTCCGGGACGGCGGTGTGGCGTCATGGCGGCATGCCCGTCGTGCCGATCCGCTGGGTGCTGGTGCGCGATCCGCTCGGCCGCTTCTCGCCCCAGGCACTCCTCTGTACTGACCCCACGCAGGGTGCGCTGCAGATCATCCGCTGGTTCATCCTGCGCTGGCAGATCGAGGTCACCTTCCAGGAAGCCCGCACCCACCTGGGTGTGGAGACCCAAAGGCAATGGTCGGACAAAGCCGTGGCCCGCACCACACTGTGCTTGTTCGGGCTGTTCTCCATCGTGACCCTGCTGGCAGGCCAACTCGGTCAGCGTGCCCGCACGGCTGTTCTGGTCGAAAGCTGGTATCGTAAGTCTCATCCGACGTTTGCAGATGCTCTGGCTGCGGTGCGGCAGGCCATCTGGCGTGAAACGGATTTACTCACGTCCCGGCGCCGGCACAAAATGCCAAAACCCTCACAGGCTCTGCAACGATGCTTAACTTACGCGCTGTGCCGAGCCGCCTGATTGGCCAAAGTCGAGCTTAGTATGAATGGCAAAAGGCATGCTCTAGTTGATTTGTCCAGGGCTGGGATAGACCGCTGCGCTCTGGTAGCATTTGCCGCGTTCCATTGTGGGGAGGCTCTGGCTCATATGGACTTCGGATCGATTGACCTGCGCTGGCGCGGCGCACAGCAAACGTCGGAGCAGTTTTGGGCGCAGAGATAGCACTCGAAGCTGATAGGCGACGGTCGGTGTCGCGTGTAGCGATTCGCCGGGTCGGCAACACCGGCGTGTCGGAAACACGAGTGTCATCCAACATGGGGCATGCGTTGCGGTTGTCTTCGGAAGAGTTATGCGCGCAAGGTGCCCAGTATGCATCGTGCCGAAACGATTGACTGCTCCCATCTGCTGCTCTGGACAAGTTCTCAACATCGCACCGAGGCGGTACACCAAAATACCAAGTGCCAAGTCAAGTGCCAGACGGTATTGGCACCCCACCCCTTCTGAGACAGCGTGCATCTTTAGATTTCGAGGCAGAGCCGTTTTAAATTCATCACGCAGCGGTGTTTACTGAAAATTCTTCGATAAACTTGTCGAGCTCACGACCGACACGCGTAGGATCGAAATGCATCGCAATTCCTTGGCTTCCGTGAGATCTCCAGTCGTGAAACGCGCCATCTCGGTCAGGGACGAAGCATACTGCCTGTTGTTTCAAGGCTGCAATTCGACTTTGATATACGTTGATCCAATTCAAACAGAATACTCTTGAGCCTTTCGGCATAAAAAGCGCGTTATGCATTGCTGAGCTGAATTCGCCCGCAAGAATATTCGTGCGTTTGAAAAGCTTAATTTGCTCCACAATTGAGAGTTTTTCCGGATAAATGACCCGGAAGCCACGTTCAGCGAACAGGCGTTCGATCTTTGCTTCGTCCTCGATCCAGTGCCAGCTCAAATTCTTGCTTAGCTTTGCTCGAGACAGGTAAATTTTATCTCCGGCGTCAGATGAAGAACCTGCTAGACCGGCGATCATTCTGAACCGTTCGGCGAGTGATGGATGAAGATGAGCGTCGCGATCTACTCTCGTAATCAGCAAAAACGCATCTGCTTTGATAACAGTTGTATCAGGATCGAAGTATATAAGGTTTGCATCTGGGATAACGAGATGCAGAAATGCTGTAACCCATTGTGGATTGGCCTTGCTCACTGCAATCGGGTGTCGCATACCTTCGTTGTATAATGATCGGATGATCATGAGCTTAGAAAGCATTTCCAGGAGGAAATGACCATAGACCATGTTTGGATGCAGAGGAGCGTAAACCGGTCCGGCGATCCTGAGAGTATTAACACTCCCAAACATCCCACGGGTCCAAATGGGGTTGCCCGCTTGGACCTGCCTCTTACAAGAACTGGCAAGATAATCTGGGTTGAATGCAGGGTCCACAAACAATTCGCCGTCGACCATCAGGAGACCTGCACCGCCGTATTGAAAGTTCTTGGCGTGATAGAGTGCTATATCCGCAACAGAGCCTTCAGCTGCGTGGAGTCTGATGATTTCAGGTGGCAGGCCATCTACCTCGAGCAGAGGCCCGGGTGGGCAACTTGGTGCGCCCGCTTCGATCGTTCTAATCAACTCCAGGCTCGACAATTTCTCTCCTCCGCACAGCTCTGGATCAGCTTATGGCACCGCGCGCAGGCTCGCTTCAAGCGCACCCTCAGCAATGCAGTCCTCAGCAATTCGCACAGCATTCACTCGTTATCGTCAGTTCAGGTGGTCCACACCCAGGCTCCAGAGCCTGGCGGCGTTACACAGGCGGGATGCGAGCAAACCTTCGGACGGGTGATGACACCGCAGAGGCTGCGCAGAGTTCCCAACGTCGACTGCACGAAGTTGGATGCCGAGAGATCTCCCGCGTGTATTCGGGAGCGAGAAGTTGACAGTAACGACCCGGAGACATAACGTCTCCAACCGCTTGGCACCCGCAAACAGCCCGTTCTGACCGTTGAATGGCATGGTCTCAGGGGCAAGCGGCGTGAAGCCGAGCTCTATATTTCGACCCATATCAGACGGCTCAAAGCGTCACCGTGGTCGCTGACACCACAGCAAGGGAGCTCAGGTATTGCCAGGAGTTTCGCTGGAGCCCCTGACGATTGCCCTCGGCCAGGAGGTGTCAATCAAAGTACATTTCACAAAACCGCTGCATGATCCTGTTGACGAGGCTGTATTTGACATGAACGCCGTCGTTGTCCCAGGCGGCCTCCGGGTGGGAATGGATAACATATTGGTACGAGGGGAAATAATCCACAAAGTCATACGCAGAAGACACCTCACGGGCCGCTGCTAAGAGCACACCCTTTGAAAAGTCGTTGGCGGTGATAACGTCCTGGCCGGTAAAGGTGCTTGCCAAGGGAACCGGAGAAACGGTGAGGATAAGCTTCGCGCGACCTTCTGTCTGTTGGTAGATTTCCTGCACGGATGTGTGAACCGCGCCTAAAATCTGTTCAGCACTCATGTTGAGAAATTCATAGTGTCCCGCACGTCGGTTCAGCCGCATATTCCCAGCAGGGGGACGGTTGATGAACATACCAGTCGCCTTCTCTCGCCAGCTCTCGGTGTATCCAAGAGTGATGATGACGGTTCTGGCGTCAGGCAGGTTTCGGTATGTTTGGAGCAACTGCTTGCGTGCGGACGCGGCCTCATCATCGTTCAGGAGTCGTAATCCCGACATGAGCATGTCGGCCCATTGTCCGTCACCGACATCCTGAAGCGCAACTGTTTCTGCCTCCGATCGCTTCGCAAAGCGAATGAGGTCCATAATGGACCCTGGCGTGTACGCGTTCAAAGCCCCGTTTCGGGCGCCGAAGCCCCTCAGTTCGTAATAATCGTCGGGGAAAACACACTGACTGGTGACGCAATGGAGCCCCTGCTGCGCGAGGGATAACTCAATGTTGCGGGCAAAGCACGAGCCGATTGCAAAGAATGGGGCTGTCGCATCAAGCTTAAACTTCGGCGTATGCTGAAGCGTTGCGAGGATATCGCCCTTCTTCCTCTCGGCTCCTGAAGAGCCATCGCCGGCGTGAGCCGAGAAGACACGGGCTTTGTTGCTTCGCGCCTGCTCGAATATGGCGTCTGGGATTATCGGGGATCCGATCATTGCTGTTCCATTCGGCGCATTGCTCTCGATTCTAAACGTGTCGCACAACGTTAGTTAGCGGAAACTTCAAGTGATGATGAAACTGGGTTCAGCCGGTGCGCAACGTTGTTGAGGTCCAGGAAGCGAATGTAGTCCTGATACAGCTTGGCGTAATTGCGGGAAAACTCGTCGAAACTCGTGCTGTCGTACAGGCGCGCGATGTCGATCTTGCCGATTCGGTCGACAGTCACGTGCGGGATCTTCATCAGCTGGGACATTTCGAGCGTGCGGGTGTCATGGGGAATGATCAAGGCCGGAACGCCCGACAGAAGCGCGATCATGTTGCCATGGAAGCGTGTGCCGATGGAGAAGTCCATTCTTCTGATGAAGTGGCTCCACTCGTCGACCGAGAAGAACACACGGCCGCTCTTTTGCAGGAAGGCGGTGTACGCGCTGCTGCCTAGCTGCGAGCCGATCCTTTGCAGCGCGCCTGACGCTTGCGCCGCTTGGTCTGCCGTGGACCGACCGAGCACAATGTCAATCTCTGGAAACTCGTTCTGGAGCACGTAAGCGTAGTTGTCCCTGACCGCTGTGTCCAACAAATGACGCTCAACGTCGGCGGCGAACGAGGGGGCAAATGAGTGCTTAATGACATTGTTCGAGCCGTTCACGGCCACCCGAAGAGCACCCTCGTCCGACTCGCGCTTGCGGATTTTCAGCTCCGGCTCCAGGGTCATGTACAGGCTGGGACACCCCGTCAGCGTGACGTTCGTAATGCCGAGGTGCTCTAGAACCGAGGCCGTGTACTCTCCTCTGACGCCGATCGAGTTCGAGCGCTCGGCAATAATCTTGAGCAGCCGCCGGGTGCCGGCCGGGATATTGAGGTCAAGCGACGTCAGGCTGCTCGACTGCGCACCCAAGCCCACCATCAGGCAGGGGAGGGTGGTGCGTTCGATGAAGTCGGCCATGTAGCCGAAATCGAAGTGCTCGTAGATGAAGTTCGCCGCCGGAATAGCGATCAGGTCGAAGTTCTCATTGACCTGACGGGCGTCATGGCCGGTGCCGAACGCATAAGAGTCGACCGCAAGCTCCCGGCGCAGGGCATGGCCGATCAGCAGGTTACCCGTATTTTTGCCGGTCTGATCGAACTTCGTCTGGGTGTTCGCGTCCGCGGGTGGATCACTGACGGGTGCGCCCACAAAAAGAACTCGTGCCATCGTATAAACCTTTTACTGCCGCTGATCGAACAGGCCTCATGTCTCGGAGGCTCCAGGGTCGGCCCCGCTCTGCAATGCAGAGTGTCGGGGCAGCCCCCCTGGTGATTTCCATTCAGGATCGGTGCGGCTTTTTGAGATATTCCGTAACTTCTGTCAGGTAGGCCTGTTGCACGCGCTGTGTGGCTTCGGCAAGGCGAAACACCCATGTCGCGCGGGCCTGCAGTCGTTCGATTTCCGCGATATGCAGGTCAGTGCGCAGAGAATGGGTGACGCTTTCCGTGTGCCGCCGGTGCGTGTTGAGGGGCGTGGCCTCATAGGCGATCCGCGCCCCGGGTTCCGCCAGGATGTCGAGATAGAGCCGCCAGTCACCGGCGACCTTGAACTGATCCAGCTCGTACTCGCAGCGGTCGAGCGCCCGGAGCAGGGCATCGCGGCGCCAGACCACGGCACTGACGTTCATGATCAGATTCTTGACCGACAGGTACCGGCGGACGAACTCGTCCGCGCCAAAGACGCCGCTGCGGCTCAGGGCACCGGGCTCGACCGTGGCATAATAACCCTTGTAGCTCTCCATCAGGTCTGCGCCATCGCTGTCGATGGCCCGGCTGTCGGAGAAGCCGAGGACGACACTGGGATCCTCGTCCATCATCTTGATGACGCGCGCGAGAAAGTCCGGCTCGCAGAGGTCATCCGCCTCAGCGATCCAAAGATAGTCGCCGGTGGCCAATTCGGCGGCCTTGCGCCACTGCGCGAACACCGACCCGGAGTTCTGCGCATTTGGCACAAGCTTGATCTGCCGCTGCCATTCGTCAGCGGTCTGCCGGATGACCGGCAGGCTGTCGTCAGTGGATTTGTCATCGAGCACGATCACCTCGTGCACGGGATAGGATTGGCGGAAGATCGAGCCGAGCCGATCCGGCATGAAGCGGGCGTAGTTATAGTTCGGCACCGCCACCGAGACCGTTTTCAGTCCTGGCAGGGCCAGGCTCAACAGACGCTGCACGTAGGGCGCCCAAGCAAAGGCGGTCTGGGCAAGCTCCTGTTGCTGCTGACGCGTCTCAGGCCCGCGAGGTTGGCCAATAAGATCGCGGACGGTCACCGCCATAGCCCCGACATCGCCATAGGGCACAACGGCCCCAAAACCGGTTTCACGCAGCATATCGGGAATTCCGCCGGAGCGGTCGAAGGCCACCACCGGGGTGCCGGCACTAAGGGCCTCGAGCACCACAGCCGGGAAGGGGTCCTCGCGCGAAGTCAGGACGAAGGCATCCGCCGCCGAGAGATAGGCAGTCACAGCGGTTTGGTAGCCCGCCAAATGGAAGGTGCCCGTGGCCTGGGCGTCCGCCAGCTCCACCTCGAGCCAGTCCTTCAGCTGCGGATCCATCCCACCGACCCAGCAGCAGTGCACCCGGCTGCGACTCAACAGGTCGCCATCCCCATCTCTCAACGAGCGCCAGAGGGCAAGGAAATGGTCAAAGCCCTTGCGCATGTCGGCATAGCCCATGCCCAGGACTAGCCGGTCCTCCAGCCCTAGCCCAAGCTCCGCACGGATCTGCCGGGCGCCGTCAGGCGAGAAGCTCACGTTCTTGTAGAGGCCATTCGGGACGATCTGCATGCGCTCGTCTACAGGAAGACCAAGCGCCTCCGCCACCTTGTCGCGGACGTAAGGAGCTGGAAACACCACGCTGTTGGCGGTCGTGAGCCCCGCCTTGGCGCCGGCGGTCAGATCCTTCTCGCGGAGGATCCGGGGCAGCTCATGCACCAGGAGGTGAGTCGCAAAGCCAAGATCGGCCGCGCCAGGAATGATGTGGCCGGCTGCGGTGGTGTTCACCAAGGCGGTGGTGAAGCCGCGCTCCTGCAGCGCCTTGAGGTGGCGCAGGGCGTCGGCCGTCGCTGCGGCAACGGTGGTGGGGGCTAGATCCATGTAGTCCCGCTCGAGCTTCCCACCCCCGAGGAGCAGGAATTCTATCTCGACGCCGTGCTGCGCGCGCAGGGTTCGCCCGATGTTGAGAAGGAGCTGCTGCGCCCCGCTTGGGAAGGCGTCGTGCCCAACCAGCACAACGCGCGCGTTGGTGCGCTGGGACACGCCCGTGACTGCGCGGCTGGTGGCATTGAGGTATGCGCCGCCGAAGTGCAGATCGGGCTCGAGATAGGCGCCTTCACACCATTCATTCCAGGCATTTACGCACACGAAGGTCTCGCCAAAGAACGGGGCTTTCTGGGCCCGAGCGATCAGCTGTGTCAGCCAATTCTCATATCTGGCGGGGGTCGAGTTGATAAGGGTGAGCCCGGAACCTTGCCGGCGGGCATCGTTGTCCCAGCTCGGCACGAGGGTTTTGATCAACGGATAGGTCGGCGCCGGCTCCTCCAGGGAAACCTGAACTACATCCTCATAGCGATAGACCTGGCCCTCGAACTCGGTGTCAAGAACATTGACCGTGTTCGTGATGGGCGGCAGCGTCGCGGTCAGCTTGTGCGGCGGGAACTCGATCGCGCCATCCATCCCGAACACGCGCGGGTCGGTGTCTTTGAAGCTCTGGGCCATCACGAGGATCGGATCCTCATGGAACTGCTCCCGGAACATTTTGCGCCAGCGCGTCATGGTCTGAGCCGTTTCGGGAATCAGGCGCGGGCGGTAGATCATCAGCAGCGGCCGGCCCTCGACCCGGATATAGCGCGGATCCTGGAAGTGGCGGTTGAAATCGGCCAGCAGCCGCTCATCATCTTCTTCCAGGTAGTCTTGGGAGATCAGGACTTCGTTTTCCGCTCCGTCCCAGCGGCGGGTCCAGTTCTCATTGGCCCACATGAGGCAAAAGGGCATGTCGATTGAGGCATCGGCAAGGAAGCGCTCAGTTGGGGCTTCCATCAGCCGGCGACCATTGAACCAGTAGTGATAAAACACAAAGCCAAACAGGCCTGCGGCCTTAGCCATCCCCACTTGGCGCCGCATCGTATCGGTGGTGTCCAAGCTATAAAAGCCTAGGTCCCGGGGGACACGAGGCTGATAATGGCCGGCAAAACGGGGCACGCCCCGCACGATGTTGGTCCACTCGGTGAAGCCTTCGCCCCACCAAGCGTTGTTCTCCGGAAAGGCGTGAAACTGCGGCAGATAATAGGCCAGCAGCTTAGCCTTGCGGTTGGCCTCCGTCACGGCAACAGGCTTGAACTCCTCAAAGTCCGGGCCCGGGCGCGTAAACCGCTTGATTTCTCGCGGAATGCTCGCCTCGTCGTCCGGCATCCGGCCAAAGATGCCAGGCTCGTGCCGGTGGGCCAGGAAGTGGAACAGGGGGCATTCCGTAGTGGAGCCGCGCAGATAGCGTTTGATGTAGAAGTTGGTGTCGAAATCCTTCGAGGGATTGCGACCCTCCCGGAAGCCGTAATTGATATAATGCTCAAACGGATCAATGCCGGCCGCCCCGATGTCCGGGTACGCCTTGGTGTAGAACTCCGCGTCGAAGTCTGGAATCGGGCTGACTTTGCCGGTGGTCCGACGGGCCAGGTAATGAGCGAGCGCGAGCTCAGCCTCGTCGAGACCATAACGGTCGCGGTACCACACTGGGTCGAAGAGTGGGCCAGGGCGGTTTCCAGCGCTCTCGCCGGAGCGCACATAGTGGGTCAACGGCTCCAGTCCGGAGCCCTTAGCCTCTGGGTACGTCTCCAAATACCACAAGGGATCAAAGTAGGGATTGGGCCGACGGCCTTCAAACGCACCGTATGCGAGATAGTGCTCGAACGGATCCAAACCCGCACCGACAATGTCCGGGTGCTGCGGGGCATACCAGTTCAGGTCGAACAGCTTGTCGCCTAGGAGAGAGGCCGGCACAGAACTGATATCCGCTGCAGTGGGTTCTGCCGCATCAGGAACATCGCTGGGCGCCTGCTCGTCCGAGGCCGTCAGTGGGCTCGCGCCCACTGGTGCAGCGGCCTCCGGCTTCAGGGAAACGAGCCGAGACTGCGGTTGAGCATCCTCCAATAAGCGGCTGATCTCGTCGATAACCTCCACATTGTCACTTACGTCCCCACGTGGGGGAGCGCTGGGCGCGGGCTCCGCCCGAATGGGCGAAGAGTGATCAGGAGGACCATCCGATGGTTCAACCTGTGGCACCTCGGAAACCGGAGAGATCGACCGGTGGTGCGGCTGCGCCTCTTCATCATCCGCTATATCAGATCCATCAAGCGAGGCCTGTTTACCCCTGTCGGACTGGACCATCGTGCTGACTGGCTCGAACGGCGATGGCTCAACAGTCTCGTGCCTGAAAACAGCAGGCTGAGGCTCCGAGGCTGTAGCTTGGGGCACTTCTGATGCCATTGGGGCCGGCGGCGCTGGTACTGGAGGAGGGGAGCGACGTCGGGGCTGCGTCTCACCCATAAGCTGGCTGAGTTCCTCAAACAGCTCTGTGCTGTCGAGTTCCTCGTTGGGGGCAGGACCGGTTTGATCCTGCTCGATATCGCCAAATTCCCTCACGGAAAGCCCCACTGATGCCACTGCTTTAAGCTTAGCGGCGCGCATTTATAGTTGAATCGCGAATTTTCGCGCCCTGCCTACTAAACTTCGTTAAGGAAAACCAGCGGGGGCTCCCCGGCCAAGCTGAGCGACATGCGCGGTATGGGGCCGCACGTGTTTGGGGCCCCTTCCGTTGGATTAAGGTCGGCAGTGTGACCGGCACCTTGCCAACGGACATCAGCTGAACGTCGGGCAGCCCCTCAATGTTGTCTCTCAGGCCGGACTGTCAGCTGCGCCGCTGCCATCCTAGAAGGCGCAACAATGATACCAACCTGGCTCGGCGTCCGTGCAAACCATCACTGAAAACGTACGGTCGGAGGAGCCACACTGCGAAGATTTGCCCAAGGTGAGATTTTGCCGCAGCGGGATTGGACCCGAAATGTCACGTATACCTCTAAAGGATAGTTACGCCATGATTTTGCCCCGTTTACGATCCGGCCAACAACACAAACGGGGCAATTGTGGCAGACTTTACTGGAACGAATGGTGACGACACCCTGACAGGCGGAGCCGGCGACGACACGTTGCGCGGACGGGGCGGCAGCGACACGCTCGATGGCGGCGAGGGCTTTGATCTGGTTGATTATTCTCGGGACCAAAGTCGCACAACCGATGTCACTATTGACCTGGATCAGGGACGTGCTTGGCAAGGCATGGGCAGTCTGCCCACGAGCGCCGAAATCGACACCCTCATCTCCATCGAAAATGCCATAGGCACGGGCTTTGCCGACCGCTTTATCGGCACTGATGCCGGGTAGGAGTCGTCCTTCGGCGTTCTCGACAACGACACGATGAGCGGTGGCACCGGCGTCACCCCTCCGGGTTCCGGACCATTGATGCGCTTAACTACCACCGTGGCATGATGCCATCATAAGGGTGAAGGCGGCCCACGGAATGGCGGCGTATCATCTGGTCAATAGCACGTTAACAAAAACCCAGTCTCATTTCAGACGTTGAACGTATTCCGTGATCGCGACGTAGCGTCACTGCAACAAACACCAACAAAATCGATCTGAGACCATGCAAGCCCTTGAAGGTCAATACTCGTCCTGCGACGGTCCTTATCGAGCATCCACCCGCAGAACATTTTTAATTTCAAGGTGGCCGCTCTCATAAACAAGAAGCCGCAACACATAGGGGCTAACGTGGCTACATATCAGGTTTTTAATGCTTCTCCGCTCGACTTTGAAGCAGGTTTGATTTTTCCATACACGGCCCAACTGGGGGTCAAGTCTGCGACAACTGCCATTTACACGCACGCCGATGGTAAGACTACGGTTCTGGTAGGCACTGGGTTTGCATTCGACCCGCAGACGGGCCTTCCAATCGCAGGAGCGATCAACTCTGTTACTTTGTACGGCGCTGATCTACAGCCCTGGGCAACCATTAGAAACTTGAACTTCAGTCTGCCCGGGCTTCACGATCTTTGGTTTCATTTGAATGGCAGCACTGGTGTAGCAGAGCTGAGTCTTCTAGCCGGAAATGACATCCACATCGGCAGTGACCATCGAGAGTCATTCGGTGACTGGCACGACGGCAACGATACCTTCAATACAGGAGGCGGCGGCGACTACATCTCACCCGGCGCGGGCATGGATACGGTGGACGGGGGTGATGGCACCGACAAGGTGGCCTACGCGGCGTCGGCGAACGATCCTCAGGTAACACATGGGGCAACGGTCGATCTTGAAGAAGGATGGGCTATCGACCCTTGGGGCTATAGAGATACCATTAGGAATGTCGAACGTGCCCGGGGTAGTATGCTGGCCGATACC
Source organism: Microvirga aerilata (assembly GCF_016743775.1). Classification (GTDB taxonomy): domain Bacteria; phylum Pseudomonadota; class Alphaproteobacteria; order Rhizobiales; family Beijerinckiaceae; genus Microvirga; species Microvirga aerilata. The sequence continues at coordinate 26,894 of NZ_JAEQMY010000038.1, read as the reverse complement.
CTCAGAGGAAGCGCCGGGGACAACATGCTGGAAGGCCGTGGGGGTAACGATCTCCTCGACGGCCGGGACGGCTTCGATGTTGTTTCATATGAGAGAGATGTTGCGCAAGGCGGAACAGGTGGCGTCAATGTCAATCTTGGCGGAGGTATCGCACTCGACTCGTTTGGCGCTTGGGACACCTTGGTCTCGATTGAGGCCGTGACCGGAACCGATCAGACTGACACGATCACAGGTTCCGTGGACGATAATTTTCTTAATGGGCTTGCTGGATCAGATCGACTGAGTGGCGGATTTGGCAACGACACGCTCAATGGCGGTCTAGGCAACGACAGTCTTGACGGCGGTGACGGCGACGACATCCTCGAGGGCCAGGCCGGTGCCGATACCCTGACTGGTGGCAACGGCTTTGATATCGTCGGGTACTGGAGTGCTTTTGCCGGCGTAACACTCGACCTTGCCAATCCCAGCAGTAACACCGGCGATGCTGAGGGCGACCGTCTGAGCAGCATCGAGCATGTCAGTGGCACTTCTCATGATGACAAGCTCTATGGCGACGACAGCTGGAATGGCTTCGCGGGTGATAACGGCAACGATCTTCTCTCCGGACGTGGCGGGAACGATTACCTGACTGGCGGAGCTGGCGGCGACACTCTTGATGGTGGTGACGGCACCGATACCTACGGCACGGACAGTTCACAGGGCGAACCGTTTGGGATCTATGTTAACCTCTCATCCCACACCGCCCAAGACGGACATGGCAATGTCGACACGCTCATCTCGATAGAAAACGTGGACGGCGGTGCATTGGACGACATCCTGGCCGGAGATCTGAACGCCAACCAGCTGCGCGGCTGGGAAGGAAATGACACCCTCGTCGGCGATGACGGCAACGACAGTCTCGAAGGCGCCGGTGGCAAGGATGAGTTGTACGGCGGAGCTGGTGACGACGACTTGCAGGGTGGCAGTGACGAAGACCACCTCGAGGGCGGCGCTGGAAACGACGTTCTTCACAACGAAACTGGCGTCGACACGTTCATGGGAGGTGAGGGCGACGACCTCTTTAGAAACGGCTGGAATGAAGCAGAGGCCGGGGAGATCTTCGATGGGTCCGATGGCATCGATACGATCATCGTGCTCGGAGACAATGATTTCAGGGGTACCGAAATCATCGACGTTGAGCAGCTCGTTTTCGAGAATGCGGCAAATGTTACCTTCGGTGGGGCAGAAGCCGGTGTATCCAACTGGACAATTATCGGTGACAGCAACGTCAACTCTCTGACCATTCGACTCGATGGAAATACAGAGGCTTTTCTCGGAGACTGGAGTTTCAAGAACTGGGGATCCCAAGACAAGGTGAGCATTCTTGGATCGAGCGGCCGAGACCTGATCGAGGCTGCATCCGTGGCTTCCACCATTGATGGCGGTGCCGGGTACGACAGGCTCATTCTTGATCTCAGATCAACCAGTGCAGCTCAGATAATTGACATGAGCAACTCAGGGCTGCAGACGGCAAATCATACCCGGTTCCAGAACATGGAAGCAATTGCCGGTTTTCTAGGCACTGGCAATGATGTCGTCTTAGGCGGACAGGGGGACAATGCCGGCGCGTCGCCGAATGCATGGGCCGCAGACGATGACATCGATCTTGGGGCAGGCAACGACCGGTTCGAAGGCCGTGGTGGCAACGACATCGCGTCCGGCGGCAGCGGCAACGACACTCTCGATGGTGGCGTCGGCGGCGACACCCTGAGTGGCGGTGACGGGGACGACACTCTCTACAGCCGGCTCGGGGAAGGGGTTATCGGCTACTCGATCGCCTATGGCTACTCGCCGACGGAAGTGCTCGATGGTGGTGCAGGCATCGACTTTGCCATCGTCGATCGGTCTGACGCCATCCGGTCACTTGAGATCGATATTTCCGATCCCAGCTATCTGTCGTTCAGCAGCGATGGAACCGCCATCGTCAATGTTGAGAGGCTCGAGTTCAGTGCCGGGGCCGGCAACGATAGTCTCACCGGTGGTTCGCTGAGCGACAAGCTCTCAGGCGCAGCAGGACGGGATCTGCTTTCAGGCTGGGGTGGAAACGATACGATCGACGGTGGAGCGGGTGTCGACATCATCGACGGCGGCGATGGTGATGACCACCTCCTTGGTGGAATGGGTATCGACATCATCGATGGTGGCAACGGCCGCGACACGATCTATGGCGGGACCGAAGCTGATCTGGTGGACGGCGGAACTGGCGATGATACGATCTATGGCGAAGCCGGAGCAGACAACATTGACGGTGGTGACGGCAATGATCTGCTCAACGGAGGAGCCGGTGATGATGTGTTGTCTGGTGGCACCGGTAACGATACTCTGGCGAGCGGTGGAGGAGCTGACAAGTTGGATGGCGGAGCTGGAACGGACACGGTCGTTCTAGCTGGAAGCCAAAACGACTATGCAGTCGTGGTGACGGCAGACGGTTTGCAGGTCACCTACACCCTGACGAAGAGCACCCAATTTATGGCGGGGCTGGAGTTCTTCCAATTTTCATCGGGCGCAACTCTCAGTCGGGCTCAGTTCATACAGCCGGTGGCAGAGCCTCCAGTGGTTGTTCAACCGCAGCCTCCGGTTGTAACACCACCAGTTGTCACGCAGCCTGAGCCTCCGGTGGTCACGCCCCCGACGACCATCGAAGCTACAGCAAGTTCCACACTCCCCGAAGGTGTTCTGAACCTCATTGCAACCGGAACAGCCAACATCAGCCTGACCGGCAACGCCTTGAACAACGCCATCACGGGCAACAAGGGCAAGAACGTCATCAACGGCGGCGGCGGCAACGACAACGTAAACGGTGGGCTGGGCAACGACAACCTGACGGGTAGCACCGGCACAGATGCCTTCCTGTTCACCACCAAGCTCGGCACGTCCAAAACCGACCGGACGGTCAACTTCGACACCATCAAGGACTTTGTGGTGAAGGACGACAGCCTCTGGCTCGACAACGCCATCTTCAAGAAGCTGGGGGCGGGCACAGCCACGAAGCCGAAGCTGCTGAACAAGAAGTTCTTTGCGCTCGACACTGCCAAGGACAAGGACGACTACGTCATCTACGACAAGAAGACGGGCGTGCTGTCCTACGATGCTGACGGCTCCGGCAAGGGCCAGGCGGTCGAGTTCGCCCAGCTGAAGAAGGGACTGGCTCTGAAGTTCGACGACCTCTTCGTCATCTGAGGTTAGTGACGGGGGTGCTGTGGCGAACGACCTGAGCACCCCTTCGACCTGCCATCTTTGAGGGCAATTCCCGGTCTGGTCGCAGCGTATCCCGCAAATAGCTTTATGGGGTGCGCGGCTCCTTCTGATCGCACAGGTGCCACAACGCCTTGTCGTAGTTGATCCGGTCGAGGCAGTTGTCGTAGGCCGCTACCTCACGGGCAGTCCACCCGATCCAGACGCCTAACAAGAGCGCCAGGATGCCTCCAACGAGGGCTGTGCTTTTCCTCACCTGCCTCTCTCCCTTTGGACGTTGATGACGCAACGACGCTGGCTGAGTAAAGGGGCGTCACGGAAACCTCCTTTCGCATGAGAAGGCCGAGCTGCCGTCGAACTGGGTTCCAGAACCACTCGGCGCAGACATCCACCACCGCGACAGGGGCGCTATAAGCAGGGCGCCGGTCTCTCCATACCAGGCCTCTTCTCGTTCCCTTACAGCGGGAGACGGCGATGAGGGTTCCGGAGATGGCTGCCGGGAGCAGACCCGCAACGGTGGCCCTATCAGGCGTCGCTAGGAACTGCTCTCTCAAACATGCACAGCAGCAGACAGGTCCGCCAACACAGTAAGAGTGTCTCGGGAAACGCCAAGGAACAGGGTCCGGAACACACCGGGCCGACAAAACGCCAAACCAAGCCGGAGGCCACGGTCCGCAGCATTTTTGATTTCTCGAACAACAGCCCGGAACCGATAAGGTTGCGCTGGCAGGATGGGATCGCTCTTCCGAATGAACCCAACCAGTTTGCCTAAGGCAGCTCCTTAACCACGAACAAGTATTAGGCGGCTACCGTGCGCAGGGGATCCATCCAGGGCCTGAGCTTATCGAAGAACATGACGCCGTGAGTGGCGCCGCGGCTCCACATCAGGCGGCCATAGACCCGCATTCCCCTGTTCGGGATCTCCAGCTCGAACTCCTCCGGCAGTGCTGAAACATCTGCAAAGGAGATGCGGGCGCCGGTTTCTGACAGGTCCCGGACGGTGCAACTCAGCACTGAGCAGCGGTTGTTAAACACAATCCGCCCGTTAAGAAACGTGTTCCAGCGCCTGCTCGACCGACGCTCATTCATCCCCTGACTCCCTGAGCTTTTAAGATTCGCTTTTTCTAACTTACGCTTGGCATAGTTAATTGCCAAGCTAGACCTCAGGGGTAGTTTGCGGTGGTTTGGTGCGGGGATGGCTTCAACCCCTGTGCCCCCATAGCCGGCCCCCATTAATTCTACTGCCAAACTGGTTCAAGTATGCACATATTCAAGCGGGGGTAACCATTCCCTCGCCAGCTGAGCCGCTTTCAAAGCCATGATAAGCTGTTAAGCTAGTGGTCAAGGCCATCCGGGGGACAGCATGGGTCAGTTGAGCGAGTGGGCGGAGTTGTGGTGCCGGCTGTTCGGCTACTACAGCTGCTATCAGCTCTCGACGCTTGAGGCGTTCGTGCTGGCTGGTTTGGCCGGCTTGGCGGCGATCTTCGGCCTTATGAGCTTTTACAACCTTATCGACAGGCTGACTGGGTAGTGCGGCGCAGCAAGCCTTTGACAGACAGCCACGCCCATTAGATTAAGATCAAGGATCAGATGCGTACCTGCCCTTTGGAGCTCACATGAAGTTTTGGCTGATCTTGGCACTGCGTTCTGCTGCACCAGTGGACTCAGTCGAGCCTTTCTCACGTTTTCGCACAGATGAGTCAGGCTCTACAGCCATCGAGTACGGAATCATTTTCGGTCTAATCTCTGGGATTATTGTCGCCCTCACCGGAGCTTTCGGTCAGGTGCTTTCGAATTTTTTCAGTCGCATACTCGGGTAACTCGCATAGTTAGTATACGTTCTGGCGGAAAGACCCTTGCGATCAACTATCGACGCGCCGGGCCTTTGTGCTGGTAGGTTCGGCCAGCCAGACGGCAATCTTCGGCCTCATGACGTTGTACAGCCTCATCGATAGGCTGACGGGGGGCTGTGTCTGGGCAAGCGGCATCTCGATTGCACACGTGATGGCGACAAGACGGTGCCGGAGGCTGTCTGCTGTGCCTGTAACAAGCTTCTCGACGCGGCAGTCCATCTTCACCAGTTGGACTGCTTGCCGTATTTGCTGGGTTTGGAATCTTGTGAGCGGAAGCTAATACCAAGCGGCGTGAGGGCTGACTCATTCGGGGTTTTCAGCCTGGCGCATGTCCGATCATATCCATCGGTCTGCGCGACTGGGCCAATGCATCAGCATCAGCGCCGGTTGGTATAAGCCGGAGAACACTGCATCCGGCTTAAGTCTGTTCCTAGAGCATCGGACGGAAAAGCGGATCCATGACGCGCTATCCCTCTCCGCTGGGCAGAGGTGGAGAACCAAGCGGGTCCGACAAATCGTCCGATGCCCTGGCATTTAAGGATACAGGCCCGGCAGGTGGGCCCCGTTCCGAAGACTGTTACCCCTTACAGGCGGCGCTCAAATTCTTTCAAGTCGGCAATCAAAGATGAGTGAGGCGACTCTGGTCGGTCCCAGGATACGTCACTTCTGAGGACTGCAGCTGGTATACCGCCAACCATGCTGAACCGGGGCACATCCTCGGTGACGACCGCCTTGGCCGTGACGATAGAGCCAAATCCAATGTGAGTGTCCTTGAGGATCAGAGCATCCTGCGAAACCCAGACATGAGGCTCAATGTGAACATTGCCGGGAGGGTTCAACCAACTACCGTTTCGCATATCCACGATTGGATGCATGTCTGAGTTGCGAATGTAGATCCCGTTAAAGAACATACAATCGTCTCCAACAACGATACGCTTGCTCTCACCTTGGATTTGGATATGGACGCCATTTGTGGTGCTGCCTTTTCCCCAAAGAAGAAGTTGGTGGCTGCTCCACATGCGCACCTGGAGCGTGGTCGTCTGCTTGATCCCGGACCCGATGATGACCGTTCCATTCGATCCGTAAAGGTAGCACTCGCCAGCGAGGTTTGTGTCGGTCCCGATGATCACGATGTTGTTGCGGGCGTGCGCGGCGAGGTGGAAGTACAACCTAGCGGGCGGCTGGAATCCAGGAGGAACAACGATCCAATTGTTGTTGTCAGCGGATGGCCCATGAACAGTCACATGCGTGGGCGCAAAGCTTTCCGTGAGGGGGTACCATTGCAAATCTGCCAAGTCCGGGAGGGTGTAGCCGGGTTCACCTATGCGCGGGGCAAGTTGCCTCTCCGGGTCATCCCAGGCTAAAGCAATTTTCGCGCGCAGATCATGGGGTTCATTCGATATTGTCATATTAGCCTCAGTCCAGCACTCTCTCGGGATGGTTGCAGTGTCGGCCAGAGACATGGACCGTACGAAAGCGTATGAAGGATCGGATCATGGTTCCAAGTTAAACGCCGCACGCTAGCTAGTGAATCTCAGGCCGATTGTGCCAACACAGAAGTGGGTTCTTTGTTAAAGTACAACCTCACCGCTTCCTTGATGTAGGATACGACCGTCTTCTCAAACAATCTGCCCTCTGCTGAGAACTGATCCTTTGGCAAATGCCAGACGTAATTTGTGTAGGGGTAACATACATTCAGCTCGCAGTAGGCATCGGCGTTACATGACGTCGGAACGACAATGCCCGCTTTCCATGTGTTAACACAGGTCAGAAAAACGCCATCCACGTTGAGGTGGTCGCGGATCTTGCTCCACGCACTTTTAACGCTAGCAGGGCTTTGGCGTGTGGGATCGGAATTGTGGAACACAAACGTGATCGGAGCCGCGCGCGCGATAGCCGCTCGGAAATTCTCGACCCTCTTCGAATACACATTGATCAGTTCTGCATAATTGTCCTTGGCATATTTCTCGCCAACTTCATGGTTGAAGGTCACCTGAAGCTTCTTATGCAAGACAATCTTCTTGTTTTGGCAGTACTCAAGGCTCTCCGGGTCCAGATACCCGGCAAAATCATGCGTGATCAGGTGCTGGATTGTCTCTAAGGGATGCACCGACAGATCGAACGGCATTGATTTCTCACCGAGCGCAGCGCTCTTCTTGAGCCCCCAACGAGTGAGGATAGATCGGCTGAAGCAATCGTCTCCCAGCGAGATGAAATTCATCCCAGCGAATTCTGAGAGATTGGAGAGGCGTGCATGGGATTGCTCGACCATCGCCGCGAAGAAGTCCTGCATCGTGTTGATGCTTACGTCGCGGGCCTGCTCAATTGTTTTGATATCAGTCTTCGAGATTGAGAAGCCGTCGCGCGAGGTCAGCTGCATTAGATTGATCATGGCCGCTGTGACATGCTCGCTAGCCTTTTCAACCGAAAACAGGGGATTCTGATAGTTTTCAATGTCCATGATGCTGTTACCGTTTGAGCAGCCCTGCAATCACCTCAAGGGTGATCTTCTTGGGCCTGTATTCTTGAATCTGATGAGAGTCGATGCGCCTTTGTATCTCATCAAGGGCGCTTCCGATCGTCTGAAAATTGATGTCGTAGATGTCGAAAATCGAGAAACGCCACCACTGAAGGGCTGTGAGGCGACTGATCGTGTGCGGATCGAACCTCATTTTAAGCACCTTGGCCGGGACCCCGCCCACGATGCTGTACGGAGGCACATCCCGGGTCACAACGGAGCGGGCCGCAATCACGGCTCCATCCCCGATCCGGACGCCAGCCTTGATGAAAACATCCTGGCCGATCCACACGTCGTTCCCGAGGACGGTCATCTTCCCAATGTCGCCCGGATCTCGGCGATTGGCTGCGATTTCCGGCACCCGCTCCGGCGCCAGGAACTCGGCCCAGGAGTGCAGTTCGGGTTGATAGGCGATGCGGCTCGTCGTCAACCAGTCGGTGGGGTGTTCATTGGCGCCGATCATCACATCCGGTGCGATTGAGCAGTATCGTCCGATCGAGACGTTGCCCAGTCGCCCGCCGGAGATGGAGCAGAATGCACCGATCTGCACGGTTGTGTGCTGGGACAGGTGGGCCTGAACGGAGGTCGGGGGCTCAAAGTAAGAGCGGTCGATCAGGGTCAGCTGACCTCGAGCCAAAGGGAGACGCAACCCTGTGCTTCTCTCGCCGGTCCAGCCTGACGAGCCAAAATCCATTGTGATGAGTGGCATAAGCGTCCGACCAGTCCCCTGAGATTGGGATAACCCTTGATGCAGATGGGACTCAATTACACTGGTGCGCAGACATTGCAAATTGATTGTCGCCAAATTTCGCTTATGAGGATCCTTTCAGGCTTAGCGACAGCCTTCAGCGCTCTCGCTTTCATGCTCCTAGGCTGAATCATGGCAACTCTCAGTAAGTACATTGAAGTCTCACCAGCGCGTGCCGACGATCTCGCTACGGTGAGCGAGCCCGTCGCGCTGCAATACTCACCGCTGCCGCAGAACGGCTTCCTGATCGCACCCACGGAGGATTCCCACTATCTGGCCCGCCCGATTGACCTTGTGCGCCGGACGAGCTCCTTTCAGATTGCGGCGGAGAAAAATGTCCGCCTGATGGGTTTCAGATCTTATATAACAGAACAAGGAAAGTTGTTTCTTGATGAAAGCCTGTTGAACGGCTTCTCCTGGGAGGCTTATGCAAGAAAGTTCAAGGCGCGTCGGAGTTATGAGGATTACACAGCTGTCTTCTTGGAGGATTCGGCCTTCCTGAAGGAGGATGGCGACGTCATCAATGTGGATGAAGCCGTCATAAGCTTGGCCTCCGATGAGCCGTCGAATTATGGTTCATGGATTTACCGGATAATACCTAAGCTTATTGGTGTGAATTACCAAGAGCATCCGATATTTGTGTACCAGAACTCCAAATGGATGAAGGGGCTCTTGGATTTTTGCTTTGGTTCTGAACTTACTATCAAGAACCATTGGCCTCACCGACAGTATCACCTGAGCCATGCTGTGATCCCGACGCCCAGAAATGTCGACGTATATTTCGATCAGGAGGTCGTGTCCTTTTACGAAACCGTGGCAAAGCGCGTTGCCGAGTCATCGAGACACGAAAAAATCTACCTTTCGCGTCAAGGCCAAAGTATTCGCCCCCTCGTCAATGAGGCCGAACTCATCGCACTGCTCATCTCCCGGGGATTTGAGATCATCAGGCCGGAAGTCATGGGCCTCAAGGACCAGATCCGGGTGATCAGGGACGCAAAAGTTATTGTTTGTCCTGGTGGATCCGGCCTTTTCAACTGTGTTTTTGCATCGAACGCCGAGTTCGTGCTGGACCTTGAGGCTGGGCATGATTGGGTCTATGCCCATCACAATCTCCTGCGCTCGAGCGGCAAACATCATACGATCGTCTTCGGACGCCGTCAGAACGATGATGGGCCTCATGCGCCCTGGACGGTAGACCTCACCCATGTCGTGCAGGCGCTCGATCATGCCGGCGTCTAGCTTCGCCATTTCTCACAGTACAACTCACAGGAGGCTTTTGGGCGTGACATAAGCATCACTGCGGCAAAGAAGTCATGTAATCGCCCTTGACCTAAACATACCAAATCACGCAAATACTGCTCCCGACACATGCAGAAGAGTGCGCGCACCGGCGCCGCGACAAATAACTCTCTGCTGTCCGGGGGCATGGCGATGATGATATCCGAGGTTGACGAAGTCTTTGTCCTGTGGGGCATCGTTTTCGCTGTTTTCACGATCAAAACGGATCAGGAGCCGGACTCCCTGAGCCTCCTTGAGGTCACTCAGGGCGAGATCACGCTCGCCGCCTCCAGCGACACCTGGCGGCTTGTGGCCGATGATGAGGATGCCGGAGCGGCTGATCCCATCGCCCTTATCAACCAAGACCGGATCAAGCCGGCAGAGGCCACCCGCCGCGCCTACACCTATGTGGCGGCGTTGGCTGACCCGGAGATGCCCAACCCCTTCAGTGCCGACCGGCCGTTCCTGGTTTCCCTGCACGATGAGCGGGGCGGGGTCCAGGAGTTCACCCGCGCCGCCACCCGGTTCACCCCGCAGCAGCTGGCCACCACCCCCTTGGGGCACGCGGTGGCCGACCTGATCCAGGAGGTCGGGCCCACCGAGATCGCCAGCGCCCTTGGGGCTTCGCTCCGCGTGCGTGCACCGGAGAAGTTTGGGCCATTTCACCTCGACCGCGTGGTGGCCGGCGGCGCGGGCCTGGTGGTTGACGGGTGGATCGCCAATCTGGGCCACCGGGAGGTACACATTGTTCCCGCCGATCTCAGCGCCCTGACCTCGTATGCGTCCCTGGCGCTGCGCTCCCGCCAGGACGTCCACGAGCATCTCCAAAGCACCGGTGCGGCCAAATCCGCCTCGAGCGCACACGGCTTCGTGGCGGTGCTCCCGGCTGCGAGCGCCCCCCGCGACCTGGACTTCTATTTCCTGGAGAGCGACCCTGCGGGCGATCAGGCCACCTTCTACGGCCCAGTCCGGGCCGGCGTGCGCCGGGACGACAACGAGGCCCTTCAGGTCGTCCGGCAGGCCTATGGCGACCTTTTGGCGCTGCCGACTCCAGTCATCGATGCGGTCTACCGGCCGCTCCTGGCGGTGCCGAAAAACGAGGCGCTCGCCAAGACCTTCCGGTTCGGCCCGCCCACGCCCGAGGACGAGCCCGTCACCTCCATCGTGATCCCGTTTTACGGCGATGCCTTCTTCCTGAACTGCGTCTACCACCTGCAGCGGGTGCTGGGACCGGGGTTCGAGCTGGTTCTGGTGGTCGACGATCCACGCATCTGGCCGGAAATCTTCGCCGCCCTGAGCAACCGGAGCACCTCGATCACGGTGCCGACGGTTCTGCTGCAAAATGCCGAGAACTACGGCTACGGTCGGGCCAACAACCTGGGCTTCATGGCAGCCTCCGGCGACGTGGTGTTCCTGATGAACTCCGATATCCTGGTGATGGACTCCGCCCCCTTGGAGGAGGCCGCTGAGGCCATCCGGGCGCGGCGCGCGGCCGACGAGCCGGAGCTCGTGGTGGGCTTCTCGCTGCTGTACGAGGACAACACGATCCAGCACATCGGCATGGCGTTTCCCACATCCTCCGCTGTCAATAACCTGCATCTGGCCGATCACCCGATGAAGGGCTTGCCGTTTAGCCTTTACCGCGGCGAGAGCATCCGGAGCGCGCCGGCCGTGACGGCCGCCCTGATGGGGCTCTCATCGGATCTGTACCGGGCCTTGGGCGGCTTCGATTCGGTGTACGAGCGTGGCGACTTCGAAGATGCGGACCTCTGCCTGCGGGCCGAGCAGCTCGGCGCCGAGGTGCAGGTGTATGTGCGTTCTGGGCTCTATCATCTGGAGCGGCAGTCGATCCCAAAGATGGGCGACGGCGACCTCCGGCAGATGGTCACCTACATGAACTGTGCGGAGTTCAACCGTCGCTGGCAGACCCGCCTGTCACCGCAGCGGGCCGCCAGGCCGGCGCGCCGCATTCAGGTCAGAAAGCGGGCCAGCGCCGGCGCGTGAGACGCTGGCTGACCCCGCACGCACTATTCCCCGTTTCGCCAGACCGGCCCCTAGAACCGAGACCACCACTATGCGCATCATGATCCTCTCGCACGGGCATCCCGAGCTGAGCACCGGCGGAGCGGAGCGGGCCGCCTACTCCCTGTTCCAGCGCCTGAAGCAGGACCCTGCCGTAGACGACGTCGTGTTCGTGGCCCGGGCTGAGCACCAGGCCATTGGCCACAGTGCGCTGTTCGGCAGCTTCCGCGGCCGCCAGGACGAGATCCTGGCGGCGCCACCACCTGTGGATGGGTTCACGTTCCAGAGCCTCGGCTTTGATGTTCTGAAGCAGCTCGTGAACGAGCTGATCAGCGCCATCAAGCCCGATGTGGTGCATGTTCACCACTTCATCTTCTGGGGCGTCGAAATCTTCGAGTTGTTCAAGCAGGCCGGTGTGCGGGTGGTGTTCACCATCCACGAATTTGCCGCCGTCTGCGCGAACTATGGCCAGATGATCAAGGTGGACGGGCGTCTGTGCCACGCCGCGTCGCCCGCCGAGTGCGGGCTGTGCTTTCCCGCCCGGTCGGCGGGCAAGTTCTTCGTGCGCAACACCATCCTGCAGTCGATGTTCGACCATGTCGATGCCTTCATTGCGCCGAGCGCCTTTCTGAAAGAGCGCTACGTCGCCTGGGGTCTGCCGGATGCCAAAACCCACGTGATCGAAAACCTTCTCGATGCCGAGGTGATCGCGCGCGGTCGCGCCCGGGCCGCTCTCCCTGTCCAAGAAGAGCCCATCGTCTCGAACGACGAGGAGGCGAGGGCCATCGTGTTCGGCTTTTTCGGCCAGATCAACCCGTTCAAGGGGGTCGATATCCTCCTGCAGGCGGCGTCGGCCCTGCCGGACACCCTCCGGAAGCGGATCGAGATCCGGATTCACGGCGAGAACAGGCATTATCGCGAGACGGAGTTTGGCAAGCGCGTCGAGGAGCTTCTGGCCGACACCAAGGATGTGGTGCGCCTCATGGGCAGCTACCGCAACGAGGAGGTCAGTGACCTGATGGCGGCATGCGACTGGATCGTGGTGCCGTCGATCTGGTGGGAGAACTCCCCAGTCGTGATCCAGGAGGCCCGGATGGCTGGGCGCCCCATGATCTGTGCCAATATCGGCGGCATGGCCGAGAAAATCGACCGGAGCACCGATCTGCTGTTCCCCGCCCGCAGTCCTGGAGCCCTGGCCGAAGTGATGCGAACGGTTGTCCGGCAACAGACCAGGCCCAACGCTCAGCACCTCAACGACCTGGCCACCGCCCGATCAAACGCGGACGACATTCATTTTGCCCGCCACCGGACGCTTTATGACACCCTGCTTCTGCCTGCGCGCTGGCAGCCGGCCGCTGTCCGAGCCGAGGCTTAAATCACTCCGTTCTTAATCACCTTAATGTTCACAAGGATCCCCAACCATGGTTCAAGACGTTCGTTTCCGGGCCGCCCCCAAGCAGGATGGATCATCTCCTGAGATCCTCGACACCGGCAATGCACCGATTGTGTTCGTTGACACCGTCCTGACCGCTTCGCCAGGCCCAGTGTCGAACCTGGTGTTGGGCACCTGGCATCAGGACCCGGTTCCGGGCGGCGGCGTGGACACCCAGTATGTTATCGCGGCGCGCCTTCGCTTTGATGTGCGCTTTGCCGAGCAGTTGCGCGATACCTTGGACGCACTGATTCAAGCGGTGAAGAAATAATTCGAATACACGCCGGGGCATTGCGCCACAGGCGCGACGGTGTGACAAAGAACGAGTTTATTGATGTCAAATCTTATTGTCAGACCTACACGCATTCCGGCTGTTGTCCTGGTTATTCCGCGCCGCTTTGGCGACGAGCGGGGCTGGTTCTCGGAAACCTACAGCACGCGTACGTTCTCGGATGCCCTCGGCGGCATAACTTTCATGCAGGACAATCAGGCCTTTTCGGCCCAGAAGGGGACCTTGCGCGGGCTCCATTTTCAGCGCCCGCCTGAGCCGCAGGCGAAGCTCGTGCGCGTTCTGCGCGGCAGTATCTTCGATGTCGCGGTCGATCTTCGCCTCGGCTCACCGACCTATGGCCACTGGGTGGGGGAGACGCTGACCGCTAATGGCGGCGAGCAGCTCTTCGTGCCGCACGGCTTCGCCCATGGCTACTGCACCCTGGAGCCGAACACCGAGGTTGCCTACAAAGTCGACGGCTTCTATGCGCCGGCCTGTGACGCGGGCTTGGCCTGGGATGACCCGACGATTGGCATCAGCTGGCCGATTGCGGCCGAAGACGCCATCCTGTCCGACAAGGACAAGAAGCAACCGGCCTTTGCCGGTTTCATCTCTCCCTTCCACGTCCATCAAACATCAGCCGCAGCCTAACACCGGCACCTCAAGGATTATCCCATGGCTCCAAGCACACCTTCCAAGCGGATCCTGGTTACCGGCGGCGCTGGCTTCATCGGCTCGGCTGTCGCCCGCCACCTCATCAACGACACCGAGCATTCGGTGCTCGTGCTCGATAAGCTCACCTATGCCGGTAACCTGGACTCGCTTCAGCCCATCGTGAGCCACTCGCGTTACAGCTTCGTCCAAGCGGACATTCTGGACGCCGCCACAATGCGGGAGGTGTTCGCCTCCTATCGCCCCGACATCGTCATGCACCTGGCTGCCGAGAGCCATGTCGACCGCTCTATCGACGGACCCGGCGAGTTCATCCAGACCAACGTGGTCGGCACCTACACCCTGCTGCAGGCGGCGCTCGCCCACTGGCAGGGCCTTTCAGGCCAAGACAAGGAAGCCTTTCGCTTCCACCACATCTCCACCGATGAGGTGTTCGGTTCTCTCGGCCGCGAGGGCTATTTCACAGAGAGCACGGCTTATGATCCGCGCTCGCCGTACTCGGCCTCCAAGGCAGCCTCCGACCATCTGGTGCGCGCCTGGCATCACACGTTTGGCCTGCCTGTGGTGGTGAGCAACTGCTCCAACAACTACGGGCCCTATCACTTCCCAGAGAAGCTGATCCCGCTCGTCATTCTCAACGCCCTCGAAGGCAAGCCCCTGCCGGTTTATGGCGACGGCTCGAATGTGCGCGATTGGCTCTACGTTGAGGACCACGCCCGGGCCTTGGCCCTGATTGCCCTCACGGGCCAGGTCGGCGAAAGCTACAATGTGGGCGGCCACAACGAAAAGACCAATCTGGAGGTGGTGCAGGCCATCTGCACTATCCTCGATGAGGTCGCCCCCGATGCGAAGATCGGGGCACGGCAAAATCTGATCACCTTCGTGCGCGACCGGCCCGGCCATGACCAGCGCTATGCGATCGATCCGGCCAAGATTGGTCGGGACCTCGGCTGGGCGCCGCAGGAGACGTTCGAGACGGGTCTCGCCAAGACTGTGCGCTGGTATCTGGAGAACCGCCCCTGGTGGGAGCGCATCCGTTCCGGCGTCTACCGCGGCGAGCGGCTGGGGCAGGTAGCATAATTCTGGTCTTTGGCAGCGGCGGTCAACTCGGGCAGGAGCTTGCCGCGCTGGCACGCCAGCGCGGTCTAGCGCTGCGCGGGCTCACACGAGCACAGGTGGATATCGCCAACCCGTCCCAGGTTGAGAACGCTCTGGCCGAAGCCAGGCCTAGCGTCATCATCAATGCCGGCGCCTATACCAAGGTTGACCGGGCTGAGGCGGAGCCAGCGGAGGCCATGCAGGCCAATGCCACTGGACCCGGGGTGCTGGCGAAGGCTTGCGCTGCCGCGGGGCTTCCCCTCATCCACGTGTCGACCGACTATGTCTTCGACGGATCGCAGCCGGGCACCTACCGCGAGAGCGACCCGATCGCCCCCCTCGGCGTCTACGGCCGCAGCAAGGCGGCGGGCGAGCACGCCATCCGTGAGATCCTGTCTGAGCACGTGATTGTGCGAACATCTTGGGTCTATGGAGTCTATGGCGCCAATTTCCTGAAGACAATCCTGAGATTGGCCGGTGAGCGCGAGGAGTTACGCATCGTCGCCGATCAAAGGGGCTGCCCCACATCCACCGCGGACCTTGCCGAGGCATTGTTGGCTGTGGCTCAGGCTCTCGGTAAGGGCAGGGCGGTGTTCGGCACCTATCACTTTGCTGGATCGGGCGCCACCACGTGGCACGGCTTCGCCCAACGTATTGTCGCCGCGCAACAGCCGTTCACGGGACGCTTTGTTCCTGTGCTGCCCATTCGCACCGACGAATACCCCACCCCGGCGCAACGTCCGGCCAATTCCGAGCTGGACTCAAGCCGGTTCAGCGAAACCTTCGGCTACACGGCACGCCCATGGGCCGATGCCGTCGATCACGCCGTCGAGCAGCTCTTGGCGCCGCTCGGCACAACACCTTAATTCACCCCCAACATTGTCAGACGAGATTATTATGAACCGAAAAGGCATTATCCTCGCAGGCGGCTCCGGCACGCGGCTGCACCCCCTGACGCTGTCGACCTCAAAGCAGATGCTGCCGATCTACGACAAGCCGATGATCTACTACCCGCTCACGTCGCTGATGCTGGCGGGGATCAAGGATATTCTGATCATCACGACACCTGAAGATCAGGCATCGTTCAAGAAGCTTCTGGGTACCGGCAAGCAATGGGGCGTTCGCCTCGAATACGCAGTGCAGCCGAGCCCTGATGGTCTGGCACAGGCTTTCATCATTGGTGAAGACTTCGTACGCGGTCATCCGTCCTGCCTGGTGCTCGGCGACAATCTTATCTACGGCCATG
Source organism: Microvirga aerilata (assembly GCF_016743775.1). Classification (GTDB taxonomy): domain Bacteria; phylum Pseudomonadota; class Alphaproteobacteria; order Rhizobiales; family Beijerinckiaceae; genus Microvirga; species Microvirga aerilata. The sequence continues at coordinate 10,522 of NZ_JAEQMY010000038.1, read as the reverse complement.
GCTTGACTGAGGTGCTGCAGCAAGCGGATCAACGGCGGGAGGGCGCCACTGTCTTCGGTTATCGCGTCGACGATCCTGAGCGCTATGGCATCGTGGCCTTCGATCGGGATGGCCGGGCCACCTCTATCGAGGAGAAGCCTGCTGTTCCGCAATCGCATTGGGCAGTGATCGGCCTGTATTTCTACGACGAGCAGGCAGTCGAGATCGCCAAGAGCATCAAGCCCTCGCATCGCGGTGAGCTCGAAATCACCGACCTCAACAACGCTTACCTGAACCAGGGAAATCTTTATGTGGAACGCCTGGGACGTGGGTACACCTGGCTCGATGCCGGTACCCACGAATCGCTTCTGGAAGCCGGTGAGTTCGTTCGCGTGCTCCAGTCGCGTCAGGGTCAGCTGATCGCCTCGCCTGAGGAGATCGCCTATCGGCAGGGCTGGATCGACCGGTGGAGCTTCGAAGAGGTGGCGACCAAGCTTTCTAAAACGAAGTACGGCCGTATGCTGCTGGCACAGCTTCAGACGCACGAGCTCTGATTTGATTGAGGCCGGGCGGGTGCCAACTGACTCACCAAGTGGGGTGGCGCCTGCACCACGTTGGAGCTGACCGCTGACTCTGAGCGCCAGCTCCATCTTCAGTGCAAATTCCGCCGCGCCGCTCACTGAAGTAAAACGCACTAGGCAGTGTGGCGGCTTTTGATGAAGATGAGGCTCAGATTCAGCGTGACGAAAGTGCCGTAGTTCTCATCCGTCTTCTCACAACGTAAAGCAACGCGCCCGTTTCATTTTGCCCATTGTCTGCTCGATGCAAGCTCACCGACGGTAGAGCGTCCGCGGGAAGAACTCCGGCTTCACCCTGGTCGTCATTCGGTGGGCATATGCCAGGGCAGCGAGCAGCCTGCCTGCCGGCCTCGGCGTCATAGCCCTTGTCTGCCACGGCTGCTCGACGCGTGATCTCTTACCCAGAGTCGAGCTGGATTTCGAAGTAAGGCCTGTCGCCGACCTCTCCACCCGCCAGGCAAAAGCCCAACGGATCGCCATCTCCTCCGGCATTGCGTGGATTTTGGCCGAGAAGTCGCCACACGAGGGACCCAGCGCCGATGAGCCTTACCCCATGTTCGTCCGCGGCCGAGACGTGCGCCAGCACAATGGTCGAGTCGAACATATGCACCAGATGAGGGGTGTCGCTCATCGCCAAAGAACCAAGGAAGGCCTTGAACACGCCCCCGACCCAGGCGCCAGATGGACCTTCGGCCCCCGGTCCGGTCCCCAAGCCCTTGAGGCAGGTGATGTTGTGGACCGTGAGATAGTGAGGAGCCTCAAGAAAGCGGCAGTCACCGCCGCCGTAGGCGCCTCGTGGGAAGCACGGGCCCAAACTCCTGTAGCATCGACTCCCAATCCTCCTCAGTCACTCCCGTTAGGATGGTCGCACCTCCCGAAGTCGTGCCGCCGCGACTCATTTTAGACAGCTTTGAGAACCCACTCACCCTATGCTCGCAATAGCCCGCCCAAATGGACTAGGCCGCCATAGCCAAAAGGGATTAATCCAGAAAAATTAACTCCGCCGAGGAAAATTATGGCCCGTCTGTGGTGAATCTGTTACAGCCTTTTTTAGCCGCATGGCATAGAAAAGAAATCTCGAGAGAAACGACCAGAATGGGCGAAACCGCTCTTCTTTGGGGGTATTCATGGCAAGTATGGGAAGTGTGTGGGACGGTCACGTCTCGCCGGAGTCGTATAGTTATTTTCTTAAAGGTATTCCGAGCAATCTTCGCGACGACGCGGTGCGTTTCCGTGACTTCAGCGGTTCGTCCAAGGACACGGTGAAGGGCACGAATGCGTCCGACTACGTGAAGCTCGGCAGCGGCGACAAGCTCGCAAAGCTATCGGGTTCTCCCAAGGGCTTCGATGTGGTTGAGACCAGCAGCTCGATCAGCATCAGCGGCACTGGCTTTCGTGGCGTGAACCTGACCGGCGAGTCCAACGCTAAAGTCACGGGCAGCACCTCGGGTGACCTGATCGCCGGCAACGATGGCAACAACTCCATTAAGGCCGGCCGTGGCAATGACGTTGCTGCAGGCGGCGACGGACGCGATTCGATCTTCGGTGAGGATGGTCGCGACAGCCTCTTCGGTGATGCTGGCAACGACTCCTTGTATGGTGGCGATGACAGTGACCTGCTGAAGGGTGGTGCGGGCAACGACCTGCTGAAAGGCGACTCGGGTCGCGACACGCTTTACGGCGGCGAGGCCGATGACAAGCTGTATGGCGGCAAGGACAGCGATCGCCTCTACGGTGATGCCGGCAATGATCGTCTCTACGGCGAGAGCGGCAATGATCTGCTGAAGGGCGGCGCTGGCCGTGACAAGCTCTATGGCAGCTCCGGCAACGACAGCCTTTACGGTGGCGATGATGCTGACAGCCTGTATGGCGGCAGCGGCAACGATCGTCTCTTCGGCGATGAAGGCAACGATCGTCTCTACGGCGACAGCGGCAATGACTCCCTGAGCGGCATGGTCGGTGACGACCAGCTCTTCGGCGGTTCGGGCAACGACACGCTGCTTGGCCTCGACGGTGACGATACGCTGTTTGGTGGCACGGGCTCTGATCGTCTCCTGGGCGGCACGGGTCGTGACACCTTCGAGATCGACAACGGTCCGAAGAGCGACATCGACACGATTGCCGACTTCAAGGCAGGCGAGGATGTCATCGACCTCTCGGCCACCGCGGCGAACAAGCTCAGCAGCCTGTCGCTGAAGAGCGACGGTTCGGGCAACACGATCGTCACCGTGAAGAGCGACGGCACCAAGTTCAAGCTGGTGGGCTACGATCCGGACGATGTCAACAGTTCCTTCTTCCACTTCTGATGTCTGTTATTCCTAACAAGGGGGAGCTTCCGGTCTCGCAAGAGCCGGAAGCTCTTCCGCTTTTTGTGATCCCCTGGTCGGGCAATGCCGCCTTCGTGTGGTGTTCTCAGCTGGAGAACGCCACTTTAACCGGTGTGCAGGCGGCCAGCGTTGCCATGTCCGTCGTCGAGCGAAAAAAGCTGATTCGGCCGGGCCAAAACTTGGAAGTTTTGCTGCTCGACGGGATGAACCTTCGCGACGGATCCGAGTGTGAACTGCACGTCACCTCGAAAGAGGGACAAGACTCCGTCCGTCGGGCGGTGACACGGCTTGCGCGTTGGGACAATGTTGAGACCCGGCGGGCGCTCGGCCTTGTGGCCAGTCGCTTCACGCAGGCAAGTGGACCCGCGCCCGTCCTGGAGCGCTATCTCGCCTTTATTAGTGCTTGGCAAGCGCCGGGCCATCTGATCGCCGCCTTCCCTGAGGGATACCTCCTTGATCTTCACGCGGAGCACGACGGCAGCCCCGTTGGTGCTTACACGGTAACCGCAGACGGGCTGCGGCGTGCGGCGGGGCAGGTGCTCCACCAGGGCGACGGCCGGCTGGTGCTATGGCTTGAAGGCGCGGCCGGATCACCTCTGTATCTGGAGCTATCCGACGCTCTCGTTCGGCTTCAGCTCAACCTGCCATCCTCACGATCCGGACTCTCGCCCGTGGGGCTCGGAGCCGATGCGCTCGACCTGGTGGAGGCTTTGCACACTTTGGTCGAACAGCCCTCGCCGGAGCTTCAGGCCTGGGCCGCCAGTCTGTGCCGGCAACACGCTGTTGTGCCCTCAGACGTGACCACGATCGAGGTCGTTCGGGTCGTGCGCTTGCCCTCGCGGGAGGTGGCCGTCTTCCTGCGCATTGCGGATGCCGATGTCGGCGCCAGCAACCTGCGTCTTGAGTCCTTTGGAGCAACGGAGCCGCTGGCACTCGACATTGTTGCGCGTGAGGTGGATGGCGAAGCCCGTGTGTGGCAGCAGCAGGTCATTGTCAAAGCGCCCGCGCCACATACTGACTTGGGTTGCGTGAAACTGTCATGGAGTTACGCTGGACGCTCGCATGCTGTCTGGGTTCGTGAGGTCACAGCCAATGATCCTCGCAATGCTGCCCTGGCCCGTGACTTCGCCCCCTTGGCACAGGTGAGCGCTGCAACGCTCCCGACGGTCCTGCATCCCTTGGCAACGGCGAGTTCTGATGTGGTGCCAAGCCTGCTGCACCGTCTGGACCTCGGTGCCGAGGCGCCACAGGCTAGTGCCGACGTCGTTGTGTTCGTCCGACACGATCTCGACGCTCTGCACCGCACTGTCCTTGCGCTGTCACTCACGTCGCGTGACACACCGTTTATTGTCCATCTTTGCCTTTTTGATCCGCGCCTGTGGTCGGCCCTTGAGACCAACGCACAGGTCTGGAGCCGCATCTACGGGCTGCCTCTCCGACTCACCTGCTACAGCCCCCGAACCACAGAGGCTCAGGTGGCGCAGCAAGCCGCTGAGAACCCAAAGCCCCAGGTGTTCTGTCGCGCGGGTGTTGTACCCCGCGGCAGCGATTCGCTTGCGCGGATTCTCACCACGCTGCAGGGTAAGAAATCGGCTCTGTTCGTGGGTGCCACGAATGATGCCAGCCTGCCGCGGCACGACGTCTCATCAGTGTCGCTTCCCGATCTGCTTATTGAAGCAGCCAATGCCGATCTGTCCGCGCACATCGTCTTTGCAGCCCTGTTGTCAAACCACCAACCAAAAGCGGACGACACGCCGCAATTCTATACTCTGGAAGGGTTTCTCTTAGGCCAAGCGATTGGCGGCCGAAGCACGATAGGAGAGGTGCAGGTCGAGCGCGACGGCGGTTTTGTGTCGAGCGGGACATCAGACCGTCCTGATGACTTCGACGCGAAACTGGATTGGCTCAGCTTGCAAATGTTGAGAAAATCATCTTCTGCTGCAAAGCGGCGGCTGCGTCGGCCCACCGGGCGCACGACTGGCTGAGTCAAGCTACACTTAATCAATTTTGCTTAAACACCACATTATGAGCACTCATCGCATGCACCCCCATCAGGATCGTGATGTCGCCGCTGCGCTCAAAGCGTGCCGGCAGCATTTCTTGTTCGCGCTTTGCTTCGAGTCGGGCGTCAACCTTCTCCTGTTGGCCTATCCGATCTTCATGTTCCAGGTCATGGATCGGGTGATTGGGTCGCAGAGCTGGGAAACCCTCGTCGCACTCGTGGTCGGTCTTACCATTGCCGTTTGTGCCAAGGGCGTTTTCCAATGGGTGCGCGGTACGCTTCTTATTCGGGCGTCGGCCCGGATCGAGCGACGTTTGGCCGACCGGCTGTTCACCATCGTGATCCGGCAATCGGCGCGTGGCACTGGTCCTGCGCATGCGCAACTGCTCCGTGATCTGGACTACTTCCGCCAGTTCATCACCGGCAAGGGGGCTCTGGCGGCTCTGGAGATGCCTTGGGGTTTTCTTTTCCTCGGTATCCTCTTTCTCCTCGATCCAGCCATCGGAGTCGCGGCAGGAATCTGCATTGCGATCTCGGCGGCCGCCACGATCGCCAATTCCATTCTCACCAAACAGGCCTTGATCAGGGCGAACGTGGTGGGCAATGCCTCGCACGTGTTTGGTGACGCGGCGACCCGCTCGGCCGAGGCCGTGGTCGGCCTCGGGATGCTGAGCGCCGTTGTCAGCCGATGGCGGGGCGAGCGCAACAAGGCGGTTCAGGAGCAGTTGATTGCCAGCGGACGAGGCGTGGCGTTCTCCTCCTTCCTCAGCGCAGCCCGCATCCTCATGCAGGGCGCCATCTTGGCTGTCGGCGCAGTGCAGGTTATCAACGGTGGTATCTCAGCCGGGCTGGTGTTCGCAGCGATTCTTGTCTTCAGCTATGCCATGAAGCCAATCGACCAGCTGATTGCGGCATGGGAGGACTACCATCCGGTCAAGGAGGCCATGCGGCGGATCGATACGGCTCTCAAGCAGTCGCCTGAGCCCGCCACCACCATGCACCTGCCGCGCCCCACCGGGAGCCTGACCTGCCAGGACGTCACGTTCGTGCCGCCGGGCTCCGATCGGCCAGTCCTGAAGCGGATCAGCTTCGGCGTGCGCGCTGGCGAAAGCCTGGGCTTGGTTGGGCTGAACGGGTCAGGCAAGACGACACTTGCGCGGATTCTGATGGGAGGCCTGCGGCCGACCGCCGGCGCCGTCCGGATTGACGGTGCGGAACTCGACCAATGGAGCAATCACGAGTTCGGCCAATTCGTCGGGTACCTGCCGCAGAGCATCAGCCTGCTGCCTGGAACGGTCGCCGAAAACATCGGCCGCTTCGGAATGTTCTCCGATGAGGACATCATTGACGCAGCGAAGCGGGCCCGCGTGCATGACGTGATCCTGCGTCTCTCAAAAGGCTATGAGACTCCTTTGAGCGACAGCTCTGTCCTATCCGGAGGCCAGCGCCAGTTGATTGCCCTTGCCCGCGCCATCATCGGCAATCCGGCTCTCGTGATTCTGGACGAGCCGAACTCCAATCTAGACGGACCTGGCGAAGAGGCACTGATTGCCTGTATGCATGACCTGAAAGAGCGGGGAACCACCGTGATCCTGATCACGCATCGGCCCAATCTGGTTATGCATCTCGACCATGCTGCTGTGCTGAAGGAAGGAATGCTGGTCAGCTTCGGGTCCACGACAGAGGTGTTCAATCAGCTTGGTCGGCCAACAATCGTCAAGAAGGTGGGACAGGCCCGTGATTAATCAGATTTCGAGCGAAGCGCCTCCTGCTTCCCCGCTCAAGGACGCGGCATCCGGACCTGTGTTGTTCGGCGGGGTTGCGGCTCTCGCCCTAGTAGCGGGAGTCGCCTTCTGGTCGTCAACCATGTCGGTGGCCAGCGCGGCTATCTCGTCGGGAAAAGTGGCCGTCGAGGGAAACCGCAAGGCAATCCAACACCCCACTGGAGGCGAGATTGGCGTCGTGTTCGTGCGTGAGGGACAGCTCGTTGAAAAGGGACAGAAGCTCCTGCAGCTCGAACTCGCCGATGCGAAGGCCGAGGCAACAGTCCTGAGCAGCAGTCGCGCCGCAGCCCTGCTACGGACGGCGCGCCTTCAGGCGGAACGGGCTGACGCGGCCGAGCTGGCGTTTCCTGAGTCGTTGCGTGACCGGAAAGCTGATCCCCAGGTCCAAATGCTGTTTCAGCAGGAAGCTGCACTCCTGTCAGCACGGAGAGCCGCCTACTTGGGCCAGATCAGCCTCCTAACGCAGCAGATCGAGGGTGGACGCCGCCAGATCAGCGCGTTGCGGGGGCGGGCTAGTGCGTTGCAAGTCCAGTTGAAGAGCATCGAAGACGAGTTGGCGTCGCTGCAGCCGCTTGTCGCGAAAGGCCTCATCGCTCGCCCCAGAGTGCTGACCCTGGACCGGTCGGCTGCTGGGTTACGAGGGGATCTTTCCTCAATATCCGGCTCTATCACGGCCGAGGAGGACAAGATCCGCGCAGCTGAAATTCAGATGCAGCAGCTGAACAAGGATCGCCTGGAAACCATTGCACGGGACGGCGCTGAGAATGACGCCCGGCTGGCCGAAATCGAGCCGCGCTTGCAATCAGCGCAATGGCGGCTGGGTCAAGCCGTGCTTGTGGCGCCGGAAAGCGGCTATGTGTATGGACTGTCGGTCTTCGGACCGGGGGCGACGCTCGTTCCTGGGCAGACCGCACTCGAAATCGTCCCCAAGGATGATCCTATGGTCCTCGCCGTGGAAATCAGCCCTACGGATGTCAATCGCGTACGCCCGGGGCAGAGCGCCAGCATCCATCTCTTGCCTTACCGCCAGCGGTATCATAAGGCGATCCCAGGGACGCTGGAAAAAGTATCCGCCGATCGCTTTGACGATAGGACCACCAACCGCACCTACTATAAGGGTGTCGTCAGGGTTGATCCGAAGGATATCGAGGAGGCTCAAGTCGAGCTGACGCCGGGCATGCCGGCGCAGGTTTCGATCGAGACGGGCAAGCGCACGATCTTGGCCTATTTCCTGGATCCAGTATTCCAGATCTATGATTTCGCTCTTAAAGAACAGTAGGAGACAGCAATGGCAACGGGGCGTACGGGACAAACGGCCGATCAGTCGCGCGGTGAAGCGAGCAGCCGTCCGGTAAATTTGCAAGGGGATAGTCCGGAGGTCGTGGCCTTCGCGCTCCTGCGCTATCTTGCGCAACTCGAACAGGCGCAGTCGCGCGAGACAGGGGTCGTCTTTGACCGCGACTGGCTTCTCGACGCCTATGCCGATTGCCTCGACGCCGTCAAAGGCAACCGCCCTCCGTCTGAAGCCGGTGAGGCTCCCGCTGCAGGCGCCAAGGCGCGCACAAAAGCCCGGTGAGACGGGAGGGCTCCACTCTGGGGACCTTATGCATTACAGCGCGAGCGCCTCATTCATTAGGCGCTCGTAGGCTGGCCGGCAGATTGTGTTGAAGTCATACCGTTCGAGCACCGTCCGGCGCGCATTCTCCGACAGCCGCTGCCGTAGATCCCGGTCCGTGCACACGGAAGCAATCCGTTCGGCCAGCGCCTCTGTGTCGAAAAAATCGGCGAGAACGCCGTTGTGTCCATCATGGATCACTTCCATGACCGGACCCGTCGCTGATCCGACGATAGCGCAGCCGCTGGCCATCGCGTCCAGCAGGGACCAGGACAAGATGAACGGGTAGGTCAGGTACACATGGGCCGTCGACAGACGGAACAGATTGATCAAGCCGTCATAGGGCAGAGTGCCCAGAAAATGGACACGCTCCCAGTTAACCTGGGATCCGACTTCCTCCACCATCACCTGCTTCCAGGTCCGACCCTGACCGGGATTGCGCCCATAGCTTGTTGGCTCCTTGCCAACGATCGCCACGTGCGCGTCGGGCAGCAGCGCTTGAAGCCGGGGGAGCGCGCGCATGAACGAATGAAAGCCGCGATAGGGCTCCAAGGAGCGGACAGAATAGGTGATTAGGGTTTGCCCCGGCTGAATCGTGCCGCTCGAAACCGTCAACGGACGAGCCGGACCCGGCTTTGCTACATCCGTATCGATCCCCTCGTGAATGACGTTGATTCGCTCTGATAAAGGAGATGGGAACGATCCAGCTTGCCAATGGGTCGGCGACACGAGGGCGTCTGACAAGGCAGAAGCCTGCAGGGTGGGCAGATTGCGCAGGGAGACATACTGCATATCTACGGAGGGCGACTGGAACTCGCGGTCGAAATCCAGATCACTGCCTTGGCTGCGGTAGTAGTACTCAAGGTAGGAGATCAGCTTCGTCTGCGGAAACACTTCCTTCACGAACAGCGCCTCGCCCCATCCCGGATGGGCGAAGCATACATCCGGGGTGAAGCCGCGCCGCTTTAGGTCCTGCAGCCGCCAGCGAACTACATCGCCTCGGCGAACCTGTTCGGAGAAAAACGTGAGTGGGGGAAAAAGGTCGGACGAGAGATCCGGGCCGGAGCTATAGGCTTCATAGCTGACCGGGCTGAAGTCGATGCCAAATGGTGCCTTCTGTCCAAGGGCAACTACCTTGAACCCTTCGCGGCTGCCGATTTCACGCGAGAGAAGTTTATACTGACCGGGAAAGTTCTGGTGCAGGAAAAGAATGTTGCACGTCATAGACGTCCCTCAAAATGTATGATGTCGCGTTCAACATAGCTCGTGCTGTGATGGCCACGCAGCTCAATGCGTTCTGTCACTCCGCTGGAAGGCACAACGGCTCTACTCCACAAAGCGTTGGGAGTAGCCACTCCATCGCGGATCGATACTGGTTACTCTGTCCTTTGTTGCGGGTGTTCTTTACAGCTTCACGCGGAAAGGTCCAGTTGCGATTGTGGCTTCGCCTCTTGCCAAGGAAGCGTCGTTGAACCAATCAGCACGGTCGCCGGGCCGGCTATGATGAGTGTCTGACCCCGGGAGAACGGGAAACTGAATAGGGGAGGATAGGGGAGTTCACCCACCCTTCTGTGGTAACAAACGCCGGACGCGAAACATTGCCTTGGTTGATCACACATCAGTCTCACAAGGGCACCCTGAAGAGCGTGTGTTTGCTGATTGTGCCTACAGGGGCTGACTGGTGAGCGCTCTGCGCCGGATCAAAGGAACGCCACACCCCACGTCGCGTTGCCTGAAGCTAATTGCCGTCCGTGGAAGGGCACAGGCCCCAATGTTTGCCAACCTCTTTCCGACCCTGTTCCTCCTTTTAGCCGGGGTGTCCTCTGGATTGCTTGGCGTCTGGTCCGTCGCCTCCCAGCCACGCGGCAGGAGCCTGTCCTCACCGTCATCCTGAGACCCGCGACAGCCGACCGGAGTCGACTCTACGGCCTGCGGCCGGTCCAAGTTCCACCATTTCCAATGCCGCGGATGTGCTCGCCCTTAAAGTCGCGATTGACACCTTGGCCGGGTCGGTTGCTGCCCTCGAACGGCGTCTTGCTTCCGGGAATGGCAACCAGCCAAGGCCGATGCCGTCAGCACCGGTGAAGGCACTGGAGCACACGTCTGCCCTGACTGAGGCGCCGCCGGTCGTCGCGGATCACCGGGTGTGGCAGCTGATCGGATCGACAGCACGGGGCAGGGCGGCCTATACTGAGAATGGGGTTGCGATGGAGACGGACCATGAGGCTGTCCCTTGC
>NZ_JAEQMY010000382.1 GCF_016743775.1 Microvirga aerilata | reverse complement strand
GCGGCCAGCGGGCACCGGTGGAGGTTGGGATCGTCTACTCGCGCCCAAGCGGGCGAGAGGCCCGCCAGGGCGTCGTCGAGTGCCGGGTGGACAGGCGCGGGCGCGCGACTATCGCGGATCTTGCAGGCGCAGCACGCTAGGCAGGTCCTGCGCCTGGGCAACTGGCGCTGCCTGACGCGATGCTGCCTCGGATTGCCGGGCTGTCACACGCGGTGCAGGGCTGGTCCGCGCGACACGGCGTTGCGCACCTGCCGTGGCCGGCCTCGCAACCGATCCGGTTGCTGCAGGAGCCGCAGGGCGCACGCTTTGGCGACGAGCCACAGGTGCTGCTGTGGTTGCGCGCTGCTGTAACTGGGCTTTTGTCTCGGCCCCCGGCACAGGATTGGTGCTGGCCGTCACCTGTCTCAGGCGTGCGACCTCGGCCTCAGCTGCATCCCGCGCCTTGAGGGCCGCTTCCAGCTCAGAACGGGCCGTAGCCATCTCCGCCCGCGTCTTCACAAG
>NZ_JAEQMY010000381.1 GCF_016743775.1 Microvirga aerilata | reverse complement strand
ATACCAAGTCCCACTGATCAGAACTGATGCGCCCATTCACGCAAGCCGATGGACATGATGGTCCAGGGCTGATCTGCGAGCTTGTTCCAAGCCGCACAGCAGTGATCGAGAATGTCGCTGTAGGAGGTGAAGATCCGGTTGGAGAGCCAGTTCTCCCTCATATACTGCCAGATGTTCTCCACCGGGTTGAGCTCGGGCGCTTTGGCGGGCAGCGGCACCAGGGTGATGTTGGCTGGCACCTGCAGCTTGCGCGAGACATGCCAGCCCGCTCGATCCAGCAGCAGCACCGCGTGCGCCCCAGGCGCCACCGCCTGCGAGATCTCGGCCAGATGCAGCGTCATCGCCTCGGTCGTGCAGCGCGGCAGCACCAGGCCGGCAGCTTTGCCCTGGGCCGGGCAGATTGCCCCGAAGATGTAGGTCGAGGCCGTCCTCAGATCCCGTGGTGCCGAGGGACGAGTGCCGCGTTTGGCCCAGCGCCGCGTGATCTTGTTCTTCTGGCCGATGCGCGCC
>NZ_JAEQMY010000380.1 GCF_016743775.1 Microvirga aerilata | reverse complement strand
CGTTGCCTTCCATCGCGCACCTCCTCACGATGACGGACACTGCCCTACGTTACACCTGTCGCGTGAAGATCAATAAACGAGGGGCGCATGCGCGACTTACCGGACATCGGCTTGTTCCTTTCTGCCTTTGAAGCATCGAACCACATCACACAGGACTGAGCATCTCATCCAAAGTGAGTATGACAGCGTGATCGAACCTCAGACCTCATCACATCGCTTCACGAACCCTGATGAGGCGAAAGTCTATGCTCATATTTAATAGCCAAGCTGGAACAGCTTCGGGCGTTCACAGGTTCATGTTCTCATCTGCGGCAACTGCGTAGGTTGAAGCGGCTGGGGAAACTTAGGTCACCAATGTGCTGAACCCTTTCGTGTTGTGGTTGTGACCGCACCTGATCGGCGACAGAACCTGCTCGACCCATAGGGGAAGAATTGTATGTGGTATCTGTTGCATGAAGCCTCGCAGGTTGCGTTCTCTCCCGCTCGGATGATCGCCGATCTCACAAAGCTC
>NZ_JAEQMY010000037.1 GCF_016743775.1 Microvirga aerilata | reverse complement strand
TCTCGTAAAACGGGTCTTCGGCATGGAGATCCTCCTGCTTCATACAGAGCTCTCCACTTTCTCGATGCAAGTCCAGTGATCTTCTTGCCGGCATCAAAGCCGCGGGGTCCACCGGCTTCCGTTGTCTTGACCGATTGGCTGTCGATCACGCCGGCCGACGGGCTCGTCTCGCGTCCAGCCTTCTCGCGGGAGGCCGCAACAAGAGCATGGTTGATCCGCTCAAACGTGCCGTCCCGCGACCAGGCGTAGAAGTAGCCCTGCACAGTTGTGTACGGCGGGAACTCCTTCGGTAGCTGGCGCCATTGGCAGCCGGTCGAGGCGAGATAGAGGATGGCATCGACCACGGCCCGCAGGCAGGTCATGCGCGGGCGCCCGATCCGGCGAGCAGCCGGCATGAAGGGTTTGATCAGCGCCCATTCGGCATCCGTGAGATTACTTGCATAACGCAGCCCGCTCCGCCGATTCTGTCGGCGAGTGGCCTCGGTCCAGACCATCGTGACCTCCATCGAATCTTCGCAAATCCGACGGAATCACAGAGGCTTGAGGCCACTCAACCTTTTTCGGTCAGGCTCTTAGCTCGACTTTGGCCAGTCAAGCGGCATGGCAGAGGGCGTAGGCCCAGGCGTCCGGCAGAGCAAAGCGGACTTTCGTGCTGTCGCTTCTGCGGCGTGAGGTGACGAAAGCCTGTTCGCGCCAGATCGCCCGGCGCACCGCTGCGAGGGTGTCACTGAAGGTCGGCTGCGGTTTGCGGTACCATGCCGCCTGCTCAACCTGGCGACGTTCGCGTGCTGGAAGGCGGCTTGCCATCAGCGTCACGATCGAGAATAACGCGAGCAGGCAGGGTGTCGTGCGAGCAATCGCCTTGTCGGACCACTGGCGCTGCGTCTCGATGCCGAGGTGTGATCGGGCCTCCTGAAAGGTGACCTCCACCTGCCAGCGCCGCACGAACCAACGCACGATCTGAGCCGGGTCACGTGTTGGGTCGGTGCAGAGGAGAGCCTGAGGCGCGAAGCGGTTCAAAGGATCGCGGATCAGCACCCAGCGGATCGGCACGACCGGCAGACCGCCGTGCTGCCAGACAGCCGTCGCCGAGGTGATCTCGATCGTGCGCTCTGCGGCCCCATACCAACCTGGCACACGCACCGTCCGCCAGTGGGTGCTCGTGGCAGCAAGAATCTCCGCCAGTGTGGGCAGACGGGCACCCTTCCTGCGTGGGCGTCCGAGCGTCCCCGGCAACCGCATGGGTGCCGGCTCGTAGAGCGCCGCATCCAAGCGCAGGCGCGTGATGGCCGTGATCCCACCGCGACGCATGGCATCAAGAAACAGCAGAGCGGAAAAGCCACTGTCGGTGACCAGGATGAGGTCGCGTCCGGGGAGCCACCGGCGGGCCTGCAAGGCCATTTGCCGGCCCCAGTCGAGGAGCGTCTTGTGGCGATGACCCCGCTCCTGGCAGAACCGCTCGGAGGGCGCCAGCGCCGTCAGGACTGGCAGGGCCCAGACGCGCCCGGCCCAGGGAATGGGGGCGAGCAGCATCAGGCTCATCCAGCGCAGGCCGCTCGTCTTGACGAAGTGCGCATCTGAGGAGCGTACGGGATCACGATAAATGCCCTTGGCTTTGATGCGCCGGCCACGGCGACGCTCGATGGTGTCGTCGATGGCGATGACCATCGGGCCGTCCGGCACGAAGGTGTCGACGAGCAGCCCCAGAAGGATGCGTGCGCCAGCTCGTGGGCACCACGCCGCTCGGCTGAGCACCCGATGGTAGTTCACGAAGTGCCGCTCACGGCTGAGCCCAGCGATGCGCAGCAGACTGGCTACTGTCCTTTGACCCGGTGCCAGAAGCGCGCCGATGAGCAGAACCTGAGCGTGCTTCCAGGAACGGTGGACGAATAGGGGCGCAAACGCGATGATGATCCCGACGAAGCGGGTGGGCAGGTGCGGCATGGCGGTGTCTCTTGGCCGGGACACCACCTACCTAGCCGCTACACCCGCTTCGTCACCTGCTCCCCTCCACCCGAAAATTGGCCAAAGTCGAGCTAAGAGGGCCTGGGCATGGGAGGCTGGTACTTCGGTATGCTCCTCGACATCCCCGTAAGGACCGGCGGTCCTGAGGATCAGAAGTGCCCTGGCCTCGTCGAGGCGCACCCAGGAGGTGCGGTCCTTCTGCTCCGGGAAGAAGCCCTCGATTTGGTGCAGGCCGCCTTTCTCCCGCTGGATCAGGCGGGCGAGTGACGAGGCGAGGAGAAAACGGCGGCGGATGGTCATGGAATACAACCGTGATAGGAATGAGCGGTATGGCTTCCGTATACGGCAGAGAACGCTTGAGGCAAGCCTTCAAGGCGAAACCTCATTGATGCCAACCGTCAAGGCAAATCGGCCCTAAATCGTCTGAGATAGATGTTATAAGAAATGTAAAAGTGTATATCTCCAAAACTTCTTACCTCGCAGTATCGATAACACGATATTTCTCTGATGATCTTTAGCGATAATCCTAGAATAAACGGCGATACGCGAGCCTGAACTCCCAGTGACGCCATTGTGGCTGGCGCTGAAGCAGAGGCTGCTGGTCGACATTGCCTGGCGTTTTGCCATCCTTTGAGCGGGAGCTCATTGTGATGATTTCCAAGAAGTTGCCTATAATAATACTATATGCTGTTTCGCGAATCCCGCAGATCGTTTGAATGTGGCCGAACCAAGCCACAGCCTCAGCCTCGTGCCGATGCTTCAATGCTCCTAGAGCCGAAGATCACGTCAGGGAGGGAGCATCACAGGAACAGCCCGCGAAGTGCCGTGCGCAGGATGGCCTCTGCGGTTGATGCGAAGCGGTCCGTCACACAGGAGTGACGCTGTCGGGTGTCGAACCAAGATGCGCCTCCGGCTCTAGAGCGGGCGCACTGCCTAGGAGCACCAGCAGCGGTCCGGCTTCGGGAGTCATCCTGTCGGTAAGTATCGGCCCCAGTTGGACGAAGAAGCGCCCCCTCGCTCTACAGCATCGCGAGCGGCAGGCCTGCGATACCGTCTTGACCGCGGGCTTCCTGCTCAAGGCGCATCCGCGCCCATGTCATCCCTCCACCTTGGATCAGACATGACTGCAGGCACGCGTGTCCTCGTCTCCGGCCTGGTTCGCTTTCTTAATGAATGGCTAGCGCCATGCGCGCACCTGCAGTCAGCGTTGTTTGGGCAATTTGGCAAAACGAACCGACGAGGAGAGTGCCGCGCCGTCGTCCCGCGGCTGCTTTTTCCATTTGCTGAAAATCTGAACTTCAGGAGAGCGCGAACAACCAGGATCCGCTCGCGTCAAGCAGGTAGCCCTGTAAGCAGAAGTGAGTGAATTGGGAGGCAGAACACCAAATCGCGCTGCACGTCTATGCCCAGTGTGGCAAGGGACAGCATGCTTGATTTCGTGGAACGAGCTTACGGAACTGGGTTCGCTTCCACCGGCTCTCCGTCTGAAGGTCAGCGGCCGGCACCATGCCGGATGCACAGGTCACGCGAGCGGCGACACGAGAGCCGACTCCGAGATCTGTTGCCCGAAGCTTCCCTGTCCGTCAGAAACCGCCAGCCTTTTGTCAGATGACAAAGAGATCGTCGTACTTCAGGGCAAGCCCCTTCTTGAGCTGCGCGAACTCAACCGCCTTGCCCTTGCCGGATCCGTCGGCATCGTAGGAGAGAACGCCGATCTTCCTGTTGTAGATCACGTAATCGTTCTTGTCCTTGGCCTTGCTGTTGATGGTAAAAAAGCTTTTCTTCAATTGGACGGGTGCTGCATCCGAGCCCATGCCGAGCTTCTTGAACACTGCATTGTCGAGCCAAATGCTGTCATCCGTGACCTTGAAATCGGTCACGTTGTCCCGATTCGACCTGCTCGGCTTCGTGCTGAACACGAAAGCATCCTTACCGCCGCCGCCGAACAGCGTGTCGTTCCCCAGACCACCATTCAGCTTGTCGTTGCCCGATCCGCCACGGATGCTTTCTTTCGCCCTGCTCCCGTTGGTCACCAGGTCGAAGGCATCGATCGTGAAACTGCTCGGAACACCGATGGCAGCGAGATCGGCAGGCGCGTAGGTGCGCTCATTCCCGGCGCCGTCGACCACATACACACTCAGGATCGTGTATGGGCCTACCTCGGTTAAGGGCGACAGGTTCCATTGCAGTGTGGACCGCCCGTCACCAAAGGAGTCGACCGTTCCGTCGAAATACAGCGTGTCGCTCACCCATGTCTGACCATCCGCATCAAGCTGCGTCACAGGCTTGCTCAGCGATACTTGGATCGCGCTGGTGCCCGCGCCCCCCGTGTCCTCGGCGTCAGCTGTGAGCGCGATTGCTCGTTGGACACCATCGGAATAGATGACCGACGGGAGGCCCAGGGACTTGAGAACGGGTGCAATGGTGTCGGCCATCTCTCGTTGGTCCTCTTGAATAGCAATGGCTCAATCTGAATTGTTACGGCCTCTGTGCGGCGGACGAAGGTCTGAGCGTGAGGTCCATCACAAGGTACTCGACTGTCAGCCATGCTCTGATCTTGGGCATAGGTCATGATCAGCGGAGGGTCGGGATCAGTCGGCCCGACCAGCCCGCGCCGGACAATAAGCTTCGCCTGATCCGCTTGGAGCACGGCGTCTATTCCTCGCGGAACGCACGGCTGAGATGATCGGCCAGGGGTTTGGTCAGGTAGGAGAGCACAGTCCGGTCGTGGGTTTGGATGAAGCTCTCAACCGGCATACCCGGCACCAGCCGAACCGCGCCGATCTTTTCCCGCTCCCCTTCCGCGAAAGCAATCCGCACCGGATAGTACTCGAGGCCGCTGTGTTGATCAGTGACCCGGTCGGCTGCGATGAGGCTCACGCGTCCTTTCAGCTCCGGCGTCGTGCGCTGGTTAAAGGCGGACAGGCGCAGCATCGTATCCTGGCCTGGGCTCAATTGATCAATGTCCTGGGTTGCGACCCTCACCTCGATCGACAGGTCGTCCGACTCCGGCACGATCAACATCAGCGGTTCGCCCGCATTGATGACGCCGCCGACAGTATGCACCATCGACTGGTGCACCACGCCGTCCTGCGGCGCGCGGATATCAATCCGCTTCAGCTGGTCGAGCGCCGCCACCTGACGCTCGACCAGTTCGGCCGCCTTCGCCTGGACCTCGCGCAGCTCTTTCGACACCTCGCTTCTCAGCTCCTGGTCGATCTGCAGGATCTGCAGCGCGGTTTCACTGATCCGGCCCTTGGTCTGAGCCATCTCCGAGATCAGCTGCCCGCGCTCGCCCTTCAGCCGCGTCTCCTCGCGCTTGAGGGACGTCACGCGCGTGATCGGAACCAGGTTTTTGCGCCACAGCTGCTCCACGCCGCCCAGTTCGTCCTGGATCAACTGGATTTCATCGCCTTTCGCCGACGCCTGAAGCTTGAGCCCGTCGATCTGCTCCTGCAACTGCGCGATGCGCTCCTTCAGCTGGGCCTTCTGCCCGTCGCGCGCAACACGCCGACTGTCAAACAGGCGCAGCTCCCCATCGAGCAGAGTGGCCAGGTCCGGCTCGGTCCGGCGCTGCTGCAGGGTTGGGGCGAACACCACAGCATCACGCCCGTCCCGCTCCGCCTCCAGCCGCGCCTGACGCGCCGTCAGCTCATCTAGGCTCTTGCTGACCATGGCGAGGTTGGCCTTGGCCACCGTCTCGTCCAGGCGCACCACCACGTCGCCAGCTTGGACACGGCTGCCGTCACGGGCCAGGATCTCACCAACCACCCCGCCGGTGGGATGCTGAACCTTCTTGACATGGCTGTCGACCACCACAGCCCCGCCGGCGACCACGGCGCCGGATAGCTCCGTGAGAGCCGCCCAGCCGCCGAGGCCTCCGACCAAGGCGAGCGCGGATGTGAGGCCCAGCCAGGCATGACGGCGGATCGACTGGCGGGCATTGAGTTTGGCTGTCTTGGTCACGAGGCAACCCCTACGCTGGGAGCAATTTTCAAACCGGGATTCGACGCTGTTGCTGAGGAGGCGCCTGCTCCGGGCGCAGGCGCCTCGGTGCGCCGCCCAGCCCACCGGGCCGGCTCGCCTGCGGGTGGCACTGGCTGGGCTGCGGAAGCGCCGGCGACCGGGCGCAGCACCTTGCCGAGGATCTCTTCCTTGGGGCCGAAGTTCTGGACCTTGCCCTCGGCCATGACCATGACGAGATCGACACTCGCAAGGGCGCTCGGGCGGTGCGCGATCACGATGGCGATTCCGCCGCGCGCCCTGACGCTCTGGATAGCCGCCGTGAGCGCCTGCTCGCCTTCGGCATCGAGGTTGGAGTTTGGCTCATCCAGGACCACCAGGAAGGGGTCCCCATAGAGCGCCCGAGCCAGGGCGATGCGCTGGCGCTGGCCGCCGGACAGGGCCGCTCCTGCATCCCCGACCTGGGTTTCATAACCCTCCGGCAGGCGCAGGATCATTTCGTGCACCTGGGCCGCCTTGGCCGCAGCCACCACCGCCTGAGGGTCGGGCTGAGGATCAAATCGGGTGATGTTTTGCGTCACTGTGCCGGCGAAGAGCTCCACGTCCTGAGGCAGGTAGCCGATGGAGCGCCCAAGCTCCTCCAAGTTCCACTGCTCCAGGGCAGCGCCATCGAGGCGCACCTTCCCGCGCCAGGTCGGCCAGACCCCCACAATCATGCGCGCCAGTGAAGACTTGCCGGAGGCGCTGGGCCCAACGATGCCCAACCCGTTTCCGGCCTGGAGCTGGAATGCGACATCCTGAATGGCGAAACGCTGCGACCCTGGGGCGCCGGTCCCGGCGTGCTCCACCGACAACAGCGCCTTCGGGGCCGGCAACTTCAGCGACTCTTCGGCGGCCGTGGTCTTCGCCAGTTGCTCCTTGAGCCGGCGCCATCCCTGGCGTGCGCTCACGAAGCCCTTCCAGTTGGCGATTGCCAGATCAACCGGGGCCAATGCCCGCGAGGTCAGGATCGATGAGGCAATCATGATGCCGCCGGTCGCGCGGCCATCGATGACGAGGTAGGCGCCCACCGCCAGAACAGCGGATTGCAGCAGCATGCGCAGCACCTTCGACATGGCGCCAAAGCCGCCAGCCACATCGGACGTGCGTTGTTGATGCGCTAGATAATGTCCGTTTGCCTCGCTCCAGCGACCCCCGATGCGCTTGGCCATGCCCATGGCATGCACCACCTCGGCATTGCGGCGCGCGCCTTCGGCGATACCGTTGCGAACCAGGGCGGCGCTGACAGCGGCCTTGGAGGCGGAGCGGGTCATGACCTCGGTGAGCAGGGTCAGGACCACCAGCAGCGCCGCGCCGCCAAGAGCCAGCCAGCCAATCCAAGGATGGAAGGCGAAACAAATAACGAGATAAAGCGGGATCCAGGGGAGATCAAACAAGGCGGAAGGACCGCCCCCGGCGAGAAAAGCCCGGATCTGGTCCAGATCCCGGAGAGGCTGCTGGCCATCCCCCTCGACGCGGGACCGGAGCGGAGCGGCAAGCTGGCTTTGAAACACCGACTGGCTGAGGTCCTCGTCGACGGCCGCACCGACCCGCGCCAAGATGCGGCCGCGGATCATTTCAAAAACGCCCTGAAACAGGTAGAGCGCCGCGACAATCACACAGAGGCCCACCAGGGTCGGGATCGAGCGGCTCGGCAGAACGCGGTCATAGACCTCCATCATGAAGACCGAACCGGACAGGTAGAGCACGTTGATGAGACCGCTCAGGAGGGCGACCCCGAGAAAGGCACCGCGGCAAGCCGACAGGATGCTGGGTGGGCGTTTGGGTGACGGAGGCATCACGATATCCTCGCTGAAGGTGTTCACAGATACGATTGCTGGAGCATAAGAAAATCGGTTCGCCGGGTGCTTTTAGGGGCTGAAGCTCCCGGCGAACCGCCGACGATGTCTCGAGCCGGGCCCGTCGGGGGGGGACGGTGCGGCTGTGAGATGCGTCGGAAGGGAAGAATAAGGAAAGCGCAGAGGCGTGATCGCACACGGACCAGCCATGAAAGCCTCCGCACGCGACCGGGTCGGCGAGGCCTCGTCGGCCTCCGGGCCGAGGCGGCCCCAGTGGCGCGCTCGTGATTGCACACCATCTGCCTTTCGGACGTTGGCCATGGCCCCCTCGCCTGCCTTCGTCCTGGCTCTACCGTGCAGTATCACGCCGCGCATCGTTGCCCCCGGTCCGGTCATGTGGATCAGTGAGATCAAGATTGACTGGGGAGGTTCCACGAAACCACCGTCCGATGGCTGATGGCGCGTGGTCTGAGGTCTGAGTAAAGCCGCCACAAGGATGACCGGCCGTCCGACTTTGGTCCGGGCTTTCGGACGTCAGGGCATCGACTCCCGAACCTTTGACGGAGGTCGACGAAACCCCGGTGACCAACGCCAACACGGTGCGGGTCTGCGCGGCATCGATCACCCGTGCGCCCCATGGCCTCATGCCGAAACGGAGCGCCACGGTGCAGAAGAGTGTCGGGCCAGCCATTGGCCGCGTCGGATCAGAACGCGTTGCCTAAATCGCCGTTGCAATTCGACGGGCGCATGTTCGTTGTGCGAACCCACCAGCTTTGCAAATTGGCCAAAAGGCGATTTTGCCGGATGCTCGGATGCTTTGGTCGTTCATCGGCCCTGTTGTTCAATGACCTCGGCTTGGGCTTCACCTTTAGGGATCATGTCTCATCCATTGTCCCTGCAGCTCATGGGCGAATAGAAGGTATGGCGCCAGGCGGTATGCACCCATCTTTAGGGTTAAGTGCCAGGGGACAGTGCTGAATCCGCAGGAGTACTACCAAATTGGCACGCATCGACGATGAATACCGCCAAGGTGCAGTTTGAAATAAGGCCGGAATGTGTCGAAATAGGAGTGCATTCTTTCAACCAAGACGTACTTCCTTCCCGCTCCTGGGTTCAACCGTACAGGACAGATCTTACGAGAAGGTTACGAGATTGGACACGGGAGGGTGTAAAGGCCGGACGACTGGACTGAGGCAGGGGCCTCGCAGGCGCTCGGGCGTTGAGTAGGGGGATGAAATGGAGACAAAGATCCGTGTCGCAGTGATTGACGAGTATCCGCTGTTCCGGGATGGGGTGAAGTGTGGGCTCGAAAGGCATGCCGACATTGACGTTGTGGCGCAAGGTGCGTCGGCTCAAGACGCCATCCGCATCGCGCGGGAATACGAGCCGCATGTGATCGTGATTGACCTGAGCATCCTGGGCAGCACCCTCACAGGCGCCGAAGACACCCTTCTTCAATATCCTGTCACGAGCCTGCTGGCGCTGGCCACGGCGGCTGGGGAAGAGCAGGTGCCATCTGCGCTCCGCCGCGGTGTGCGTGGCTTTCTCATGAAGGGATCCAGTGCACAGGAGCTCGTGCAGACGGTGCGTGCCCTGACGCGTGGTGAATATTATGTTGCGCCTGCCGTCGCTGCGAAACTTCTGATGCGAGACGACAGCGGCGCGGCCAAGGTGGTTCCGGACCCCAGTCCCTTGTCGGAACTCACCGTGCGGGAGGAGGAGATCCTGTCGATCCTGGTCAAGGGATGCAGCAACAAGGAAATTGGCAGCCGGCTGGCCTTGAGCGAAAAAACGATCAAACACCATGTGACCAGCATCCTCCAGAAACTTCAGGTCCGCAACCGGGTCGAGGCGGCACTTCTGGCAGCCGGCAAGATGCCTGCTGGCATCGCTCTGCGGCAATAGGGCAGCTGGCTGCTACCTGAGCGGAAACGCAGGTATTCTCGTTCGCTATCCAGGTCGAGGCACGATGCGCTGGACCCATCTGAAGAGCCTGCGCTGGCGGCATTGCAGCCCGCGAAACCGCCTCGCAGGCGGGTCAGTCCCGCGCGACGGGACACATGCCCGTCAGCGCATGCGCCGGGTGGCGGCCGCACCCGCCCCGCCACGCGCAGCCTCGCAAGACGGGTTTGCCCTCGTTTCGGCGATCTGGGCCATCGGCGTGCTGTCGCTGTTGTTCGTCACCTACATTGCGGCTGCCCGGTACCGCGCGATCGAGGCCTTGCACCTTGCTGAGAGCGCACGCGCGGAGATGCTCGCACAAGCGGGTGTCACCCTCGGCCTGCTCGATCTCCTCGCTAGGCCCTCCGCTGCGGGCTCATCAAGGCGGTTCGGTCATGATGGACGTCCTGTGACATGCACCTTGGGTGCGTCGAGGGTTGCCATCTCCGTTGCGGACGAAGGTGGAAAAATCGACCTGAACACGGCTGTTCCGACACTCCTGGCAACGGTTCTGAACCGATTGGCGCCGGACCGTCAAACGAGCACCCTGGTGCTGAAGAGTATCCTGGATGTGCGCGAGGCAGCAGCCACGGCTCAACGTGCGCGGGGCATCGCGTCTCCCGAAGCCGCAGCTTTCAGAACGGTGTTCGAGCTCGGGCAGGTTCCGGGCATGGACCAGCGCCTGTTCCAGGCCATGTTGCCGCTGGTGACGGCACATTCGGGCAGCACCGGGTTTGATGCTGAAGTGGCTCCCAGCGCTGTTCTTGCAGCTGTGGCGGCCGACGGATCTCCAGTGTCTCGCACCGAAGCAGGCGGTCGCCTGCCCCCCTCTTATCTTGCAGTGTCGCCCGGCAGGGCTTTCGTGATCAGCAGCGAGGTGGTGACGGGGCTCGGGGCTCGTTACGCCCAGGAGGCTGTCGTGGAGCTATCCGATGCGCTAGGGGACGGGTATGCCGTCAAGGAATGGCGCACCGGGCTCCAGCGTGATCTTAACAAACCCACCGCTCGCGCTTCCAACTGTTGAACAAACCGCGCCTGACAAGGATTGTCCATGACGTTTGATGTCACCCACGTTGCCGCACTCGGTGTTCTTGTCGCCCTGGCGCTGGTGGTGACTGTTATCGATATCCGCTCCCTGATTATTCCCGACGGCATTAATGTGGCGATCTTCGTAACAGGTCTCGCAGCGTCGCTCCTTCTCGACGTGGTTGATCTCAGATCGGCCTTGGCGGCGTCAGCGCTGGCCGCTGCACTCCTGGCTCTTGTCCAGGTGCTGTTTCGGGCCTCACGCGGTTATGATGGCCTTGGTTGGGGGGATGTTAAGTTCGTGGCTGCCGCAGCGACCTGGACGGGACTGGAAGGCTTCGCGCCGGCCCTCTTGGCAGCCTCTGTATCTGCTCTTCTGTGCGTTTTGGGGATGCAAGCCGTTGCCGGATCGTTTGATCGCCACCGCCGCATCCCGTTCGGCCCGTTTCTGGCTCTTGGCACAACGGCCGTGGCAGGCTTTCAGCTTCTCGCCTCTGAACCCGCGGCCGAGACCTTGGATACGTGGTTGATGAGCCTGGTTTCGGGCTGGGCCTGAGGCCGCGCCGGCCGCGTCCTGAAGAAGGGCCCTGCAAGCCGAATACCGTTTTCAGGCTCGGCTGGTGTCTCGCTGTGTGCACTGGGCGGAGGGCGGGAGACCGGCCCTGCTCTTGCACGATGCGCTAGTGCGCAAACACGCGGAACGTCAGATCAACCGTCTCAGGCCTCGCGCCGAGCGCCAGGGTTGCATGAAGAGCCACAAGGTCCGGCAGCCGTGATGCTTGCGTCCAATGGTCCAACCATCGCGGCGCCTCCCCGTCAGCGGGAGCCCCGAAATAGCGAAACTGGCCCGTCACAACATGGCCGATCAACACCTGCTCACCCGGGTCTGCTAAAGGGCTGAGCGTGCCGACCAGGACGGGCGCCGCGACAAACACGAGCGCACCTGTGCCACCTGTTGTATGGCCGGCGAACGTCACGGTAACAGCCAGGATCCCTCCGGGCTGGGCATCGCCCTGGCTGAGCGTCAGGAAGGTGAGCCGACTGGCCTGCCCCTCAAAAAGAACACGGCGGCCTCCTCCAGCCCCGACCTGCTGGACGGGAAGAGCACGCGCGAGCCAACCGGCGAGAGCCTGAGCCCCGGTCGACATCTGTGCGATCCTCTCGCGCCCACGCCCGGCATCCGCCACCCGGCGCCCGAAGGTCAGGGTGGTGGCGACAAGCGCGACCGTCAGCGCGATCAGGATCACGCAGAGCAGTGCCTCAGCTAGGACAAAGCCGCCTTGGGAAGAGCTCTTGCGCTGCCGCCGGCTCATGGGCGCGCCTCATGGGCCATGGCAATCGTTGCCAGGGAGAGCACGCGCCCAGCGGCGGAGGGTTCAGCGACCGTCACCTCAACCCAGTAGGCACGGATTGAAGCCGCCTTGTTCAGGGCAGCGGCGCGGTAGTTCCGAACCTCGGCCCGCCACAGATAGCCATTTCCGAAGGAGCCCGTGACCACGCCGATCCGCAGCGGGAAATCGATGCCGGCCGCCGCCAGCTTCGCCCGAGCAAGGGGCGTTGCACGCATCACAAACGCCGCCTGCTGGTCGCCACGCAGTGCCACCGCCACGGCCGCAAGCCCCGCCGTCAGAAATAGGCTGAGCACGGTAAAGGCGACGAGAAACTCAAGCAGCGTATAGCCGTCCTGGGCTCGGCGGCGGTCGATGGTCCAGAGGCGCTTAAGGCTGGACAATGACATGGCCGGTGGCCCAAATTACCTGAAGGCGCGCCTCCGCATGCCCCAGACGGAGGCGTAGATCACCGCCTGTGGACTGCCCGGCCGGGAAGAACCGGATGGTTTCGGACGCGACGACGCGCCCGGCGCCCGAAGCAATCATTTGAACGTCGACCTCAGGATCCAGCGCGGAGACCGGAATCGCCGGGGAAGCATAGGTGCGGGGCCCGCGCCGGATCACGAAATCCATCTCCCGGTTCTGCATCATGGCGGCCGCACGGGTGACCCGTAGCGCCGCGGCCAGCCGCGTGACGTCGGCCTTCAGGCGGGCCGGCGCGGGCGGCTTGCGCAGCAGAGGGCTCGCAAGGGCGGGGACGAGGCTAAGGATTGCGACGATCACCAGGATTTCAACGAGGGTAAATCCGGCATCGGCGGAAGACCGGTTCATTGCATCGCCAAATCGTTGAGGGACAGGATCGCTCCCATGACGGAGAGAATGATCGCGGCGATCATGCCGGCGACCAGGATTGTGATCGCCGGGGTGAGAACCGCCAGCATCTGCGCCGCCCGGGTCTGCTCCTGCCGTTCCAGGATTGTGGCAACCCGGGCCAGCATGTCCTGAAGGCGGCCGCTCTCCTCCCCGACCGCCACCATCTGCTGAACGACCGCTGGCAGGGCGGCTGAAGTGGCAAGAGCCCCGCCGATGGTCGCACCTGCGCGCACGTCAGTCACAGCCCGCTCCAGCAGGCCACGCATGTGTTCGTTCTTGACCAGCGGACAGGAGGACTGAAGAGCCTGAAGCGGGGGAACGCCGGCCTTGATCAGCGTGGCGAGGGTTCGGGTGAAGCGCGCCGCTTCCCGCAACCCGGCGATGCCTCCAACAACCGGCAGACGCAGATAGAACCGGTCGACGGCAACTCTCAGGGATGGATAGCGTCGGCTGACGGCAAACGTCAGGACCATGGCGATGACAAAGGACAGGATCAGGATCAGGATGGATGGTGCGTTCCTCCGGACGGCCTCCATAGCCGCGAGTATGCCCGGCAGCGGCATGCCGTTCTCCAGAAAGATCGGGGTGACCGCCGGAACAAGCAGGCCGAGGACGATCGCGAGAGAGATAACCGCAAGCACCACGAGAAGCGCCGGGTAGGCCAGGGCGGCCCGGATCTTGCCCCTGATCTCGACCCGGCGGTCGAGGAGGTCTGCCAGATCCTGCAGGGCTCGTCCGAGGTCGGCGCTGATGTCGCCGGCTTGCACGATCCGCATGTATTCGGGCCGGAACGTGCGTCCTATCCTGCCCATGACTTCGGCCAGCGAGTCGCCCTCAAGAACCCCCTCCAGAAGTTTGAGCGCGATATCGCGCATGGAGCGGTCCTCGGCGGTGGTGGATGCGATGCGCAGGCTGGCATCAAGGGGAACCCCAGCCTGGAGAAGCACCGCAAGATCGCGCGAGAACCGGGCCAGTGGCGCATCAGCCACCGGCTGAATCTGTCCCCCTAAGCGGATCTCGCGGAACAGAAGGTCCCGCCATCCCGGGGAGCGGATTGCGTAGGGGGTGATCCCCCGCGCGCGAACGAGTTCCTGCGCCTCCTGAACCGTTGCGGCTTCCACATCGCCCTCCAAGATGTTCCCGGCCTGGTCGAAGGCCTCGAACCGGAACTTCATTGGCAGCCCCTAGACATCCTGCGTCACGCGCAGAACTTCCTCGATGGTCGTCAGGCCCGCCCAAACCTTTGAGAGGCCATCTTCATACATCGAGCTGAAGCCTTTCGTGCGCGCAAGGCGCTCGATGTCGGCGGCGGGCTTGCGCTCGAGGATCATGTGCCGCACGGCGTCATTGACAACGACAATCTCGGCAATCGACAACTGCCCGCGAAAGCCGCTCGACTGACACTGCTCGCAGCCGACGGGCTGGCGCAGGTCCGGGGTGCCCTTGGCCTGGAGCATCGGCATCTCCTCACACAGCCGTGTCATCAGGTGATCGCCATCCCCATGCGGGCGGGCACAGGCCGGGCACAGGCGGCGCACCAGTCTCTGGGCGATGATGCCGCGCAAGGTTGAACCCAGCAGGAAATGCTCGATTCCCATGTCGATCAGACGCGTGACCGTCTCGGCCGCGCTGTTCGTGTGCAGCGTCGAGAGCACGAGATGGCCCGTCAATGAGGCCTGAACAGCGATACGTGCCGTTTCCGTGTCACGGATCTCGCCAATCATGATCATGTTGGGATGATGGCGCAGGATGGCTCGCAGGCAGGTTGGAAAATCGAGGTCGATCGCCGGCTGCACCTGAACCTGGCTGATGCCCTGCAACTGGTACTCGATCGGATCCTCGACGGTGAAGATCTTCACCGTCGGCCGATTGACGTGCTTGAGCATGGTGTACAGGGTCGTTGTCTTGCCGCTGCCGGTCGGCCCGGTGACCAGGATGATTCCATTCGGCTGCTCGGTCAGGCGCTGGAGCAGCGTGATCTGATGGGCGTCGAATCCGAGGGCCGGGAAGTCGAGCCTGACCCGGCTGCGGTCGAGCACGCGCAGCGTCATGGTCTCCCCGTCAGCAGTGGGGATTGTCGCCACCCGGAAGTCGATGTCCGTGCCGCGGATGGCGAGCTTGACGCGGCCGTCCTGGGGCAGGCGCCGCTCGGCGATGTCCAGCCGCGCCAGGATCTTGATGCGTGAGATGACGGCAGCGCGCAGGCGCGCCGGCACCTCGTGCACCACGCGCAGGAGGCCGTCGACCCGGAAGCGCACGCTCAACGCCCCCACGGTGGGCTCGATGTATATGTCGGAGGCCCGCGCATCCACCGCGTCGGCGATGATCTGGTTTACCAGCCGGATCACCGGTGCCTCGCTGGCGCTGTCGCGCAGCCGCTGCAGGTCATGTTCGCTGGGATCTTCGCTGCCCTGAGGCGCCGGCCGTTCGGCCGACGCCTCACCGTCTTCCCGGTAGAGCGCCTCGGCCACCCGCTCGAATTCGGCCGGCGTGATAATCTCGTGGCGGATGGGATGGTCGGTGACGAACCGCACGGAATCGAGCGGCACCTGATCGAGCGGGTCGACAACCGCCAGCGTCAGCCCTTCCGCGCCGAGGCGCACGGGCAGGATCCGGTTCTGCAACACGAAGGAGGCAGGCAGCCTGTCACCGAGCAGCCGCTGCAGCGGCTCGCCACCCGGGGTGTAGAGAGGCAGGTTCAGATAATGCCCGAGACTGATCGCAAGGTCGCTCTCGGACACGAGGCCGAGTTTGGTGAGAACCTGGTCGAAGCGCTCTCCGGTTGTAGCCGCAGCCCGCTGCGCCCGCTCGACCGAGGCCCGGTCCAGAACTCCGGACGACAGCAGGAACGTGCCAAAGCTATCCCGGAAGGAGCCCGTGTGCGGATCAGGAGCCTTTGAGTGGGCTTGAACCTGCTGTGCCATCGCCTGAATAAGTCTCCTCCCGTGGCCGAGGCCTCAAGCCTGCCGGCTATTCCAGGACGCGCTTAACGTTGTTGATGAGCCGGCGGCCCGGATCACGGCTTGGCACGAAGCTTTCGACCTTGCGCCGGTACTCGTCGGTCACCGCTCGCGCCTCATTCAGATCGCGCACGACCCGTGGCGTGAGGATGATGACGAGCTCGGTTTTCTCAATGACATTGTCCTTGTGCTGGAAGGCCTTGCCGAAGATCGGGATATCGCCCAGCACAGGGACCTGGGTCGCGACATCGGTGGCTCTGTCATGGATCAGGCCACCCAAGGTGATGCCCTCCCCATCATTGACCACCACGCTGGTCTTCACACGACGCTGCCCGAAGGATGGGGAGTCGATGCCCGAGGTGGTGGTCCTTTGCACGGTGGACACCTCCTGCTCGATGTCGAGCAGGACCCGGCCCGATTCGTTGATCCGTGGGGTGATGCTGAGAATGACGCCCGTATCCTTGTAGGACACCGAGTTCACCACGGGCGCCCCAGGGGTCGCGACGCTCACCGCCGATTGCGTGATCACCGGCACCTGATCGCCGATCTGCAGGGTGGCGGTTTTTTTGTCGAGCACCATGAGGCTTGGCGACGCGAGAACTCTCACGTTTCCGATTTGGTTCAGTGCGCTGAGCGTGACTTGGCCACCAGCCGCCTTGGCGATGAAGGAGAAGCCTGGATGCGCGGCGCCGACGGCCCCGGAGATCAGATCCGTGAAGGAGCCGGACCGGGAGCCGGATTTGTTTTGGAGGAACCAGCGCACCCCGAACTTGAGGTCGTCGTTGAGGGTCACCTCCGCAATCGTGGCTTCGATCAGCACCTGATTGGGGATGATGTCCAGATTGGCAATGATCCGCTCGATCCGCTTGTAATCGGTGTGGGTGGCGAGGATCAGGAGCGCGTTTTGGGATGAATCTGCGACAACCTTGATCCGCGCCCCCCCTGCGCCGCCGGTGCCGAACGCGGCACTGTCACCGCCGCCCGCGCCCAAGGGCACGTTGGAGAACGGCTCAAAGGTTTTGGGTGCTGCGCCGCTGGCCGAAATCAGCGCGAAGCGATCGGGTGGCGCAACGCCCGTTTCCACTTGGGAGTTGTCTGCACTTGCCGTGCGGACCGCCGCGCGTTGAATCTGAGGCAGGGGCTGCACACCTTGTTCCGCGTCTCCATTTCCGGCAAAGATCGAATTGAGGACCTCGACCAGCTCCTTGGCCTGCCGGTTGCGCAGCACATAGGTGTAGAATTGCCGCTCCGGCCCTATGGCCTGTTCGTCGAGCCGGCGTACCCATACCTGCGCCTCCTGCAGGTAGTGCGGCTGCTTGGAGACGACCAGCAT
Organism: Microvirga aerilata; assembly: GCF_016743775.1. Classification (GTDB taxonomy): domain Bacteria; phylum Pseudomonadota; class Alphaproteobacteria; order Rhizobiales; family Beijerinckiaceae; genus Microvirga; species Microvirga aerilata. Next base: position 31,929 of record NZ_JAEQMY010000037.1, on the reverse strand, counting down.
CGACTTGAGCCGTGCATTGGGGATGAACTGCACCATACCCTGCATCGGGCTGTCGGCGCCAACCCCGAACATCTTGTTGAGATCCTCGACGATCGCGTCAGGATCCACTCCCCGCATGGGCACGACCGCGAACGACATGCCCTTCATGACATTCACGTCGAAGACGGAAACCGTCTCCTCCATCGTGGCGATCTCCTGAGCGGTTCCGGACAGCAGCAAGGCGTTGCGGGATCCGTCCACTCGGGCCACGCCGCCAAACGGCGCAATCGGCTCGAGGATGCGCTGCATCTCGGTCGCCGCGACATAGCGCAAGGGCACGACACGGGTCACGTTCCCAATCGGCTGGCCGCCGATGTCTGCTCCGGATCCCGCCCCCATCGCGGCCTGATCAGCGGTGACAACGCGGTACACATTGCCGTTCTTCACCACGGCAGCTCCAATCGTTCTCAGGGACGACTCGAACAATTCCGCAATGCCTGCCCTGTCGACCGGCTTGGTGGTCTGAAGGGTAATCCGGCTGTCGACCTTCGGATCGACGGTATAATTGACGCCAAAAACATCGCCTAGCACCGCAGAGGCCGCCTCGGTCACGGAGGCGTCGACCAGATTGAGCGTGTAGCTGCCTCCATTATCGCTCCGCCCGGCTGTCAGCGAGGCGTTTGCAACCCTGGGCTCTCCAGTGAAGAGTCCGGTGCCGAGTTGGGACCGGCTTCGCTCCGCCGGGGCCGGGCCGGTCGGATCCGACAGCATGGCATAAAGGCCGAAGGGTCGGTGCTTGCCGTCATCGGCCGCCGGGCGAAGAGGAGACCCGATGCCTCTCATCGGCTCGGCGGATTGGCACGCAACCAGGGAAATGGCCGCTACGACCGCCACAACGGCGGGGAAGTCGCGCCGGACCCAAGCGCGCAGGATTGCACAGGCCTCAAAAACTCGCACGAACGTTGCCCCTATCGATGCTATTCTTACGAATGCTATCGCTGTTCTAAGTCCCTTTCAGACTAACTCTTTCAGAGTTTTCATGCTCAAACAATAGCCCTTTAGAGATGTCATGGGCGTCTCGGCGGTCATCCTTAACCGCGGCGAGCGGACAGCGCGGCATGGTGGAAGACTACTGGGTGCTTCGCCGCGTGCGCGGCGCCATCGCGACGGACCTCTCCCCCTGCTGCAGCACAATTTCGTCAGCCCGGATCGAGACGATGGTCCAGCCCTCAGGGGTTGTGTCGCCCTGGCTCAACCATTGTCCCAGCTCCCGCGGCTGGTTCCGGACCAGGATCTTGCGGGTTTCCGCAAAGACCATGACTCCATCCACCAGGTATGAGGGCGGCGCGGGAGGTGGTGGCGGAGCTGCAGATTCTGCTACCTCTGGTTCGGGTAAGGGCTCAATCTCCTTGCGCGGCCTGCGGTTGGGTGCAAACAGCGGACGACCGATCAAGGCCTCCGGTGTGAAAGCGGGAGCGGCCTCCGCATAGAGGGCGGGCAGGATCGCCGCCACCTCAGACAGCCCGAGCGGGCCCGAGCGAGCGACCGGGAGGGGAGACATCCCCGCTCCCATGGCGACATGAACCGAGCTCGCGGCCAAGCCACCCAGAACGCACAACGCCAGCGCCCCACGCCAGGACATGCGTGCTCCTGCTAACCCTGCGTCCATCGTGCTACCCCATAGATCTCGATCACGACTGCAAGCGCGTCGGTGCCTTCGACTGCGTCAGGAGACAGGCTCGCTTGATCAATGAACAGCAGCGCGGCTCCGTCCTCGAGCCCTGCCAGAAATCCGGCGGCTTGCTCTGTTGGAGCTGTGAATTCGATGCGGGCGCCGACGAGCCGCCGGGCATTCCATTCCCGCGGCGCCAGCGGCGTGGCCGATTTCAGGCTTACGCCCTGCTCCTGCGCCGCGCGATAAAGCCGGCCGAGGAGATCGGCGTTCTGCAGACCTTCGCTATCGCCCTGAACGTAACGGTTGGCTGCCGCTTCGATCTGCTCCGGGGTCAGTGCAGCCACCACCTCGTTCCTGGAGAGGGCGGAGCGTGCCCGTTCCAGAGCAAGGGTGCCTTGCTCAATCCTGTGCCGCTGGTTCTGCAGAAAGCCGACACCGGGCATGATCACGACGAGGCCGAGAAGCTGCGCCACGAACGCGTGCGCAGCCAGGAACGCAGCGGGACGCAGCCATGATCTGGACAAAGGCTCCATACTACCCCCCCTCCCCCGCCGGAAACCTCCGTGTTCGCATCAACGCTCTGAGCGTAAAGCGCTCTTTGCCGTGTTCGCGCTCAAAAACAACCGGCCCGGTTAAAGAGACCGCATGCAGATGCTGCGAGTTCTCAAGCCTCTGGATCAGGTCCGATGTCGAGGCTGACAATCCTTCGGCATGGATTTCGTTGCCCTTCATGTCGAACGCTGTGAGGTAGCTTGTGTCGGGCAGCAGGCGCGCGAGCTCTTCCCAGATCACCACAACACCTGGAGCGGCGCCAACCTCTGCCAGTTGCTCAAGATCGCTCTCGAGACTGTAGACCGCCTTGAGCCGCTCCGTGGATGCCCGGGCCTGCCCGGTTGCGGTAATCACCTGCCCGTCAAGGTCAGACAGGACATGGTTCTGCCGCCAGGCCTGCACGCCGAATGCCGCAACCAGGACCATGAGCGCAACGACACCAAGGAGGCCTCCTCGTCGGATCCAGGCCTTTGCGCGACCGGAGTTCACGCCATAAGGCACTGTCACCGGCCGCACATTCAACCCCGCGGGCGCCTGGAGCGCGCCAATGTCCGAAGGACGCAGGAACAGCCGCGCCAGGACATTCTCCACTTGCCGCTTCGGTACGGCAAGGTAGGCCAGTTCCAGTTTACCCGGCGCGGCCGCGCGGATCTCGTGGCCCAGCACAAGCTCCTCAAGGGGCACTGGCAGTTTGCGCCTGAGATGATCGCGGATGATGTTACCGGCCTGCGAACGAGCCTGATGCGGCACGAACAAGGATCCCGTGACCGCCTGTGCGCAGGATAGGACCATGACCACCTTCCCGCCACGAACCCGTGACGAGGCGCTCTGTACGGCAAGGCTCAGGCGTTCCCGGCTCCACGCGGACAGCGGGCAGCGGTCGACGGGGATGTCCTCGCCTCCAGGCGCTCTCAGCGTGACCATCACATGGTCCTCGTCCGTGTGGATCACCAGTTGGGTCGTGCGGCGCGATGCGGGGGAGCCGAGCCGAACCGTGTCGCTGAGCGTCCTCCACTCCTGCAGCCACATGTCTGCAAGGCTTCCGGCGCCGACTGTGACCTGGCGAGGACCACTCATTAGTAGGAGCCCTCGCGTCCGCCACCCTGAGGTCGTGCTGATGACAGGCGTTTGGGCGCACTCCCCTCGTCTTTGTCAGAAGCCCCTTCCATGCTGATGATGTAGCTGCGGCCGCGATCCTTGCTGGAGTACCGGTACGGCCGCCCCCATGGATCGGCAGGCACGGCGGTCCCCTTGAGATAAGGGCCTCTCCAGGTGGGCAGGGAAGCCGGAGCCGCGAGCAGGGCTTGGAGACCCTCCGGTTCAAGCGGGTATCGGCCGTTATCGATGAAGAACAGCTCAGTGGCGTTGGAGAGGGTCTCCACCTGTATCCGCGCCATCTTCTCCTTCGAATCCGTGAGGTAGCCCAGAACACGCGGGCCCACCAAGGCCATGATCAGGCCCATGATACTCAGGACCACGATGACCTCGACAAGCGTGAACCCTGCCTGGCCCTGGAGCCTGCGGCTGTGCTGGTCTCGGGCGCTGGTGGAACGACTGCAGCCGTCAGCATGGCGCGCCATTCGACGGAGGAAGCGGAAGGGGCTATGCTTCAGGTTGTGCATCGGTGCCTCTCTGGTGCTTTATTGGGCTAGCAGCCGCTTTGCCACAGCTCCGACGGTTTGCGTCGCCGTATAGTTCACCGGCCTTGCCAGCAGTCCGTACCGATCCATGAAGAACAACTGCGACAGGTGCTTCTTGCCCTCATCTCCGGCTTGCACCTTGTCGAGCGGAGCGGCAAATGCTGCCGCGACGGCAGCAACTTGATCGCGGGATCCCGTGAGGCCAATGATACGGCTGTCGAAGGCTTCCAGGTATGTCTTCAGTTGCTCCGGCGTGTCATGCTCCGGATCGACGGTCACGAACAACACCGGCAGGCGGTCGCCTTGCGATCCCAACCCGCTCAGGAGAACCGAGACCTCGAACAGGGACGTGGGGCAGACATCATCACAGTTCGTGTAGCCAAACAGCACCACGAAAGGCTTGCCGCGCAGGTCGGACCGCGTGACCGGCCGCCCGTCATGAGCCATCAGTTGGAACAAAGGATCCAGTGCAACGCCCACCGGAGGCCGGTCGTGCCCCGCAGAGCCCGCCTGCGTTGCCTGTGGCAGCGACACGCCAAGCGCCAGCATGACGGCGCCGCGGACAATCCATGTGGACAAGGTGCGATCCGTCATGGCGAAGTCCTCCGGCGCTTCATGTGCAGCCGCACCGTCAAGGCCATCCGCTCGGGTTCGAGCGTGTGGTCGAAGTACGCCCGTGTCACCCCGTCTGGATCAACGAGGTAGAGATAAGCGGTATGATTGATGCGCGGACCGGTTTCCTTCGTGCTGTAATTGGCCATGGCGTACTCGCGACGGATCTTGAAATCCCTCACCGTCGCGAAGGTCTGCGCTCTCGTGCCGATCAGGCCCACAAGGCTGGGATGAAAATTGCTGACAAACTGCGCCAGCCCGGTGATGTCTGGCTCCTCCATCGAGACATCAACGAAGAGCGGCTGCACCTGTCCGGCCTCGCCGCCAAGGGCGTCAAGGGCCGCCCCCATGCTCACGAGACCGGTGGGACAGGCCTCGCGGCACCCGGCAAATCCGAAGAAGATGAGAAGCCACTTCCCCGAGTAGGACGCATTCGTCACCTCCTGGCCATGATGGTCCATCAACTCGAACGGACGCCCAAGGGTCTCGGGCGGCGGCGGCGCCTTGACGTAGACCTGCGGGGAGGATTCCATCTCACCGGCATCCCCGTGATGGTGACCTTCATGAGCGGAGGCTGGCGTCAGCAGGCTGACAAGCCCGGTCAGCACAACCGCCGCTCCGATCCTTGAGAGTGTGGAGGCCGGTACCGGCCCCGCTCTATGCGATGTTTCAAACATGGTGAGGCTCAGATGGTGATGGTGGTGAAGGCGCGGCCTTCGTACATCTTGTCGCCGGCATTATGCACCTTGCGGGTGATCCAATGCTGGAACTCGAAATGGACCTTGTGCGTGTAGCCCGTCTTGGTCTGGTTGGCGGGCGAACCCGTATCAATCAGGATGTCGTAGCGTTGGGCCGTCGGGAGAGTGAACGGCGTCCCGGGCGCAATGGTGAGCCATTGGTTCCATGGCTTGTTGAGGGCATGTCCATCGACCGAGATCACCTGCACCTCCAGGCCCTCGAACATCACCTGCAGAACGGAGTAGCTCGCATTCAGCAGGCGGATCAGGATCTTCTGGCCGGGTTTGGCGACAATCTTCTGCTTGTCGACGAGAACATTGGGTCGCGTGGGCGTGCCGCTGATCAGGAAGTACTTGGGCTCGAAGATATTGAGGCCCGCATCGTCACCGCACAGGCCGACATCGTGATCGAGATTGGTGATCTGGTGCCAACGCGGATCCATGTCGTCGAGCACCCAGAACTTCTCGACATCGTAGAACGGTCCGCCGGCATAGGCCGGCACCCGGCCGTTCTCCGGCTTCGGATCAACGATCAGGAGGCCGTAGAGACCCATCTCGAAATGGGTGACCGTGTTCTTATGGCAGTGATAGAAGAACGTGCCGGCGTGACGGGCCTGGAACTGGTACACGTAATCATCCTTCACCTCGAACGACACGTGGCCCACACCATCGTTGAACGTGGTCGGCTCGATCCCGTGATGGTGAATAGTGTGCGTTCCCTTGCTGGATTGCAGTTTGACATGCACGAGGTCGCCCTCCTGCACGCGGATCAGGGGTGACGGAAGGAGTTCGCGGCCTGGAGCCTTCAAGGGATCTCCGAAGCCCCAGCACCGCAGCTTCTTGCCATCCGGCATGGTGACATCGACGTTTTGAACCGTGCGCACGAAATAGGCGTTCGCCGTGGTCCAGTCGGGGGTGTTGGGATTGCCATCGAAGGTATCGCAGCCGAAATTCCCGAAGGACTCTTTCCCTTTGACGCCCGTTCTGGTGAAATCGATGCTGCCACCGTTATAATCGCCCGGACCAGGAACGGCAGTCGAATTTGGCCCTAAGGGAGGCATGGTCTGCGTGGCGGCTTCGCCGGCGGCGAGGGTGCCACCTATGGCTGCAGTGGCGCCCGCTGTCTTCGTCGTGCTTGTCATTGTCGTGACCCTGAGCGGCTAAATTGAGGCTTGTCGGAAGAGGTTATCCTGCAACCTTGGCACGGCCGCCGAGACCGCCAAGGACCTCCCAATGACAGACCATCCCTTGGGGATAGTTGCCGCCGGCTGCGGTCTGGGACATTTCCGTGTGGCAGTGCATGACGTAGCGGAGCGGGAATGGCTCCTGTGCCTGCTTGTTCACCATGCGCTGGAACTGACCGCCTGTCGGGCTTGAGACGGGAATCTGATATGGAATGTCTGGTGGGATCTCGAGGGGAAGCAGAAGATCGCGGCGCTGCATCGGCCACATGGCCGTCGTATCCACCTCGAAGATGTTCTCGGGAACGATCATCTGGCCATAGGTCGAGGATTTTGGATTGAGATCCACCCGGGCTAGTTCCATCAAATGGTTGCCATGGAAGTGGTTGGCGTGATGGGCTAGACCCACATTGACGATGCGGAATAGCGTCGGCTCGCCGATGTAGTTCTTAACGATCACGGGCAGCATGCCATCGTAATCGTCGTGAAGATCGTACCCGCTGCGATTGTTGATCGTGAAGTAGCTGGGCACAAAGTTGTCGACCACGTTCGATGTCAGATTAGGACTGGAAGCGATTGGCTTTCCCCGCTCGATCAAAGCGTTGAACTTCGGGTCGATGGCCGCGCAGATCCAAACCTTTTCCCGGATCGAGGCTTCAGCATTCAACGGCGCGGGAACCCATTTACCGTCTGCTCCACCTTGGAAGCGGTCGGTCGTTCCAAGTGCATCGAACAGGGCACTGACCGCGGTGCGCGATCCCGGCACGAGCTTATCAAGACTGTAGGGCGTTCGGCTGCCCGCGGAGGTAACGCCGTTCAGAGGCTCGACCACCAGAACTCCGTGCAGCCCAAGGATCCGATAGAGGGGGGTGTCCCCGAGGCTGTCATGGTAGATGTATGTGCCTGCAACCGGAGCCGTGAAGCTGATCGTCGAGGAGCTCCCCGGTGCAATCTCGGTCTTTGTGCCGGGCACACCTGTGATCTCGAAACCATGGGCCTCCTCACGGTCGTTGGTCACAGTGATCTTGACCGAGCTGCCTTCCTTGACCCGCAGCACCGGGCCAGGCACCCGGCCGGTGGCAAGGGCCCCTGCTCCGCCGTAGAGCCTGAAGCCCAGCATGTTGACCTTGTTGCCGTCAACCAGCCGGGTCTCGACGTCGGTAATGCCTAGCTTGATGTCGGTCGTTCCCGTGAGCGTCTGGGCCAAGGATTCAAAAGGCGACAGCCCCGCTCCGGCCGTGGCGAGGCCTGCAGCCCCGTATTTGAGGAAATCGCGTCTCTTCATGGCACCCACCTTGAAACTCAGACAAGCGTAGCCGCAGATGTGCGGGTGCGCCTCTGACGATGGTCTGAGGCTCTGACGGACTTGGGTCCTAGTTCCTCGGAGTTATCTTTGGCTCGGCCGAGGGACACCCGAGGAAAAAGGGCCGGACCCTTCCGGATCACAAGGCTCCGGGTGCGCGGGTCCGAGGGCCGGCGCCTCTTAGTCCCTGAGCCAGGGCAAAAAGACCTCAGCGCTCCGTTTGGAGCGCGCAAGGGCACGCTGAACGCGCCTGTCGGGAGCCCATCAGATCCACGTGCGGGCTGCTTGCCGTTTAGGCCTCTGGGCTGAATGGCAGACGGGCAGCGAGGTACACGTCCCCTGTCGGCCCGTTCACCACGGTGATGGTGCCGCCAATGCTTTCGATCTGGTCCCAGATGCCGGCCAGTCCAAGCTGAATCGATTGTGCGGTCGTGTTCTCCGTGCCGGCGTCGTGGCACCGACCCTTGATCTCCAGGACAACCGCAGCCCCATCCCGGCGAACGCAGACGTGCGGACGGGTGGTGCCTGCATGCGGGCTGAGACCGTCGAGGCAAACCTGGACGAACCGGGCCGCAAAGATCTTGATAAACTCAGGTGGGCAGGTCGGCAGCTCGTCGGAGAGATCGTGGTGCACCGCCCATTGTATTCTGCGCCCATGGCCCTCGATCACAAACCCCAGCGCGTCCTTGAAGGAGAGCTCCTTGACCTCCGGCATCATTAGGCTTGCGGAGATGTTCCATACGTCCCTGAGCGCTTTTGAGAGCGCATTGCTGACAAGGGCTGCGTTTCCCTCGACCAGGCCAGATTGCTCGAGAGCCTTCATGTGCAAGAGCGCAAGGCTTATCGATTGTGCCGGTCCATCGCGGAGGTCGAAGGCCATGCGCGGCATGAACCGCTCGTTTCCGTCAATCGTGTTCCGTCCGGCGCGCTCCGCGCGGGCGCGCAGGGCTTCGTTCTGGCGCAGCAACTCCCGCAACTGCGCCACCCGCTGGAACAGTGAGCCCCGCAGTTGCTCCATGGCTCTGCTGCCCTGAGACAGGATGGTGAACAGGGCTCCGATCATCCCAGCAGCCACCACGCCGGCGACCGCCCAGCTCTGCGCTTCTGCGAGGGACAGTTGCTCCTGGAGCTCTTCCGCATTCTCATAGAACTCAAGGACGGCGAGAACCTGGCCGGTATTGGCGTCATGGATCGGAGTGTAGACCGCGAGTTGGAACAGGCTTGAGGCAGCGCCTTCTGGGTCATCGTCGTGGTGACGATCACCTACCTGGGTCGATACGCGCCCGGCCAGAGCTTGCTGCAGGTGCGAGCTGGGGTTGAACTGTCGACCGATGAGGCTTCTGTTGTCGCAATAGATGATCAGGCCGTCACGCCGCCAGATCTTGACAGAGGTGACATGTGTTCGCACAGCCGGCTGTTCCAAGACCTTGTTCAAGGCCTCGGTGCTGGCCTGAGACAGCGAGTCCCGGTAAGCGAGCTCCTGGAGGTGAGGGGCAATGAACGTGTTGATGTAGAGTGCGGCCGAGGCTCCCGCGAATTCCGCAACACTGCTTTCAACCTTCTGGGATACCCATTTTCCAAGGATGAACATGGTGATCAGGATCGCCGCACCCGCCACAAGAATAAACTGCCGCGCAAGACTGCGTTGCGTCCTCAGATTGTGTGGGAGCTCCCCCACGAGCGTCAAATCGCCGGAAGCTTTCATGGGTCCCCCCTGGTGCTGGAAAGCGAATCCGTTCACCTGCGCAAGAATGGTGCCGACGGATCCCGCTCCTCCCGTTGAATTGCAGCCATTTTGCTTTGAAGATGGTCGGGCTCGCCCCATCCGGCTGCTTAACAGCAACTGTACTGACGCCCATGTACAGTTACAACAATAAGCTATGCTGGCACGCAGATCTGACGAGGTACTACGGTTGAGAACTAGTAGCCCATACCGGTGACGTTGTTCAGGGGTTCACGAGCGCGCCCCAAGGGCGACGACCAGAATACCGTAGCCCGGGCTGCTGAAGGCCTGCTGGGGCAGCTTTGTTATCGCTTCTTTGGACCTGACCCCTTGTGCTGGATCCCGGGGTGCATGGCCAGGCGGCCATGACAATCCAAGGCAACGGCTGCAGCCGGAACCGCAGTTCTATCGGGCTCCTGCGGCCGTACGACGCTCGCCACCGCCCGGGCCGGGACGCTCACCTTGAAGAGACGTTTATCCGCCCCGCCTGGGCCGGGGAGCCTGCACAGCCTCCCCGGCCCAGGCGGACCTCACTTCATGCCTCGGCGAAGGAGCCAGTCCGGAAGTTTGCTTGGATAACGCGGCGTCGTTCTCCGTTCCCGCGTTGTAGTAATGGCCGTAGTACTTGCTGCCGTAATAACCATAGCGGCCGTACGACATCATGCTCTTCTCGTCGATCATGTTGAAGGCGACGCCCGCGATCTTGTGCCGCCGGAGGCTGATGTTCTTCAGGGCCTGCAGAATGGCCTCGCGGGGTGTGCGCTTCCGGGCGACCGTAAAGCCTTGCCCGGTTTATGAGGGTACCTGTCCTCAACAATGAACAATGTGTGCGCCACCAGCGGATCATCCCCGAGCCTCCTTGTCCAAACCGTCCGACAGCCCAGTCACGGCTTGGGGCCGCGGCCCCGTGTGAACCATTTCGCCTGATCTATTTTGCATGTGCTTTGTTTTGCCCAGAGAGGGAGCCCGTCCGGGGGCTACATCAGTATGCCGCGGAGCGGCTCGCCCTTTTCAGGAGGAGGTGGCACGAGAACTACGAAGGAGCCTGAAATCTACCCCACACCGCTCAAAGGCGCGCTCAGCCACCACCACAAGCCCTGCCCCGAGGAGTGCACCAACCGCTTTGACGATCCCATCCGGAAGCCGGCCATGCCGGCTTGGGACGAGGTGCTGGAGCACCTCAAGCAGCCCAGCCATCCCGATCACCAGCCAAACAACGCGCAACCGATGCTGCGGATAGCCCAGGCAGAACAGAGCTCCCATCGTAGTGAAAGCGGCAAACCGCTCCCAGTTCGTAGGCGCTGCCGTAACCGGTCGGAGTTCGATCGGGGATAGGGTGAAAACCACAACGGCGCAAACCAGGAGCCAGGCAGCCCATCGGGAGAACACCGTGAGCGTCATGTAATGTTTTCTGATCAAAGGGGTGAGCCCGCGCATAGCATTCTGTTTTATGTCTTTGCTTGTGATTGTGAGAACCGGAGGCCAAGTCGCTTTTCAAGCGAAATGCGACAGAATTACAAATAAGACGGGAGATCATAAGGATTTCTGAAGAAAAACCGGCTAAACCGCTTTCAGACGATCCACCGAGACACCTGCAAAGGAAGAACGTCGCTGTCTCGGCTTCATAGCAGGACAAGGCCAAGCGGCATAGGGGCTGAGATAGAGCGACCTATGCTGCAACAGGCAGGCTGCCCTTCTTGAGGCTCAGGTGATACGATTGCTAGGACGGCTCAACCTCCCTCCCCGCAAGTATGCGCTCGCACCTCAGGCGGTCGATCCTTACGGTGCCAGCTCTGTGCCATCAGGGCGCGTCAGCTGGTTCAAACCGAGCACGATGCATCTCTGGCACTAGAAACCGAGGAACAGGATATCGAGAGCCCGCTTGATCGCATCCTGGTGGATCGAGAGGGACCCGACAGGGTGTTGCAACTCCCGGGCCGGAACGGCTGCCAACTGATAGGTCAGCAGGATGTAGTCGCGGTCCTGGAACTGGACCAGCGGCGTCAGCCCGGAGATCACCGGGGCCGTGCTGCTGAGGACCATTGGCGCGACGACGCGGAGGGTCAGGCGCTCCAAGAGGCCCGCCTGCAAGTCAACCACGTAGCTCTTTGTGCGGCCAATACCAGCGTAAATGTCGAACTGTGCCATTAAAACTGCCTGAACTCGTCCAGTATCAGGCCATCGCGCTCGATCCTCGCGTTGTGATCCTCGATGGCTTGCGTATTTTCCGCGAGCCAGCGGGCGCGACGGACTTCCGCCACCGCACGAGCCAATCCACTCTCGCAAGCTTGGGAGACATTGACCTGCAGAGCTTTTGCTTCCGCCACAAGCTCGTCGGGAAGAGTAACATTTGTGGGGCGCCGCATGCTGGCTTCCGAATTCATTCGTTTGGGCATTATGATACCTCCAGAAGTCTCTGCATGCCTATAGTTTATGCGCATAAAGTGTAGAGGTAAAGTTGGTGCTAGCCAGCGCGGCGTTGACCAGAGTCGCCATCGGATAGCTGCGAGGCTGAACGTTCAAGACGGGCTCACACAGAATTCCGATGGGCACCATCCCGATTATCGCCACCGTGAACCCCCTTTACTAACCCTCTTTGCGCTCTGGCTGCGCACGGCAGCTGATGGTCACGTTATCACGGTTCTGAACGAGCTAGTGCCTGCCCCCCTGGGATCATCCCGTCACCCGAGACGATCACTGCCAACCAGCGCAATGCTCAGCGCAGCACGGGCCCTCATGCGGTCAGGCCCGAGCTCGCGCCTGCGATCTCCAGGAGCCGCATACGCCTAAACCAGCTTCAGCAGAGCTGCGGAGCAATGGCTGGACGGGTTTCCACGGCTCGGCCGGCGCGCGTTGTCAAACACCAGTAAGCCTGCACGCCTCCAACAGGCTCATCTCCGTAAGCTTGGCCGTAATCGGGGCCGAGCCCTCTCCCGCCATAACAGAAGCAGGCAGGAAGCGGCCACTGACGCTTATAACGGGAAGAACTACTCTGCGGATACTCCTCTTCAGACGGGCCAGCGACTGAACGAGATAGAGGCACCTCGTATACACAAGTGGAGCAGTTCTATCACGCCGCCTGCGGCAACTGGTGCCGCACCAATGGCCTTGATGGCATTTTTACGGTGCTGGCTCGACACCATCAGGGATGTCAGCTGGCTCAAACCGAGCGCGGTGGATCGTGCTGAGGATCGAATCGATCACCTCACATCTCTGACGGATGTGCGCCTCGCCCTCGGCACTTGCCTCCTGATGCGGTTTCGTGCCCAACCCATAGGCCCGCCGTTCCCCCTCCTGGGCAACCGTCAGAGCGCGGACTTCCTTCTCGAACAGCGCCATGACTTTCACCGCCAGCGACAGACGCGCCTGGGCATCCGTCACGGCGACATCTGGGATGCTCTTCGGCTGTTCACCTTTAAGAATACGATGGGCATCATCACGCAGCCCATAAACCTCGGCCCAGGCGGCCCTGTGCCGTTCGACAAAAGACGTGCATTGATCATGGATCAAGGCGTCTCCAGCCGAGAGCACGTTTAAGGAACCTGAGCGCCCGTCCAACCTCTGCCCCTGTGCGGCGTCGCCATCGTCGGCACCATTGCGAGCCCAACCGAACTTGTTGGCGCGGCGTCTGATCCGGTCGCGCGAGACGTTGAACCGACTGACAAGGACGTTGAGACGAGCTCCATCGGTATACTGCCGCTCGATCTCATCCCATGGCTCTGACGCCAACTCTGACATGCCTGAAGCCTTTCCGGTACCGCAACACGTGAGCTTATCACCGCCTGTGGGACGTGCGGAAGCAGCGGTCAATCATCCGCTGGACTGGGGTGGGGTCGGCCGCAAGATCGTGAGCTCTCAGGCGTCCCAGCAGTGAAGCGCACGACCATCATCCTCGCCCACAGGTGGGCAGGAGGAGAGCCCCTCCACACAGCCGGCTGCGGGACGCCGGTCTGGTGTGAGGTGAGGTGCCTGGCTGCCGTAGCTTTGGCTCCGGACTCGGAAGAAGGCTCAAGAGCCTATTCGCCTCTGGTGCAGCAGCGCCTCGCGATCTAGGGCGTAGACCACATTGGCCATGAGGAAGTCGAGCTTCGAGCCGCCGCCGTGCCGATCAGGGGCGGCGATCATCGGCGCCATGGAGCCGCGGCTGAGCATGTCGGGGAGGATGACGGCGAAGGGCTCGTCGCCCACCAGCTCCCGGGCGCACCAGACTGCGTGACCCTATGATCGTCGCGAAGAAGGTGCAGCATCGGATGGCAGGGACAGTTGAAGAAGCGAAGAAGCGGGCCAAACTGACCAAACTGCGCATCGCCTTGGAACAGGCAAGCAAGCAGAGCGACGAGCATGTCACCGCCATTGATCGCGCGTCCCTGCGGTCAGGCTCCGAGCAGCCTCCGCGCCAATACCGACTGCATGTCGCGTCGGCCATCGGCGATCAGGTAGATGATAACCTGTTGTCCTGTTATGCGGTAGATCGCACGGTACGGTTTGAACAAGGCCTGCCGGTACTCTTTGATGCCCAACGCGACCAGTTCGTTCGGATAACTGCCGCGTTCCGGAAAATGTGACAAACTCTCCACGATCCCCATCACCTGATCCAAAACGTGGTTGGCATTAGCCACGCAGTCGAATTCTGCGACGTAGTCATAGATTGACTCCAAGTCCTGCTCAGCCCCCTCGGTGAGCAGGACTTGGAACTCAGCGGGCGAATTTGCCATCAGGCGGTTGGCCGTTTGGCACGCAAGCGAGCGACGATCTCTGCTGCACACTTGGTCTTGCCTGCGGCCACATCCTGATTGCCCAGAGCCAAGATTTTCAGAAGGGCCAGTGTTTCCTGAGTTTCCTCAAACGAGGCAACGTCCTGCAAGACTGCTTTGGCTTCACCGTTCTGTGTGATGACCAGCGGCTCCCGCCGTTCGGCTAGGTTGGTCAAAACCTCGGCGGCGTTGGCTTTCAGATAGCTGATCGGCTTGACTTGAGATGAGTAGCGCATCGCTGTCCTCAATGATTGGATATGACTGAATATGGACTTTTAACGGTCTTATTGCAAGGCAGCGTTAGGTCACTTGTCTTCCCTTCTTGCGACGGTCAGACGGAGATCGCCTGGAACTTCGCGAGTATTGTCGCCTGCAACGCTGACCTGAAATGATCGGCAGCTTCATTCGGCACACAGACCTTATTGTTGCAGTGCGTCCGTGAAGATCATTAAGCCCAGCGATTCCTGCTGGCGGGTGAAGCTCGTCTGGCCAGCCTTGAGCTGGTCTCGGGCCAGGATCTCCCGCTCCTTGGGGTTGTTGCTGCTCTCGAGGGTCCGGTTCAGGACTGCGTAGCAGGCTGGAGCCCCTCACCTCATCCAGAGAGTCCTTGGTTGGGAAGCGCACATGCGAGGGCTTGAGCATCCTTCGCGAAATGATTCTACAGAAGGGGCTCCCTGAGCGTCGATCGCCAGCCGCCCAAGCTTGGCCGGGGCTCCTGACCCGCCGGATTAACCCGCACCCTTTGTGCAATCCTCCATTGCCTCTCTTGATACTCCTTATGATGCCGCTCACAGGCCTTGCCAGGATCAAAGCCCAAATGAGAACGAAAAGAGATCTGATCGCCCCGATCCGCTGAGGCGATCTCCCTCCGCCTGACCTTCGCCCTCGGAGGTTCAGGGCTTTGATAGGTTCTTTACGATGACCAAACGCCCAAAACCTCCCTCGCCCGCGCAAGACCAGCGTCCTCCGGTGCAGCCCACCGATGTCCACGTCCTTCCCCGCGACCTCGGACCGTTGTTTGCCCACCGCCCGCTCATTCTTGGGGAGAGCGAAGCCAACTATGATCTACTCCTGTCGAAGGCAACCAAGGCGGTGGCTCCGACTGATGTGGTCGAAGACGTGTGGGTCAAAGACATCGCCGACCTGACCTGGGACGCGGAGCGCGGAAAGCGCCTGAAGGCCAGCCTGCTCATGACCGCTCGCAAGAAAGCACTCGATCGGCTGATCGCACAAACCGACGGACCCCATCTGCAGTCTGCAGAGCCTCTGACCAGCGCCTACACCAATGCTTGGCTGCAGGGGGAACCAGCAGCGGTCGAGACCTTCAACCGGCTGTTGGCCGAGCGCGGCCTTGACGTGAACTCGGTTATGGCGCTCGCCCTTTCGGAATGTCTGGGTGACATTGAGCGCATCGATCGCATGATCGCCAGCGCCGAGGCTCGGCGCAATCGAATCCTCCTCGAAATAGAGCTCCGGCGGGAAGTCAAAGCCCGACAGCAACGTAGCACTGAGGAGGTCACGACCGTCTCCTGGCGCGCCGGCGCCGGGCCGAACCAGTGGTAACGAGCGATGCCGTCACCCCAGAGAATCCGGGCCAATCGCGCCAACGCCCGGCGCAGCACCGGCCCCCGCACCAAGGACGGTCGGCTGCGGGCGAGGCTCAACGCCCTCAAGCACGGTCTGGCCGTGCCCGCCTCGGCACACCCGGCGCTTCAACATGACATCGATCACCTCGCTCGCGCGCTCGTGGGTGAAGCCCAGCACGACTCGGTGGTGATGGTGCGGGCGCGGAAGGTGGCGGAAGCGGCCATCAAGGTGCAGCGAGCGCGGCGCGCCCGCCTTGAGCTGCTGCGTGCGTGGGATGCGAGCACCAGCCAGCCCAAAGCGGTCGAGACTGGGGACCTGGTCCGGGGCTTCAAGACCGTTCGCAAGGAGTTCCAAGCCTTGGCGCAACAGGAGAGCAGCAAGGAGAAGAGACGCAAACTGAGGGTGTGCGAGAGCGTCGCGAAACGGCTCGGCGGCGTTGCGGTGGTTTTCATGGCGCTGGAGAAGGCTCACCCAGCGCCCCAAGATGACCTGGAACGATCTTCTCCGTCAGCTGGAACGACTCGAACGGTATGAGCGCCGGGCGCGGTCCCGCCGCGACCGCGCGATCAAGGACTTCGACTACATGAAGACGAAGTCGATGAGCATCTGACAGCATCCTCGGTGTTAACCGAAACGGGCCGAAGAATGTAGTTCCACCCATCCCACGAGACGGGCTGCCTTCGGCCGTGATCAACCAGCCTCTCAGGCAGGTGCATCGGGCGTCAGAGCCGTTTGAACCAGCGTTGTCTCAAGGCGAATATTCGGATATATTATTTTAGATATTCGAATATTCTGCAGGACCTCCCGATGCCGCTCTATATCAAGGATGATGCCACTGCCAATCTGGTCGCCCAGCTTGCGAAGCTTCGAGGTCTGACCAAACAAGATGCCGTCCGGCTCGCAGTTCAGGCCGAATTGGACCGAGCCCAAGCATCTATCCCGCTTCGCGTACGCGTGGAAGCGCTTCGGGCAACCCACCCTCTCCCGCCTGCAACAGGCCAAAGGGCCGACAAGGATTTCTTCGATGATTTGTCTGGAGGGCTGTGATGATCTTCGTCGATGCGTCCGCCTTCATCGCAATCATCGCTGGGGAGCCGGATGCCAACATACTGGTGGATCGGCTCGAGACCGAACAACGGCGGCTGTGCTCTGCAATTTCCGTTTGGGAGACGATTGCTGGGCTGTGCCATAGCCACACATTCTCCATTCCAGTCGCGCGCGATCACGCTCAACGTTTCCTTGATGTTCTTGCGTTGGAGTGGGTTTCCATCGGGCAGTCAGAGCATCAAATCGCATTGGATGCCTATGCTCACTATGGCAAGGGGCGCCACCCGGCCAAGCTCAACATGGGAGACTGCTTTGCCTACGCCTGCGCCAGGAGCAACGGGGCCAAGCTCTTGTTCAAAGGGGATGACTTCACCAAAACCGACATCGCCCGTGCGATCTAAAGGCCTGTCTAGTACGGCATCTGGCCCGCGCGAGTCCTCCTCCCTCTTACTCCCGCGGCACGATCTTGCCCGACAAGGTCCACCTCTAACAACTCCCCTTCCCAATCGGCAGCGGCCGTTTCGAGCCATCTGCCCCAAGGTGCCGGATCTTCTTGCGCTTGACGTGCCCAGCCCTGCGAAGATCCCCGGTGGGGCGTCAGCTTCCGGCGTGCCGTGCTCCCTAAGCAGCCAATTCCACTGTGACAGCGTTCAAAAAGGCCTCAACCTTCTCGGCCCATTGCTCGATGTCCGCAGCTCTGGGCAATAGAGCGGCGGTCGCTGGGTCATCCGCCGGGTAACGCCATGCGGTTGCCCACGGCGTGAGCGCCCCTAGTGCTAGCGCGTCTCCAGCCAGCCGGTGTGACGCTGGAATTCCGGCTGCCGCAAGGGCAATGTCATGGCCCTGCCGCCCTCTGGGATATGCGATCCCAAGATGGGTCAACAGGGCCTTCACGCCTTTCTCAGCTGCTTGTTGGGTATGGTAGGCCGCCATCTCAAGATTCTGATCGGGTAATGGCATGAGGGACCGTCGGACGGCGTCGAGGTCGTTTGCCGCCGTCTCCAGCCACGCAGCTGCCGAGGCCGCACTCATGGCGCGGCTGCTTGGTCAAGCCGACCATGGATGACCACGCCATCTCTTGCAATATCGTGGCTGAGATTGTTGATCCCGGTCTTCTTCGCCTCGAACACTGACCGCCGGATCGGCACAACCTGGATTGGGATTCCAAGGTCAGACACCAGCGGCCAAAGGGTGACCGGGGTAAAGCGCCCCCACTCGACGGTGTCCGGTAAGATCACGCAAAGATCCCAGTCACTGTCATCATCGTTGTCGCCGCGAGCCCTGCTGCCAAACAGAATGATGGCCTCGGCGTCTGTTGCCTCGGCCAAGCGCACCGCCGCGATCTCGACCGCGGGGTCGAGACGCAGGTCTCCCCAAGGTGCAGGGCTATGGATCCGAGAATTCATGCTGAACAATGTAGTCCCCCAGAGAGGCCAATGAAAGCCTGCTGCCAGAGCTTGACAGCAGTGCCCTGGTTGTTTCCGGATATCCAATCATCAGCAACCTGAGGACACCGGTTGCATCCGTGTGCGCTGATCCAAGCGAAACTGCCGACCTCCTCCAGCATCTCGTGCGTGCACACCGTTATGAGCGCCGCGCCCTGCCACGCCGGAAAGCGGCAATCCGATCCTTCACCGAAGCCCTTGCCCAATCCGGATAGCCCGTGCTGTCCAACCAAGACAATCGCATCCATCTGTGCCCACCATGAAGGCTGGCCCGCCTCTCCCGCATCAGTACAGAGTGCCTTGTCGGCGCGGCTCGAACCGGTTTCCCGCACTCTCAACCGGAGGGTTCCGACAGGTCCCCTCAGCAGCTGGAGCGGACCGGATCAACCGCGGAATGCATCGGACGCGAGCAGCAATGAACCGAACCCATCCGGCACGACGTCAGATCGAGGGACATCGCGCGCCCAACGTCTGAGCCGCTCCCAGCCTGCATGTCGCACACCGCCAGGACTTGACCCCACGCCTCTGGTTGACATCGTCTTTCATGATCCTATTTTTCAACGATGACAACCAAGAAAACTGCCATGGCCCGCAAACCCGCTTCATCGGGCTTTATGCTGAACGTCCACGCCGAGCCCGACTCGGTCCAGGCGGCGTTCCTGCGCCGGGCCCTGTCCGCGCTCGAGCGGATCGCCGGCAGCGTCCCAGCGAAGACCCTGACGGACGCCCTCGCCGCGCCCACCGATGTCGGCTCGCTCGCCCAACTCCTGAGCCGCTCCGAGGTGGTGGGCTCGGCCGTCACCGCGCTTGACCCGCTCGCGCCGGCCCTGGCCCGCAACGTCGAGCACCGCCAGACCCTTATGAGCTTGGCCGGTGGTGTGCTGTCGGCCGACGCGGCTGGCCGAATCTTGGGGATCACGCGCCAGGCCGTCGACAAGCGGCGGCGCGTCGGCACCCTGCTCGCTGTGCGCGAGGCGAGCGACTGGCGCTATCCGGCCTGCCAGTTTGCCGACGGCGAGGTGGTGCCCGGCCTGCCGGACGTGGTGCGCGGGCTCAGTTCGGCGAGCCCCTGGGTGGCGTTGGACTTCCTCCTCGCTCCGGATACGGTCCTGGCGGGCCGGACACCGCTGGAGGCGCTCAAAGCCGGCGATCGCGATGCGGTGCTGCGTCTGGTCCGGGGAGCCCAAGGCGACGGCTTCGCGTGAGCCCCTCAGGCCCTTCCGGTCCCCGTGGACCGACAGGAGCCGCGCCCCCGCCGGCCTGGCTCCGCCGCACGCGCCTCCCGATCGACGTCCTGCCAGCCGGCACTGTCCTGCACCGGATCCACCGAACCTCGCTTGGACCCCTGTTCTTTGGCCCCGGCCCTGGCATCCCGCCAACCCATCGCTTCGACAGCGCGACCGGCCGGTTCGGCGTGCTGTATGTTGGCCTGAGCCGCGCCGGCGCGGTGGCGGAAACGCTGTTGCGCAACCCCCAGCGCCTGATGGTCGCCACTTCAGAGTTCATGGACCGCGCCGCAACGGAGCTGGTCTGCCGCCGTGACCTGCGCGTCGTTAAGCTTTATGGCGCTGGCCTGCAGGCGGTCGGTACGGACAATGCGATCTCCACTGGTCCCTACGAACCCTGCGGCCTGTGGTCAGACGCTCTCTGGGATCACCCGAACCAACCGGACGGGATCGCCTATCAGTCACGGCACGACTCGAACGAACTCTGCCTGGCGTTCCTCGAGCGTCCTGACATGACGTTCGCCATCCAGTCGACGAAGCCGCTGACGGGACTGCTGCACGAGATTGCGGCCCTGCTCGATGCCTACGGCAAATCCCTGTCGCCCACCTAGCGGGCAAGGTCGCGCCGACCTACTCGCGCGGCACGATCGTCCCGGACGGAGCCGGCTTCCACCGACTCCCCTTCCATTTAGCAGCGGCCGTTTCGAGCCATCCGCCCCAAGCAAGGACGTCGTACACCTCGTCCAAGCCCATCTTGAGTTTTGTCGTCATGACAGTCACGGCCTCGTTAAGTACCTGGACGCTGATCGTGCCGCCCTGCGCGACAAGAGCCTCAACCCGGTTGGCCTTAGTCACATCTCCGGAGAGCAGGTAGAGTAGGAGATTGGTGTCGAGGAAGGGTTTAGCGTTCATTGGCCTCGGACCGGTCGAACTTGAACCCTTCGGGAAGGCGGCCGCGATACTTGCGTAACCGGGCCAGCACCTCGGCCACCTCAGGCTTCTTCGAGACCTCGAAAACCCGGGCTCCCGCGACCATGATTTCGATATCGTCGCCTTCCTTGAGCCCCATGGCCTCAACGACCGCAGCTGGGAGACGAACCGCAAGGGAATTGCCCCATTTTGCGACTTGCATCAGACCCTTCATGATACACGTTCTGGATAATGGATATCTGAGCCATTGGCGGCAGACCGCAAGCCGGCCCTTAGGATCGGCTGTCATTTGAGCGACCGTGATCAGCCCTGCCACCAAGCCGTCACCCCCCGGGCGTGGAGCCCCTCCCTGTCTTACTCGCGCGGCACGATCTTGCCGGACAAGGTCCGCTTCCACCGGCTGCCCTTGCCAAACGGCAGCGGCCGTTTGGAGGCCTCCGCACCGATGTGCTGGATCTTCTGCCGCTTGGCGTGCGCTGCGCGCCGGTGATCCTCCCGGGTCTTGGTGACAGCGCACGCCTCGTGCGCCGGTCCGATGTTAGAAAGGTCATCCACACCCCCGAGCTCCAACGCGCGAATGTGCTCCGCGATCCAGCGCTCGCGCACCCCATCGATCCGGCGTGTGCACAGCACGCACACCCCGCCGGTGCTCTCCCACACCTGCAGACGACGCCGGGGGCTGAGCTTGCGCCGTGCTGTGGTGCTGACGTCCTCGGTCGCAACAAACGGCATCACCGGCTCACGGCTGCTCGCTGTCAGGCTCAAAGTGCCTCCGCCCTGAGCCTGCAGCGGGATCATTTCCGAGCAGGTGCACCGCCTGACGCACCAGGCGCTCCCACTCCCGAAACACTGCGTCACAGCGGGCGATCAGACTGGCAAGCTCGTGGTCCCGCGCCGGGTCGATCGGAACCAACCGGGCCTGCACGCCGAGAGAGGCTACGGTTGCTGGCGGATCCTGCTCTCCCGCGCCGTCACCCAACGGGTGGCTGTTCGGGCCGGGCGTTTGCGGTGCTTTGCTCATGGGTCGGTCTCCTGCGTAAAAGATGACAAGGCGGGGCGGAAAGGGCTCGAGGCCACCCGCAGTCCCGGGCGAGGAGCGCTTGCGCGGATAGTCGGCCTGCTGGGTTCATGAGGGTTGCGATTCCATTGTCATTCGGCATGAGTGCTGCTGCCTGCGATTGCGACAAGATAACAATATAACGTTAATTATGCTTTGTCAAGTGGATCGACTGGCAGACCTCGATTGGCTTCACCTCAGCCTGCTACCGGTTGACTGCCAACCAGCCCCTGCCCTGACCGCCTTCCCTCGTCGTCCGCCGGTGCCTCGACCGCCTCTCCCGCCCTACGAAACCTGATTGCGCTTTCCAAACAGCTCAGGGCGCGAGCAGACCGCCAAGACACGTGGAGGGTGACCGAGCAGCACAGTGAAAGCGGAGGCAACCTGATGCAGGCATGGTGCCGCATCAGGGGCTGTCCACTGCCTGCGCTCCCGCCACATCGGTCTCCCTGCCCCATGGCCGCCTCTCGTGTTCCTCGCTCGCCCTTGCTCCGGGTTGCTCCTGAAGCCTCATCGCGAGCCTCCGGAGGAGCTGAATAGATCCGGGCGCTGGGCCTCGCGCTCCACCATGGAGCGGATCCGTCAGGCCATGTTGCGCGAGATCGCCAGCGGCAGGACCTCCGCATAACAGGCCAGCAGCGATAGTCCCGTCCGGTTTTGGAGGCCTCGACGGGCCACCGCCAGAGAGCACGGGGGCGGGGCTCAGCCGAGGTCATCCGGGCGCTTGCGGTCGCCAACCCGCAGAGCCCATGAGGGTGGGTGCTCATCGCTTGGCGAGAGCGTTCTGTCCCTTATCCCTCCTGCTCCCCGATGTGCCGCGCGGCGCTACTCGCTGTCTCGCTCGGCGCTCACGGCCTGATCGGCGCGGTCGGGAGAGATGAATTCCATAGGCTCCCTCACCAGGGAGGTCAGGGGCCGGAAGTGCTTCATGTTGCTGGTGATGATAATAAGATCACGGCTCATGGCGGTTGCGGCAATCGCCACGTCTGCAAAGCCGGGTGCATGCCCCTGGGCCCGGGCGCGGTCCAGCAGCATCCCGGCGACATGCGCTGCCTTGAGATCGAACGGCAGGATTCGGTCGCCGTAGAGGTGGCAAACCGCTGTCCACCAGTCCGAGAGATCGCTGGCCTTGCGGGACGCCCCCTCCCTAAAGAGCTTGGTGATTCCGTCATGAATTTCGGCCGCCGTCACGACGGAAAGGTAGAGAGCGTCCGTGTGCCGCTCCAGCGCCTCCCGAAACACGCTGGTCTGTTCGTCCTGCCGCTTGGTCGGGGCAAACGTCGATATGATGTTGGTATCGAGCAGGAACACGCGTCAGAACTCCACTTGGCGGTCGTGCGGGCTTCGAGTGCGCTCGGGAATGTCACTCTCTTCGATTGGGGCGCCCAACAGGAGCTTGGCGAAGGATGGCACATTTGAAAGGCGCTCCCATTCATCCCAGGAGACGAGGACCGCCACCCTGTGGCCGTGTCGGGTAATGATCTGCGGCTCCCCCTCGACCGCCTTATCCACAAGGCCTGAAAACTCGGATTTCGCCTGCCGTATCTGCACTTCGGCCATATCGATCTCCCTATGTGACTACTGTAGTCACATAGGGAGTGAAGAGGGAGCAGTCAATCGATATGGGGACGAGGTGGGACGCATTGGCTCATCTGATCCACGTCACGTCGGGCCCCGGGTCCTTCAACCCCGAAGTGAGGTGAACGGCAACCGCGCCGAATCCCCGATTACCCTTGATCTACAATGCACTTACATTCCCATTTGCAATGCAAATGTATTGCCCCTGTGAGAACGTGGGACCCGAAGAGGTCTAGATAGCCAAGCCTTCCGTATTCAAGATCGAAGCCACCATCACGGAGCGTGGCCAGACCACGGTTCCCGCCCATATCAGGAAGATGCTGGCCGTCAAGAAGACCGGCCGGGTCGTCTTCCGCGGGATGCCGGATGGGAGGGTTGAAATCGACCGGAAGGATGAAAATGAGGTTTACACGGATCCGGTGATCTCCAAGTTCCTCGGTTTCTTGGAACAGGACCTGAAGGCGCGTGGCAAGGACGCCATCCGGCCCGTTCCGCAATCCTTCCTCGACGATTATCACGAGCTTTCTAACCTAGACATCGACCTCAACGCCCCCTGACGGGTGATGACGAGCGAGGGAACCAGCCATTGTCTTCCTCAGGTGGAGCATCTACGCCCAACCGCTCTTCCTCGCACAGCTCAAGGCCTATCAAGCGGCCCGGCAGAAGCATCCCCAAACTTGGAAGACGAAGACGCCGACCAAGCTTTACGCGGCCCTCCTCAAGATGGCGTTCGAGGTCATCCCTGCCGCCCCGACGAACGAAGATTTTCCGGCAGGGATCGACACGCGGGACGGAGAACAAGCACTGGTTCAGCGCGAAATTTCTCCAGCAATTCCGGCTCTTCTTTCGATATTCGGAGGACAAGAAGGCAATCGTCCTCGCGTGGGTCAACGATGATCGCACCAACCGGGCCTATGGCTCGAAGCCGGATGCCTACGCGGTCTTCAAGAAGATGCTCGACGCTGGCGATCTCCCGGGAAGCTAGGATGCATTGATGAAGGCCAGCGCCACCGTCGGGAACGCGGAGCGGTTCAGGGCCAACGCGGGCTAGGAGTAATCGCTCCTCCCGCCTGTTCGAGACCGTTGACCTCCCCCCTCGATCATACACAGCTTGACGGTAGTGCAACCCGGTACCGCCTGGCTATGCAATCATCAGCAGCCTGACGAAGCCCCATTCATTGAGGCAAGCTCACCCCAGGCGAGACTGCCGACCTTTTCCGGCATCCTGGAGACGACGGAACGGCAGCTACGGCTGCACTTGCGTCGCAAGCATATTTGGATCTTTATCGGTGGATATTCGAATACTCAGCGCGAGACCGCGATGCCCCTCACCATCAAGGATGATGCGACAGCTGATCTCGTTACCCAACCTGCTAAGCTTCCCGATCTGACCAAGCAAGACGTTGTGCGCCTCGCTGTTCAGGCCGAGCTGGACAGAGTTCAATCGGCCGTCCCGCTCCGAGCCCGAGTGCAAGCGCTGCGGGCTGCCCATCCCCTCCCGCCCCCAACAAGCAAAACCACCGATAAGGACTTCTTCGACGACCTTTCGGACGGCCTGTGACCATCCTTGCGGATGCGTCGGCTCTCATCGATGTCATCGCCAGAGAGGCGGAGGCCGACAGGCTTGTGGATCGGCTTGCGGCTGACCCGCGACGGTTGCGCTCGCCTGTCGCCGTCTGGGAAACCGGCGCCAGGCTGTGCTTGGGCTGCGGCGGCATTGAAACTAGCTCGCACAGAACGGGCTTAGAGTAGCTTCCTTCTACGGCAGATCCATTGACTCTCGCATACCCATTAACACTATACGGGATACCCGTACGATTATCATGTGAATACGCCAGCCGAATTTGACACGGGACGGTGCCAAGGCTTCCGCCAATGAAGCTAAGCACCGTGTCCACTTTGATTATGCGGCAGCTGTATTCTTGGACGGCAATCGGCTCCATCCCGACACCGCCCGCGCAGCCGACGGCGAGGAACGCCGCAAGGCTATTGGGCTCATCGGCGGCACGCTCTACAGGGTGGTCTATACCCGGCGCGGCTCCGTCTGCCGCCTCATCTCAGCGCGCCGATCCAATGCCAAGGAGATCACGAGCTATGGCTATCATCCGCAAGACCCTTGAGGATCTCCGGTCCAACCCACCTCGTCTTACCCCGGCACAGCGCGCGCGCCTCGAAGCGATGACGGAGGAGGAGATCGAGCGTAATGCGCGCGAGGACCACGACAACCCGCCCGCCTCCGATGCGGAACTGGCGCGCGCCGCGGCCGCCCGTGCCGTGCGCCGGGCTCGTGAGCGCACGGGGCTGAGCCAGGCCAAGTTCGCAGAACGGTTTCAGATCAATCTCGCTCGCCTGAAGGATTGGGAGCAGGGCCGGTTCATGCCGAACACGGTGGCCCTCGCCTACCTAAAGGTGATCGAAACGGACCCCAAGGCCGTGGCGCGGGCGATTGATGCGGCTTAGTCGGAGAACCGGAAAAGGTCAGAGACGCCAAGCCTGGCGTGCGCGATCTCGATGAGGCAAACACCGCTCCGGTGGCACAACCGCTCAGCGCTGCCACTGGGCCCATCAATAGCCATGGCTCAACTCATTCCGCGGCCTCTAGACCCAAGAGCGCTGATTGTGCGGAAGCTGGTGGTTGGGATCATACACAGTGACACGGTGAGGCAGCGTATCGCCCCAGTCCCACAGGACGAGGTTGGCCCAGTCTGCCCTGGCGCCGACAGCAAACGACGGCACGAGGGCGCCGGCGAAGCCTTCGTCCATAAGACGCCGCGCCATCTGCCACGAGGGTGGTATGATGCCGGCGGCCGCGAGGCCAAACCAGGCGCAAGCCGTGTCAGCGAAATCAACGGTGTGCAAGTAACGCCCCTCTGGGGTTCGCAAGTCCGCCAGATCATCACAATCGACATCGTAGCTGCACAGGGTGCAGGGCGTGAATTTGAGCAAAAAGCCTTGGTTGATCTCCAGAAAGGCGCCCTCCAGCGTCAGAGCCAAATACAAGGCCTCGACCCCTTTGGGGTTGAACCGTCCGCCATGGATTGCGGCGCCGGCCCCAGATGTGGGCGTAAACGACCACCGGGGATCATGCGCCCGGTAGCACACGCCCTGGAACCTCAAGCAAAGCCGCCCATAGCGAGATGATCAAGGTAGTCCCGCAGGGCTCCGGCTTTGCCGTCCTTCACGAGAGCCTCAGCCGTTCGACCGCCGAAAGCCGGGATCGGCTGCGCCCGATACCAGGCCATGGCCTGATCCTGGCCGCCGGCCCAGTCTTTCACCCGCTCCACAATCTCGACCATCTCGCGAACGCGCGTCTGCGTTTTGGGCGCCTGCGCCCGCTCAGGCTTGTAGAGAGCCTCTCGATTGACGCCGATGGTCTCCGCCAACTGGCTCTTGGACATGCGCAAAGCCTGAGCCACTCGCTCGGGAGCCAAACGACCATGGGCATCATAGAGGGACCGAAGCTGGAACCTGTCGTCCCCGAGAACCGGTCCCGCAGTCGCACTGCGAGCGGCTTTGCGCCGAGAACCGCGTGTGCCAGGCGCCTTCGCTGATCGGGCTGTCACGGCCATAACTCTGATCCTTTGCCATATATAACAGGCATAATATCTACCATCGTGTCGCGGTGACAACCCCTCTGTGCTGTTACGCCCTCGCCACAGACCCTAGCATCTTCCACCTGTGCAGCCTGGTCTGGAGCGTGTTCCAGTTTTGCTCCAGCACACCCGGGCCGGTGTCAGCCGAGCATCTGAGGCGTCTCCTGGGTCAGACGGCCCCAGTCCTGACGCACGCAGTTGTAACGGACGAGGAGACGGGCAACCTCACGCTCGCACTCCGGGTCAGCCGGGATCAAGCACGCCTGCATGCCGAGGTAGGCCACGGTTGCTGGCTCAGACCGAGGCACAGATCGGTTGCTCTGAGTTCTTGCTTGGCGGGCCCTCGCCCCTGATACTCTGGTCACAACGACTCCCCGTAAAAGACTGTTTACGATGTATCGTTAAGCAGCCCTGTCAAGGCTCGCCCCGCCGGGATCAGGGTATGTTTCAAGCAACACGGCGGAGATCAGAGATGGCCAATTCTACCCGAAAGCAAACCATGCAGAAATATTCGCAGCGTCGCTGCCAACAGCGCCTGACTCGCTTCGAGGTGCTGGGGTTTGCTTCAGACCGGAATGTCATTCGCCAGATCGCCCAACGTCTGGCTCGCAACGACGGCGAGGCGGCACGGCTTCGAGCCGAACCCCGCTGCAGTCTCATAGGCGAACCGCTGGAACAGGGAGGCATCCTGGCTGCGTTGCGAGTATCCCCCCTCGTGGGAGCCAATCTCGACCTAACCCGTGAGATCACCTCAGGTCGCAAGATTGTTCCATTCGCCTAAACTGGATTCGGGTTCAGACAGATGAACCCGGCACTCTCGACGCCGACCTCGCCAGAACCAAGCGGATCCAAAGACACGAAGCGTCGCCCTCAAACGGCTGGAGGTCCCTCAAACGTGCCTTCGTGTTCAGGCCGCACTTAGTGGCAACTGCCACCAGCCTAGCGCTAGCGTTCCGGTCCGCCAGACACGGCGCTATCATGATCGTCGCCGTCCCTCATCGTCCTCTCCAAGTCGGTCACTGCGGCGATAAACGCGGGAAAGACGTTCTGGAGAAGCTTAAGGTTTTCGATGACCTTGTCGGGCTTCAGGTCGAAGCCGTATCGGTGGCGCACGAGATGGCGAAATCCCTTGAGTTCTGTAAGAGCCTCATAGAGGCCGCGGTCGAGCAGCGCCGGACGTATTCCGGCAACGTCCGCCGCCATTTGGTCGAGGACATCCTGATGGGCCGAAGCCCCCGTTGGGACGGCGTCATCGACATCTCTCGCAACACTCAGGAGAACGTCCTCGATCCCGTTGTAGACGTTGTGGATGCCCGACGAGACTGCCGACATGGCTCCCCAATCTCCGTCTGCCACCTCAACCGAATGGCTCTCGTAATATTGCCGCATCTGTGCCAACTCGCGCTCAGCTCGCGCGATCTTCGGAGAAAGCCTCGCAAAGACCGGCAGGCTAAACGACGTCATGCAGGATCTCCTGAAGGCGATCTTCGGTCAGGTCGTCCTCAAAGATAAGATCGTAAGGGATCTTGGACCCGCGCGTGGCGTCGGCCACCAGCCTTTCGGCCAGAAGACGCCGCTTGGGGGTCACCGGACCACGAACGAGAAGGTCGATATCTGAATGTGAGCGGAAGTCGCCTTTCGCCAGGGAGCCAACCAAAGTTATGTCGATCCCCGCGTTGCCCGCGTCCTGCAGGATCCGAGCAACGGCTGCGGACGCAAGCTCGTACCGCGTCTCACGTCTCTTCGCTGTCAGTGAGTCCATCCTGTTCATGCGGGATTCCATTCTCATTCAACCCTATCGCATCAAGAGGCAAGCGGGAAGCCAGCACCATCACTCCACGAGGCCCAATCGCCGACGCCTGGTGGCATTTGGGACCGAAGTGCGGACTAATGTCTGTCAGGCGCGCAAGGCCAGATGCGAACGCAGCCTGGAGCGTCCACGGCATTCAGCGCCGCTAATGGCGCCAGTCAGGCCGCTTGAACACCAATTCACCGGATGGACGCCTCGACCGTCAGGCAGCGGCCCCGGTCGGTCACACTGGACACCCGTGTTGCGAGAGCTATGGCCGTCGGATCAAAGCACGCTCTTGGAAGCCCCCGATAGGTCCAGACAGATGAGCCGGGGCCCGCGACGCGGACTCCATCAGGGCCAAGCGGATCCAAAGCACGAAGCGCCGCTTTCAGACGGATGACGTCACTCAAACGTGCCGTCGTGTTCAGGCCGCAGGAGCAGGTGGCAGCCTTCCTGACGGAGCAACTGCTCGACCGGCCTTAGTGAGCCGCAGGCTTGCACCATTTCACACGAGCTTTATCTTACCTTTGTTTTACTCGCTCGCGGGAGCCTTCAGATGACGGGTAACGAACGGCTGACAACGCGGGTGTCCACCAAAGGTCAGGTTATCCTCCCCAAGGCGATCCGGCAGCAGCGGAGCTGGCAGCCGGAACCCGTCTGGTGGTCGAAGACACACCGGATGGCGTGCTCCTGAAGGCAGTGCCCCTGTTTGCTCCGACTCGGCCGGAGGACGTGTATGGATCCTTGCCTCCCAAAGGAGCCGCGAAGACCCTTGAGGAGATGGACGCGAGCATCGTGACGGAAGCCCAGCGGCGCCATCGGGTACGCCCCGGCGATGATCGCCTTCATGACGACTTCGGCGCAAAGCTCTTGGCCTGCACGGGACGGGTCGCCAAGGACCTCGATCTTGAGTTTTGATCGTGCCGCCACGTTGCGGCGGCTCGCCCCGCAGGGCACTGGATATGAATATCACTGCCCTTGCTGCCATGAAGGGCCGGCTCAGGGTGAACGACCACGGGAACGACTTTTGCTGTGCTGTGCAGCTCAGCGGGCCGCCTTGATGTCTCAGACATGTGACGCTGAGCGATCACCCTAGCCGGATCCGAAGAAACCAAGGTCAGGGACGACCACGGGAGGCCTACCGATCATCCCCACCACTGGAGCGTTGGGCCTCGCCTGGTCGAGAGAAATCTCCTCCCCCTCAACAGCTGCCCCGCTTGCTGCCTTGGTGTCAGGTCCACCCGATCATTGACGTCCGGGGCTGTTCCGATACGCCGTGGTGCCACAGGCGAACTTGAAGTCCAGCGGTTAAAGACTAAGTCAACTGAACTAAGTTTAAGGAGATATGATGCAGATCGTGAACATCCATGAAGCCAAAACACACTTGTCTCGGCTCGTCGAAAAGGCGGCTCGCGGGGAAGGGTTTGTAATCGCCAAGGCTGGCAAACCGCTCGTTAAGGTAACAGCGCTGGACACTCCAGCGGCGGGACAAAGCCGGCGGCTTGGCTTCTTGGCCGGGCAAATCGCCGTGCCGGACGATTTTGACCAGATCGGCAGCGCGGAAATAGAACACCTGTTCAGGGGGTGAGACCTGATGAAGGTGTTGCTGGACACTCATCTGCTGCTCTGGGCGGCTGGAGACCCTGATCGGCTTCCAACCGCAGCACGGCCCTTCCTTGAAGACCTCCAGAACGACCTGCTGTTCAGTCCAGCAAGTCTGTGGGAGGTCGCCATCAAAAGGGGACTTGATCGTCTGGACTTCCGGGTTGATCCGCGGCTTCTGCGGCGGGGTCTTCTCGACAACGGCTATACTGAACTCCCGATCATGAGTGTACACGCGGTGGAAGTTGAGGCCCTTCCTCCCATTCACAAGGATCCGTTTGATCGGATCCTTGTGGCCCAATCGATGGTTGAAGGGATTTTGCTTCTCACATCTGATCCGGTTGTCGCTCGCTATCCAGGTCCTGTGCACCTTATTTGACGCCCTCACCGGCTCGCACATCCAGAATGAGCGGGACCTCTTCGGGCCCGAGCGCCTCGTCTGCAACTGGCGCAGGAACGGAACGAACAGCAGCAAGCTCGTCGCGGAATTCGCGCCGGAGGTTGCTGCCGGTTGGGCGCTCTGGAGCTTTGACGCAGTCATCGCGACAAAGAAAAAGCGCCCACTTGGGGCGCTTTCGAATGCCTGGCCGTAGGGGCAAATGCGGGCCGGAGCGGCATCAACATACAAGCGTCGTTTTGGTTACACGGCAGGCCAATGTTTTTTCTGAGAACCTGCCCCATTCCGGCCAAGGTTAAGCTTAGGTTAACGCCTGCCGTAGGGGCAACTACGGGCCGAGGGCCGCGTCTAGGTTCATCATTGGGACCAGGCGCGGCCTATTCCACTGGAGAGGGGCGTATCCCATGATGCAGGTCGTCAAGAAAACCACTCAGGACGGAACCTACACGGTCTACGTTCAGGGCAAACCAATCGCATGGGGCCTCAGCAGCATAGCCGCAGACCGCCTTGTTGAGAGGCTGCTCCGCGCACGGAGCGTTCCGGAATTAGCATGAGCGTCCCTGGCAGCGGAAGGCGGAGTGTTGTGTGGCTATCCACTGGCGCGGGCGGAGCGACTCGCCTCCACCTACGGATCTACTCCTCCACGACTCCGGGGTTGAGTAACGAGTTCACGTGGCTTTGAATCGTTGACTCAGAGTGTGGGAGAAGGCTCCCGGGGCATGCTAGAAATTTAGACCAGTATCCTACGCACTCGTTGCGAGGTCAGACAAGGATTTGGGTATTCTCTGCCGAAGCCGCACGGTCGTGGTACACTGAACCGTATGGAGAGGAGGCAGGTATGCGGGCAAACCGCCACAAACCTCATCTCATATCACCGCACGACTGCCCGGCAGTCTTGCCTCCAGGCCTCTGTGCGGCGTTCATCCTTGGCCTTGGTCTTCTTCTGCCCTTCTCTGCCGGCGCTCAAACACAAGATCCGCAGCAAGCTGCCCTGGACGACTCTGTGGCCGGCAGAATGCTGGGTACCAAATGCCCCTCCTGGCAGATCGATCCGGCTGAGGCTCGCACGCGATTTGCACAGCTCAATCTTCATCCGGCTGACTGGCAAGAGGGTGGACGCCACGCCCGCTTTTTTGACGAACGCCTGTCCTTCTATGGCAGTCTTCTCTCCCGCATGCCTGAGGCGCGTGTCTGCGGGGCAGCGGAAGAGGCGTTCGGGCCGAATGGACGGGTCAGGAAAGGCTGGATGAAACGGCAGGGATAGAGCGTCGCCTCATCCCTGCCCGCGTCAGCGGTAGGCGGATGTGGTGTGGCGGTGTCGGAGTGTGCCTAGTCAGACACCATCAGAGAGGCCGCAAGCGCACGGTTCTTGATGCTGGAGGCTCTATGCTCGTGGCATCTTCGCTGAAGCAGCTCAGTGAGCTTAGACTGACCTTGTTGCTCTAACTGTCTGGATGCGAGACCTCCTTGGCGGCAGCGACGACTTGGAGGGCTGGTGGCAAAGCGTCTGGATCGGGTG
>NZ_JAEQMY010000379.1 GCF_016743775.1 Microvirga aerilata | reverse complement strand
CCAACATTGCGGCTTGAGCCGGTCCGGCGACCAAGGCGGCCTCAATGCGCCTGATGCTGTTTAATGTCAAAACACCGTAGGGAGAATGCACAGGCAAATAACGCTTTGGTCTGGATTTTCCAAGACTCGACCTTGGACCAATCTACCATTATCGGCGAGAAAGACCATCTCTGGACCTGTCCCGCCCGGCGAATGGCTTCGCCTGCTTCGCTGCCGCCAAGCATCACGCCCGTTGCCGCATTGGCCGCCAGGTCAGCTGCAGTTTGAACCATCCTGAAGGTTCCGACAATCATCTCGGCAGCCGGGCTAAGGCAGGGGCCGCCGGGCACCGGGAGTTGTGGCGCCTTATCAGGATCCTTTTGATGAGACCGACATCACACACGTGGAGTGGTGCAAGCCAATCCTACGCCGTTGCAGCAGGTTGACCGCTTCAAGGAAGTTTTCGGGGACCTCGAACTTCCAGCCAGATCATCCGTTCTGAGCCTAGGGCGTGAGGCTCGTCTGGAGAATGAC
>NZ_JAEQMY010000378.1 GCF_016743775.1 Microvirga aerilata | reverse complement strand
CCCTTAGGCGAAAATGGCTGGGATTTCAGATCCTCGGAGGGGCAAGCCCCCCCAACTCTCAACGTTGAATACACGCTGGGCGCACACGAGCCTAACGAGCCCTTCTCTGGTGTCGTTTCTCCCACTGTCGAGA
Source organism: Microvirga aerilata (assembly GCF_016743775.1). Classification (GTDB taxonomy): domain Bacteria; phylum Pseudomonadota; class Alphaproteobacteria; order Rhizobiales; family Beijerinckiaceae; genus Microvirga; species Microvirga aerilata. The sequence goes on along the minus strand of NZ_JAEQMY010000378.1, from coordinate 385 downwards.
CCGCTGCGCTGCCCGGCACCTTTGACGCCGGCGATGTGGCCGATGATCCGGCGATATGGATTGACAAGAACGATCCAACTCGAAGTTTGATCATCGGCACTGACAAGGATCCGAAGCAGGGTCGACTGTATGCCTTCGATCTGCAAGGAAAGGTCATCAACACGACCTCCTTTGGCGAGTTCAACAATGTCGATTTACGCTATGGCTTCAACCTCGGCGGACAGTTGGTGGATCTGGTCGGCGCCACTAACCGTGGAACCAACAGCATCGACTTCTTCGCCCTGGACCCAGTGACGCGTGAGCTTAATCCGGTTGGCTCGGTGCCCACAGGGCTGTCCAACATCTATGGCTTCACCATGGGGCATACAGCCGACGGCAAGTACTA
>NZ_JAEQMY010000377.1 GCF_016743775.1 Microvirga aerilata | reverse complement strand
CCTCCCACTGGGGATCATGGCCGATGTCGCGATGGATCCTGATCGTTGCGCCAGGAATACCCCTTGCGAGTTGCTCCTGCTCAGACGGGGCAAAAACAGCGTCCCGATCACCGCCAAGAACTAGGGTTGGGCAGCGGATGGGCTCCAAACCCGGCGCAAAGTCGCTGTCGAGAAGACCAGCAAGGGCGGCCTTCCAGACCCGCGCCGGAACCTTACGGCTTTCGACCACGATCTGCTCGAAGAAGGCCTCCGGTACCGGCCTGTGGATCGTGCTGGTCTGAAACGCCCGGACGAAGTCCGCAGCAACAGGATCCTCAAGGGCCGCAACCTCCTCCATCAATTCCAGCGTCACTGGATTGCGGGCCGTGGCAGCCGAGCCGACGAGCACCAGACGGCTGACGCGCTCAGGCGCGTGGGCTACGATACGCTGGGCCACAAAGCTTCCCATCGAATGACCCACCACAATCGCCTGTTCGATGGTAAGCGCGTCCAGCAACTGGACGGCATCCTTGGCAAAATCATCGGGCGTATA
>NZ_JAEQMY010000376.1 GCF_016743775.1 Microvirga aerilata | reverse complement strand
GTATGTGGTATCTGTTGCATGAAGCCTCGCAGGTTGCGTTCTCTCCCGCTCGGATGATCGCCGATCTCACAAAGCTCGCCTGCACTCATTCTCTCAACCCGGTGACCTACACTCCAGGCGGTCGCGCTCTGGTGGCCTCCTGCGAGTTGTTCGAGCGCACCACTCGCGCTTACCCCAAACCTACATTCAACCTTCCCGCCTCAGAACGGGTGGTGTGGCAGCAGCCCTTCTGCCGGGTGATTGCCTTCGGACCACCGTCGAACAAGCCCAAGGTCTTGATTGTCGCTCCCATGTCAGGCCACTACGCCACCCTGCTACGGGGTACGGTGGCAGCATTCCTCGACAGCCATCGGGTGTTCATCACCGACTGGAGCGATGCCAAGCACGTACCCCTGTCTGAGGGCCAGTTCGATCTCTCGGATTACGTGGATTACTGCCGCGCCATGTTCGAGGCGCTGGGACCCGACCTGCATGTGATGGCGGTGTGCCAGCCTGCCGTTCCGGTTCTGGCAGCGATTGCCCTCATGGAAGCTGAAGA
>NZ_JAEQMY010000375.1 GCF_016743775.1 Microvirga aerilata | reverse complement strand
AAAGCCGTTAAGACGCGTGAGCGGATGCTTGCGGACCTGAGGGAGGAGCTCGATCTCCTGGCCAGCCTCCAGGAGCAACACCTTTTCCCGATCCTGCGACAGCATGGGATGCACGATCTCGTGCGGGACGCCACTATCGACAATGACGAGACGCGTGCGTTGCTGGCCGAGCTGGAGCGCATGCCAAAGAACGATGACGCCTTCCTCAGCCGAGTGGCCGAGTTGAGGAAGGTGTTTCAGCAACACATCCGGGACGACCGGAAGGAACTGCTTCCAGCCGTGCTCCAGGTGCTGAGCGACGAGGAAGCCAACGCCATAGCCGAAACAGTGGAGGATGAGATGGCAAGCAACGACGAAACAAAGCGAGCGGAGGCCAAGCAGGCGCGCGAGCAGGTGGAAACTGTTCAGCGGGTGACGGACGACATTGCAGATACCGTGCGGGCTGGGGTGGAAGGCGCGCAAACCATGGTGCGAACCATGCAAGAGTCCGTGCAGAACAGCTTCGGGGCCGTCTCCGAAATGGCCCGCCGTTCGGCCGCCCA
>NZ_JAEQMY010000374.1 GCF_016743775.1 Microvirga aerilata | reverse complement strand
GGTTCACCTCGCGCGTAATGCTCTCCAGTATGTTCGCCCAAGCTGGGTCCGCTTCAGCCTCGTGGGCTTCATCGAGAAGATTGATCGTCGGCATCACCGGGACACGATATTTCTGCATCAGCTGTTGCCTCTCGACATCGCAGGAAACCATCGAACAACTTGATCTTATAGAGTAATTGTACGATCTATTGCGCTGCATCTTACTTTGTATCGGATGAGTTATGGATCAAACTGAGCAGCAGCTAGATTTTGCCAGCATTACCGCAGACATCGTCTCCTCTTATGTCGCAAACAACTCAGTACATCGTGCCGACCTGCCGAACGTGATCGCAGCTGTGCATGCTACGCTGCAGGGTCTCATCTCTCCACAGCAGACAGAACCCGAAGAGCCGCAGCCGGCTGTTTCGATCCGCAAGTCGGTCACGCCAGACTTTCTGATAAGTCTCGAGGACGGGATGAAGTACAAGACGCTCAAGCGCCATCTGCGGAACTTTGGGCTAACGGCTGAGGAATACCGCGCGAAATGGGGGCTCCCGGCCGACTATCCGATGGT
>NZ_JAEQMY010000373.1 GCF_016743775.1 Microvirga aerilata | reverse complement strand
TCAGCTGCATCCCGCGCCTTGAGGGCCGCTTCCAGCTCAGAACGGGCCGTAGCCATCTCCGCCCGCGTCTTCACAAGCTCCTCAAACAGATTAGCGCGAACACGGTTGAGGCGGGCGATCTCGTCTTCAGGTGACGCGAGACCTGCGGTTGCGCAAGCGATGTTAAGCCCAACAGCCGCGAGAACGGCTAAACTCGCGGAGTACAGGGATCGTTTGAACTGTGAACGCGACATCGGAGGCCCTCCCAATGGTGCCCATCACGGCCCGATGTTGACCGGGCGGCAATCCTGCTCTCCTGGCTCGCAATCAGGTAGACCCGCAGAAGGACTAACCCCTGCGGGCAGTTCTCTGGCTTTGCGGCCCAGCAAGACGAAGGGCAGTTCTGGGTCAAAGAACAAAACCGAAGCGGATTAATGAAAGTCCGCTTTGCGCCCGATCGCGGAACTCGGGAAAGGGTCAACCCATACGAATTCCTAACGGTCATCGCGTGAGCGCTTCCAGGGGCAGCGCAATAACTCTTTTTAGCAAGAGCAAGCCGGCGCGCTTGACCTCGCTTC
>NZ_JAEQMY010000372.1 GCF_016743775.1 Microvirga aerilata | reverse complement strand
CGTGCATCCTCGGGCTGCCATAACGCCCCTGATGACGAGCATGGAGGCTCTGCACCTCCTGCAGCAGGCGCCGGTTCGCCATGGCCCTGGCGCTCTCGGGCCGGGATCGCCAAGCATAATAGCCGCTGGGCGAGACCTGGAGCACGCGGCACATGAGCCGCACCGGAAAGGTGCGGGCATGCTGCTCGATGAAGCCAAACTTCATTTGGGCATCTCCGCGAAGATGCCGATGGCTTTTTTAACCCATCGCGCTCCATGCGCGTTCGATCGAGCTCACGCCGCAGCCGCGCGATCTCCGCCGCCTGATCAGCCGGAGATGGTGCGGCCCCTGGGCCCGCAGGCAGATCCCTGGGGGCAGCCCTGGATCGGGGTGATGCGCCACGGGCAACGGCGCGCCAGTTCCTGAGCATGGAGGGAGAGATCCCCAGCTCGGTTGCGATCTGCATCAGGGGGCGACCACTGCTTTCCAGAAGCGCTACGGCCTCTCGCTTGAACTCGGGTGTAAATTCCCGCCTCGTCTTCGTCATCAAACACCTTCCCGCTCCCGCAGGAGCGTATCAGAGGT
>NZ_JAEQMY010000371.1 GCF_016743775.1 Microvirga aerilata | reverse complement strand
ATGCCACAAGCGATCTTTCAGCAGGGGTTGAACGGCTACACTGGCACTCTAGACACCATGGTGCAGGAAGACAGCCCAACCACAAGTTACGGCAGTGCTTCTCGCAGTGGCTTCAATGCCATTCACATTGATGCCGCGGACAAAGACGTTAGCGGGCGGGAGAGCCAAGGCCTGCTTCAGTTCACCGGTCTGATCGGCACAGGATCTGGCCAGATCCCGCACGGAGCCCGCATTACTAAAGCAGGACTGACCCTGCACAACAGTAGTCCAGGGGACGGTGCGGCCTTGCACCGGGTGCTCGCTACCTGGGATGAGAACTCAACTTGGAACTCGCTGAGCAACGGTATTCAGGCTAATGATACGGACGCAGTTGCCACGGCAGAGGTCATTACGGGGGAACAGCCTGGGTCAGGCGCCAGTACTTTTGACGTGACCGCCAGTGTGCAGGCCTGGGCTGACGGGGCAAAGAATGAGGGCTGGGCCTTCCTGCCCTTAGGCGAAAATGGCTGGGATTTCAGATCCTCGGAGGGGCAAGCCCCCCCAACTCTCAACGTTGAATACACGCT
>NZ_JAEQMY010000370.1 GCF_016743775.1 Microvirga aerilata | reverse complement strand
CTGGACTTCAGTGCCAAGGACGATACGATCCGCCTCGATGATGCTGTGTTCACCAAGCTCAAGCACGGCCAGCTCTCATCAAGCAACTTTGTCATTGGGACAAAGGCATTGGATCCCAATGATCAGATCATCTACAACAGTAAGACGGGTGCTCTGTTGTATGATGCCGATGGGTCTGGCAAAGGCGCGGCCATCAAGTTTGCCACTGTCAATGCGCACCTGAAGATGACGGCTGCCGACTTCATCGTTATCTAAGCTGCCTTTTGCGAGGGTAAGGCCCAGCACTTATAATACTCCAGGATGAAGGAACTGGCAGCTTAGACCGAACTTTGTCGATACAGCACTTATGAACCCTGATCCCAATGCTGGTGGGGTCATCTCGGTGAACAGATATGCTGTGGGTCATTCTTCTGCTTGGCGCTTCTGGAATGGTGGGTGGGTACGCAGCCGAGCAGGCAACCATCCCCAAACTTCAGTATCGTCCGGGCACCCCCAATATAGTGGTCGAAACGTGTCGGCAGGCCGCGATTGCAGCGGCTCGCACCCATGCAAGCGAGATGGGCGCCGAGTTGGTCC
>NZ_JAEQMY010000036.1 GCF_016743775.1 Microvirga aerilata | reverse complement strand
GCGAGGTGATCTACCGGCACGACCGGGACACGCCGCCCAAGCAGGTGCTGGACACGCGTGTGGTCCATGACATGAACGTCATGTTGCACAGTGTGGTCGAGGAAGGCAGCGGCCGGCGCGCAAAGATCGAAGGCATCGTCGCGGCCGGCAAAACCGGAACCTCGAGTGACAATCGCGATGCGTGGTTCGTGGGCTTCACGGGCAACCTCGTGGCCAGCGTCTGGTACGGCAACGACGATTTCTCCGTCACCAACGGATTAGGCGGGAGCACCCTGCCAGCCATGACGTGGAGAGAGGTTATGGTCGAGGCAAGCAAGAACCTGCCGCCTAAGCCTATTGCCGGTGTGCAGCCAAAAACAGCGAGCAGCTCCACTGAGCCATCGGACAACGCAAAGCCTGTTGCTGTGGATGCCTCACACCTGGCGCCGCAGTCGCGGCAGGTGCTCCTCGGAATCGCCGACCTGTTCCGGCAGACGCAGTCCCATATGGCGCACAAAGAGCCGCTCGACTAAGGATCGATGCCAAGGGCCGAAACCGGGTATCGGCCCCCAAGCTTTCAACAAAAACGTCCGAGAACCGCCCGCACCGGTTGATCCTGTGCGCTTAGAGAAGGGGACAACGCGAGCGTGATTCCAGACAGCTCTGCGCCACCGCCGGTCTTTGAATGCACCCATTGAGAGTGATCGAGCCCGGGGAGCGGGCTCGCCATCGCGATCCAGCCGGTCAGCCAAGATTTCCTGGAACGCGACAGTGCCCAGGGAGGTTACCCCGGTCATTGCTCAACCCAGAAGGAGAATGGGAATGGCCGAGAAGGATCTGAAGGCTCTCTTTTTACACCAGCTCAAGGACACATACTTCGCCGAGAACGCCATTCTCAAGGCCCTGCCGCAGATGGCCGAGGCCGCGCAGGCTGAGGAGCTCAAGGGTGCGTTTGCCGTGCACCTGAAGGAAACCGAGGGGCAGGTGAAGCGGCTGGAGCAGGTGTTCCAACTGCTTGGCGAGAAGCCTGCGGGGGGCGAGTGCAAGGCCATTCAGGGCATCATCGAGGAAGGGCAGGAGATTCTGCAGGAGTTCAAGGGCGGCGAGGCTCTCGACGCCGGGCTGATCGCGGCCGCCCAGGCGGTGGAGCATTATGAGATCACCCGCTACGGCACCTTGCTGGCCTGGGCCAAGCAGCTGGGGCTGTCCGAGGCCGAGGGGCTTATCCAGGAGACTCTGATCGAGGAAGAGAACACCGACCAGATCCTCTCCGAGCTGGCCGAGGACGCCATCAACCCTGCCGCTGCTGCCTAGGCGCCTTTGAGACGACCGGATCCAGCCACCGGAGCTGAGGGGCGAACGGAAGCAACGCTGCCCCGGTCGCTCTTCGCTCGCGACGCCGTGACGGTCGCCCGCGATCTGGTCGGATCGGTTCTGCTCGTGGACGGGGTCGGCGGCAGGATCGTCGAAACCGAAGCCTACACCAGCGACGATCCCGCCTCGCACAGTTTTCGTGGGCCGACACCTCGGAACGCAGCCATGTTCGGTCCTGCCGGGCATGCCTACGTGTACCGGTCATATGGGATGCACTGGTGCCTGAACTTCGTCTGCCTTCCGGGCAGCGCGGTGCTCATCAGAGCTGTCGAGCCCACCAGTGGCGCTGAGATCATGAAGAAGAGGCGCGGTGTTGAGAACCTGCGCCTTCTCTGCTCGGGTCCCGGTCGCCTGTGCCAGGCTCTCGCCGTGAGCATCGCGCATAACGGATTGCCTCTGGACCGGACACCGTTTCAGATTTTGCCCCACGACAGCCCGGTTGACGTCAGTGTAGGAGCCCGGATCGGCATCACCCGCGCTGCCGAGATGCCTTGGCGCTTTGCTCTTGCCGGCTCGCGCTTCTTCAGCCGGAAAATCTGATGGCCCGTCCGTTCGGACCGGCATCCAGGAACTAAAGCCTTCTGCGGCAGTCTGCCGCCGAAGAGCAGCCAAACCAGAAGAGGAGCACGGTGTTGCCTCAGTTGTGATCAGCCTTTTGAAGGTATCGACCCCATGCACCAGGTCAGGCCGGAGCAGCCCCAAGCCTCTCGTCACCAGCCCAACGAACAATCCGAGCGCGCCCGCCTGGATGAGTTCCGCAAGATGATGCGACCCGAGCAGGGAAGCCGAGCCCGGCCCGTGCGCGGGCTGCCGAGCACCGCCGCGGTCGTGGGCCATCCCATTCACCCCATGTTGATCCCGTATCCGATCACTTTCCTGACTGCGGCGCTCGCCACCGACGTTGCTGCCCGTGCCACCGAGGATCCCTTCTGGTCACGCACCTCGCGCTGGATGCTCGGTGCGGGCATCGTTACGGGCCTTGTCGCCGGCGCGGTCGGGGCGATCGACTATTTCACCATCCGCCGTGCCCGCGAAAAGTCGGTCGGCAAGCTCCATGCCTATGGCAACCCGCTTGCGCTCGGCCTTGCGGCTGCCAACCTCGCGCTGCGCCAGAAGCGCCAGACAGGCGCTATGCCGAGCGCGGCCGAGATTGGACTCTCAACCGCAACGGCTGCAGTGCTCGGCGTGACGGGCTGGGCGGGAGCGGAGCTATCCTACCGCCACATGGTGGGCGTCGCCGGTCATGGCGATCAGCACACCGAGGAGGAGAAGCGCTACGTCCCTTAAGCGAGCATCGGGTCTCAGCTCCAGATCCTTTGAGCGGTGGCTCAGTCCGGGATCTCGTCGAGGCTGCGCGGCTCGACGCGGCGGGCGGCATTCAGCTCTGCGCGAAGCGCCGCGATGGCGCCATAGGCCTTGAGACGCCCTCGCATGAGGGAGCCGAGCGGACGATGAGCCGCGAGGCTGTGAGCCGGCGTGAAGGACAGCCTGTCGTCGGCGAAGACCTGCCGCGACCGGCTATAGGCATCCTGAGGCGGGAAGACGACTTCGGCGACGGGCACGAACGGGCTCTCGTCTTCCGGCCATTCCACCGATGCGTCCTCGATAGGCATTGTGTCTGCGCTCGTCCGCAACTGGACACGCAGCTCATACCTTGCCCCGCGCTCGGCAAAGTGCGCTACAACGGCGTCCTTCAGCACGGAATGACCCATGGAGGGATCCAGGGTCGTGCCGGCGAGACCCTGCAAATCCTCCGACGCCGGAAACAGACCAAGCTTTGCCACATAGCCGCCATACCGCAGGGGCGCCTGACTGAAATAGCTCTCGCCTAGAGGATGGGTGTGGGGGTGTCCGAAGAAGTCCAGGAGCACGCTGTCGGCTCCGACCAGATGCAGTGCCTTGTTGGCGGCAAACCCGAGTGCCGTGCCGGCTTGCTTTGCTCCCTCGGGCAGGCCTGAGATCCCTTCGAGAAAACGCTGCACTCTGAGGAAGCCCTTCAGGTCAGCCACCGCGAAGCGCCGGCCGGAGCTGAGCAGGAAGTCCTGTGTGATTTCCCCTTCGTGTCCCCCGAGCATCGGGCCCGGTGCGCCGATCACCTTGAGGGCTATCCCTCGTGGCGTGTGGATGGTGTCCGCCAGCAGCTCTCCAGGCTCGGTGGAGAGACGAGCGATGAGCGGGTATGTATGGGGTGTGGCAAAGAGCCCCTGTGCCAAAGGCGTGGGTAATCCGGGAAGAACCGTAAGCGTCCCCTTCAGCAGGCCATGGCTCTTGCCATGCGAGGGGCGGACCGCATGTTCGTATCGCCTGGCGAGGGTCTGGCTCACCCGGGCAAGCGAGGCAACGATTTCCTCGATGGTGTGGTCCTCGTCAGGCGGGATCGTCTCTACGTCGTCGTCGTAGGGGAGGTAGCGCGGCGAGGGTTGAGCGGTCACATCGTTCTCGATCGAGGGGTCAGAAGCTGTCATGAAATCAGATGTAGCTTACCTGCGGGAAATGTAAGTCACGGCGTGTCGGTCGGTCGCTTGGTGAGCGGGGGACTACGCCCATGGATCGGTAAGTCCGATGACCGGACTGTTGATGCAAATGCATGGCCTTTGCGGTCTCAGGTGCGGACCATAGTGATGCCGCTCACAAGAATGACGCCCACGAAGACGATGAAACCGACAAAGGTGACGGGAAAGCCGTCCCGCTTGTGGTGGGCGATCCCGCTCTTGAGGCCGTTCCTCCAGCGATGGAAGGTTTCCTGACGCCGGGCCCAAGCAAGCTGTGCTGGCGTCAAGGGCGTACCGGACGCCTCCTCACAGGTGCCCAGCATGGCCATGCCTGGATCGAACACCTCCGTTTTGTCGCCGCTCGCACCGCTGTCTATGTCGGCCTTGAGCATGGCGGCGGTGGGGTTATCCGAGTCCGGCGGCTGATCAATGGGATTGATCGTGTGGGTCGGAGGGATGTCGGATTTCGTCATGGATTGCTCCCGACAGGGTGGAGAGGAGCAGGGCGGTAGGCTCCCGCGCGCCAGTGATGTCCGACAACCCGCCTGCTATGGGAGGGTTCCGATGGTTATCGCGCTCAGATTCCGAAAGCCGATGAACAGAATCCTCGTTTGATCTTCAGCCGCGAACAGGACGGAGGCCCCAGGCTTTCACCCGCTCGCCAGCACGGGCGGAGATGCAATGGCGCTAGAACGCGTAGCGAACTCCGCAATAAGGGAGCTTGTCCGCCAACATATCCTGAAAGCGCGTAAGCCACTTCTGCTTCCAGGCCACTTTGTAGCGCAGGTTCAGCATGCCGCCCTCCGAGCGTTTCACCTCCTGCAGATCGGGACGCCACAGGTACTCTTCGGCCTTCGGGTGCCAGCGCAGGTTCACCTCGTGCAGCTGCTCATTGTGCGTGAGGAATATGATCTCGGCCCGCAGCTGCTCCTTTGCCTCGGGCGAGAGCACGTCATCGATCTGCTCGAACAGCGGCCTGTAATCCTGCTCCCAGCCCTCGTAGACGATAACGGGCGAGAAGTTCAGGTGGACCTCGTATCCAGCCCGCACGAAGTCGTTCACAGCCGCGATGCGCTCCGTGACAGGCGAGGTGCGCACATCGACGACCTTGGCGATCTTCTCCGGCATGAGCGAGAAGCGGATGCGGGTCTTGCCCTGGGGATCGTAGGACAGCAGGTCCCGGTTCACGAACTTGGTTGCAAATGATCCTTTGGCGTTGTGCAGGCGCCGGAACAGGTCAACCAGATCACGGACATTGTCACAGATCGATGCATCGACCGAGAGGTCGCCATTCTCGCCGATGTCGTAGACCCAGTGCTGCGGATCGATCTGGTCGGGGGCCCGGAGGGTACCCTGCCGCCCGGCATGCCGCTCGATGGCCGCACAGGCCTCGCTGATGTTGACGAAGATGGAGATCGGGTTGGCATAGCCCTTGCGGCGCGGGACGTAGCAGTATGCGCAGGCCATGGCGCAGCCGTTCGACGTCGAAGGGGCGATGAAGTGTGCGCTGCGTCCGTTCGGACGCATCGTGAGGCCCTTCTTCACGCCCAGCACGAGACTGTTGCGCTTGATCCTGAGCCAATCCTCCGCATTGCCCTCGTTGCCGTGCAGGGACGGGATCTTCCAGTGGGATTCAACGTAGGTGCGTTCGGCCTGCGGGTACTTGGCCAGGATCTCCTGGCCGCGCGAGTAGGTCTCTGCCGCCGGTTCAAGATAGATCCGCTCAATGTCGATCAGTTGCTTCGGGAGCGCCATGTGGGTTCCAGCAATCCGCATCTTCGATGCGCCGCGCGCCACAAGAAGCGGATTCTTTTCGTTAGGTTCAGAAGCTTATATGGTCATTCGCGCCTGGAAATTCAGCTTTCTGCGAGCCTGCATCGCACGAAAAGAAACGAAGAATAGGTCCTATGATCGAAGGTTCGTCCTCATGGAGGATTACGCGCCGGCATCGGGATCGGTTTGAAGCAGCGCGGCCTCCTCCTGCTCCAGGAGGGGCGCTTCGGATGCGCTCAGACCAAAGCGCGCCGCCACATCGGGAGCGTAGCGTAGCAGGTCGGGCCGTAACCGGATGAGCGCCAGATCCTTCACCTTGGCCTCGAGCATCACGTCAAAGTCGAGTCCCTCCACCGTGCGCATGAAAGTGATGAACTCGAACGGGTTGCAGAAATCCGCATGGCCGGTCCACACGGGGGCGACGTTTACCATCGTGCTCTTCCGGGTCGTCCGGTCCGTGCGCTTGACCTGCCGGAGTTCGGTGCGGGGTGACGAGAAGTGGATCTTGGGTTGTTCGTCCTGGGGCCAGGTTCCGAGAATGGCCTCGACCGTCGGGCGCAGCTCAAGCCCTTCCGGGTTCAGGCACCAGAAGTGCTGATGGTCGAAGACCAGCCTCACCCCCGTGTGCTCGTGGATCCAGAGCACGTCGGCTGCACTGAAGCGGATGTCGTCATGCTCCAGAACAAGCCGGCGGCGGACCGGCTCGGGAAGGATCTTCCAGGTCTCCACCCAGCGCGCGGCACTGGCCTGCCGGTCGCCATAGGTCCCGCCCACATGGATCACCAGCACCGCTTCCGGGCCGAGCTCCATGAGGTCCAGCATCTCGGCCTGGGATAGGAGATCCCAAATCCCTTTCTCCACCAGCTGCGAGTCTGGGCTGTTCAGCACCACGAACTGCGAGGGATGGAAGGAAAGGCGGATGTCCAGGCGCTTGGCTTTTGCCCCGAACGCCTGCAGCTCGGCGGCGGTGTCCCGCACCATGCCGTGGAACTGCGGCATGTCCGGGTGTGTGGCATAGGGAGCGATGTCCGACGACATCCGGTACATCCGAATTTGGTGCCGGTCCAGGTAGTCGAGAATCGCGTCGAGGTATTCGAGCGAGACCTTCAGATGCGGATTGCTGCCCGAGCGCCGGGCATCGTTGCTCTTGAGGTCCGGCTGGCCCATGATCTTGACCGGGAAGCCGAGGCGGGCAGGCCGGGCGCTCATGGCTGCACCATCAGGTCGGGTCCGAAGCCGAGCTTCTCGACGAACATGTTCCATGCCTCGGGGCGCAGCGCACCGCCTGTCGCCTGCCTGTGACCGCTGCCGTAGTTCTGGTCGGCCCCTGGCGGGGCGTTGTCCCTGAGAAAGCCGATGAGATCCAGATCAAGGGCTGTGCGGGCGGCAAAGTGGATCCAGCCCGGCCGGTAGCCAGTGTTGACCGCAAGAACGATGTTGTTCCTGAGCCGGCCACGCCAAGCTTGTGCCACCAGCGGATGGATCTGACACGGCGAGTGGAACCGGATCAGCGCCACGCTGCCTTTGACCTTCGGGGGCACGCGCCTGGCGGCCTCGAGCTCCCGCTTGACCTCCTCACGGGCGGCTTGGAGGAGGGCGGTCTCCGGATGCTCACCGGAGAGGATCTCCTTAGGGCCACCGGCTTTCATGAGAAGGTCAAGAGCGGGCTTTGCGTCTCCGCTGGCACTGCGTCGCGGCGCATTGAGCAGCGCGGTTGCCTCCCGCAACGCCGTGATTCCGTAGCGCTTGCGCGCGTCCTCCATTGCCTCGAAGCCTGCCTTCTCGGCCATGTCGCCGATGATGCCAAGCGCAGCGATCCAGAGCAGGTCGTCAACCTCGGCCAATGCGGCGGCGCACCAATATGACAGCAGGCTGGATGTCGGCACCGGGTCCATGTGGAAGCCCGAGATCACGGTTGCCGATCCTGGAGTGCCGGTTGGAACATGATGGTCGATCACCACTGTCTCGGTTCCCGGCAGGATATCGCCCTCGCGCACTCCCAAGTCAGCAACGATCAGCCCGCTGGCCGGAGCGTCGGACAGCTCCGCGCGCATCTCGTCCGACCAGGGATTCTCGCCCCGCCCCAGGATCCGAACCCGATGGGGGCGAGCCTGCTGAGCGAGCACCCGCGCCAAGAGGGCGCTGGCCGAGAGACCGTCCGCATCGTTGTGCCCAAGGATCAGCACAGGAGCATCGGCCCTGAACCTGCCGACCGACTCGCGGAAGGCCTGCTGAAGAACGGGGATCGGGATTTCAGCGGTCACGGCATCTCACCTGCAAAGGGATACCCACTCCAACGAGCAGTGCGGGCTGAGGTTCGGTCGCGATGTGCCGCTGACGTCACCTCGAACTCGGACCGATCGGCATTCCTGTGCTCGGGCGATAGACTCCTTGATAGGCCTCGCTCATGCCCAAGGGCTGCCGCGGAACATCCGGCTCAGGCGCCGATTGGTAAGGTGACCAGTTCTGGAGAGCTCCTATGGGCACGTATCACCGGCACGGCGCCATTGATGAAGAAAGCGCGGCCGCGGACCACTACAGTGTGGAGCTCGCAAGTGCGGAAAACCGCCGGATCGCAGGCGAAAACCGCTGACTGAGCCTCCGGAAAGGTCATGGCATGGCGCGAATGGAGATCGTCGGCGGCATCGGTGCCGGGAAGACAACACTTGCGCGTGTTCTGGCTGAGGCTTGGGGCTCTCAGGTGGTGCATGAGAGCGTCCTAGACGTCCCCTTCTTCAGCAAATTCTATGCGGCTCCTCAGGTCTACGGCTTCGAGAAGAACATCAGCTTTCTTCTCTCGCATGCCGATCTCATCCGGGATGCCGAAGGCGGAAACGAGGGTTTGATCGTCTGTGACTTCGCCCTCTTCCAAGATCTGTCATACACGGATATCGGCTGCTCGCCGGCTGACGCGGATGCTGTAGAGGCCGTCTACCGCCGTCTCGTCGACCGTGTCGGTCATCCTGCGCTCGTGGTCCATCTGCGATGCACGCCCGACACCCAGCTACGGCGGATCGTGAGCCGCGGCAGGAGCCAGGAAACAGGCATCGCGCGTGCTTATCTCGTTGATCTATGCGCAGCCATCGACCGGCGGCTGGAGCAACTGCGATCGGATGCTCCTGGCTTGACCGTGATCGAGGTCGATACGGATGAGGTCGACTACGCCACAAATCCCGCGGCAGCCGATGCGGTGGCAAGGGAGCTCATCGGTTCCCTGGGAGCCAAGGCCCAGATGCTCCGTGGCCGTGCGGGCGCGGCCGGAAACCAGGCCTGAGCACCTCCACCGGTTGCCCGGGTCACCGGCGTGCCCTGCCTGCTGCAGCAAGCCCGATCGCCAAGCCGCCGAGGATTGCCGCTGTTGCGACCGGATGCATCTGGGCTTGCAGGTAGGGGCTGTTCTTGAGAACGACCGGATAGCCAAGGCTGCTGCGCTCGGCTCCATCCTCGCGGGGGGCATAAAGATTATCCCGGCGGGCAGGGAGGCCCGAATTGCTGGTCTCCTGGGCCCAATAGCCAACGACCTCCATCAGCCGGTCGGTCAGGCGCGGAAACAGTCTGCCCATCAGCGGCGCCATCTTGCCGCCAAAGCCGACAGTCAGCTCGCGCCGAGGATTGTGACACGCAAAGAGGATTGCTTTCGCCACAAGAGCGGGGGAGTAGACAGGCGGCGGAACTTGGACTCCTGAGCTGAGGTAGTTGCGCGCATGCTCGGGAAAAGGCGTGTCGATGGAACTCGGCTTGATGTGGGTGACGGAGACAGGCACATCCTCCCGCTCAAGCTCCATCCGGAGCCCGGTCGTAAAGGCCCGCACCGCGTGCTTGGCTGCGCAATAAGGGCCCTGGAGCACAACGGTGCGCTCGCCCAGCACGCTGCCGATGTTGATGATGGCACCACCGCGCTGGCGGAGATGCCTGGCAGCCTCCAGTGAGCCGTACACCACGCCCCAATAGTTCACGTCGAAAACCCGGCGATGGTCCTCTATGGTGACTTTGTCGAGCTCGCCCGCCGTTCCCACCGAGGCATTGTTCACCCAGCTGTCGAAGCCGCCGAAGCGGTCGACGGCGGTTCGGGCGATGCGCTCATGGTCCTCGCGCCTGCTTACATCGGCGACAACATAGGCAGCTTGGGCTCCGTTGGCCTGCAACTCCGCTGTGATGCGACGCAGTGCGTGCTCGTTGCGGGCAACAAGGAGCACACCGGCTCCCGCTCGCGCAGCCATTCGCGCCGTGACCAAGCCGATGCCGCTGGATGCGCCGGTGATCACGATCACCTGCTGGTGGAGGGGCCTCAAGTCGGGATTGCTCATCGCCTGCCTGCCGGGATTACACGTGAGATGAGCACCAACGCGCCGCGAACACTTCAGTTCAGCATGTGACACTCCAGCTATGCCATCCCGTTCCCTTCCGGATCTGGACTTGGCGGCGGAGCCGAGCACGCACCGCCTTTCGCCAGGTTCGAAGAAGGCTCTGCACAAGCGGTATCCCGGCACTGACGTGGAGATGGACGAGGCCGAGCGGCCACGTAGGGCGATCAGGTTCAATGCGATCAAGTATGTGCGCACGCCCGATCTTATGAAGGAAATGCGTGCCTTCCTTGATGGAGCTATCGGCAAGCATCTTCCTGCAGCCCGGAGCCTCTATCGCACCTGACCCGTGGTCGACCGAGGCGGGAGGAACCCAGCAGAAGACAGTCTGTTGTTGTTGCAATCACCCCTGGAGGAGCTCACTCATGACCACGGATGCACGCTCGATCTACGTCACAGCATTGCGAAACACCCATGCGATGGAGCAGCAGGGTCTGCAGCAGATGGAAACCCAGGTCTCCCGGCTGGAGAGATACCCCGACTACGCGGCTCTGTTGAACCGGCACATCGGGACCACACGCCAGCAGCTGCAACGCCTTGAACAGGCGCTCGGGGCTGCAGGGGAGAGCATTTCCGGCATCAAGGAGACCGTCACCAGCGTTGCCGGTACGGTTGGTGCGACAGTGCACGGGATGTTCCAGGACGAGACGCTCAAGAACCTTTATGCGGGCTATGCTTACCAGTACGAGCAGATCGGCGCCTATCGCTCCCTCATCACCATCGCAGAGGCTGCCGGCGAGACGGCCCATATCTCGGCATTCCGTCAGTCGGTGCAGGAGGAGGAGCAGGCCGCCCAGGAGGTTGCCGGCATCATCGAGCCGGTGACCCGCCGCTATGTGGAGCTGACCACCAGCGGGGATAAGGCTGACCGCTAAGCAAACGGCTGTCATTCAGCATGAGATTTCAGGCGTGCCGCCGCCCGAAAGGCAGCGGCACCCATTCCTCTGATTTGGGCCGGTGCGGCTTCAGTAGTAGCGTAGATCCGTCGCCTTGCCCCAGAAGATCCGATAGGCGAAGGCCGAGTAGGCGACAATGATCGGGAGCACCACCAGAGCACCAACGAAAATGATCATCAGTGATTCCGGCGCGGCGGCCGCTTGCCACACGGTCAGCTTGTCTGGGACGATATATGGGAAGAAGCTGTAGGCAAGGCCATGGAAGCCTAACATGAAGATGCCGACGGCCCCGACAAATGGCAGCCAGCAGAAGCGATCCGAACGCGCCGGCAGGTGCCGCAGCACAACGCCGAGTGCCCCGAAAAGGGCTGCGGTCACAAGCGGAACAGGAGCAAGCAGAACGAAGTTCGGCAGGCTGAACCAGCTGTCCCAGATGCGCTCTGATACAAGGGGCGTGACAATGGAGACCGCCGCCATGCCGATCCCTGAAAGAACAAGGGTGCCGCGCGCCCAAGCCACGGCCCGCCGCTGCAGCTCGCCCTCGGTCTTCATGATGAGCCACGTCGCTCCGAGGAAGGCGTAGCCGGCCACAAGGCAAAGGGCTGTCAGCAGGGCGAAGGACACGTTGGCGGCAGTGCGCTCGAACCCGACGATATAGAGCCCGAGCATGTAGCCCTGCATGAGGGCAGCCAACGTGGAGCCCGCCACGAAAGCGCGGTCCCACCAGACCTTGTGACCCACAGCCGACTTGGCCCTGAACTCGAAGGCGACCCCGCGCAGGATGAGCCCGAGCAGCAGGCCGGCGACCGGGAGGTAGAGTTCTCCCAGGATTGCGCCGTGAGCCTGCGGAAAGGCGACAAGGAGCAGGCCGACGGCGAGCACGAGCCAGGTTTCGTTGGCGTCCCAGAAGGGGCCGATCGAGGCGATCATCCGATCGCGGTGCTCGCCTTGCGCGGCGCCGCTGAGGATGCCGACGCCGAGGTCGTAGCCGTCGAGCACCACGTAGAGGAGGACGGCCAGACCCATGAGGCCCGCAAAGGCCACGGGCAGCCAGGTGGCAGGAGTGAGATCCATCATCATGGTCCTTTACAGGGCGGCGGCCACGGCCTTGCCCGCAGCCGTTGCGCCTCCGGCGCGGACGGGCTCGGCAGGGCTGTGGTCGGCCGGCGCGGCAGACTTGCGCGCAAGGTAGAAGATCGTCGCGACATAGGCGGCCAGGAGGCCCGCATAGACGAGCAGGTAGCCGATGAGCGTCGAGGCGATCATGGGGGCTGCAACGCCGGAAGCGGCCTGCTTGGCAGTGAGGATGCCTGTCACGAGCCAGGGCTGCCGGCCGATCTCGGTGACATACCAGCCGGATAGGGTCGCGATCCAGCCGGCGAAGGTCATCGCGACCAGCACACGGGCCACATGACGGTGAACCTCGCCGCTGCGGTGCAGTTGCCAGGCGGCAAGCCACGACGTGGCGAGCATGAGCAGGCCGATGCCGACCATGATCCGGAAGGCGAAGAACACCGGCGCGACCGGCGGACGGTGCTCGAAGCTGTTGAGGCCCCTTACCTCGCCCTGCCAGTCATGCGTCAGGTAGAACGAGGCGATGTTCGGGATCGCGATCTCGAACCGGTTGGACTTCGTTGCCTCGTCCGGCAGGCCGAAGACCACCATGGGTGCGCCCTTGCGGGTTTCCCAGATGCCCTCCATGGCGGCGATCTTGGCAGGCTGGTGTTCCAGGGTGTTGAGGCCGTGCATGTCGCCGACGAAGATCTGAACTGGAATCAGGGCCGCTGCCAGGAAAACACCTGTGCGCAGGCCTGCCATGACGCCCGGCGAGCGGTCGCGGCGCAGCCAGTGGAAGGCGGAAATGCCGGCCACGAGGAAGGCTGCGGTGAGGCCGGAGGCCAGCAGCATATGCGTCAGGCGGTAGGGCATGGACGGGTTGAAGACGATGGCCCACCAGTCGGTCGCGTGAGCCACCCCATCGCGCATCTCGAAGCCGGCCGGTGTCTGCATCCACGAGTTCAGGACCAGGATCCAGAACGCCGAGATGGTGGTGCCCACGGCCACCAGAACCGTCGCAAGTGTGTGAACCCGGTTCGAGACCCGGTTCCAGCCGAACAGCATGATGCCCAGGAAGCCTGCCTCCAGAAAGAACGCGGTCAGGATCTCGTAGGCCAGCAGCGGGCCGGCGATGTTGCCGACGGTGTTCATGAAGCCGGGCCAGTTGGTGCCGAACTGGAACGACATGGTGATGCCGGACACCACGCCGAGCGCAAAGCTGAGGGCGAAGATCTTCACCCAGAACTTGTAGGCGTCCATCCAGGCGGCATTGCCTGTGCGGTTGAAGCGGAGCTTGAAGAACAGCAGCACCCAGCCGAGCGCAATGGTGATCGTCGGAAAGAGGATGTGGAAGGAGATGTTCGCGGCAAACTGGATGCGCGCGAGAAGGAGAGGGTCGTCCATGACTACTACTTGTCCTTGTCGCTGGAGCGGCGGTTCTTGGCGCCCGAGGCCGGAAAGAGGCGATCCTTGACGTCTAGGATCTTCTGGATCTTCGTGCCTAGTTTCAGGAGCTGCACGAGGCGCTCGGTCTCAAGGCGCTGCATGTCGGCATACCAGTCGGTGAGGAGCTCGAAGAGATCGTGCATCTCCCGCATCCGGGCCTGCGCGTGGCGCTCCTCCGCACTCGCCGGCTCCTGCATGAGCACCTCGCGAAGAAGGGTCAGGGTCGGGTCGATCTCACGCTTCTTGCGCTCCTCCACCAGGGTGCGGACGATCTGCCAGATGTCGTCCGGCGTGGAGAAATAGTCCCGCCGGTCCCCCGGTTTGTGCTGCAGACGCACCAGGTTCCAGGATTGGAGCTCCTTCAAGCCCATGCTGACGTTGGAGCGCGAGACCCCAAGCCTCTCGACGATGTCCTCGGCGTTCAGAGGCTCGCCGGACAGGAAAAGCAGGGCGTAGATCTGCCCGACGGTTCGGTTGATGCCCCACCGCGAGCCCATCTCGCCGAAGTGCAGCACGAAGGTTTGGATGAGCGGGGGTAAATTCACGGCTGTTCCTGTTATTTCAGTATTTTCTGAAATATCGGGATTGAGCCCGTTGTCAACAAGGGGCAGGATGCCGCGCTCTCGGGTACAGGAACAGAAAACAGAGGTCTGACCGCCTTGATTGTAGGAGAAGCCGGAGCATGGCTCATCCGAGCGGCTCGGCCGCTAACAGTCACGGTTCAGGCAGGCGATCCGCAGCATGGAGGAGCAGCCTACGGCCGTGTTGCCGTGGATTGAACCCGGCCCGTAAGGGTCGGCACAGGTGCAGGATCATCCGTATCTGCGCCCCCGTCGTCAGCCCCGCCAGCGTCACATCCGGGCAAGCCGCCTCTCGGGTCGGCAGCATCTGCAGCTTCAGGCTCCACAACCAAGGGTTGCATTCGCCCACGCCAGCTCCAGGGTGCTGTTGGAGTGCAAGGTCAAAATGCCAACCCGATCAACGCTGTTTCTCATTGATTTAGCACGCCCGCCAATCGCCGACGCCATGGCAGCGCAGGATATCCCGTCCCTTTCCGGAGATGGCGTGGAGGTGCACCCACCCGTGGTCCACAAGGTCACGCACAGAACCGTGCTTTGCGAGAACGGCGTCCATCGCGCTGACCGAGGCTTCGATGAACACGTTGAGACGCAAGGGCTCGTGAACGAAGCGTCTGCCATCGTGAACCGATTGCAGGGGCAGACCCACCTTCAGGTCGCCCGCATTGCCCTCCAGTACGCCAAGCTGCCCGACGACGTTGTGAAGCGTCTTGTTTCCAGAACCGAAGGCCGGGTTGTTCACGGTGGAGCCGTAGTATTGCAGGTTGATCCAGCTCGCCACCACCATGGGGGCCGTCATGATCAGCTCGAGAACCGCATGGCTTGCATCCTCGGACTCGTCATACGTGTGCAGGAAGGCGCGACCGGACAGGTCCAGTTCCCGCGTCCGCTCGCGCGGGGCCGCAATGAAGGCTGCGTTGCCTGCAAGGCCCCATTCGGGCCGAACCTGCGACCAGTCGCGGCTGCGCGCGATCACCTTGTCGTCGATCCCGTCCTGTTCGGAGAGGCCGAGCAGCGCTGCGCGTTCCATTCGGGCTAGGGAAGCCGCCGTGTCGAGCCACGTCTTCAGGCGCGTCAGATCCCTGGCGTGAGTTGTAGGTATGCTCGCCTCATCGTAGATCGTGACCTTGTCGGTAGTGGTGTCGTGGAGCGCGCCCAGGAACCAGGTATCCTCCGGCACAAGGATCCCCTTTGCCTGCAAGCCTTCGCGCACGTAGGGATCGTTGAGAATTGCCGCCGCCACGCGGGCATTCGCCTCGCCCGTATGCCCGCCGCAAGCGCCGCAATCGAGGCCCGAGGCGTGCGGGTTGTTGACGGTGGTGCTGCCGTGGCCGGTGAGCATCACGAGCCGCGCGAAGTTCTCCGTCATCGACATTGCCTTCAGCACGGCCTCGGCCATAGCCACGCGCTGCCACGGCTCGAAGCCCGTGGCCCGGCTTCCCACCATGCGGGGCTCGAGCCGCGGCTTCACGTGCCGCACGACCTTTGCATTGAGGCCGTCCGCGCTCGGGTGGGCAACCGTGCGGGTGAGCCCCAGGCTGTCGGACAGGATCTTGGGGGCAAAGAGCAGCCCGGCGGTTTCGACATAGGAGAAGGAGGAGACGGCCGAGAGCTTGAAAGACTTCCACGCCTTGGCGGCGCGCCGCCGCATGAGGCGCAGGCCCAGCACTTCGGTTTCCTCTTCCTCCGAGGCTTCGCCCACCTGCTCGCAGACGATGAAGGAAGGCTTCAGCAGAACAGGGCATTGCGCGCCGCCCCGCTGATGGCCGATGGGCACATATTCGATGGGAAAGCCGAAGAAGCCTGCAAAGCCAACTGTTTCCGCCTGCGGGCAGGCCGTCTCGAGCGCGCGGCGAAAGACCTCAGAGCGCACGTCGATGCAGAAGGCCGCCTGGACGGGCCTGCGCACGGGCAGGGCCTCGGCCTGAGGCCTGCCCGCGTGCTCCTTCAACCGCGTGATCATGCGCCGTTGGAAAGCGATCTCGTACGCCTGCTGCAATACGAGATCGACGGCAAGCTCCGGGTCGTCGCCGAGCCGTTCGTCCTGCGGCAGGGCGGCCGCGTGAACCATCGCCTGCGTCCAGGCCTGCCGGAAGGCTGCGTCCTGCCGGGCTTCGAAGAGCGTGTAGCCCCAGGCGATGCGGATCGCGAGAAGCTCCACGAGGGTGTCGTCGGTACCGCCGCCGAGCTCGGCGTTCCAGCCCAGATAGCGCGCATAGGCCGCCCAGCCGCCGATGTCGAACAGGGCGCGGTGAAGGTAGTCTTCCACGGCCCGTTGCGGAATGCCCAGTTGGGCAACCACATGGCCTATGGCTTCAACGGGATCTGCCGGCAGGCCCACGATCAGGCGGCGGAAGCCGCGAATGCCCATCATCTCCGGGTTTCGATCGAACTGGGCCGTGGCCCGCCAGGCCGCATAACGTCCTTGCGCGCGCACCGGCATGGGCCAAATGGCCTGCCCTTCGTCGAAGTAGCCCGCGCACCACTTGGAAATCTCGTCGATCATGAAGCCGACCAGCGAGGTTTGCCGATCGCCTTGGGCGAGCGTGTCGAGAACTTCCGCCACGGTGGACACCACGGCCGAAGGTTTGGTGCGCCATTGAGGGTCGACAGCGCTGGCAGCCTTGAGGGAGGCAAGATCCATGGCGCTTCCCGGTAGGGCCGGAGCTGCCGCGAGTGCTGCCTCCAGGGCCTCGTCGTCGATGATGCCGGCTGCCATGGCCTCTCGGTAGAAGGCGCGGGGCATCAGCATGTCGACGCCTGCCACCCGCCGGAACGTGGCGCAGGTTGCCGCGAAAGATTGCCCCGTGAAGCCGAGAAACGGATTGACGGCAACGAAGTGCTTGAGGGGCCATAGCGGTGCAATCTTGCGGCAGGCGCTCCGGATGGCGGTTTCAAGGGCCTCCCGATCCGTGACGGCCGGAGGGGTGGATGTGAGCTGCAGGGCTGCGGTCATGGCTTTCACGCTTTCGTGGAAAGAGGCCGGAGGGCTGCCGCGCGCGGCCAGTGGCGCAGCACGAGGCGGTTCGCAATCGTGTTGAGGTACAGGCCGTGCGAGAGATGCACGTAGAGCGCCTGCCAGAAGGGAGCCTGCGCGTGATGCGCCATCACGCTCTGGAACAGCGTGACGGTGCCGAAGGACAGGATCACGACCATGACGATAGCGAGATCCAGCGGACCCTTCAGGGACTGGGTTGCAGGCAGGCTTGCGGCGGTCAGCCATTCCGCTCCGGCCTGAAGGGCGAAGTAGGCCACGGCAACCGCCGAGGCGAGAATGGCGCTCTTGGCGATCACATAAAGGTTCGGCCGCTCGTCGATGGCGTTAGCCAGAAGATGGACCAAACCGAGGAGAAGGATGGCGCCCAGAGCGAAGGCCCCGGGCTTCTGCTGCAGCGTCGCGCCGAACAGGGCCGCGACACCCAACGCCACCGTGAACACTGCCACCATCGCAACCGCCAGGCGGGCGGGATGCGGCTGCCCGCCAGGGCTCGGCGTCGACGAGGCGCGGGCAAGGTCGATGACGCTGCCCGAGGACAGGAAGGCATGCGCCTTGTAGAGGGAGTGCGCCACGATGTGCAGCAGCGCGGCCGGAAAGGCGCCAAGCCCGCATTGAAGCATCATGAAGCCCATCTGCGCAACCGTGGAATAGGCGAGCCCCGCCTTCACGGATGTTTGCGTGAGCATCACCACCGAGCCGAAGAGTGCGGTTGCACCGCCAACGGCCGCGAGAACCTCGAGCGCACCGTTCGAGAGCGACACCACATCGGACAGCCGCAGGATGAGGAAGCCGCCTGCGTTGATGATGCCGGCGTGCAGGAGAGCCGAGACAGGGGCCTAACATGCGCCAGACGTTGTCACACGGCGGTTGGTTAGGGCTTCCGCCGACCGGCGAAACGATCATGTTGCGCAGCCTTGATTTCTGGCGCGTTGAAGGAAGCTTGATCCGCGAGAGCTGAGTCCTCATCGATCTGCTCGACGTCTATAGGCAGCTGGGATTGGACCTATTCGCCCGACTGCGCAACTTTAACAAAGCACGATCCTGCGCATAATTCTCAAGTGGGACAGGAGGTTTCCCGCAGGCCGCAAATGATCGCGGCTGGTGTACTCAGTAGCGCTCCCAAAACCCTGACATAAGCTGCAAAGGCAGGCCGATTATGAGCCGGTTGCCATCTTTCTTCAGGTAGAGCTTGGCATGGCTCTCAATGAAAGTGGTCGCAACCGCCGCGACGCTATTGGCCTGATAGCGCCTCCTCTCCCAACCGGCAACGGCCGCCTCGGCTGGAGCATCCGGCTTTTAAGTAAACGCACCACCAGCGACTTCGTAATCGGTCCAGGAATGCTGATATATATATAACTCATAGGAGTTTGTTTCTTGTTCGATGCTCTAGGAACGCGTTGCGCCCGGAAACATGATCAATGCCAACAGCAGATTGAGAGTAGTACTATCAAATAGGTAGAACCAAGTTCTGCGATGGCCATTAATCAATGGCAACCGTAAATGTGAATGCCAGTTTCTCGTACAAGGCGGACCTTAGTCGAAGTTCCGCTATCGATCCGAATGAGGTCGTTGCTTCAAAGGAACGCACACGCACTTACCTGTCAAGCCACAACCGGACTGGGTTGTTTCCAGGCGGAGAGGAGAGGCAAAGTTTCCGACAGGCCGATCTAAGTGTTGCTGGCTCAACAACCCCTTCCCTCAGTAGAAGATCTAGGCCCGCTGCCTACTTGCACATTACCCAAAGCTCCTAATGAGCCTCGTGCAAACCTGGCCGCCTGGACCACCTTGGAGGCCGTTTCACCCCAGACATTCCAAAGACCCGAGTATCTGGCTGTAGGGGGTGCCGATGTGTTGCAGATATTGCGAGCGAGGATTTGCCATGGAGCAGAGGAAAGGCTTCAAAGCCTAATAAAAAGCTCTTCTACCAGGTGATCCTTGGCGCGATTAGTATGGACCACGCGACGGATGAACTCATCAAGGCGTTCGGAGCCGATGAGGAGCGCAGCCGGCGGGATAAGGCTTCCCGGACGTTCGCTTGAGGTCCGGAACGTGCCAGATCCGGACCTTTATAGAATCAGCCAGAGCGAAGGTGTGGGCAGCACAGTCTGAGTGTTTCTGCTGGAACCCAACACACCAGAGGCACCGTGGCGAGGGCAACTTCATGACAAGCCCAGCAACGGGGTCTTGCGCCACAAGGCGTATGGCTGACCTTTACCCACGTTGCGGACACCGCTCCTGGGGCCGCCTTAGAGCCAAGAGGCGATCTTCTCGAGCGGCCTCTTGATCCCCCCGTGAACAGGCACTGTGCAGTCCTCCGCCGGATAGCCGACAACCAGAAGGATGTAGGGCTTCTCGCTCTCCGGACGGTGGCAGATCTGATTGAGAAAGCCCATTGGATTAGGGGTGTGAGTGAGTGTGACCAAACCTGCCGCATGCAGGGAGGCGATCAGGAAGCCTGTGGCGATCCCCACCGACTCCGGTACGTAGTAGTTCTTGACCCGGCGCCCGTCAGGCCCCTCGCTTGATCGCTGTCCGAAGATGGCAATCAGCACCGGGGCGGTCTCGACAAAGGGCTTGCGCTCATCGGTGCCCAGAGGCGCCAGGGCATCAAGCCACTCCTGGGGTGCACGGCCGTTGTAGAACTCGCGCTCCTCGACTTCCGCCTCCTCCCGGATCCGCCGTTTTATGTTCTGGTCGGTGATGACGGTGAAGTGCCAGGGTTGGAGGTTGGCGCCGGACGGAGCCGTGCCGGCAGCCAGGAGAGCATACTCGATCACCTCCCGGGGCACCGGCCTGTCGGAGAAGTCCCGCACCGTCCTCCTGCGCTTGATGTCCTCATAGAAGGCACGAGCCCGCGCGACCATCTCATCCGGTGGATAGGAGCGGTACGTGCTGAGAGGCTCAAGGACCAGACTTGTCATGCATTTCTCCAGGGCGGGCTTCAAGTCACCCGTTCTACCACGGTGCGCAGGCTAAGACCCTGGACAACGATTGTGAATACGACGACAGCATAGGTTGCGGCCAGCACAGCAGGCTTTTCGGCAACGTCGGGCAGGGACAGCGCTAGCGCGATGGAGATCCCGCCGCGCAAGCCGCCCCAGGTCAAAACCGGGATCGTTCCAGGCGCAAACTTCTGCCGTGTTCGCAGCACCATGACCGGAAGCACCACGGCCAGGAAGCGGGCGAGAAGCGCAAGGGGAATGCAGGCGAGGCTGAGCCAGGCAAATGCAGGATCGAAGCCAAGGACCAGGACCTCAAGCCCGATCAGCAGAAACAGCACGGAGTTCAGGATCTCGTCCACAAGCTGCCAGAAGCCGAAGACATAGCGCTGGGTCAGATCGCTCATGGCATCCTGCGGGCCGCGGTTGCCAATCAGGATGCCGGCCACAACGACCGCGATGGGACCGCTCATGTGGAACTTGGCCGCTGCCGCATAGGTGCCGGCTGCAACAGCCAGGGAGATCAGGGTTTCCAGAGGGTAGTTGTCGATCACGCGCATCGACCGGTAGGCGACGTATCCCGTTGCAAATCCGAGGACCGCGCCACCAAGAGCTTCAATGAAGAAGAGCTCGGCAATATGCCCGGGGCTGGCACCGCCCTCACCAGCTCCAGACGCAATGGCGAGCAGGACTGTGAAGACCACCACGCCGACCCCGTCGTTGAACAGGGATTCGCCTGACATATCGGCTTCAAGCGTTTCCGGCACCTTCACGGACTTGAGCGTGCTGAGGACAGCGACGGGGTCGGTGGGACTGATCAGGGCGCCGAATACGAGTGCCCAGGGAAGGGGCAGCGGAACCCCGAGGACATCGGAGATCCACCACAAGCCGACACCGATAACCGCGATTGAGATCGCCACGCCGGCTGTTGCCATGACCCCGATGGGCCAGGCACGCCGCCTCAGCAGCGAGAGATCGACATGAAGAGCGCCTGCAAACAACAGAAAGGCCAAGAGCCCGTTGAGTACGGTCGCCCTGAAGTCGACCTGGCGCAAAAGGACCGCCAAGTCCTCGTAGAGGTGCACCTCCGGCAGGGCGATCTCAATGCCAATCAGCAACAGGGAGGCGGCAAGTCCCATGATCAGCAGGCCAATGGTATGAGGCAGCCGTATGACGACATGGTTGAACCAGCCGAAGGTGGCCGTCAGCACGAGCAAGACGGCAATGAGGTCAAAGACGGAAAGCACTTGCCGCAGCTCCTAGTTCGAGGAGAGGTTGGGAGCCTGCGCTCCCTTCTGGAGGTCCCGGCGCAGAGCAGCAATTTCAGCCCGCAGAGCGGCAATCTCCCTTGTCCCTGCCACCTCGCCCTCCTCGGAGGCCGCGTCACGGCCGACAAAGAAGGACGCGAAGCTCGCGGTGATGTAGCCGAACACGGCAAAGCCGTAGAGCGCGAGCAGGAAGCACAGGATGCGCCCCTCCGGGGTCTTCGGCCAGAACTCGGACCCCATGGTGGCGAGCAGCATCCCGGTCCACCAAAGGGCATCGGCATAGCTGTCGAACCCGCCATCCACCTGGGATGCTGGCTCGAACGCGAGCATGCCACCGGCTCCCAAGAGGGCAACCAGCACGGTCAAGCCTGTGACATAGCCGAGCCCACGGCGGCTCAAGCTGGCACGAAGGGCATTCATGCCCCGGTTTGCCGTTCCGACGATGCGGACCAGCCGGAAGCCACGAGCGGCACGGGCGACCCGCAGAATGCGGAACGCCCGAAAGAGCCGGAAAGCGGGCACAACCAGGGCTAAGACCGTCAGCCAGTTCTGGCGGAGAAACGCTAGCTTCTCGGGCGCGAGCGTAAAGCGAACGGCGAACTCGAGCAGAAAAGCAATCCAAATCGCCGTGCCGAATGTGTCCAGGGCGTCGAAGGTCCCCCAGACCAGTTCCACCACAACAAGCAGGAGCCACAGAAAGCTGAGCACCAGCATGGGGGTGCGCAGCCATTCATCAAGCTCTGCCAAAGCACTCCAGCGCTCGTTCTCGCTTGCTGCTGATGCGTGATGTTGAGGATCATCTGCCATCACGGGTCTCCTGAAGGTTGCAGGGGACAACCATCATTGTTGGCGAACAGGTCCGGCAACGCGATACACCTACGCAGTTGAACATCACGCCATCAGTGCATTCCGATATCGCCCTCGACGTGGGATGTGACCGCAGTCGGAGAGGACGAGAGTCAGTGCCGTGCCCCTGTCCTCCCGTGGAGGGGCTTACGCGGTCCCGTGAGGGATCTGGAACCCTGTGCCCCTCCTGCCCTAGGATTTCGGCAGAACAACAATAGTATATGCAAGAGCGCCGGTCGAAGCAGGGATCCGTGCCGTTCGGCCCAGCCAGGCTCAACAGCAGGTCCGGCTATCTTTCGGAGGCCCGCTCACAGGCCCTGATTGCCCTGTGAAAGCTTTGCTCGATGTCTTCCCGGTCGGCAGGCTCAGGTACGTCGCGCTGCCCAGCCGCCCGGACCAGGTGCGCATGGCGGGCCAATGCACTCCGCTGCTCATCCAGGCTCGCGTGCTCGGCTATCCGGCCGATGGCCTCCAGCAGATGAATCAGGATCTCGGGCTTGGCCGATCCCGCCTGCCGGATCTGGTGGATCGCCGCGTCGAGAATGCCGTCATAGGTGGTGACCTGACGATACACGCGCACCCGCCCTGAACGGTCCCGGATCGTCTCGGAAGGAAGGGCGCGCTCCATCACTCGCGACAGGACGCCGCGCAGTCGATCAATGACGACCGTAGCAGTGAACGGATCGTTGATCCCGGGCGACAGGGCTCGCACTGCCACCTCCACCAGATGGCGGATGGCGAACTCCAGGTCCTGCGTGGGCGTGCGCTCGTTGCCGCTGACGATTAAGTTCCCGATCTCCTTCCTGGCTTTCTCCGGGTTGCCGGTGGGCGGGTGGATCAGGACCCGTCGATCACCATTCACGATGAAATCCCCGGCCCGAAATTCCAGGCGCACCACCACGTCGCGCTGTTTCGCCCAGGCGGTCAGTTCGTCGTAGTCAACGGCCTGCACGTACCCCTCATATGGCAATGCGATCCGCTCCGCCTGCTCATCAAAGCGGTCCGGGAGGTCACTTGGACCATGCTCCGGAACTGTGGTGTCGGCGAGGTTGGGAAGCTTGACGATAGCCGTATCGACCTCGCGACGAACCCTCCGCACGACCTCATCAGCGACAATGGAGCGGGCCACGCCCTGGATAAAGGCAAGCAGGGCCAACACGCAGATCAGTGCCAAGGCGGTGCCCACAGTCACGGATACGTGCGGCACCTCCGGTATCGGAGCTTTGCCATGGATCGAGCGCAGCACGATCAGGCAGTAAAAGATGGTCATGGCGAAGGTGCCGAGCACAACCTGCGTGCGCAGATCTGACCGGAAGATGCGGATCAGACGCGAGCCATAGGAGTTGGCAGCCAAGGTGAGCGCAACAACGGTGACCGAAAAGGCCATGCTGGCCATCGTGATGATCGCGGAGAGCAGCGTGGAGAGGAGGCTGCGGGCGTCTTCGCCATCGCCGCTGTTGATCCACCACGCTCGGACATCGTCCTCGGAGCCGTGCCCGGCATCGATCCGGAGCATGGCGACGGCAAGGCCGATCCCCAGGACGATCATGATGGAAGGAACCAGCCACAGGCTGGTGCGCACCACATCCCAGGTGGCAAGGAGCCGCTTCGACATCTGCCCTCGGTATAGCTCTGCTTCGTTCCTGACACTATGCTGTGACGGTTGGATCGGTTCCGGGACCGGAGCTCTTCCGTTGTGGAATAAGACCGAGCTACCCGACAACGCCCCCTGTGTTTCAGGAATGTTACGCTGACGCTGCCCCGATGGATCCCTGAACAGGCGTTCGAGGTTGACGGTTCATGGATCGTCTCCGGAATGTCATCGTCCTTCTGCGCGGTCAGCTCTGGATCATTCCCCTGGTCCTCAGTGCGCTGGCGCTGAGCCTGGCCTATTGGGTTCTCACGTCCGGAGCCTCCTTTCTCGAAGTCCGGGATGTCGGCGGCTTCTGGTGGCTCTACGGGGGTGATGCCAGCAGCGCGCGCGATCTCATGTCCAGCCTGCTCTCGGGGCTGATGACGATGACCTCGCTTGTGGTGTCTGTCACCTTCGTCATCCTGACCCTGGCGGCCAACCAGCTTGGACCGCGCCTGATCTCGACCTTCATGGGCGACCGGCAGATCCAGACCGTGCTGGGGCTCTTCCTGGGCACCATTCTCTACGTCCTTGTGGTCCTGCGCAGCCTTGATGAGACCCTCGGGGTCGAAGGAGTGCCTCATGTTGCGGTGACGATCGGCAGCGCCCTGACGGTCGTCTGCCTGTTTGCCTTGCTGTTCTACGTGCACAAGATCGCCCGCGCGATCATCGCCGACAGCATCGTCGCGCGGGTGGCGGGCGACCTGCACAACGACATCCGCAGCATGCTGCCGGCAGAAGCCAAGGAGACGGAGCCTGCGATCCCGGACCTGACAAGGCCTAGGGCCGCAGCCGTCTCGTTGGACCGAAGCGGCTATATCCAGGTGATCGACTACGACAGGCTTGTCACGCTGGCCTGCCGCGCGGACGCGGTTTTTGCCGTGAAGGTGCGAGCCGGCCACTTCGTGCTGAAGAACGGCGAGCATGTGGTCGTCCATGCAGGGCGTCCTCTTGGTGAAGAAGCCGTGCAGGGCATCAGGGCCGCCTTCGTGGTCGGTGGGGAGCGCAGCTCGGCGCAGGATCTCGAGTTCGGCCTGCGCCAGCTCGTGGAGATTGCCCTGAGGGCCCTGTCCCCCGGCATCAACGACCCCTACACCGCCATTGCCGTGATTGACCGGCTCGCCGCCGCGCTGGAGGAGATCTTCATGCGCTCGCTCCAGCAGGCTGTCTGGCGCGACAAGGAGGGCAAGGTTCGGGTGATCGCCCAGCGAGCGGACGTGCAGGGTCTTGCCGATGCCGCCTTTGACGGGATCCGGCAGGCCGGACAGGAGATCCCTGCCGTCCTGATCCGGATGGCGGACGTCCTGGGCCAACTCGCGCCCGTTCTCCGGTCCGGACAGGCTCAAACAGCAGTGGCTCAGCATCTCGGCAAGCTGGCCGAAACAGCCACGGAGGCGCGCCTTGCGCCCAGTGACCGCACAGCCGTTTTACGCCGGATCGAGCAGGCCAGGGTTGCCACCGCCACCCGCCCCAAGGAAGGAAGCATCCATGTTGTTTGACTCCTGGACCGGACTGGGGCGTGTGCTCCTGGTTGGAACGTTTGCCTATGTCGCCCTAGTGGCCATCCTGCGTATTTCGGGAAAGCGCACGCTCACGAAGCTCAATGCATTTGATCTGGTGGTCACGGTTGCGCTCGGCTCCACCCTTGCCACGGTTCTGCTCAGCAAGAGCGTGGCGCTGGCCGAGGGCGTTCTGGCGATGGTGCTGCTGGTGTTTCTCCAGTTCATGATCACCTGGCTTTCAGTCCGATCACCCGGGTTCCGGGATCTGGTGAAGAGCGAGCCCAGCCTGATCATGCACCAGGGCGAGTTTCTCGATGGGGCCATGCGGGCACAGCGGATCACACGAGACGAGGTGATGGCGGCGTTACGCTCCAATGGCGTGATCGACGCGAGCCAGGCAGCGGCCGTTGTGCTGGAGACGGACGGCACCATCGCGGTCATCAAGGGCGCGGACCATGAAGCGGCCAAGCCTACCTTGGCGAGCGTGCGGCAACCGTAACCTGCTCAATCGGATCGGCGGCTGCGGATCAGCGACACCGGAACGGCCCGCGACAGCCAAACTCCTTCGTCCCTTCCCCTCCGATGCAGCTTCCGGCGGAGATTTTCGCCGGAACACCGGTCGCCTTGCACACGTTCCGCCAGTCACCGGACGCCGCGAGCCAGGAGTCGACACGATGGTGACTGATGCAAGCATCACGCTGGAGCGGATCGAGGGGTTCATCACGGGCTTCTGGTGGATCCTGCCCAACCTCGGCATTGCCATGGTCGTCTTCCTGCTCTTTCTGGCGATTGCCTGGGGCGCCCGCTCGGCCGTATCACGATTTTTCAACTACCGTGGCCGCCCGGACCTTGCCACCCTGCTCGCCGGCTCCGCGCGCTGGTCGATCATCGTGCTCGGCCTTCTGGTCGTTGCGACCATCGTATTCCCGTCGGTCAAGCCCGCCGACGTCCTGGCCACCCTGGGTGTCGGCTCCATCGCCATTGGTTTCGCGTTCAAGGACATCCTGCAAAACTGGCTTGCTGGCCTTCTGCTGCTCCTGCGGCAGCCCTTCCGCCAGGGTGATCAGATCGTGGTCGGCAAGCACGAGGGAACAGTCGAGCGCATCGAGGCGCGGGCGACCCTGATCAGGACCTATGATGGCAAGCGGGTGATCATCCCCAACAGCAGCGTCTATACCGAGTCCGTCACTGTCAACACGGCCTTCGAGCAGAGCCGCAGCGAGTACGATGTCGGGATCGGGTACGGTGACGATGTGGGGCAAGCCTGCGAGGTGATCCGCAGCGCACTGAAGGGAGTGCCGGGTGTCTCCGACGAACCCGCGCCTGAAGCTATCCCGTGGGAGCTTGCCGGGTCCAGCGTCAACATCAAGGTGCGCTGGTGGACCCGGCCGCAACGCGCCGAGGTGGTGCATGTGCGCGGACGCGTGATCCAGGCCGTTCAGCAGGCGTTGGGTCATGCCGGCATCGACCTGCCGTTCCCGACCAACGTGGTGCTCCTGCACGATCAGACCGAGGAGGCGGATGGGGATCGCACGCGTCAGCGCGAGGGGTGGCCCGCGGGCGACAACCCGCCTGCCCCACGTCACCTGAACGAGGTCACCGTTGATGGTGCGGGAGAGCCCGAGCGTACAGAAGAGGCTACGCGGCTTGGCCGTGGACGCCACTGACTGAGAGCGGGTCCAATCAAATGTTGCAGCGAGCGCTCTCTGGGAGAACTCGACATCAGGATGGCTCGGCAACGAATAGAACCGGAGGCGGTTATTCCTTCGGGTGTTCTGACCTCTCGGGCCTTTGGCGCGCGACCTTGATCAAGAGCATTCAGGCAGCGGCAAAACCGAACAAAGGATATTCCCATGAAGCCTCGGCATTACTTCCCTGTCTCCTTTGCCCTGGCACTTCTTGGCTCAACCTCGGTCTGGGCGCAACCATCCTCCCCTTGTGGCGATGCAACCAAGGTGGGCCGATCAGATACGATCAGCAGCATTGCTGCTCGCTGCGAGACGACCGAAGCCGCCATCCTGCGGGCCAACCCGGCAGTTGAGGGATCCGACGATCTTCGGGTTGGCCGGGAGCTGAAGCTCACCGCCTCGACAGACCAGCCGACAACTGAGCGACTGGGATCGCTCGCCCGCGAGGCCGGCAGCGCGCTGAGCGGAATGGCGCAGGATCTCACCTCGTCCGTGGACAACCTTCTCGACAAGAACCCGGACCTGCGTCAGCGACTGGGCGGCATCGGTGACCGGATCAACTCCACGAACGTCGACGTGAGCAAGGCCGAGGTCGCGCTCGCCCCCGGGAATGGCACCGTCGGCACCACGGTGACCGTATCCGCCAAGGGTCTCCCCGCCGACACTGCGGTGGTCATCGGCGGTGGCGCACCTCGGACCGCCTACGAGGTTCTCCAGCAAGCCAGGACCAGCGCGGACGGGACCCTTCAGGCCACTGTGAGAGTTCCTGACTGGAGCACGGGTCAGGAGCGTTTTGTGCTGACCGTCGCGGCCGAAGAGGCGGAGTGGAAGGTGCGTTCCGCTCCCTTCCAGATCACCGGCACGAAGCTCTGAGGAGTGCGACATAACAGGACCTGATCGGCTCGCTCTCTGAGCCCGTGAGCCTATGCCCTGGAGTGGTAGATGATCGCGTCCGCCCCTTGCGCTGCGGTCCACTCGGCGTCCAGCAGGCGGCGCATCATTGAACTTGTGGCTCCATCATCTCGAGCAGAAAGGCAAGCAGGCTTCCGGCCTTGGCAAAGCTGAGGGGATCATTGGAAGCCAGGCATCGGCCGTCACGGGCACCACGACAGCACATTCTGGAAAGCTCCCGCCGGAAGATGGGGTGATATGCCGGCGGCCCATCCCATTGTGGAAGTTGATAGCGGACCCATCGCACCCACTCCGGACCGAACACTCGCGAGCACACCTCGGTGGCTGCATCCTGGAGGAGTTCAGGGGTGTTCCCCCGTTCGGCCGTATTCTGGATCTCAGGAATGGTGCGGGCGTAGCCCTCGAGGGCGCCCACGATATAGGCTCCGATCAGCAGGTCGGTCATGCTGCTGTGCGATGGGAGGAGCGCCCCGCGCCGTCCAGTGATGGCGAACACCTGATCCTCCACGTGTCGGCTCACGCGATTGACCATCTCCGGGGCCCATGCGGATTGTACGGCCTTGCTGGTCCCAGGGCCAAGAAGCCAGTTAAGCATCAACCTTCTCCTGACCTGCCCCTCGAAGTGATGCCATGGACCTCATGAGCCTAACGCGCAATCCCGGCGAGCAGCAGAGTTGCTCCTGGATTGTTGAACAGAGCCAGGCTTGAGTGTGGTGATGAATGGCCCAAACCTCAGGACAGCCTCCGCTGGAACGCCAAGCCAAGCGACGCGGTTGGTTCAGCATCGGGCCGGCCATTCAGAAGAGCTGCGCCCAAGGACGAGGGACAGACGCCATGACTCACAGATTCGGAGTTGGCCAGTTTGTGCGGCCAAGGGAACGGCTTCTCGACAACACCGGGATCTACGAGATCCTGCGCCTTCTTCCCTCCGGACCGGACGATGAGCCACTCTACCGGATCAAGGCCGCGATTGGGCCGGTCCAGCGCGTGGTGCGTGAGGCCGACATCGTGCCTGCATCTGCCTCCTCGCAAGGGACGGGCTGAACGGGGATTGCCCTTAGCGAATCAGATGAACCAGTGCTGATCCAGCCAGTTGTCCTGATGATCGCTATCAAGCGCGGCGCAGGTTTGATGTCATTGTACCGGACCGTCTTGGCTATCGTGGTCACCGCTCTTTTCTGCTTGGGCCCGGCCAGAGCGCAAGAGCGCACCATCAGGGTTGGGGTGCCGGGCGGAGCTCTGGTCCAATCCGTGCAGGTTTTGGCTCCTGCGTTTCAGGCCGAGACCGGCATTGACAACTGTTTATGGATCTCTCCGGGTGAGGAGCGTTCGATGGCTGTGAGCCTGCCATTCACACCACCTTGCGTGCCCCTGCTGCGTTCTCTACCGTCCGAGCCGGGGACATTGGATTATGAACATTGTAAGATTTTTCTCGCTGGACAGCGGGTCTGGGCGGGCAAGAACGTGCCAACTATGCCCTGTTTCTGACTGAGCTTTGCGGCGTAGTTGGTGTATCTAACCCCGATCCTGCCGGGACGGCCACCAAGAACAATGCTTATGTGTTTGAGCGTGGGGTGGGGTTATCTTCCGCAAGCCCTATGGCGCGGGATGTATCAACCTCTACAAGCGAGGATGCTTCCTACTAGAAGCCAAGCAGAGCCGTCAGGGAGAAGGCCCAAGCCAAGCGGTGAGGGAAAGCAGGAGAGTCGTTGCGCCCTAGAGCCTGCTGAGGTGAGGGTGCCTCCGACCACAATTGAAACGAGTCTGAAACTGACCTCAAATGAGCTAGTGCAGGTGTTCACGATCGTGCACGCCTTTTGTGAGCTATGCAGTACCAACAACCTTTCTCGTGGGCCTGAGGCGCTGAGTTCCAGCAACTCTGTTGAACCTATTGCGGGTCTATCTCGTACTCGTTTAGATGACCAACGACGATGAAGCTGGTAGCGGCACCAGCTTAACGATTTAGAGGGGGCGTTCATGTCTTTGGCTTTGCGACAACTGCGGGTCGGTAAAGTTGACGGGAAACACGAGTACCTCACCCCCTCGAATGAGCGCGACCAAGAGATATTTGATGCATTTCTCATTCCCGCTACCGTTGAGCCAAATCGAATGCACAACGGCGACATCTTCTTTATCGAGGGATTTCGAGGTACAGGGAAAACATCCCTGCTTCGATGGCACGCAGAGCAGCGCCGCAAATCTGGTGCTATCACAGATTTCGTTCTATTTAAGACTGATCTAACGGAGTCGCAAAGGCTGCATATCTCGAATGAGGTTGGAATTTCTTGGACTGACCTCGATCCAAAGAGCATGGAAGTTGCGCAAGACTTCAAGGCCGCTTGGTCCTGGTTCATCCTGCATAAAATCGGCGAGAACATAAAGGAGAACCCTGGTGCGTATAGCGAGTCTAGCGTTGGCACTGCAGGGAAAGCAGTTCGGCTTCTTGGGTTGAATGATGACTCGATCTTCAGGAAGGCGATCGGCTTTATGCCGAAGCTGGAAGGCGCTAACGTTAAAATCCGAGCCGATGTCGGTTTTTCGAAGCCGAACTTGGCGGGGATTTTAAGAAAGAGGGAGAACAGGGTAGGACCAGCCTTGATGCTTTGAGCAGAAAGGTGTTGGCTACTCTGTCAAAGGTAGAGTTCGTCAAACCCACTTTCATTTATTTCGATGAGCTGGAAGCCTTTTATCATACGCCAGAGCAGCACCGGCGTGATCAGCGTATGGTACGAGATCTTCTTTTCTCGGTTGCGTTAATGAATGATGTTTTCCGCAAGGCGGGTGTGCCGCTACATGTTCTTGCGGCAGTGCGTTCTGAGGTAATTGACGCTATGGGGTCGCTCGGACAAGAGGTTGATCGCCTTGTTCATGACCAGGGATTTCACATTTCTTGGCATCATGCGAACCGGTCTCTTAATCACCCGCTCATCCAGATCATAAAAACGAAGATTCAAGCATCTGAGCGCATTGCAGGGGTTCCAGTCTCTGATGATCCTATAGGCACCTACTTCCCTCAAGTCGTAAATGGCGAGCCTGTAGAGGCTTTCATACTAGACAAATCATTTTACAAGCCACGAGATATTGTCTGGCGCTTGAGTCTTGCACAGAGACTATTCCCAGCCGAGACAAAGTTCACAGTGGATGTACTGCATGAAACGGAGACAGAATACTCGGCTAAGTTGTGGGACGAAATCCGCTACGAACTAAGTGCTATATATTCTGATGTGGAAGTCGACGCGATTGAGAGCGTTATCTCGGGTGGCTCTGCAGCATTCGAATTCCAGCAGATTGCAGAGCGTTTCGATAGATTGGCCCAACATTCATCTGTGCTTACAGGCTTGCTCAAGCGTAGGTCGGTCAGAGAGATACTCGCTGATCTTTATAGGCTCGGAGCGATTGGTAACTCCTTCCGAGCGGGATCGACTGGCACCGATTTCAGGAATAGGTGGTCTTTTCGTGGGGATCCAACCCTTTTAGCGGATAAACGCATGGTGATTCACCCTGCGCTGCTAAAACGGTTATCGGTAGTCTCAACACGCAGAAGAGGAGCGCGATCAAACAATAAGACAGCCGTGCCGCGCCAGTGATGTAACTGTGTTCTTGGTCTGATATCGCCCCCTCCTCCCCGTTATGGTTTAGATCCCCTCAGCAGCACCGGCATGAAATAGACGGGACTAGGAGTTCACGCGGGATGGGTCAGCTCCTCGCTTCCTCACTGTAAACTTCTGTTCGTAGCGTTGCAGGAGATCGTAGACCGTGATGCGCTTTGAGTCGTGATCGCTAGGGAAAGTTCAGCTCGGTCAATGTTATTTTCTTTATCCCAGGCCCAAGCAGCCGCGTCGGCCTGGGATGCAAAGGCCTGAACAAGGGGAGGGAAGCCTTGGCGGCGCACCTGAGCCTGTCAGGGAGAGCTGCGCTTGCGGATCATTGCCGTACAGTTAGTCCGTCCTTTTGACACCAGTGTGACGGGTTTGATCTTTTAAATGTTTCGGACGCTGCGGCGGTCCTTTGCCCAAACCTCAGTAGTTCTTATGGATCAGAGGAGTAATAGCTGAGAGGGGAAGACTCGAACTCCCGATACTGTTGCCCGGATGCCGCATTTCAAATATGGTGCACGCTGTTGTGCTATTGTGCAACCTTGCTGGAGCAGATGGCGCTTACGTTTCCGGAAGATGCCAGAGCGAGCTTTGCCTTATCTCGCCCGAATCACGAGCTCGGAAATACATGTTGGAGGGAGAGGCCGGAGCTACTTGAGGTAAGAAATACAGGTAAGGAAACACAGAAGATTTGCGTCCCCTTGTGTGTCCCCGTATTATCTCGCCATGTAAAACGCCGCGGTCGTTTCCACAAAGCCACTGCTAAATTAATGACTTAGCGGGCGACCACGGCGAGGCGTCGGCAGTGACAATAAGAAACTGGATACCTTTGGGAACACAGGGCTACCGCACTAGATGATCCTGGGCCTGAGGACTCTTCTCCGGATGAACTAAGATCGGAGAAGCGGAGCCCTGTATGGATGTTGGGGCCAACTTCACACCTGTGGCCACTTCTGCACTAATATCAAGTATTTAGCGGAATATAATGGCGGAGAGGGGGAGATTCGAACTCCCGATACGGTTGCCCGTATGCCGCATTTCGAGTGCGGTGCATTCAACCACTCTGCCACCTCTCCGGGGTGCTAAGGACCTTAAGCCCCGCTGGTTGAGGCCGGGTGGATATCATGGGCTTGGCGGCTCTTCAAGCACCAAAAGCAAGGTTTTTGATTGACAAGTGAAAGGGCAGTCCGTAGGTAGTCCTCCTCTACGAACGGGCACGAGTGCCTGCGCGTATCCATGCGGTGGCCCAAGCTACCGTGAACCGAAGCCGGAAACTGCCAAAAAGCCAATCCGGCGGGGATCCCTCCGCTGAGAATTGGGTTTGAACACGAGGATCAAGATGTTCGCAGTGATCAAGACCGGCGGCAAGCAGTATCGCGTTGCCGCCAACGACGTCATCACCGTCGCCACGCTCGCAGGCGAGCCAGGCGCAGCCGTCACGTTCGACCAGGTTCTGATGGTCACGAACGATGGCGGCACCCAGGTTGGCGCACCTCTCGTCGAGGGCGTGACCGTGGCAGGCGAAGTGGTGGAACACACCCGCGGCGAGAAGGTCATCTCCTTCAAGAAGCGCCGTCGCCAGAATTCGCGCCGCAAGCGCGGGCATCGCCAGGACTACACCGTGGTGCGGATCACCGAGATTCGCGCCTGAGTGAGGCGAGGGCCCCAAGCGGCTTAAGTTGGTAAGATTCAGGGCTGCGGCTTCAAAGGCTGCGCCGGTCCCGCCGAAAGGCAGGGCATTCGATAGGAACACGGGAGTAAACCCATGGCTCACAAAAAAGCAGGCGGTTCGTCTCGCAACGGTCGTGACTCTGCAGGCCGTCGTCTGGGCGTCAAGAAGTTCGGCGATCAGCAGGTGATTGCCGGCAACATCATTATTCGTCAGCGCGGCACGAAATGGCATGCCGGCGCCAATGTCGGCATGGGCAAAGACCACACCCTCTTTGCTACGGCCGACGGCCGCGTCCGATTCCTGACGCGTCAGGGCCGAGCCTTTGTATCGGTTGTACCGGCCCAAGAGGCCGCAGAGTAAACGGCGAGAGCAAAACGAAGGAGCTCCCGCCGGCATCACACCGACCCGGCGGATCAAAAGCTCCTAAACAGGCCCAAAAGGCCAAGCTCAGATCCGAAAAGACAGGGGAGGTGGGATGTCCACCTCCCCTTCGTCATTTCCGGGCTAGGTAAGCCCATTCGGATCGGAGCAAGACGATGTTTCCCGACCTCACCCGTGACGATGTTTTCCGCCTCGAGACCCGCCGCCTGTGGCTGCGCTGGGCTCGTCTTGCGGATGCCCAAGCCATCGTACGCCTTGCCGGGGAGAAAACGGTCGCGGAGATGACGGCGCGAATTCCGCATCCGTACCACCCGGACGCCGCCGAACGTTTCATCTTCCAGGCCCGGCGCTCCAACGCCGACGGCCAGGGCCTGCAGCTCGCCATCACCCCCAAGGGCAAGCCCAACAGCCTGATCGGGATGGTGGGAATCGGCCCGAATCCGGAGACCGGCAAGCCTGAACTCGGCTATTGGCTCGGCACCCCCTACTGGGGGCACGGCTATGCCACCGAGGCCGTTCGCGCGCTGATCGATGCCTTCTTCGCCTACAGCGAGGGGGACGAGATCACGGCCTGTGCCCGGGTGATCAACCCGGCCTCCCGGCGCGTGCTGGAAAGGTGCGGCTTTGCCTACCAGGGTGCAGGGCTC
Source organism: Microvirga aerilata (assembly GCF_016743775.1). Lineage (GTDB taxonomy): Bacteria > Pseudomonadota > Alphaproteobacteria > Rhizobiales > Beijerinckiaceae > Microvirga > Microvirga aerilata. The sequence continues at coordinate 17,431 of NZ_JAEQMY010000036.1, read as the reverse complement.
TCCGAGCTGCCGGCCCGGTGCGGCCTCTACCCGGTGGATCACTTCCGGCTCGAACGGCGCACCTGGGAGAGCCTGAAGAGCTGGGGCCATACGGGCCTCGTGCGCGAGCCCGTCTCGGTCGAGGTCGAGGTGGACCGCGGGATGCCTCTCGCCTGCTGATTGCCGGCGCTCCCGAGATCTTTCGGGAGCGCTTCCCCTTATGTCCGCGTTGCTCCCGCAAGATCAGCGTGGATTGCCGCATTTTTCGCCCGCAAGGCCGGATCCGGTTTTGCGAAAAATGCTCCAGTCCCGTAAAGGATGCGGGTTATGAAATTTCTCGACCAAGCCAAGATCTATATTCGCTCAGGCAACGGCGGCGCAGGCGCCGTGTCGTTCCGCCGTGAAAAGTTCATCGAGTTCGGCGGGCCGGACGGCGGCGACGGCGGCCGCGGCGGCGACGTCTGGGCGGAATGCGTGGAGGGGCTCAACACCCTCATCGACTATCGCTACCAGCAGCATTTCAAGGCCAAGACCGGCGGCCACGGCATGGGCCAGAACCGGGCCGGCGGCAAGGGCGCCGACGTGGTGCTCAAAGTGCCGGCCGGCACGGAAATCCTGGAAGAGGACGGCGAGACCGTGATCGCCGACATGACCCATGTGGGCCAGAAGGTGCTGCTCGCCAAGGGCGGCAATGGCGGCTTCGGCAACGCCTATTTCACCACCTCGACCAACCGCGCCCCCCGCCGGGCCAATCCCGGCCTGGAAGGCCAGGAGCGCACGCTCATCCTGCGCCTCAAGCTCATCGCCGATGCGGGGCTGGTCGGGCTTCCCAATGCGGGCAAGTCCACGTTCCTCGCGACCGTCACGTCCGCCAAGCCGAAGATTGCCGATTATCCCTTCACCACGCTCCATCCGGGGCTTGGCGTGGTGCGCGCCTACGCCCGGGAGTTCGTGCTGGCCGACATCCCCGGCCTCATCGAGGGGGCATCGGAGGGCATCGGCCTCGGCGACCGCTTCCTGAGCCATGTGGAGCGCTGCCGCGTGCTGCTGCACCTGGTGGAGGGAACGAGCGAGGACGCGGGCGAGGCCTACAAGACCGTCCGCCATGAGATCGAGGCCTATGGCCATGGGCTCGACGAGAAGCCCGAGATCGTGGCCCTCTCCAAGGCGGATGCCCTGGACGAGGACACCCTGAAGGAGCAACTCAAGAAGCTCAAAAAGGCCTGCAAGCGGACGCCCTACGTGATCTCCTCGGCCTCGGGCCAAGGGGTGCAGGAGGTTCTGCAGGCGCTCCTGACCGTGATCGATCAGGCCAAGGCCGAGGAAGAGCCGGCCGAGCCTCAGGGCGAGTGGCATCCGTGACGCCTCTGGTCGGCCAATTCCGCCGTGTCGTCCTGAAGGTCGGCTCCGCGCTCCTGGTCGACCGGGCGCGCGGGCGGCTGAATCATGCCTGGCTGGCGGCGCTGGCCGAGGACATCGCCGATCTCCATGCGCAAGGGGCGGACGTTCTCGTCGTCTCCTCCGGCGCCATCGCCATGGGGCGCACGGTCCTCGGGCTGCCGTCGGGACCCTTGCGCCTCGAGGAAAGCCAGGCGGCCGCGGCGGTCGGCCAGATCGCGCTCGCCCGCACCTGGTCGGAGGTGCTGGCGCATCATGGCATCACGGCAGGCCAGATCCTGGTGACGCTGGCCGACACCGAGCAGCGGCGCCGCTATCTCAACGCGCGCGCAACGACCCTGAAGCTTCTCGAGATGCGGGCGGTGCCCGTCGTCAACGAGAACGACACGGTGGCCACCTCCGAAATCCGCTATGGGGACAACGACCGCCTGGCGGCGCGGGTTGCCACCATGATCGGCGCCGACCTCCTGGTGCTGTTTTCCGACATCGACGGCCTTTACACGGCCCCGCCGGCCGCCGATCCGAACGCGGCGCACATCCCGGTGGTCGAGCGCATCACGCCGGCGATCGAGGCCATGGCAGGAGGTGCTGCCTCCGAGCTGTCCCGGGGCGGCATGCGCACCAAGGTGGAAGCCGGCAAGATCGCAACCGCCGGCGGCACGCATATGATCATCGCCGACGGCCGCACGAAAAATCCCCTGAAGCGCGTCGCCGACGGCGGGCGCTGCACCTGGTTCCTGACCCCGTCCAATCCCGCCACCGCGCGCAAGACCTGGATCGCCGGGGCCCTTGAGCCGCGGGGCACCTTATACGTGGATGAGGGCGCGGCGCGCGCGCTGCAAGGCGGGGCAAGCCTGCTGCCGGTGGGCGTGCGCCGGATCGAGGGCTCCTTCCGTCGCGGCGATGCGGTGACGATCCGCAGCGACAGCCGCGTCCTCGGACGAGGGCTCGTGGCCTACGACGCGGAGGATGCGGCGCGCATCGCCGGGCGCCCGAGCCGCGAGATCGAGCCGATCCTCGGCTATCCCGGCCGCACCGAGATGGTTCACCGGGACGACATGGCGCTCGGCGACTGATCGTCGTTCAGGAGCCCCAGCAGCATTTCCGCATCCCCGGGAGCGGCGCTCTTGATGTCGTTGTCGAAATACACGTAGACGCCGCGTCCATCCCGTTGCCAGGCGGCGATCCGGTGCGCCCAGCCCTGCAGGGTCTCGGGGCTGTAGCTTCCGGCGTAGCGTCCGTTGGTACCGTGAGCCCGCACATAGACGAAATCCGCCGTAGCCTCCCAAGGCGCCGGAGCATCCGCGTGATCGGAGATGCAGAGCGCCGCGTTGTGGTCGCGCAGGGTTCGGAAGACGGCCTCCTCGTACCAGCTCGGGTGGCGAAACTCGAACGCGCAGCGCCGGCCATCGGGCACGAGCGACAGGCAGCGCGCCACCCGCTCCCGCGTCTCCGCATCGGCCTTGAAGGTGGGCGGCAACTGGAACAGCACGGGGCCGAACTTGGCGCCTAAGGCGTTCATGCGACTGAGGACGAGTTCGATGCTCTCCTCGATGCCCTTGAGCCGCTTCATGTGCGTGATGAAGCGCGACACTTTCCAGGCGAACAGAAAGCCGTTCGGGGCGGCGTCATGCCAGGCCTGCACCGCCTGTTCGGTGGGAAGCCTGTAGAAGGAATTGTTGATCTCGGCGGTGTCGAAGTGCTGGACGTAGTAGGACAGGAAGTCCTTGATCTTTAAGCCTGCCGGGTAGAAAGGTCCGTGCCAGGATTTGTAGTGCCAGCCCGAGGTTCCGATCCGGATCTCCGGCAGAGCGGGACGGCTTGGCTCCGGAGCCGCCGGGTGTGCTATGGGTTCCGGGTGAGGCATTTCCCCTGAAGCGGTCAGGGGCTGGGACTTGGACATGGATAGCTTTCGGGCCTTGATTGCAGAAGTGCTGGCTGACCATCTCAACGCGCCAGGGGCGGCTTCGGTTGGAACACCGAGCGTTCCGGCGCTGATGGCCGAGCTCGGCCGCCGCGCACGCACGGCCGCGCGCCGCGTGGCTTTGGCGACGCCCGAGGAGAAAAATGCCGCCTTGCATGCCATGGCCGCCCGCATCCGTGCGCAGGCGGGCGAGATCCTGGCGGCCAATGCCGAGGACCTTGCCGACGCACAAGCCAAGGGGCAGAGCGGCGCTTTCATCGACCGCCTCATCCTCAACCCTGAGCGCGTCGAAGCCATTGCCGAAGCGGTCGAAAACATCGCCGCGTTGCCCGATCCGGTCGGGCGCGTGCTTGCCCGTTTCGAGCGCCCGAACGGCCTGCAGATCGAGCGCGTGGCCACGCCGCTTGGCGTGATCGGCGTGATTTTTGAGAGCCGTCCCAACGTGACGGCGGATGCGGGCGCGCTCTGCCTCAAGGCCGGCAATGCGGCGATCCTGCGCGCGGGCTCCGAGAGCTTCCGCACGTCCCTTGCCATCGCCGAAGCGATGGGGGAGGGGCTGGAGCAGGCAGGGCTGCCCGCCGACGCCATCCGCCTCGTGCCGACCCGCGACCGGGCCGCGGTGGGGGCCATGCTGGCGGGACTCGACGGCAACATCGACGTGATCGTGCCGCGCGGCGGCAAAAGCCTCGTGGCGCGGGTGCAGGAGGAGGCGCGGGTGCCGGTCTTCGCCCATCTGGAGGGGCTCAACCATGTCTATGTGCATGGGGAGGCCAGCCTGGAGATGGCGAAGCGGATCGTGCTGAACGCCAAGATGCGCCGCACGGGCGTCTGCGGCGCGGCCGAGACCCTGCTGGTGGACCGCGCCTGCGCCGAAACCCACCTCAGGCCGCTCGTGTCCGTCTTGCTGGAGGCGGGCTGCGCCGTGCGCGGCGACGAGGCCGTGCAGGCTGCCGATCCGCGCGTCACGCCGGCATCGGAAGAGGACTGGCGCACCGAGTATCTCGACGCCATCATCTCGGCCCGGATCGTCGACGGGCTCGACGAGGCGATCGGGCATATCGAGACATACGGTTCCCACCACACCGACTCCATCGTCACGGAGGATGGGGCTACCGCCGAGCGCTTCATGGCGGAGGTGGACTCGGCCATCGTGCTCCACAACGCCTCGACCCAGTTCGCCGATGGCGGCGAGTTCGGGTTCGGGGCCGAGATCGGCATCGCCACGGGCCGCATGCATGCCCGGGGGCCGGTGGGCGTGGAGCAGCTGACCTCGTTCAAATATCGTATTCGCGGCTCGGGCCAGACGCGCCCGTGAAGCCTGTCTCCTCTCGCTTCCGTTTCAGGCCCTCGGGCTTGGCCCGCCTGCCGCTGGCTGCGCCCGGCATGCGGATCGGGCTCTATGGGGGATCCTTCAACCCGGCCCATGCCGGGCACCGCCATGTGAGCCTCATGGCTCTCAGGCGCCTGGGCCTCGACCGGGTCTGGTGGATCGTCACGCCGGGCAATCCGCTCAAGGATCCCGGCGAGCTGGCCACCACCCCCATGCGGGTGGCGGAGGCCAAAAGGGTCGCCCGGGATCCCCGCATCGACGTGACCGCCTTCGAGGAGGAGATCGGCGCCCGCTATACGGTCGACACCCTGGCCTATCTCAAGCGCCGGTACCCGGGCGTGCGCTTCGTCTGGATCATGGGAGCCGACAACCTGGCGGGCTTCCACCGCTGGCGCGGCTGGCGGCGCATCGCCCGGATGATGCCGATTGCGGTCATCGACCGTCCGGGCTGGACCTTGAAGGCCTTCCACTCCCGCAGCGGGGCGGCCCTGTCGTCGAAGCGGATCGGCGAGAGCGACGCCTTTGCCCTGCCGGGCCTCAGGCCGCCGGCCTGGGTGTTCCTGCACGGGCCGCGCTCCCACCTGTCATCCACGAAGCTGCGCCAGATGCGACGAACTTCTCCCTTGGGAGGACGTTGAAATATGGGGCCGTTCGACATTATCTTAAGAGAACGGCGCCAGAGATAGCGCTGCTGAGAAAGGGTCTGAACCTGAACCGACTATCTTCCATCGAAGCGGATGCCAATCTGCTTCCTCCTCTCTCCGGAGCGGATGCTCCGCCGGCAGAGGATATCCGGGCCGTCGCCCTGGCTTCCCTCGAGGACATGAAGGCCGAAAACACGGTCGAAATCGACCTGGCCGGAAAAACCTCGCTTGCCGACACCATGATCGTCACATCGGGCCGCTCCGATCGCCATGTGGGCGCGATCGCCGACCGCGTGATCAAGGACCTCAAAGACAAGGGGTTCGGGAACGCGCGCGTCGAAGGGCTGCCTGCCTGCGATTGGGTGCTCATCGATGCCGGCGACGTGCTGATCCACGTGTTCCGCCCCGAGGTTCGTGGCTTCTACAACCTCGAGAAGATGTGGGGCGCCGACCGTCCGCAGGACCGCGCCAGCTGAAAGCATGATCCGGGCAGGGAAACCGGCCCGACCAAGATCATGCGGCATTGAAAGAGGCGTGCATCGTGCGACTGAGCTTGCTGGCCGTGGGCCGTCTCAAAAGCGGCCCCGAGCGGGAGCTGGTCGAACGCTACAGGCAGCGGGTCGAAGGCATGGGCCGGGCCTTGGGGCTCGCCGGCCTCGATATTGTCGAGCTGCCCGAGAGCCGGGCTCGCCGGGACGACGACCGGCGCGCCGAAGAGGCCGGGGCCCTTCTGGAGAAGGCCGGCACGTCCGTGCTGATCGTGTTCGACGAACGCGGCAAGAGCCCGTCCAGCGAGGCTTTCGCCGAGCGAATCAGGCACTGGCGGGACGAGGGCCGCTCAGGGGTCGCCTGCGTCATCGGCGGGCCCGACGGTCTCGATCCCAAGCTTCGGCAGCGGGCCGAACTCGTCGTTTCCTTCGGGGCGCTCACTATGCCGCACCAGATCGTGCGGGCTCTTGTGGCCGAGCAGCTTTATCGGGCACTGACAATCATGGCCGGACACCCTTATCATCGCGCCGGCCACGATGATTCCTGAAGGATGATCCACTTCAACTCGCTTTTCTCCCGCAGGGCTCTTGCCCTTGCCGCATGGATGGTTGCTGCCGCCCTGAGCCCCGCGAAGGCCCAGCAATCCCCTGCGCCTGCCGCCCAGCCGCAGCAGGCCGAGACCGCCGAGGAGAAGGCGCGGCGGGAACAGGACCTCAAGATCCTCGAAGAGGCGATCACGGCCAATGCCGAGGCCCGAAAGCGCCTCGAGGCCGAGATCGAGGAGATCAAGACGGACCGGGCGAGGCTCAATGCCGCCCTGATCGACACGGCCGGCAGGGTTCGCGGCATCGAGGACCGGATCCGGGGGCTTGAGGGACGCCTTCAGACGCTCGCCGCCAGCGAAGCCGCCATCCGCCGCTCCCTGGACAGCCGCCGGGGCGTCATCATCGAGGTTTTCGCGGCCCTCCAGCGCATGGGCCGCCGCCCGCCGCCGGCCGTGCTGGTAAGGCCCGAGGACATGCTCGAGGCCGTGCGCGCCTCGATCATGCTGGGAGCCGTGCTGCCCGAACTGCGGGTCGAGGCCGACATTCTGGCCACCGATCTGGCCGAGCTGGTGCGCCTCAAGGAGGCCATCGCCACCGACCGCTCGACGCTCAATGGGGAGCTGACGGCCCTGAACGGCGAGCAGGAGCGCCTCGCCGCCCTCATGGAGGCCCGCCAGGGCCGCATCGCGGAAGTCGAGCGCAATGTCGGCGCCGAGCAGGAGAAGGCCGCGGCCCTCGCCCGTCAGGCCGGAACCCTCAAGGAGCTGATCGACCGCATGGAAGCGGAGATCTCGGGCGCGCAGCGAGCTGTCGAGGAGGCGCGCAAGGCCGCCCAGGCCCAGGAGCGGGAGACCCGGGAGAAATTCGCTCAGGCCGCCTTCCGGGATCCGGCCCGGCTCGCGCCGAAGATTCCGTTCTCGGAAGCGCGCGGCCTGCTGCCCCGCCCCGTGAGCGGAGAGACGTCGGCGGGCTTCGGGGCTCCCGACGGCTATGGCGGAACGACGCGTGGCATTTCGATCACAACCCGCCCGAAGGCAACCGTGGTATCGCCTGCGGACGGATGGGTGGCGTTTGCCGGTCCGTTCCGATCCTATGGTCGACTCTTGATCATCAATGCCGGCGGGGGATACTATGTCCTTCTGGCCGGTATGGATCAAATCAACGTCGATGTCGGGCAGTTCGTGCTCGCAGGCGAACCCGTAGCAAGCATGGGAGAAGCTCCTCTCATGAGTTTGATCGGCTCCGCCATAGAAAAGAACAATCCTGTCCTCTATGTTGAGTTCAGGAAAGACGGCAGTTCAATCGATCCAGGTCCCTGGTGGGCGAAATCGCAAAGCGAAAAGGTTCGCGGATAATGCGGAAACTATCTCTCTTGATTCTCGGTGCGGCCATCGGTGCCGGCAGCGCGACCATGGTGTCGCAGACCAGCCTCCTGTCGGGCATGAGCGCCGTTGCGGCTTCGGCCGATACGTATCGGCAGCTGAGCCTTTTCGGAGACGTCTTCGAGAAGGTTCGGACGGACTACGTTGAAAAGCCCGAGGAGTCGAAGCTCGTCGAATCAGCCATCAACGGCATGCTGACCTCGCTCGACCCCCATTCGAGCTACATGGACGCCAAGAGCTTCCGCGACATGCAGGTGCAGACCCGCGGCGAGTTCGGCGGCCTCGGCATCGAGGTCACCATGGAGGAAGGCCTCGTCAAGGTGGTCACGCCCATCGACGAGACGCCCGCCTCCCGCGCCGGCATCCTGGCCAACGACATCATCACCCACATCAACGACGAGCCGGTCCAGGGCCTGAACCTGAACCAGGCGGTCGACAAGATGCGGGGTCCGGTCAACTCCTCCGTCTCCCTCAAGATCCAGCGCAAGGAAGCCAAGGATCCGATCGAGGTGAAGCTGAACCGTGAGACGATCAAGGTGCGTCCCGTCCGGGCTCGGGTCGAGGGCGACATCGGCGTCCTGCGCGTGACCCAGTTCAACGAGCAGACCTTCGAGGGCCTGCGCGCCGGCATCGACAAGCTCACGAGCGACATCGGCGCCGACAAGGTGGCAGGCTTCGTGATCGACCTGCGCAACAACCCGGGCGGCCTGCTCGATCAGGCCATCATGGTCTCCGACGCCTTTCTAGACCGGGGCGAGATCGTCTCGACCCGCAGCCGGAACGCCGAGGACACCCAGCGCTTCAGCGCCAAGGCGGGCGACCTGACCAAGGGCAAGCCGCTGGTCGTGCTCGTCAACGGCGGTTCGGCCTCGGCTTCCGAGATCGTGGCCGGCGCCCTGCAGGACCACAAGCGCGCGACGGTTCTCGGAACCCGCTCCTTCGGCAAGGGCTCCGTGCAGACTATCATCCCGCTCGGCGGCAACGGAGCCGTGCGCCTGACCACGGCGCGCTACTTCACGCCGGCCGGCCGTTCGATCCAGGCCAAGGGCATCGATCCGGATATCGAGGTGCTGCAGGACATCCCCGAGGAGCTGAAGGGCAAGGACGAGACCAAGGGCGAGGCCGGCCTGCGCGGCCACCTGCAGAACGGCGGCGAAAAGGAAGAGCGCGGCGGCTCCTCCGCCTACATTCCGACGGATGCGACCAAGGACAAGCAGCTGATTGCCGCCTACGACCTCCTTCACGGGGTTCGCAAGGGTGCAGCCAACACCACCACGGCTCCCAACTGAGCCCTGATTGAGCCCCTCCGCGGGCAACAAAGATGCAAAAGGGCCTGACGGCATATCCACCGTCGGGCCCTTTTGCATTCAGCGGTCGACAATGATGCGGAAAGGCTTGTGAAAGGCCCGGGGAAGCGGCACTCTCGTTCGATGCTGCGGAACCAAGAGCAAGCGCCGGCGATGACAAAAGACCGGCCGCATCAGGCGTCCGCGAGCCAGGGAGTAGGTGTCGGATGAGGAGCGCAAAAGGATCACAGGCCAGAAAGGATCTGCCCTATCGCTCCTGTGTCGGTGTGATGCTTCTCAACAAGGAAGGCTTGGTCTTTATCGGCCGCCGCCATTCGGAAGGCAGCGACAACGTATCGGATGGCTATGCCTGGCAGATGCCGCAGGGCGGCATCGATCCGGGCGAGGATCCCTATCGGGCAGCCTTGCGCGAGCTTTATGAGGAAACCAGCGTTCGCTCGGTGAGCCTCCTGGCCGAGGCGCAGGATTGGTATGCCTACGACCTCCCGACCATGGTGGCGGGCCGGGCCTGGCGCGGACGCTATCGCGGCCAGAACCAGAAATGGTTCGCGTTCCGGTTCGAGGGCGACGACAGCGAGATCAACATCCACCAGCCCGGCGGCGGCCATCACAGGCCCGAGTTCGATGAGTGGCGCTGGGAGGAGATGCACCGGCTGCCCGAGCTGATCATCCCGTTCAAGCGGCCGGTCTATGAAAAGGTCGTGTCGGACTTCGCACCGCTCGTGCCCCAGGGATTGCAGACCTGAAGCACGAGCACCGTCACCGGCCGCAAGGGGGCCGATGCAGGCGCATCGTCTCCAGCGCCGAGACGATCCTGAGCGTCACTTCGGTGTCGCGACAACCTTGCGCTTCACCTAGCCGTGCTTGGGCCGAAGCGGGACGACCTTCTGTGCGCCCTTGATCGATTGAAGGCTGGTGGACAGCGCCCCGATCAGCGCGTCCTGACGGAAGGGCTTGCTGAGCCTGACAAGGCCTGCATCCGCTCCGGCGGGGAGATCGGCGTACCCCGTTGCCAGAATGATCGGCAGGTCGGGCCACCGTGCCCTGACCCTGTCCGCAAGCTGCGTGCCGGTCATGCGCGGCATGGCCTGATCGGTGATCATGAGATCGGCGCCGCCGCCGCTGCCCAGGTAGTCCAGGGCCTCATCGCCGGAGGCCCTCTCGACGACGGTGTGTCCCAGGTCTTCGAGCATCGCAGCCGTGTTGTGGAGCACGAGCGGGTCGTCGTCCACCACGAGCACGGTGAGAGACCTGTGCGCCAGCTTGCCGTCCGGGGCCGGAGGAGCTGCCGCGTCGCTCTCCGCCGCTTCCTGGGCCTGAGCGGCGGGCAGCCATATCTCCGCCGTGGTGCCCAGGTGCTTGCGGCTCTTCATGACCAGGCATCCGCCGGATTGCGCGGCAAGCCCATGCACCATGGACAGGCCGAGCCCTGTTCCCTTGCCGATGCCCTTGGTCGTGAAGAAGGGCTCCATCGCCCGGTTGAGCACGGCCTCGTCCATGCCCTCGCCCGTATCCGTGACGGACAGGCAGACATACCGGCCGGGCGTCAAGCTGGAGCGGTGGTCCGCATGCACGAGCTCCTCGCGGGCCGCAATCGTGATCACGCCCCCCTGAGGCATGGCATCCCGCGCGTTGACCGCGAGGTTGAGCAGCGCCAGCTCGAGCTGGTTGGCATCCACCTGGGCGAAAGGGAGCCTGAGGGGGAACCGCGTCTCGATCTGAACCATGGGGCCGATGGAGCGCAGCAGGAGGTCGGCCATGCCCTTCACGAGGTCGGGCACGTCGATGGATTCGGTTTTGAGATCCTGCCGCCGGGCAAAGGCCAGCATGCGCTGGGTGAGGGCGGCGCCGCGCTCGGCTCCCTTGATGGCCGTATCCAGAAGGCGTCGGGTTTTCGGATCGTCCGGCAGCCTGTGGCTCAGGAGGTCGAGATTGCCGAGGACGACTGCTAGCAGGTTGTTGAAGTCATGGGCGATGCCTCCGGTCAGCGCGCCTACGGCCTCGATCTTTTGCGCCTGCCGCAGGGCCTCCTCGGCTCTTTTGCGGGCGGTCACATCGACGACGCCTCCCAGAACATAGCTGAACCGGCCCTGCTCATCCCTGACGACGCGGCCGGATATGAGCACATCCAGGATTCGGCCGTCCTTGCTGACGAGCCGGTACTCGATATCCTTCAGTTCGCCCACCTTGAGAAGCGTCGGCCAGACGGGCTGAGGCCGATCGGGCGCCGAGTCCCGGCTGATGAAATCCGTAATCGGCCGGCCCTCCACCTCCTCGCGGCCGTAGCCCAGAAGGTCGAGCCATGCATCGCTCACATACTCGATGATCCTGTCCGAGTTGACGGAGAACAGAGGCACGGGGGTCTTGCTGTAGAGCGTGCGGAAGCGCTCCTCGTTCTCGCGCAGGGCAATCGACTCCCGCTCCGCAAGGTAGGCGAAGCGGCGGTCGAACATGGCCGCGATGAGAGCCAGGAACAGGATGAGGAAGGTGGTGGCCGAGACGGCGAGCGCCAGGCTGGTCTGGTTCAGGCTTGCGGCCCCATGAGCGTCGTCCAGGGCGGTGTGCGGCGCAAAGGCTGCCCCGTGCATGGCGGCATAATGCATGCCCGCAATGGCCACGCCCATGGCAACGGCGGCGAGAAGCTTCTGGGCGAAGCCGACATTGCGGAAGGCCAGCCACAGCGCGACGGTTGCGGCCCCGATGGCAATCAGCACCGAGACGGTAACCCAGAGGCCGTCGTAGCTCAGATCGGCCGCCATGCGCATGGCGGCCATGCCCGTGTAATGCATGCCGGCGATGCCGGAGCCCATGAACAAGCCGCTGAGGGCAAGGGTCGCCAGGCCCGTGTGGGCCCGGTTCACCACGTGGAAGCTGATGCCCGTGACCGCAATGGGAAGCATGAACGAAAACGCCGTCAGGCCGATGTGGTAGTTCACCCCCGTGTCCGGCAGTTGAAAGGCCAGCATGGCGACGAAGTGCATGGCCCAGATGCCGCCGCCCATGGCGATGGCGGCCGTTGTCAGCCATGCATGCCTGGCCCAGCCGTCCGAGGCGCGAATGCGGGCTGCCAGATCGAGTGCCGTGTAGGATGCCACCATGGCAATAAGCACCGACAGGGCAACCAGAGTCCCATCATGGGTTCCGCCATGCGTCATTTATACGGCTCCGGCCTTCAGAACTGATGCTTGCGCCGCAGGAGGCGGCCTTGCAACCACAAGGATCGACGCGTGAGACTAATCCAGTTTTTACAGAAGTTAAACTTGGCTGCCATCCCTGCTGTCAACATCCGCGCATGGCAGCGCAGGCCCTAGCTTGGCCAACCCGTTGGGGAACGCCTCCGGGCAACGCCCGCGCCGTTTTGCGTCTGTCGGGCGAGAGGCCGGGATGATCGAAAAAAGCCAATGATCCCGTGGGTTTCGTTCATGTTCATGAACGTCAGATGTACAGGATGCGGAGCGTCCGATGGGAACGGAACCCTACCTGACAGACCCCGTTGATACGCATACGAGAGCGCTCTTTCGAGGGCTCCATTTCATGGGAGGTTTCTCAATGCGTACGACTTTCTTGGCGACGGTTGCGGCGGCAGCCCTTTCCCTGAGCGTGGCGGCTGTGGCTCAAACGAGCGGCGGTGCGGGCGGTGCTTCCGGCGGCAGCACGGGCGGCACCTCGGGCGGTGCGTCGTCTTCCGGTAGCGCCTCCGGCGGCGGCTCCGGCGGCTCGACCATCATGACGCCCGGCGGCTCGTCCGGCTCAGGCTCTGGATCGGCGGCCGGCGGTTCGGGTTCGGCAGCGTCCGGCACGCAGAGCGGAACGACCTCGGGCTCCGCTTCCAGCACGACCAGCGGCACCTCCGGCAACACGAGCAACCCCACGAACAACGCCGCATCCGGTACATCGGGCGCAACGCAGGGCACCGCGTCCGGCGCAACGAGCGGTTCGACCAACACCACGACGGGCAATGCGGCCGGCACAAGCGGCAATGCCAACACGACCGGCAGCACGGCGTCGTCCAGCTCGACCAGCGTGAACGTGACCACGGAGCAGCGGACCCAGATCACCGAGTCCTTCCGGAGCGTCAACGTGCAGCCGCTCAGCAACGTGACGTTCAGCGTCAGCGTCGGCTCGACCATTCCGACCACCGTCACGACCCTGTACGACTGCCCGGACAACGTCGAGCGCATCCTGAGCGGCCTGCCCGAGTGCAAGTATGTGGTGGTGCGCGATCAGGTTGTGATCGTTGAGCCGCGCTCCCGTCGCATCGTCACGGTCATCGAGCGTCGCGGCTGATCGCCGTTATCCATCGTTGAACAACGCAACGCCCGCATCCCAACCGGATGCGGGCGTTGGCCATTCTCATGGGCTTTGTTCGTCACGGCTTTGGTCTAGCCCGGGGCCGCTCGCGGCCAAACCTCAGGCGGCGTGGGAAACCTTCACCGCTGCTCGTTCGGCAAGCTTCTCGCTCCGGTACTGCTCCAGGAGCTCCAAGGCGGCGCGCGCATGGCGACGAAATTCGGCTTTCAGGATTTCAGGCTCGCGTTCCCATATCTGGGCATCGTCCTCTGCATCATACAAAGCCCGCGCGACAGCCTCGATTTCGTATTCCATGGCAAGCCCCTCTCCTTGGCTTAAAATGCTTGTTCTGAGGGTCGATCACGTCCGGAGCCGCGTCAGCACATGCCAACGAATCTTGGTTCGGCAGCCGCCGTTTTCGACCTCGGACATTTGTTCCCAGGAGAGTTGCGTTCGCAATGTCGCATAAGAGTTAGCTCAAAGGTGGGCGAGCCGCAGCTCGCAATCGTCCGAGGTGGACCCGGGGGTCGGCCTTCAATGAAGCTGGGAAATGGTGCCCCTGGCCGGGATCGAACCAGCACTCCTTGCGGAACTCGATTTTGAGTCGAGCGCGTCTACCAATTCCGCCACAGGGGCAAGGACCCGCGACGTAGCATGAGGCGTGAAGGCTGGTCAATGAGGCAGATGGCAAGGGTCGCCGCGAGGGCTGCCTCCGGTTGTCTTGCCTCTCGCTATTCGGGACGCCTTGTGCTCAAAGGGCGAAAGGGCGAGCAGCCCTGATCCTGAACCAAGACCTGTCGGAACCCTATGCTCAGACGTCTCTATGACTGGACACTTTCCCTCGCGGCTCGGCGCTCGGCGCCTTATGCCCTGGCTGCCGTCTCATTCTCGGAAAGCTCCTTCTTCCCGGTGCCGCCGGACGTGATGCTCGTGCCGATGATGCTGGCGCGGCCCGACAAGGCTTGGTTCTACGCGACAATCTGCACGATCTCCTCCGTGATCGGAGGCATCCTGGGCTATATGATCGGGCTGGTGCTCTACGACTCCATCGGGGCATGGCTGTTCGGGCTCTACGGGCTGACCGAAGGCGCGGAAACGTTCCGGCACGCTTATGCCGAATACGGCCATTGGGTGATCCTCCTCAAGGGGCTGACCCCGATCCCGTACAAGCTCGTGACGATCACGTCCGGCTTCGCGAACTATCACCTGGGCTGGTTCATCGTGCTCTCGATCCTCACCCGCGGGGCCCGGTTCTTCCTTGTCGCCCTGCTGATGAGCCAATTCGGGCCACGCATCAAATCCATCATCGACAACAATTTCAACGTGGTGGCCACAGTGGCCATCGTAGCCATCGTGGGCGGGTTCGTGGCCTTCCGGTACCTGTTCTAAGGGGAGTTGGGCGATGCGCATCGGGCTCACCATCCGGCAGGCCGCTTTGGCCGTCGCCCTGGCGGCTGCGGCCACCGTCGGCGGCGCCCTCGTGTTCGAGCATGTCTTCGGCTATGTGCCGTGCAAGCTCTGCCTGATCCAGCGCAATCCCTACTATTTCGCCATTCCCCTCGGGCTGGCGGCGGCAGTCCTGCCGCCGCGCTGGGGTCGGATCGGCCTCTGGCTTCTGGCGCTGGTCTTTATCGTCAGCGCCGGTCTCGGGGCTTACCATGCGGGCGTCGAATGGGGCTTCTGGGCCGGGCCCAGCGATTGCGGCGGCGGATCGGGCGCCGGCGCGGGCAATGTGGGCGATTTCCTCAATCAGCTGCAAACCACCCGCGTCGTCAGCTGCACGGAGGCCGCATGGCGCTTTCTCGGCCTGTCGCTGGCCGGATGGAACGTGCTGATTTCGTTGGGACTTGCTGGATTCAGCCTCTGGTTCGCGCGGAAGTGAAAAGCCCGGTTCTATTGATGAACGGCTTCGATCTTGTAACCGTCCGGGTCCTTCACGAAGGCGGCATAGTAGTTGGCGTGATACTGCGGGCGCAGGCCTGGACGTCCTTCATCCGAACCGCCAGTAGCGAGGGCCGCCTCGTAAAACGCATCCACGGCGCTCCGGCTCGGGGCGAAAAATGCCAGATGGAAGCCAGGCCCCGGCGGGGATGCATCCGGCTTCTGGAACACGGCGAAAATGTCATTGCGGCCCGGAGGACCATAGCCGGCCGATCGATCGGATTGCCATACGCGCTTCAGGCCGAGCGCTCCCAGGGCGGCATCGTAGAAGGTCATGGCGCGGACTAGGTCGCGCACGCCGAAAGATAAATGGCTCAGCATTGGATTGACTCAGGAGGTTACGGCTCGAGCTCGCTGTCCCAATAAAGATAATCGAGCCAGCTCTCGTGCAGGTAGTTGGGCGGGAAGAGGCGCCCGTTGGAGTGAAGATCGTGGATGCTGGGAGCGAAGGGGCTCTGCCGGGGCCACATTTCAACCTCGCGGGGCAGCTTGTCCCCTTTTCTCAGGTTGCACGGCGCGCAGGCGGCGACAACGTTTTCCCAAGTGGTTTGCCCGCCCTTGGACCGGGGAATGACGTGATCGAAGGTCAGGTCTTCGCGGGTGCCGCAGTATTGGCAGCTGAAGCGGTCGCGCAGGAAGACGTTGAAGCGGGTAAAGGCTGGGTTTCGTGACGGCTTGACGTAGGTTTTGAGAGAGATGACCGAGGGAAGGCGGACTTCGAAGGTCGGACTTCGCACGACCTTGTCGTATTCCGACACGATGTTGACCCGGTCGAGGAAGACCGCCTTGATCGCATCCTGCCAACACCAGATGGACAAGGGGTAATAGCTCAAAGGCCGGTAATCGGCATTGAGAACGAGGGCCGGGCAGGCCTCCGGTCGCACAACAGGCTGGACGTGTATCGTCACCGCACCTCCTCAGAGCATCGGACCCAAAAGTGGAGGCCACTTTTGGGATCCATTCGATGCTCTTCTTCTTGGCTGGCGCATCGCCCGGCTCGGAAAACCGGGGCCACTTTTCCGCACGATGCGCAAGAAAAGAGAAGAGTCATATCCCGTATGATAAGACTATAGGCAGTGTGACGCTGTTGTGAAGGTCAAAGGCACGACGTTTGTGACGCACCCACAGGGATGTGGATGAAACCCGAGCCCTGCCGACGAAAGGGGCGTTCGGTCTAGCGGGTCGGAACCGGCTTCTCGCCCCGGTAGTCGTAGAAGCCGCGCTTCGTCTTCCGTCCGAGCCAGCCGGCTTCCACGTATTTCACGAGGAGCGGGCAGGGGCGGTACTTGGAGTCGGCCAGCCCTTCGTGCAGGACCTGCATGATCGACAGGCAGGTGTCGAGGCCGATGAAATCGGCGAGCTGGAGCGGGCCCATGGGATGGTTGGCGCCCAGCCGCATGGCCGTGTCGATGGCCTCGACCGAGCCCACGCCCTCATAGAGCGTATAGATCGCCTCGTTGATCATCGGCAGCAGGATGCGATTGACGATGAAGGCCGGGAAGTCTTCGGACACCGTCGCGATCTTGCCGAGCTTGCCGATGAATTCCTTGGCGGACTCGTAGGTCGGGTCCTCCGTGGCGATGCCGCGGATCAGCTCGACCAGCTGCATCACCGGCACGGGATTCATGAAGTGAATGCCGATGAAGCGCTCCGGCCGGTCGGTGGAGGCGGCCAGCCGGGTGATGGAGATCGACGAGGTGTTGGTGGCGATCATCGCGTCGGGGCGCAGGGAGGGGCACAGGTTGGTGAAGATCTTGCGCTTCACCTCCTCGTTCTCGGTGGCCGCCTCGATGACGATGTCGCAGGGGGACAGGTCGTCGTAGGAGCGGGCCGGCCTGATGCGCTCGAGCGCCGCCTGCCGATCGTCCTCGGTGATGGTTCCCTTGGAGACCTTGCGGGCCATGTTGCCGTTGATGGTAGCGAGACCCGCATTGATCCGCTCTTCCGAGAGATCGTTGAGCCGGACGCTGAACCCTGCAAGCGAGCACACATGGGCGATGCCGCTGCCCATCTGTCCTGCGCCGATGACGCCAACCGTTTTGATCTCAATGCCCATCTGATCCGCCGCCTGCATCCATGCCGTCGAAGGGACCGGGCGCGTCCCGCCCGGTCCGTCTTTATTCCTGACCTTATTGACCGCCTTTGGTCAACTCATCCTTCAGTTCGGGGAGGATGGTGAAGAGGTCGCCCACAAGGCCGTAA
>NZ_JAEQMY010000369.1 GCF_016743775.1 Microvirga aerilata | reverse complement strand
CGGCTGGCGTCCGAGTTGCCCGAGGGCTTCGGCTTCGAGTGGACGGGACAGTCGCTCGAGGAGATCACCTCCGGTTCGCAGGCGCCGCTCCTGTTCGGGTTGAGCATCCTGTTCGTCTTCCTGCTGCTGGCGGGACTGTACGAGAGCTGGTCGATCCCGCTGTCGGTGATGCTGGTGGTGCCGCTCGGCATCATCGGATCGGTGCTGGCCGTGATGGTGCGGGACATGCCCAACGACATCTACTTCAAGGTCGGCCTGATCGCGATCATCGGCCTGTCGGCCAAGAACGCCATCCTGATCGTGGAGTTCGCCAAGGACTACTATGCCGAGGGCAGGTCCCTGCTGGATTCCGCGGTGGAGGCGGCGCGCCTGCGCTTCCGCCCGATCGTCATGACGTCCCTGGCCTTTGCGCTCGGCGTCGTGCCGCTCGCGATTGCCACGGGACCGAGCGCGGCGAGCCAGAACGCCATCGGCACGGGCGTTCTCGGTGGCATGATCTCGGCAACCGTGCTGGCGATCTTCTTCGTTCCCGCGTTCTTCGTCTTCGTTCTGAAGACCTTGAGAACGAAGCGGCCGTC
>NZ_JAEQMY010000368.1 GCF_016743775.1 Microvirga aerilata | reverse complement strand
GAGCATGGTGTCGACAGCATCCTGCACTTTGCCGCCAAGATCGTCGTGCCGGAATCGGTCACCGATCCGCTGGCCTATTATTTCAACAACACGGTCAAGACCCGCGCGCTCATCGAGACCGCGGTGGCGAAGGGCGTGAAGAACTTCGTCTTCTCCTCCACGGCAGCGGTCTACGGCAACGCCGAGGCGCCTCTGCTCACGGAAGACATGCCTCTTGCGCCGATCAACCCCTATGGCCGCAGCAAGCTCATGAGCGAGTGGATGCTGCAGGATGCCCATGCGGCTCATGGGCTGCGCTATGCGATCCTGCGCTACTTCAACGTGGCCGGCGCCGATCCGAAGGGCCGCTCCGGCCAGTCGACCCCGCAGGCCACCCATCTGATCAAAGTGGCTTCGCAGGCGGCGCTGGGCCAGCGGCCCCATCTCGACGTGTTCGGCACGGACTACGAGACCTCGGACGGCACCTGCGTGCGCGACTACATCCAGGTCAACGATCTCGCCCGCGCCCATCTGGTCGCCTTGGACCACCTGCGCAACGGAGGCGACTGCACGATCATGAACTGCGGCTACGGCCACGGCGC
>NZ_JAEQMY010000367.1 GCF_016743775.1 Microvirga aerilata | reverse complement strand
AGCCCCAACTCCGTCTTCGCTGTCTCGAACGCATCCTCAATCGCCCAGCGCTGGCCCTCGACCCGCACCAGGGTCTCGACCGGCGTGCCGGCCGGACACCAGGTCGAAAAGAACGCCAGATCCTCATCAGCGATGGTGCGTCGGATCAGCAGGCCGCGCGTCCACAGGCCGGTGAGATCTTTGTTGTATTCCTCCGCCCTGAGATCGGCCAACTCGACGTACGCCCAGTCATACAGGCGCGCTCCCTTGGTGCCGTCGCCGGCTGATAGGCGCGTCCAGCCCTCGGGAGACAGAGCCTGCGCGATCTGCTCGGCCGTGCCGGCCACTTCAGGCTTGTCGATCCAGGAGGAGAACTGATCAGTGGCATGCGCGCCCAGCACGTAGCCCTTGCCGGCCCGGCGCAACTGCATCTCGATGGCTCCCACACCATAGATCGTGTCGGCCGCGACCCAGTCGAACGGCACGCCAGCGGCAAGAGCCCGCGCGATCATCTGTGCGGCGATCTCGGGTTTGGTGACGAAGCCGATGCTGTCGGGCACCTGAGCGGCTTGCCGCCGGATGGCATCGTTGATCCAGTCCTTGGGCAG
>NZ_JAEQMY010000366.1 GCF_016743775.1 Microvirga aerilata | reverse complement strand
GTGACATCGTCGATCCTTCGACGGGCGGCCCGCACAACGCAGGCCAGCCCACCCTCATCATCAACCCTCATTGAGACCTATTCCATGTCCACACCTCAACAAGATCCCGCACAAGTCATACAGGGCCTCGTCGCACTCACCAGGAAACGCATCATCGGCCAAGATACCGCCGTCGAGGTATTCGCCCTGGAGCTCTGCAACCACATCGCGCTCGGCCCCCTGCAGCGCCGGCCTGGCGTCTTCCTCATTGCCGGTCCGAATGTGGAAGAAGACCATCTTGATCTGATCGGCGGCCTCGTCCGATCCCTGAGGAGAATGGGCGGCCTCTACAAGCTGGCCGGCAATCCAGGGGAGGATCTCGACCAGATCTTCTCATCATCCCCGGTTGCCACGGAGGGGGCCTCGTTGCTGCAGGCTCTGAAGCACAACCCTGACGGCGTGTTCGTGCTCCAGGATATCGATCAAGCCCACCCGAACCTCCGCACCCGCCTCGAGCGGATCTGGAGGCATGGCCACCTTGTCGATGAAGCAGGCAAGGTGCGTGCCTTGGCTGATGCTATTTTCATCCTCACCACCGGGCTGGCTCAGGAC
>NZ_JAEQMY010000365.1 GCF_016743775.1 Microvirga aerilata | reverse complement strand
GATCGACAGCACGGGGCAGGGCGGCCTATACTGAGAATGGGGTTGCGATGGAGACGGACCATGAGGCTGTCCCTTGCCCCCACGCTCCTCCTCGCCGCTACGCTTGGTGCGGACGCAGCCCCGCAAGCCAAACCGAAGCCAAAATCAGAGGCGAGCAAGATCGCTCAACTGGTCACCGTCTCCGGTGCATGCACCAAGCTCATTCAGGCCGGGAGCGCGGTGGAGGGCTGCAAGCCAGTCCTGATGAACCTGAACTACTCGACCGGGGTGAGCGCCTACTGGTTTATGACCGAGCGTCTGATCCTGTCGTTCTCAGGCGATGGGAACCGTCAGGTGGAACAGGGGCCGGACACCGCTGTCCAGGCCATCGAGAAGGTCATTGTGGCGGCGTCGGCAAACGGCTTCAAGAACGAGGACGCCAAGGAAGAGACCGCCATCGGATTCTGCCGCTTTGGCGATCCCACCCTGAAGGGAGCCATGCTGGAGTGCGTGGCCCATACCCCAGCAGGCCGTTATGAGGGAGCCTTCGTCACCGATGGCAGCCCACCCCAACTCGAAGCCTTCCAAGTCGATCCGTGATGGCTGTTGGCG
>NZ_JAEQMY010000364.1 GCF_016743775.1 Microvirga aerilata | reverse complement strand
AGAGGATCCTGACCTGGACCTGCAACGCTTCCGGCGCACCGAGAGCGGCATCTGCCTGATCACACAGCCTATGATCGCTCAGCTCGAACGAGAGGGTGTCTAAGGAGCGCATGTCGCTTTTACAACAGCAAACTCGCATAAAGGGCTTAGGCGTACAGCGACGACTAAACAGCCTCAAAAGCTTAATTTGAGGCTATGCTCTGGCTTTAGGCGCCATAACCCTGAGACAGCCAGAAAACCTGAAGAGGCCACGCCGCGTGACCACCAACCATCCGTTCATCATCGCTCCGACTTTGGCTCGCCTAATCCAGAAGGAGAGGGGGAGGGGAGCCGGTGCTGGAGGGCTACTTTCACAATCAACCCGACCGCAGCGCCTTCGCCCGGATTGGGAAGATCCGGAGCAGCCTAATACCCGTCCACTGAAGTGCTGACTCGGATTTGCGCTGGTGTGCCTGGCGTGATTCACTGACGAGCGGGGCGCTGTTGATGGAGGTCAGCATGGCCGGGCTCCCGATTCGTCAGGACTACTCGCCATCAGAGCTGCGCACGCGTGCGGCCCGTGAGAAGGACTGCCGGGCCGTCCTGCGGCTCCT
>NZ_JAEQMY010000363.1 GCF_016743775.1 Microvirga aerilata | reverse complement strand
CCGTCAAAGCGCCAAGTGTACTCCTCAATCGCGCAACGCACCGGATCCCAACAACGTTCCGCTACCAAACAGCTAGGTTGCTCGATAAGGCTGAATGACAGTGGTTCAAGTAAGCCAAGACTGGGCCAGGATCAGGCGTTCTAAGTGGTCGAGCGTGAAGCCACCACCGGAATGGGATCAGTCACTACGCCCTATCTCCATAGATGGTATCAGCCTGTTTGCCCTCGATGATAAGGGCAATCTCTACTGGGATGTCGAGATCAGGAAGCGGGTCTCCCTCACGTGGCCTCAGACCATGGGGGCTTTCCTTGTTGGACTGTTCGCCATCACGGATGGACATGGAGGAGCTGTCTAAGGTGCCACCGCATACCATGAATGGGCCTGTAAGGTTGGATGGCCGGTTCTCGTGGCTTGCCATATGGAGGGGATGACTGGCCCTCTTCAGCCAACCCAGGAACCCCTTAGGCCTCTCGTCAGACTTCTTCGTGAGGTCAGTGATCTGCCGTTGGCCGGCCTCCAGGGAACTGCCAGAATTTCCGTGTACGGGCCGGGTTCATCATCCCAGCCTGAAGCGGCCTTCGAAGAGAATGGCGAAC
>NZ_JAEQMY010000362.1 GCF_016743775.1 Microvirga aerilata | reverse complement strand
CGAACCAGGGAGAGGGGCAGGAACTGATCGATGCGCTGCCCGTCGATCTCGCCCAGGGGCATCACCTCGATGAGGGTCAGGTCCATGCCCCGCCCATGCGCCCAGGCGAGCAGGGATTCGATCTCGTCCTCGTTCACGGCTTTCAGCGCCACGGCGTTGATCTTCACCTGGAGGCCCGCCGCCTGCGCGGCATCGAGCCCGTGCAGCACCTTGGCGAGATCGCCCCAGCGGGTGATGCGGCGGAATTTGTCCGGGTCGAGGGTGTCGATGGACACGTTGATCCGCTTCACGCCGCAGGCGGCAAGCTCCGTGGCGTAGCGGGCGAGCTGTGAGCCGTTGGTGGTGACGGTGAGCTCGTCGAGCGCACCGGTCTCCAGGTGGCGGGACAAGGAGCCGAACAGCTTCATGATGTTCCGCCGCACCAGGGGCTCGCCACCGGTGATGCGCAGCTTGCGCACGCCGTGCCCGACGAAGACCGAGCAGATGCGGTCGAGCTCCTCCAGGGTGAGCAGGTCGCGCTTTGGCAGGAAGGCCATGTCCTCGGACATGCAATAGACGCAGCGGAAGTCGCAGCGGTCCGTCACCGAGACGCGCAGATAGGTGATCGCCCGGCC
>NZ_JAEQMY010000361.1 GCF_016743775.1 Microvirga aerilata | reverse complement strand
GGCACCTTTCCGCTCGATCGGAGCTGGATTGCGCGGCGTCCTTTGTATGTGGTTCGCCCTGGTGGGGAGCTTGTGGAGTTTGCCCATCGGATTGCCGATGCGGAGCGCTTGCGCGAGGAACAGGCGCGGGCGCGGGCGGCGCTGAGCCCGGAAGAACGGCTGCGCCAGGCGACGCTGGAGCAGGCGGCGAAAATGCAGCCGCGTGAGCGGAACTCCGAAGGCGGGATCGGGAGCGGGCGCCCGCGAGACTGGAGCGGTCGGCCGGAACCTCCGGTGCACGATCTGGCGGGGCCATGGTCGGTTGGCTCAGGCTGGGGGACCTTCCGCGCCGTGGTTCCGGGCGGGGACCGGACGCTGTATGGGGTCACGGCGGACGGACGTTTGCTCTGGTACCGGCATGACGGGTCGCATGACGGGACGCCGCATTGGGCCGGACCGCTGGAGATCGACCAAGGCTGGGACCGCTTTGCGCGTGTGATCGGCGGCGGCGGTGGCGTGGTGTACGGGATGGGGACGGATGGCGCCCTTCACTGGCGGCTGCACCGGCAAGCACAGGACGCGCGGCTGCCGGCGGACTGGGAACCGCAGCGGGTGGTGGACACAGGCTGGGGCCAGTTGGCAGCGGCGTTCTCCGGCGG
>NZ_JAEQMY010000360.1 GCF_016743775.1 Microvirga aerilata | reverse complement strand
TCTGCCACCTCTGGACGAAAGAGCCCGAAAGGTTCAGGCTTAACCCGTCACACCACATCCCGGGACCATACACCTAGTTCATCATCGCTCCATTTTTGGCGCGCCTGATCCGGAAGGAGAGAGGAGGCGGATGCCCCGAACGCGGCTCTCAACAGCCTGCTCGACCTACTGGAGGACCGGTTCACCACTTGGCTGCAGCCGCACGAGTCTACGAGGTGGACGCACCTACGGCTGATGTCTCTCTTGCCTCGGATGCTCCTGTGCCCGAGCCGGAGACGGAGGCTGATCAGGGGCTCGAGGACCTCGGCATTGAGGATGCCGTCGTTCGCGAGTTGGCACGGGCTCCGCAGCCGTGGGGACGCGGATAGATCGCAATACGCTCGCTCGAGGCAGGAGTGCAGCCGCCGTCTTGCAATGATCGCTCGTTCGCACCCTGGATCCTGGTTAGACAGCTCCTTAAAGCCTTGACAGGGGCGCTGTGCGCAGGCCGTGTCGGACCCGCTGCCAGAGAGGGGAATGAGATGTCCGACTGTTTGCACTGTGACATCAATCAACTCGTGCAGGAGCGCTTTGAACGCGGCGACACAGACCTCGTCGTGATGGCCTCCATGCTGGTCGAGAGCCTTGCTGATCTGATCCTGCTTGCGCCTGA
>NZ_JAEQMY010000035.1 GCF_016743775.1 Microvirga aerilata | reverse complement strand
CGGCTGCCGGCGGACTGGGAACCGCAGCGGGTGGTGGACACAGGCTGGGGCCAGTTGGCAGCGGCGTTCTCCGGCGGCGCAGGAGTGATCTACCGGATCCAGCCTGACGGCAAGCTGATCTGGCTTCGTCACCAGGGCTACTGGAATGGAGAGCCGTCCTGGACGGGTCCGCGGGAGGTCGGCAGCGGCTGGGGGCAGTTCAAGCGGGTGGTGGGAACTGGCGAGGGCGCGATCTACGCCCTGGCTGAAGATGGGGCGCTGTTCTACTACGAGCACCGTGGCTGGCGGGAGGGCACGCCGGACTGGGCGCCGCGCCGGGTGCTCGGCAATGTCGGACCAGCACAGGACTTCTTCGGCCTCCTGCCGAACCCAAGATCGATCCAGTAGTATTCGGATCACGCCGAACCGCCAGCAGCCAGATCGATACTACGGGCACTTCTCGCCATTGCGCATTGGTCCGCGTGCTCGTGGCTACCGGACATGCAGAGGAGATGCGATGGCCTGATTAGTGCCGCCAGCGCCCTGGCTCGAGCGTTGCTGCGGTTAGACGTCTTGACCGAACCCGCACCCGTTTAGAACAACGGGATTTCACCGATTAGGTTATTGCGAACGAGCCACGGTGTCTGTCGCCCAGAGCTCGTTTCAACAACTTTACTCTTCACCACTCCGTAAAGCTCGCCAAGGTTGAGTGGACCTTTTTGTGCTCCGCTGCGAATGGCTTTCACAACGGCACTTGTAAACAGTCCTGTCCTTGCAGTCTGGTCCTCCAGACTGGCTTGCCTGCCCTTGGAGCCAGCAAGAATGAGAGTGGCGCCGCCTCGCCGGGTGAAGAGCGCCGACGCCAGATCGTCATTCGTGGCGAGAGCCTCACTGCCGGCTAGCCCGGAGTGGCAGGCATCTAGGAGCACGACTATTGGTCCGCGGGATTCTGCTAGAGCGTCCGTCATCTCTGACCATCTCATCGCTGTGTGTGTAAGGTCGTTCGCTTTGGTCCCGATGAAGGTCAGCATAAACTGCTGATCCGCTGTGGCCCCACGGCGGTTTACAACACCATGGCCTGCATAGAACAGGAGCAGCCGGTCTTCAGGGCCGGTGGCGTGCGCCGCCTCCCGGATTTTGTCGAAGACCAACCCGGGCGTTGACGCTTCCGGTAAGACCTGCGTCTCGACCTTGGCGATGAACCTGCCGGCGATTGATTTCAGGGCACCTGCAAGCCTTTCGGCGTCCCTGGTCGCAGCGCTTAAAGGGGGCAGTTCAGGATCCTTATAGGCCTGAACCCCAAGCAAGATGGCCCGTAGCGTTCCAAAGGGCTTGATGCGCCCTTCAGTCTGCACTCCGGCCGCTAGGCTTAATAGCCCAGCGGAGTCAACAGCAACAGCGGTGATCCAATGGCCCTTCCCAAGATTCGCAACTGGGAAAGTGGCCTCTGCTGTCTGTCCTACGATGAAACGGGTCTCGATCAAGCGCCCATCTAAGTAAAGCCTTATCGCCTGAAGGCTTCGGTGAGATTTAGCCGTTACTGTTACCTGCTGCACAACGCCCTCACTTGGGGCCGTCAGTTTCAAGGACGCAGTTGGTGGATCTGGAACGTCATCTGGCGAATGGAGTTCAGCCCCTTCGCTCAGAACCTTTCGAGCAAGCCCACTTGTGCGGAGCATAGCCTCAAACTGGTGGATCCGATATAACCCAGAGTGCCCAGGGAAGCGGATCTGAACTGACTGAGCGCCCTCGAAATTTGTATCGTAGAAGCTCCGGTTTCCCATTTTGGGGCAGCTCCGATCTTGATAGATGCTATCAAGCGGCTCTGCATGGTCAACATAGCCAAGCGCACTATCCCGATGTATGACCTCCCAATGCCCCGATTTGGTACGGCACGCATGTCACCTCATACGTTAATCGCGTTCCTTAGAGCACCGGACTGGAAATCCGACTCCCAGGGTTTTGGCCCGGTGCGATCTGTGATTCACTCGCTGGAACGGGAGGTGGATCATGGGTCATTGCTATTCTCTCGATCTTCGGGTGCGGGTCGCCACCTTTGTCGAGGCGGGCCATTCCTGCCGGGCGGCCGCCGAGCACTTTGACGTCAGCGAGAGCTTCGCTATCAAGCTGGTGCGGCGAACGCGGGACACCGGCTCGCCGGCACCAGCTCGGCAAGGCCGCCCGCCCGGAGGCGGCAAGCTGGTGCCTTACGAGACCTTCCTGATCCAGACGGTCGAGGCCGAGCCGGCCATCACCATGCCAGAACTCGCCGCAAGGCTGCTGGCTGAGCATGGGATCGTTGCGGCCCCGGCGATGCTTTCGCGCTTCCTGTGCCGGTGCGGCTTCAGCTATAAAAAAAGCCCTGATGGCGGCGGAGTGCGCACGCGCCGACGTGCGGGATGAGCGCCGAGTCTGGCGGACACAACGCCAAGCCCGCATGCGCGAGCAGCCGCACCGCTTGATCTTTCTCGATGAGACGTACGTCAACACCAAGATGACGCGCCTGCGTGGGCGCTCTCGCAAAGGCCAGCGCCTGCGCATGAGCGCCCCCTTTGGACACTGGAAAACTCACACGTTCATCGCAGGGCTACGGTGCCATGAGCTGTGTGCACCGTGGGTCATTGATGGCCCGATCACCCGGTTGGCGTTCGAGGCTTACATCGAGACGCAGCTCGCGCCGACGCTGCACACAGGCGACGTGGTGATCCTCGATAATCTGGCGGTTCACAAGAGCGGGAAGGCCGCGCAGTGTTTGAAACGGCGAGGTGCTTGGTTTCTGTTTCTGCCTGCTTATTCGCCCGATCTTAATCCCATTGAACAGGCCTTCGCCAAGATCAAGGCGCACTTGCGTAAGGCCGAGGCCCGAACGTTCGACGCGCTCTGGCGAGCGCTCGGCGACATCTGCAACTTGTTTGAGCCGCACGAATGCTGGAACTTCCTCAGGGCCGCCGGATATGCGTCCGTTTAACCGTCCGATGCTCTAGCGCACCCCCTGCTGCGGAGCATCGCTGAGTCGGCGATGAGGATAGGGTCGCGTGGGATGTGCCTCCGGCGAGCGCGAAGAAACCTGCCCTAGAGCGTTCACGCGACAGTAGGAAGAAACTTGAGCAGGCCTTTGCCAAGATCAAGGCGCACCTGCGCAAGGCCGAAGCCCGAACTTTGGATGCACTCTGGCGAGCGCTCGGCGACATCTGCAACTTGTTCGAGCCAGACGAATGCTGGAACTATCTCAGGGCCGCAGGATATGCGTCCGTGTAAGCGTCCGATGCTCTAGGCAGACGTGCTGGTCTCCACCAGAGCTACGGTGGCAATAACCTGGGAGGAGCAAGCCAGTTCGGCGGCTGGAGTTGGAAGCACGCGCTGCTGTAACACCAGGAGTAGACGGTCGGGCGCTGCGGTGGAGCCAAGACGAGGGATCGCGGCTGCCCATATACGTTCCTGACGTCGAAACCGCGGAATGGGCCCACAGCCCTATCCTGGCGGAAAAACTGGTATTCATAATGCCCCGGCCCAAACTCACCCGCAGGGGTGCCATGGGTTCCGCTCCACCAGTCCGCCTTGGTGCCTGTGTTGTTCATGATGACTTCCATGTCTTGGCGCGCCTTGCTTCCTGCCGGAGCAGCCGTGTCGTATGTAATGCGGTTCCCGTTGAAGCGGATCACCCGGGTTGACTTGGCCCCCTCCGGGCCGACGACCCAGATGCGGGTTCCGGGGCTCGATTCGGCGCTGACGGCCGCAAGGCTCTCGGCCTCAGACACCGCAGGGGCACTGCTCCGCATCGCGAAGGGATCGACCTTCAGCCCGCTGGTCATCGCCTGACGCAGGCGGGCGGCGGCCCGCATCTCGGCAGTCACATGGGAACCGGCCATCGTGAGGACCATCAAACCCCCTTCTGTAGCGCTGGCAACATTCTGGGACAACTCAGTGTCCGTTTCGGGCGCAAGGCTCATGATCGCGTCGGAATACAGATTTGGGTTCACACCGCGCAGCTTCAGCACCAGCTTTCCACCGGAGATGGTCATTGCAGCGTCAACGGTATGAGCCACAAATTTTACGGCGCCTGCTTGGATGCCCTTCTTTGATTCCTTAGCCGCATAGGCATCGGCGTGCTTGTTGGTGTCATACTCCGCAAGACCTGCCGATGCCTTCTCGGGTTCGGCCGCTCCCCCGGGCTTGAGCCGCGCATTGTTTTCTGCCGCACTTTGCTGCGTCTCCAGATGCAGTCCTTCCTGCCGCTGGGCGGAGGATGTCGCTCCAGCATCGAGCTCGTCGTCAGAGTGCGCTTGAGTGCCCTGCGCGTCCTGCAGGGTGACCGGATTATTGGATACATACGCATACAAGTTCAGCCCGTCGACGATCGACAAAGGGTCGCAGCTGATCCAACGGCACAGCCAGGGGGCGTAGTAACGGAGGCCATGGTAGGTGAGCCCGCTTTCTTCGTCGCGCTCTTTGCCACAGTAACGAAAGCGCTTGCGTGCGAAGCCGCCGAACGTCGTCTCTCCGAAAGGCGTGTATTCTTCTCGGTTCACCCATGCGCCGGTTGTATCGACCGCAACATTTGCACTGCGCAGGTCACCGAGATGGAAGATGACGGCCGGAGAGGCATCATCGGGAAATGGACTGCCGATGCGAATGACAGCCACGCGCTTCTGAGCCTCGAGAATGTGAAGCGAGTTGTTCTCGTGAATGGTAGTCCCGCTGATACGGCGGTGATATTCGATGATCCCACCGATATAAGTGGTGGTTGAGACTGTCCCGCCCTGCCGGCGCGTCAGCTTCTTCACACGCTGGCCAGAGACGTCGTACAGGTACTGGGTGTGTAGGCTGGGTTCGCCGGTGCCCGACTGCACGCGGAAAGCTTTCAGGCGATCGTCGTGATCCCATTCAAAATGGCGAGCCGTTGTTTCTTCGACCAGATTGCCGCCCACATCGAAGAAATGGGTTTGCGGGAGCGACACCGGCGGATCAATCGCGTGGGTGAGACGATCGCCTGTAGCATTTTCCCAGGCCTCCCCCGTGGCGAAGTGACTGGCCCATTGTTGCTGCCATTGCGCGGGACCAAAGCCAGCTATGCCGAAGCGGCGCACCCAGGTACTGGTCCCGGCACTATGTCGCAACGAGACAAGATTTCCAGATGGATCGTAGCGATATTCCTCCGCGTATGCGCGTGTGAGTTGCGGCGCATTGTTCTGCCCCGGTGTCCCATGCCCGCCGGAGTTGAACCCGCCCCACGGATTATCCGCCCATGGCCGCGGTGCCCCAATGCTGGTGCTCTCGCGCCCGGTGGCCCGGACGAGGCGATAGACAGAATCATACTCGAAGAGGCGGTGGAGAGCATCCGGACCGTCGAGCGTATCGATTACGCCGGAGCCCGGGGTCCGATCAGAAATCCGGATGACGTTGCCCACAAGGTCGTGCTCATAGGCGAGATCTTGCACGGGTTCGGCGACATCGATCGGCCGCCATATGGGCGCCGGTCCGGCTAAACGCTGATAGCGCCCGGTCCAGCAGCGTTTCAGCCGGGATGTATGGGGATCGTGAGCATAGGTGGTGAGCAGACCGTTACCATAGACGACCGCTAAACGCTGACCTTTGTTGTTATAAGCGGCGAACTCGACATAGACCTGACCGTCCAGGGTGATTTTCTCAATTGCACCAGCGCGGTTGTAGCGTGGAACGAGGGTGCGCCGGCGACCCTCGACGTCCCTCGGATATACGAGGCTCTTAACGCGCCCCAATGCGTCGTGTGTGGCCGAGGTTTCGTACTGGGTCGGGTCCAACTGCGCGGCGGCATACGTCTCGAATTTTATCCCCGATGGTGGCTGCCAGTTTGACCGGAACGCAGGCACGTGCCAGTCCGCCGGCGGCGCCGAGAATGCCACCAGCATGACCTCGTCTCGGATGACCTGGCGTGATTTGTCGAGAACCTGACCCTTGAAGTCGTACAACCTGAACGTCAGCAGTCCTGCTTCATCGTATTGCCGGAACACCTTGCCCAGGCGGTTTGCATCGCGCTGCGCCGCGCGCTCGACCGCCGGCTGAGCCGGAGTGCCGCCGTCACCGTATTCGGTTCTCACCCGCAGCGTCAGCTGCTGTTCTTGGCTGTCGCGTGCCCAGACACGGCTCTCTCGGTTCATGCGATCATACGCAACAAAGGTTCGAGCGCCTCTCGCATCATTGTACTCGATCTTCTGACCGGCGGCGTCGTATACAGTCATGCGAATGCCGGCATCCGGGCTCGCCAATCGAAGACGTCGGTTGGCGTAATCGTACAGGTAGTGGACCGCACGGCGTCCCAACGTGTCCGTGATCGAGAGCACGTTGCCACGGACGTCATAGGTTGATGTCGTACGCAGCTCCTCCACAGGAGCCCCATTGGATCTTCTGTGGCGCGCCACTGTTTCGACCGTGCGCCCAAGGCTATCAATGAGTACGCTCGAGGGCGTGTTCCAGTGGTGCCTATAGCCCAATGACGTAGTCGGATGGGTACGACCAGCGTTGTCGTTCGCGTCGTAAGAATAAGCCTCCCATGGCGTGGGCTCGAAATCGTCCGGATCATTTAGATTTGGTGCGGCGATCGAGCCGGGTACGCCGGTCACCACACGCTGTTCGGAGCCATCCGGATTGATCATTTGGACGGCGCGGCCGATGGCGTCGTAGTACGTTGTGCATCGGTTGTTGAACACGATGTGGCCGAGGCGGACGGACTCCGCGTCCGGCGGAACAAACTGCCACCCTGTGGAGTAGAAAGGCTCGTACCTTTCGACAGGTCGCCCCTTGTTATCGTAGACCTGAGCCCCGCTGACAAGCACGTTCGGCGGGTCGGCTGCAGCGCGGGATCGACCTGCCAAATCCCAAGGCGCGACCGTCTGATCGCCGGAAAGGTTTCCTGCTCCGAACGGTGCATCACCGTAGAGCAGGTCGTCGGCTTGGCTCCGGACCTGCATGATACGTCCGAATCCGTCAGAGTATTCATAGCTCTCCAGAACGATGTCGCGTTCAGACTGAGGTACATCGGTGTCCGTCTCGTGATGAACACGGCGCCGCGTGTGCGTAAAGATGGGCTTCGGGTTCCCAGGGGCGCTGTGCTCGAAAGCATGGAGCCCGTATTCGATGGACAAGCTCGGCCTGGTGGAGTCACCCTCGCCATCTCGCCCATGCACAAACAACTCCTTCAAAAGCCCCAGAGGAGTGAGGGAGCACTGGGTGGCATGGCCGTTCGGGTCGACAACCCGCTTGGGCTGCAGGAGACGATAATCGTGAACGGCGGCCGTCTGCAAGCCGACGGCGTCCGTGATCGTGGTCGGTAGGATCAGGTAAGGCACGTCGTAGGCAGCCGCAGTGTCATGGCCGAGCGCATCGCGTGTCACCACAATCAGCCCTCTGCGGCTGCCGGGCCGTTGGAAGTCGTAGGCCCGTCGCAAGGACGCCACATAGAAACCTGGCGTCCAGGGGGGCGCTGAGCGCCAGATATAGCCCGCATGCGGCTTGAGGAGGGCAATAAATTCAGCTGGGTAGTCTACAGGCCACGAAGTGTTGTCCTGCGGAGCGAAGTACGGCGGCCGACGCACGTTATACGCCTCATCGAGCTGTGGCTCGGTCATGGCCAAAGACTCTGTCCGAACCAAAGCCCCGAACTGCCCGACCTGCCCGCACGCCTCGCCCTCGAACTCAGCGCCGTCATAGAACTGCAGCGCGTGCGCCATCAATTCCAACCCAATGCCCGTGACGGCGCGACTGCGGACTTCCGCGACAGTTCTGCCGGACGTATGGGTGATCGCGTGACCAACGGACTGGCTGACGCGATTGTGGATGTAGATCCCCGCATCAATGGGTGTCGCGTACGACGTAACAGTGCGGGTGGCGAGGTAGCCCTCGCTCGGCCGGTCCTGCTCGGCGCGCCATCCGCGGGGACAAGCGATCTCAATCTGCACGCGGGGCTGTCCGAACGCATCATAGTCTTCAGTAAAGGTGAAGGCCGTCATCGGATCGGTACCGCGCTCCCATTGGGTGGTACGCAGACCTACGGTATGCGGAAAGAAGATTCGGGGACGCTCGCTTGCGGTCTGCGGCTTGGCTTCCTCGCGCAGACCGTAGGCGTACTCGCTCACGTTGTAGGGACGGTCCGCACGCGGTGAACCGTCGAGCGCGTACAACTCCGAACGCAATACACAGCCTCGCAGCGCGCGCAACGCATCCCGCTTCATGCGGCGTGAATTGGGGGCACTCGGAAGCCCCCCGAGGAACTGATTCACGCCTTGGGTATGGCCGAGGATGGACGGGTCGCCAGCCCAATACTGATCCGACCAGTCCGACTCCTGCCATTCCCCCAGCTCATCGCCCACGGCACCTTGGTGAAACCACGTACGGGTCAGCGTCGGTGGAGAAAAATGACGGCGTTCCACCCCGACATAGGCCGCCTGCGCACCGTGCAGGCCTGCGCTGTTGTAACGATCGAAGGACTCCGAGTCGATCTGTTCGACCATCGCAAACCCGTGGAAGTCACGTTCGGCCCCGTCCCAATAGCCGTTGTGATACCGGTATGCCGTGGTGAGTTTGCCCCCCGAGAGGGCATCCAAGACTTCCATGCGAGCGACGACTTGAACCGGAAACGGAAGCGTCGTCACCCAGCGAGTTTCAGGCCGTTTCTCGTCCTCCAGAAAGAAGCGGGTGGATGGGGAGTACTCGATCTTTGTTGTGGCGCCAATGTGGTTGTCGATCTCGTTCAGCAGGTACGGCTTGTGCCCGCCAATGAAGTCCAGATACAAAAGCTGATTGGGGCTATCAACGGCGAAGTCCCGGCTCCAGAGCAGGCCTGCAACCCCGGTCCCCACAACATCAACCAGTCGCACCGTGTCGGCATCGGACAGGGCCGGCGTTCCGGTGATCGTGATCGGATTGCTCCAGCTGTTGCCGCTGCGGTTGACCCACAGGGTCACACTGCTCGCGTCAACATACACAAGATCAGCGAGACCATCACCGTCGATATCTCCCAGCAGGATCCGACGGGGTTGATAGTGGAACGGAAAGCTTGGGCTGCCCTCCATCCGAATACGCTTGCCCCAGTTGCCATAGCCGAGGTTTGGCCAGTATTCGATGCTCCCGTGGTGGACAAGCACGATGTCCTGCAAACCGTCACCAGACATATCGGCCCAACGCACGCGGGGGTCGGACAAGGTGATATCCGGGAAATCATCGAGAGCCTTCCGCGGAACTTGCCGTGTGCCGTGCCAGCCCTTGTCGGGATGGTTGAAAAAGCATTCAAGGCGCGCCCCGAACTTGACGGCATCTACGATGCCGTCGCCGTTCAGGTCGACGAGCCGCACTTCCGGATCATCAAGATTGAAAGTCGGAGCATGCCGATAGCGGCGGAAGGAACGCTGATCCCACATGCCTCCGAAACGCAGTGGGAAGTAGCCGGACAGAGGCTCTCGGGTGACGAGCAAATCCGTCCGGCCATCTCCGTCCGCATCGACGATCTGCACGCCGGGATTGCCCAGCGTCAGGCCGGCGGGGGCGTCCCTCATCGTGCGGGGCACATCGAACATACCGCCGAGGTTGCGCCAGTAGCGCGTTGCGCCGTTCATTTCCAGAATGTCCGGCAGACCTTGGCCGAAGAGATCGACCAGCGCCATGTCGGCGTGTGTCAGCGAGCGTCCCGGGAGTTGCTTGCCCCCGAGAGGAAAGAAGTCCCGCCTCTCCGGCTCGAAGCGGGAGTAGCGCAGCCCGAGCGGCGGGAGGGACTGGGTTTCGTTCCCATCGTGACCGGTGACGGTGATGGTCGACAGCAGTGAAACGCCGTTCGCAGGGGCAGAGTCGGGCCGCGCGGCGTCCTGATCGGCATAGCGCAGCTCGACGGTGCGCACGAGACGGTCGCTGCCGGCGTGGGTGCGGACAACGATCCGTCGACAACGCTTGCGGGTGCGGATCTCGAACCCTGCCCGGTAGTGCGAAAACGAGTCCTGCGGCCGCTCCTCGTACTCGAATGTGACCGACACGAGGAACATCGTCTCGCCTTGGTCGGTGTAGTCACCATAGCGGATTGTTTTAAGGTAGAGCTGATCCCAGTGACGCGGGCCCTCTGCCACGCTGTCGCGCTCGTACTCGTACTCGATGCGGTTGCGGAACGGGTCCTCCGTGCTGGTCAAATGCCACGAGAAACACTTGCGGCGATTGGCGGGATCGGCAATGACGGCCTGGTCCGATCCCAGCCGGGCCGGCGTTCCGTAGAAGCTGACGACGCCGTCTTTGCTGCGCACCTCCCAGTAGTCGCTCGCGGCATCGCGGTGGCGAAGAATAAGTGCAAACAGGCCTTCCGTGCGCGGGCGGTACTGTGTCGCCCCCCCAACCACGGATGCCACTGGAACGAGGTCCTCGGCCCCACTCAGGACGAACACGTCGCCGACGGCATTCGAAGTGCGATCGTTTCCGTCGTAATCATTGTACTGTGGAATGGAGTGGGACGTCTTTCGGCTTATTCCAGGAACACTCAAGCTCCAGCCGAGGCCGAACGGGCCGTTGCCCTTGCCGGTGCTGTAATCGAGACTCAGCTGGGGCTGGAATCCATTGCGCCCGCTGGGCAGCGCAAGCGGAATCGAGAAGTTGCCTGTGCCGGTGTGCAGATCCGGCGAGAACTTCTCTCCCAAGCCACGCAGCGCACCGCCTCCCGTTGGCAGTGAGATGGTTGGATGGTCCTGAGCGCCCATGCTGGCCCTGCCTTGAGTGCCGTAACAACCGAGCGAGTACAAGCACAACAACTATCTGGACGCATTGTCCGAGAGTACCAGTATACAAAGCTGGAACAGGAGGCCATGCGAGGGACGCGTGCAGGGCAATACACTGTTTGTTGCATAAATTGTACACCTGAAGTTCCGGTAAAACAAGGTGAGCGTCGTTCCTTGTCCGGTCCGCAGCTGTGGTGTCACAGGGGATGTCAAACGCATATCGGTCAATCAGAGTGTGGACGATGGCTTCTCCGGCTTGCGTCCATCGCTCTGTGATGACGGCCTTTGCAAGGCGCTGACTCCACGGATGGGCCAGCACGATACCGGGCCGTTCTTTCTCAGCCGCTCGTCACCGTGGGACCTCACCGACGAGGCGATTGGAGATGCAGAGCTCATGGCGCTCTTCGAGGCCGCTCGCTGGGCTCCCTCATCGCAGAAGTGCAGCCCGAGCGTGTCCACTAAGGTCGTGGGGAAGACGGCTGAAGGACCTGCGTGCCCGCCTGTCGAACACCAACCGCTCCTGGACTATCCCAGCTTCGGCTTTGGTGGCCTTCGTCTCGAAGGAAACGATGGACTTCAGTGGCGCCTTATCCCTCGCCGACGCACAGCTTCGACACGGGTGCGGCCTGGATGTCCTTTGCGCTCCAAGCCTATCTGTCGGGCTGGCATACGCACGGCATGGCTGGCTTCAACCACGACCGGCTGCGCACGGTGCTGAACGTGCCGGACGGGTACGCTATCAACGCGATCGCGGCGATTGGAAGGATCGGCGATCGGTCAATGCTCACGGACGCTCTCAGGACACGGGAGATGCCGGCCGATCGCGAGCCGGTTGAGAAGCTGATTTTCAAGACCAGAATGTGATCGGGTCCTGCCACGGAGACCTTGTCAGATACTGGAGAAAGGGGCGTGAGAGGCGCGTATTTGTGTGGTCAGCCGATCAGCCATGCCTCCGCTCCCTGCTCCGGCGCATCCACCAGGACAGAAGGTTGCATAGAAGCCTGACGATTGGTTGCGTTGATGGTGCGACAAGCGCCGGCCCGTCTTGATACGCAAATATACGCTGTCGAGACGGCAATGCAGCGAGTGGCCCGCGCCTCGCACGATTGGACGGTGGTGGAGCCGCTGCGGAGGCGGGAACTGCTGCCGGGCCGCATGGCCGGGGACTTGTGCTGTGATCGCCTCTGGCATGCTCCCACCGGGACGATCCATGGTTGGTGCCGCCACCGCCATGCAGGGCGCTCCAGCCGTGGGGATTGAGCACCGCGGCCGGGCGCCATCATCGCAGACAACATTGAGCAGCATCTAGTGCGATCCCTTGGCCAAGAGCAGACCTCGCAAGAATCTGAACCAGCATCGGAGCGAGCATGTCTATTACATTCTCCAAATCGTGAGCTGGACTTGGAGCTTGTTGTTTGGCGTGGCCCACGACCCGCAGTGCGACGCCGATCTGTATGCCGATTACTGGCATCTCGCGATTCAAGCGGTTCCGCCGACCGGAGAGATCGAAAGGAAAGGCCATTCAGCTGACCGTCATTCCAAATCCGCAGCTACTGAGGTAGTTTTGCATGACTCTAAAGATCCTTGCTATGACTCACATCGTTCAACCAAGTCATGAGTCATTTGATTGAATTCCGAGACATTTTCCGTTAACTAGCTCAGAA
Organism: Microvirga aerilata; assembly: GCF_016743775.1. GTDB lineage: Bacteria > Pseudomonadota > Alphaproteobacteria > Rhizobiales > Beijerinckiaceae > Microvirga > Microvirga aerilata. The sequence goes on along the minus strand of NZ_JAEQMY010000035.1, from coordinate 41,329 downwards.
GGAAAGGGCTTTCCCACAGCAAGCGAAAATGCTTTGGACACAACGGCTTCAGCGCCTTGCCCGAAAGTGGGAAGTCTATGCGGGCATCAGTGCTCAGATCTCGTATGATCCAGCTTACGATGCCATACCACATAGCAGCGCGCATCCTACTCTCAAGCCGCAGTTGTTTCTTGTTGACCTTCATTATCCCAACGTTAGGTCGAAATGTGAGTTACTTAAACTCCTCGCTGAAGCGTAGCATTTGGGTTAAGCGGGACAGATTAAGGGGCCGCGGGCCTCAGGCTGCCTGGATGACGAGGGTGGCCGCGGCCATAGGCATCGCGCTTGACCAGGACCGTCTTGATGTAGTCGTAGAGCACCTCGCGCGGCCCGCCATATTCAACCCGTAATTCCACCTCGCACCGGCGGCAACATGGGGCAGGGCTGCGCACGAGCCTTCGATCCGGATCTTTACCGCAGACGCAACGTGATCGAGTGCTGTGTTGGATGGCTGACAGGCTGCCGATCCATCGCCACCCGGCACGAAAAGCTCGCAATCAACTTCTCCGCAATGGTGAAGCCCGCCTTCATGCGCCAGTACCTGCGGACAATCAGGCCGTCAGATAGAATTCAGTAGAAGTAGGCATTAACCCTGGCTGTGTACAAACCCAAACCCGCGATCAGGCTATCCCTCGCTAAATGGGCCATCTGTCTCTCACCTGGATCTGAGGCGACGCACAGCATAAAGTTTTGCCCTGACCCGTCTCACCATGTGCTGGGTTTCGCGGGCCACAGGTAAACAGGGATTAATGCTAGCCGCATGAGGCATGATCGACACTTCATAACGGAGCTCCCTATGATTTCCAACGCCCTTGTCGAACTCGACCGCCGTCACCTCATACACCCGGTCACCTCCTACCGCACCCACGAGGAGCATGGTGCAGTTGTGCTGACCTCGGCCTCGGGTGTCCACGTACAGGACGCGGGGGGAAATCGTTATCTCGACGGGTTCGCTGGCCTTTGGTGCGTGAACGTCGGCTATGGCCATCAGTCAATCGTTGAGGCAGCTGCCAAGCAGATGGCTACACTACCCTATGCTACAGGCTACTTCCACTTTTCCAACGAACCCGCAATCCGGCTTGCGGCCGAACTGGCCGAGCGGGCACCGGGTGACCTGAAGCATATCTATTTCACGCTAGGTGGATCAGATGCCGTCGACAGCGCGGTGCGTTTTACGCAATTCTATTTCAATGCCATTGGGCAAGGTTCGCGTGTCAACTTCATCTCGATGGAGCAAGGTTACCACGGCTCGAGCAGCACAGGAGCAGGACTGACCGCACTCCCCGTGTTCCACACCGGCTTCAACGTGCCACTGCCCAACCAACATAAAATTCCCTCCCACTATAGCTATCGTAATCCGCTGGGCAGCGATCCAGACACTATTATCGCTGGATCGGTCCAAGCCCTTAAGGAGAAGATTGCTGCTCTTGGTCCTGATACTGTCGCTGCATTCATTTGTGAGCCGGTGCAAGGATCGGGTGGGGTGATTGTGCCACCGAAGGGCTGGCTTTCCGCCATGCAAGCGGCCTGCCGTGAATTGGGAATTTTGTTCATCATAGACGAGGTGATCACCGGGTTTGGTCGACTAGGACCATTGTTTGGATCCGAGATCGAGGGTCTGACGCCAGATATTATCACTGCTGCCAAGGGGCTAACATCCGGCTATGTCCCTATGGGCGCCGTGTTCCTTTCCAACAGACTTTATGAAGCCATGGCCGATGCCGCAGGACCGGCAGCAATAGGTCACGGCTTTACCTACTCCGCCCATCCTGTCAGCGCCGCAGTGGGACTGGAAGTGCTCCGGCTCTATACTGAGGGCGGTATCCTGGAGAACGGCCAGAAATCTGGCCTCCACTTAATGTCGCAGCTCCAAACACTCGCTGACCACCCGCTGGTCGGTGAAGTGCGCGGTATCTCGATGCTGGCAGCCTTGGAGGTTGTTACCAATAAAGCCACAAAGGCGCTGTTCACGCCCGAGATCGGGATCGGCGCTAGGATGGCTCAGGCAGGGTTGGAAAATGGCGTGATTTTCCGCGCTTTCCACAACGGCACGATAGGTTTGGCGCCTAGCCTGAACTACTCCGTCTCAGATATTGATGAACTCGTCGCGCGTGTGAAGGCAACGCTGGACCAAGTGGCTGAGCAGGCCGAGGTCCGAGCTGTTCTCGAGTGATGCGGCAGAGTTGCTGCCCGTGTCTGCTGCGCGGAGTAACCGAGCGTATCACGCGAGAGCACAGAAGTGAGGGCTGTAAGCTGACAGAGTTTGCCGTTTAGGCAAACTCTGTCGATGGTGGTCATAGGAATGGGGCAAATCGCCAATAAATGGCGACTGCCATAACTTGTCAGACGCCAAGATTGCCCAGCACGGCTTTCGTGATCGCGTCGGTCCGGTCACGACCTGGCGTGGCGCCAATGCCGGCGGCCGTTGTGGCTTCTAACGCGGCCATAACCCGTGACGCCGCTGCACCTTCGCCCAAATGCTCAAGCATCATTGCACCGGACCAAATAGCTGCCATCGGGTTCGCAATGCCCTGGTGCGCAATGTCTGGAGCCGAGCCATGCACGGGCTCGAACATCGATGGAGCCGATCGATCGGGGTTGATGTTCGCGGAGGCCGCGAAGCCGAGGCCTCCCTGAATCGCCGCACCGAGATCAGTCAGGATATCGCCAAATAGGTTTGAGGCCACAACCACGTCAAGGCTTTCTGGGGCTATCACCATCCGCGCCGCCATCGCGTCAATATGATAGCGGGTGACGTCGACATCGGAGTATTCACCCGCCAGCTGGTCAGTCACCTCGTCCCAGAATGTCATGGAATATTTTTGCGCGTTGGATTTCGTCACTGAGGCGAGCTTCTTGCGCCGCATCCGTGCTTGCTCAAACCCGAAGCGCAAGATGCGCTCCACCCCCGTGCGGGTGAAGATCGAGGTCTCTACCGCTACCTCATCTCGTGTGCCCTGATGCACACGTCCACCAGCGCCGGAGTATTCGCCCTCCGTGTTCTCACGGATACAGAGAATGTCGAAGTTTTGGGCTTTTAAGGGGCCAGAGACACCGGGTAAAAGCCTGTGAGGACGTATATTGGCATATTGTACGAAGGCCTTTCGGATCGGGAGTAGAAGCCCGTGAAGCGAGACGGAGTCCGGCACTTTTGCAGGCCATCCGACTGCACCCAACAGGATTGCATCGAAACCGCGCAGCGTCTCGATCCCACCCTCAGGCATCATCCGGCCCGTTGCGAGATAGGTCTCGCAGGACCAGTCGAACCATGTACCCTCGAAGCCGGCGCCCTCGGCTGCCCCAGCCTTCGCCACAACCTCCCAGGCGGCGCGGGTCACGTCGACGCCAATACCGTCGCCGGGGATAACCGCAATGCGATGGGTCCTCATGTCGCTCTCTCCCTCTCAATCAACGGACAGAGATACCATGGAGGATCAAAGATGAATCCGTTGAATTCCGATGATGTGCGAAAGCTTCTGCGGATAGGACAGGCCACAACAGTTGAATCGTGTCGGCGCGGACAGATAGGTTGGGAATAATGTTCTGAAATGGGGAATGTGATGGTCGGCTTGAATGACGAAACCCTTTTCCGCCAAGCGAACCTGATCGGCGGTGAGTGGCGAGATGTTGGCAATGGCCCAGCTGTGATGGTCACTAATCCGGCAACCCGTTCCGTGCTGGGCACTGTGCCAGATAGCGGCGGCGCCGAGACGCGCGCCGCGATCATTGCTGCGGAAGCGGCGCTGCAGGAGTGGAAGGCCCGCACTCATGCTGATCGTGCCAAGCTGCTGGAGCAATGGCATACATTGATCGCCGCCAATGCTGAGGATCTAGCCCGCATTCTTACATTAGAGCAGGGCAAGCCTCTGGCCGAGGCGCGCGGCGAGATCGCCTATGGCAATGCGTTCGTGAAATGGTTTGCAGAAGAGGCACGCCGCATAGGCGGCACCATCATCCCGTCGCCTGCGCAGGGTGCTCGAATTCTGGTAACCAAGGAGCCTGTCGGTGTCTGCGCGATCATCACGCCCTGGAATTTTCCTAATGCGATGATCACCCGCAAGGTGGCTCCGGCACTGGCTGCAGGCTGTACCGTTGTTATAAAACCCTCCGAATTCACCCCATTTTCAGCAATCGCGCTGACGGTGCTAGCCGAGCGCGCAGGCATTCCCGCTGGTGTGATCAATGTCGTAACCGGTATGCCAACAGACATTGGCGCTGAGATGACTTCGAATCCTGTCGTGCGCAAGCTGTCCTTTACCGGCTCGACCCGTGTGGGTTCGATCCTGATGCGCAACTGCGCCGATAGTATCAAGCGCCTATCCCTGGAATTGGGCGGGAACGCACCGTTCATCATCTTCGACGATGCCGACCTGGATCTCGCCGTCGAGGGCGTGCTGGTATCGAAATTCCGCAACGGCGGTCAGACCTGCGTCTGCGCTAACCGTATCCTGGTTCAATCCAAGGTCTATGAGAAATTTGCTGATAAGCTCGCCAAGCGGGTGGTATCGCTCAAGGTTGGTGATGGCACTGCCGATGGCACGATGATTGGTCCTATGATCAACGAGGCTGCAGTCGAGAAAATCCAACGACACGTTGCTGATGCGATCGACAAGGGTGCGACCGTGATCACCGCTGATCATCCTCGCCCGAGCGGCTCACAATATGTTTCGCCGGTTGTACTACGCGATGCCAAGACCGACATGCTGTTGGCACAGGAGGAAACCTTTGGTCCAGTGGCCCCGCTCTTTCGCTTCGAGACTGAGGCCGAGGCGATCGCCATTGCTAATGGCACACCGTTTGGGCTTGCCGCCTATTTCTATACACGTGACCTCGCTCGCTCATTCCGTGTGAACGAGGCCCTTGAATTTGGCATGGTGGGGCTGAATACTGGGCTGATCTCGACCGAAGTAGCTCCCTTTGGAGGGGTGAAACAGTCGGGCCTCGGGCGCGAGGGTTCTCAGCTCGGAATTGAGGAATATCTCGAGATTAAAGCGCTGCATATCGGCGGCCTATGAAGCAGCACTCGTTGAACTAGAAATACAAACGGTGGGCTATGAGGCCCATCGCATTTCCTGTTGGCGGGCTCCCGAACGCGATGCGGCTGCCTTGTCAGAGCAAGGGGAGTGGCCGGACATTCTATTGGTGCAGGCAAGTCTTCTTTGACCTGCGAGCTTTCGCGGGCGAGCGCGTCGTTCAACGCGGAAAAAGGACGTCGTTGTTCCGGGTGGGGTGGTTGTCACCTCCTAACGTCGGCAACAAACGTCGGTCGCGGCCTCACCCTTTCAAGCCCTGCAATCTAGATTCCCTCGCCTACGTCGCGCGACCCGTTACTGCGGACTGCGGGAGGACATGTCGGCGCGAGCGGCCCTACTCATCGGGCCAGCCTCACCGTCGAGGGCATCTGTTATTCAGGTCGCCGGTGGTCTATTGCAGGGGATACCTCCAGCTCAATAAAGCAGAGTGGAGCTGGATTGCCGTTCGGCATCAGCGTCCTGGCGGAAGAGGGCTCAGGCCAATGCGCAAGCCTGCCTGACATATCAATTGTCTACTCTCAACGGCAGGCACAATCTAATTGCACCTATTGCAAGGCAGCTTGGCTGGCATGGAGCGCTCCCGGACCGGGGACTGCCAGCTCCATTCAACCTGTTCCTTCCACATCATGCAAATGCGGTAGGCTCTGTCAGCGTGTGCGTTCCTATTCTGCCGTTAAGAGGGCTCGAAACAGCACCTTATGCTTTATATCCTGGGCGAAAGGCGACACTCTGGTGTGCAAGCTGGCCCAAACTGGTCTCGCCAGACAATCGCCGCTCCAGAGGGGTATTCGGACCATGTCGTTTCGCCAGTTCAAAGCTTTGACTTTCGATGTTGTCGGCACACTCATCGACTTCGAGAGGGGAATCATCAATCACATCCGTAGCGTTGCCGGTGATGCGGCACAGCATCTCAGCGATGACACGATTTTGGAAGCTTATCGCTACTCGCGGGCTGATAAATCATCAGGCCTGTATCCGGATGATCTTGTCCGCGTCTATAAAGACATGGAAAAGAAGCTTGAGCTGCCGCATGTTCCCGGCGCAGCCGAAGGTCTCAAAGAGTCGGTAAGGGATTGGCCAGCGTTTTCCGACTCCGTTGATGCTCTCAAGCGGTTGCGCAAGCATTACCGCCTTGTTGCCATGACGAACGCCCGCCGGTGGGCGCTAGACCATATGGCAGCTACACTTGAGCAACCCTTTGACGAGCGCATCACAGTAGATGATGTCCGTTTCGAGAAGCCGGATCCGCAATTCTTTGCTTTCGCGCGCGGGCGTCTCAGCACAAGCGGGATCTTCTTCGAGGACATCCTGCATGTAGCCCAGAGCCAGTATCACGATATTGGCGTCGCAAAGAAGATTGGCTACACTGTAGCCTGGATTGAGCGTCGTAAAGGCCTCAAAGGTTTCGGTGGAACGCTGGAAGTGCCGGAGCTCACTGAGCCCGACTATCACTTTGCCACCCTGAGTGAGCTGGCTGACGCTGTTGAGGCGGAGCTCGGTACCCGTAGCTAATGTGTGCCGGGGTGCTCGACACCCCGTCTCTAATCTAATCAGGGCGAACACACATGCATGTGGATTCTCTGTGGGCAGCAACAGCCGATGCAGAGCCGGTGTTTCCACGTCTCACCGGGCATGCCCAGGCCGATGTCGTGATCATCGGAGGCGGGTATACGGGCCTATCGGCAGCTTATCACATCGCTGAGTCAGGCCGGGCCCCGCTCGTTCTCGAGGCAAACCAGATTGGTTGGGGAGCCAGCGGTCGTAATGGCGGCGTCGTTTCCCCTAAGTTCCGGATTTCTTTCCCCGGCATCGCCAGCGCACACGGCAACGAGGTTGCTCGGCGGATGTACGATCTCGCCTACGAGTCCGTCGACTGTGTTGAGGAGCTCGTTGAAACCTTAAGCTTGAAGAGCGCAGGCTTTGGACGTTATGGCCATATCGCAGCAGCTCACACTCCGCGTGCCCTAGCGGGTCTCTCAGTAACGGGTGACTGGATCAAGGCAGAGTATGGTAAGTCGGTGATGCTGAGCGCCGAAGAGGTGAGTGAGGAGATCGGCACAAAAGCCTTTTTCGGTGGCTTGCTCACTGCTGACGCTGGCGGAATCCATCCGCTGAACTATGCGCGCGGCCTTGCGCGTGGACTCGAGGCAAAGGGCGTTCCGGTCTATGTTGAGACACCCGCCTTGAAACTTCGTCGTGAAGGCGCAGGGGTGGTCGTCGATACGCCGGAAGGCCAAGTTACGGCCCGTCAGGTGATCTTGGCTACCAACGGCTATTCGGATCTTACAGATGCTACAAAGCCGATCCATCAGCGTCTTGTACCATTTCGGAGCGCCATTATCGCCACGGCTCCGCTCTCGGCCAATGTCCGAGCACAGATCTTGCCCGGGGGGCGTCTGTGCGGTGACACCAAGCGAATGCTGCGCTGGTTCCGCATGGCGGGAGACCAGCTAATTTTCGGCGGTCGCGGCGCCTTCGGACGTGATGACTCACCAGCATCATTCAAAGCTCTTCGGAAGAATATGGTGGAGCTTTTCCCCATCTTGGAAGATACGCCGATTGTGCACCAATGGTCCGGGCTCGTGGCAATGACGCTGGATGCCTTACCACACGTGGGACGGCTCGATGATCGAACCTATTTTGCCGTCGGCTACAATGGAACTGGTGTCGCAATGGCAAGCTTGATGGGTCGATATCTCGCCCGCAAGACGGCTGGCGAAGCAACATCAGCCGCTCTTCTTGAGACGCAGCCCCTGCACGCCATTCCATTTCATGCTTTCCGCTCGCCTGCAGTGCGCCTAGCAGCTGGCTGGCAACAACTCTTGGATGTGGTCGGGCGCTAATCGATGATCAATCTGGCGCCTGCCGGATAAGGAAAAAGACAATGACCCTGGATGCATCACGCTGCTTTGTCGTACGCAACGGCGTGCCGGTAGGATTGCGTTTGGCCCCTCCGATGCTTGAAGGCAACGATCCATTCAGCGACGGGCGACGGTATCATGTCAGTGACGAGAGGCTGCGGTTCTCTGCAGGACTTTCTGAAAGCAGTGCATGCGACTTGCGTATCGACACAATGCCCCACACTGAGTTTCTTATTGTGTGGCGTGGGGAAGTCACGATCCAAGCGGCCGACAACACGGTCCTCAAGCTCTTGCCTGGTGACTGCGCTATTATTCCGGCCGGATCACGCCTCCGCTGGGTGCAGGCCGATATCGTAATCCGCAGCTTTGTGATCTTTCCCGATGCAGCAGATGGAGCTGAACGTGAGGTGATCAAGATTAATCCTGTGATGGAGCTTGAACGCTGCGCTGCCCCCGTCGCGGAAGTACTGCTTACAGCGCCACCTGTCGCCCACAATCGTCGAGAGTTCGTTGCACGATCGGGCCAAATTAGAATTGGTGTCTGGGAATGTACCCCTTATGCGCGGCGTGACGTAACGCCAACGTTCTGCGAGCTGATGTATCTTACGTCCGGTGAAGTAACTCTCGCTGAACTTAATGGAGTTGAATGGAAGGTTGGCCCTGGGGAGGCAATCCTTGTGCCGGCAGGCGCCACCAACAGATGGATCAGCGAACAGTCTGTTCGAAAAGTCTTCTGCATTGTCAGCTGATGCTCGGCCGAGACCTTTTTCGACGCCGTGGACCGGGCGGGCCGTCAGGAAGTGCAGGACACCAAAGAAGAGAGCTGTTCCCATCAGTGGAAACAGCGCTAGTCCACATTCAGGAGCGAACGCAGAGGCATAGTACCCTTCATGATAGGCGACTTGATAACAATATAACTGAAGTACTTTTCGATGCCGATATTACGATCAATGATCGATTCAATCAGCTCTTGATAGTGAGTAACGTTGCGGACAAGAAAGCGCAGAAGGTAGTCATAACCACCGCTGACCAAGTGGCACTCCAGGATCTCGTCGATATTCCTAATGCTGGACTCGAACTTCACAAAGTCCTCTCGCCGATGATCCGACAGCGTCACCTCGGTAAACACCGTGACGGAGTCGGTGAGCTTGGTCAGGTTAATATGAGCGCGGTAGCCAGTGATATATCCTGCTTTCTCCAGCCGCTTCACCCTTTGCAGACAGGGGCTTGGCGAAAGGCCTACTGCATCAGCCAGCTTAACGTTCGTCATCCGGCCGTCTTTTTGAAGCTGAACCAAGATATTGATGTCAATCCTGTCCAGCCTGAGAGCCTCCGTCATGGTTCAAGCCCCTCATGCCAACGATAGTTCGCCAGATCCCGTTCTGGAAGGCAATGGAGGCCAAGATTGCCGCGGGGACAAGGCGGAGGCTGATGCGCAGGAAGAATGAATTACCATGGTTGTCCAGTGACAGCGAGCATAGCTATAGCTCTGCCGCCGAGCTTGTTGTACCCTGAGCAAGGGCGAAAGGGAAGGACATTGCTGTTCCCAGGCAACGCCTATCAGATTTAGGCCGTAGTCCATCATACAGAGACGGAAACTCACTCTTGGTGGCCAAAGCCACAAGAGGCATGAAGCCATCAATCCCGATAGAGTCTTCTTGCTTCCATGGAAATCCCTAAAGCCGGCGCGGACTCCTGCGAAGACAATTCGTCTACAGAAATTTTTCCGGTCACATATCGATGGCAGGATATGCTGAATGGCCATCGCTTTCCGCAATTTAATATGCTCGCTCCGAGGCCATAGTCTCGGCTGAGCGCCGTCTTCTTCAGGTGCAAGTACGAACCTGTCCAAAGCTGCAACATTGTAAGAGATCGATCTCATGTCGTTTCTGTATCTGGCGGACCCAAGCCGGGGGTCTCGGTGGAAGTCCATGTTCGCAGCTGAGGCACCGGATATCCCATTCCTTCTCGCTGATGACAAAATCACCCCGCATGAGGTGCGCTACCTTATGACATGGGAGGTTCCGCCGAACCTCTTGAAACAATATCCTAATCTTCAACTAATTTTCTCGGCAGGCGCGGGAACCGATCAATTCACACCTAAACTCGTTCCGCCGCATATCCCCGTTGTTCGGATGAACGAGCCTGGCATGACAACCGGCATGTTGGAATACGTTAGCTTTGCCGTGCTGGCCCTGCATCGAGACATGGTGGGCTACATTGCAAATCAATCCAAAGCTGCATGGAGCCCTCGTTTGAATGTCCCAGCATCCCAACGCCGCGTCGGTGTTATGGGTCTAGGCACGCTTGGCCTCGCTGTAGTTGAGCACCTGAATGTATTTGGCTTCAAGCTGTCGGGCTGGAATCGCTCGCCACGTTCCATTGAGGGTGTCACTGTCTATACCGGGAGTGATCAACTCGATCTGTTTCTGGCCTCGTGCGATATCTTAGTCTGCCTGTTGCCTCTATCGGAGGAAACACGTGGGATTCTGAACAGTCGCCTCTTCGATACACTTCCTCGTGGCGCGGGCCTCATTAATGTTGGACGTGGGGGGCACTTGGTCGAAGAGGACCTGTTGACCGCGCTCGATAGCGGGCAGATTCGAGGCGCAGTACTGGATGTTTTTGCGACCGAACCGTTGCCAAGGAATCACCCGTTTTGGGGGAATCCGGCGGTCCTTGTCACACCGCACATCGCGAGCATGACCCAACCGGAGACCGCTGCAAAAGTAGTGGTTGCCAATATCCGCCGCCACCAAACAGGTGAACCACTGATCGACGTAGTCAATCGACGGAGGAGCTCTTAAGCGCACACCTGCTTCCCCTTTGAGGAGATCGACTGTGTCGTCGCTGATGCTTCCAACCTACACCTTGCGGCTGCCGGTATGAAAGGCCGTTAGGCAGAGTTGATGTTGAGTTGGGCTTTGTTGGATTTCTGCATCTTTGCAGTAAAAAGAACGGAGAATGTCGCGCTTTGACCGATAAGCAGTAAGCCCAGACAGTATCACGTCCGCCACCCGATGGCTTCCTTCATGCTATCGGCGGAAGAGCCGCGCTACCAGTTCAAAGATCTTCACGCCAGCAACAATCGGCTGAGTGTCAGCGCCAGCGGCAGGGTTGGAGCGACGAACAGATGGCAATCCTCAAATGCACCGCGTGTACTCACCCTTGAATGTGCCACGAGCCCTAGCATCATGATAACTTCGACGGTTGATCTGCCTTGTACTTAGAACATGCCGAACGCCGCTGCTGTTGCTCCCCAGACGAGAGGCACTTGCCTCGAGGGTCTTGGCTCTGATGTCTCGGTCTGGATTAGGGCAACCGATGGACTGGCCATATTGTCGAGCACAACGTTGTGCTCCTCGTCCGCTCTGTTGCATCCTGTCTGGTAAAGGGCGCAAAAAAAGGATCGAAGAAGGTTCATCATCAAGCTCCCACTCTGCTGCTTCCGAAGTAAAACTTTTGGTAGAGTGTGCTGCTGGCGTGCCCGTGGACGTTCGATCTATGAGCTCCCGTGCACATGCGAACGCGTACTCACAAAGCTGATCAAGAGTAAGAGGCTCTGCACTGAAGCAAGAATCTAAGCCCTGCTGGTTACATTGCAAAAAATGTAATCTTGGCTCAAGTTAAAGATACGTCGATCTGGTCTTGAACCGCTTTCACTGGGCCTCTACCGCAAACTCCCTATTTCAAATAGTTGCACGAAGATGTACTGCGTGGCTAGCAATATTTATTCGCTAATGCCTCTGGTGACACATGTTGTTTGAGGACGCCTGCCGAATGTTGCCGGTTGATGCAGTATTACCAGGGCGGTACTTCTGGGCTGAATGAGACTGTTGCCCCAGCATTGAAGGGTAAAGTTTACCCAAGGTCGATTTCCCCTGAGCATAAGCTAAATCATTGTTTTTGCAACACTCTCGAAATTCTACTGCACCCTAGACCAAGCAGATTTGGGCCACCTCTGAAACCTTAGTGAGCCGTTTGCCGCGAAGCTCGCCAATTGATGCCTGGATGTTTCATTGTGGAAAGGTGTCGGCTGGTACAAGACCCAAAGCCGCTTGGGCGAATAACCCTCCGTTGCCGGGTTGCCGGGTTGCCGGGTTGCCGGGTTGCCGGGTTGCCGTGCACTGCACGTGTTTGCTGTTCAGGGCAAGAAATCTCTAGCCATTGGCTCGGATCACGACGCTGCATCGAAGTCCGGTTTGACAGGTCCCAATTTGTAGTACCTGCTTCGGGCGACGCCTTTGGCGTTCAGTCCCGGACGCTCTAAAAGAGTGGCTGCGCTTCATGCAGTGTAACATGCATGTGAGCCCCAATCGATCGTCTCTAGGTATCCCATGAATCTGAATCGTTTCGCAGCCTTTCGTGCCGTTATGCTTACTGGAACCGTCAGCGGTGCGGCCGAAATCCTTGGGCGCAGCCAACCTGCAGTCAGCCGACTACTCGATAAATTGGAATATGAACTTGGTGTCGCTCTGTTTGAGCGACGGAAGGGTCTGGTGACTCCGACGCCACAAGCGCACGAATTGCTCAATGAGATAGAACGCGCTTACGTTTCGCTGGAAGCTCTCCAGTCTTTCGCTTTGCGGCTCGCGAAGGGAAAGGGGAGCCATATCAGCCTGGCGGCACTGCCCGCGTTCGCCAATGACTTCATGCCACAAGTGCTGTCAGAATTCCATAAAGACTGGCCAGAAACGAAAGTAACCCTGAGCGTTCGGATGGGCCCAAAAATCGAGGAGTTTGCGGCCGCTCAACAAATAGATTTTGGAATGGCTGAGATGCCCTTTAGGAGGTCAGGCTTCAAAGTAGAGCCATTCAGTACTGCGCCTTATGTTGCAGCTGTTCCCAAAGGCCACGCTCTCGCGGAGCGGTCTAGCATAGGCCCAGAGGATCTGGCGAAAAATCCACTGATTTTATATTCATCGTTCGCACCTGCGCGACATCTGCTTGATCAAGCCTCGCAGTCTCTTGGGATACAAACTGAGGCAATCATCGAAACCAATCTCTCGACCCCAGCCTACGCCATGGTGAAACGTGGCCTTGGGATCGCCATCCTCGATCCTTTTACTGCTGTCCTCCAACGGAGTGATGAGGTGGAGTTAATCCCATTCATCCCGACCATTCCGTTTAAAGTTGCGCTGCTTCGACCAGAGACTCGCCCATCGACGCCAGCGATGGAGGCCCTCTTTTCGAAGATGGGGGAGATTAGGGACCTAGTCCTAAACGAGCTACCCGGTTAATTGGGCGGTATAACCAAAACGCATAACGATCCGCAATCATTCGATTTTGATGCTCCAGGGATGTTGCTTTAATTGCGCTGGCTAACTGCTATACGAACTCAATGGCATGGTGCGCAGCTTCGACACACAATTACTTGCCTCTCGCAATGCCTCGTCAGTCATGCGTAGTGGAGATCAGTATATTTCTTGTGGGCAGAGGCTGACAGCATCTGGTGACTCGGAGCCGCCAGTTCAGCACGAGAGTCTGACTGGCGTAGCATTTCACCGCTTGTTGAAGATAATGCATTTCAGACGGTCTGGTCGCTCAGTCCATACACTTGGTCTGAATCTGCTCAGCAGCTCTGACGGCCTCGGTGAAGCCGATGTATCTGATCTGACATTCGAAAATATGACGATCGGTTGGTGCCAGGGGCTAAAATCTCGTTTGATCTCGATCAGAGACTACGTGGCCAGTGTGCTCAGGACTAGCCGAAGTTCCGATATGCAGTCGACCTCCAACCTGAGGGTGCTGCAAGTGCGGCAGCTCGCAAGCGACAATCACCGTCGCGGAAGCCACAATTGCTTACCAGTTGGCAGAAAAAGCTCCTTCACAATGCAATGCTGATCAAAGTAGGAAACAGACCACGATGAAGTATATCACTGCGCGAGTCCGACCTGTTAAGGTTTACCACGGGTATGACAACGAAAGACAGATTATCATCGATGATATTCCTAATCGTGACTTTGTCGAAAAGGTCATTAAAATCGATAGGATACTCTCGTTTACGGAAGAATATTTCTTCATTGAATGTCCGCATAACACAGTTCAGACGTGGGAATACGAGGGTAGTCTTTCAGACATCAAAGTGCAGCTTCAAGCCGCAGGCATGTTGGTCGGCTAGTCTACAGTAGAGTCTCGAAGATAGGCGCAGGTCTAATCCTTACGCGGGTGGGCAGGTAGAAACGGCACTGCCAACTGGAGGGATCGTACTCGTTTCGCAGGCGAAAATGAACATCGCCAGCGCGAGATTGGAGCCGACGGTTTGGCTCAAGTTCCACCATGATGAAGGTGGAACGGATTTAAAGGATTCTCTGTGACGGTATCTGCTCTCCCTCCGCTGATTATTGTTGGTTTGGCTGCGGTTATCGCGGCAGGATCCCTGTCGACACGTGCATATGCATGGCGGCGCGGGCGCGTAACTGCGCCTGTAAACATGTCCGATCTGCTCACTGTTCCTCGTCGTTACCTTGTTGATGTTCACGCTGTTGTTGCTCGCAGGCCACTTGCTGCACGCATGCATTCTCTCGCAGCGGGCGGATTTATCCTCACAGGTGTACTCGCACTCTTTGCTGTAGCTGGCCTCTTAACAGGCCAAGCCTCCGCCGCGCTGATCGCTTTGTCTGGGCTGGCCGGTATCGCTGGCGCAGTATTCGCATTTGCCCGACGCTCGCCCCAAAAGCCATCATACCTTTCAGGTGGACTTTACTACAGTCTTCCTTGGCTCCTTGGCCTCGCAAACATTTTCTTCGCGGGCGTCGGGATTTGTGCAGCCGTTGATCTAATCGCGGCGTGGGACACGCCTTCCGGTATTCTCCTTCTGCTGGCAGGAGCCGTTTCTTTGACGGGGCTTGCGCTGATTGTAGGCCATGGGCCCATGCGGCACGCATTAGCGGGAGCGCTCCATCTGGCATGGCATCCTCGGCCAGGACGGTTTGACGGACGAGGGGCAGATACAGCGTTTGCTCCAATCGACCTGGATGCATCCAAACTTGGTGCTAATCGCATTGAGGACTTTTCCTGGAATGAGCTTCTCGGCTTCGACACCTGTGTGCAATGTGGCCGGTGTGAGGCTGCCTGTCCTGCCTTCGCCGCTGAACTGCCTCTTAATCCGAAGAAATTCATTAATGACATCGCTGGCTCAAACGCCCCGGTTAACTACACTGGCTCCCCCCATCCTGGTCTTCCGAAGCACCAAGGACACGCTGGCCCGATCTTGATTGGGGCGGAGGGAGCTTCGATAGCGCCCGAGACGATTTGGGCGTGCACGACGTGTCGGGCATGCGTCGACGCATGCCCGATGATGATCGAGCATCTCGATGGAATGATCGCACTAAGGCGGTTTGAAACGCTTGAGCACGGTGCGACCCCGGGAAAAGCTGGGGATCTGTTCGATGCGCTGCGCGAGACTGATACACAGTCAGGCAACCCTCTTCCCGCCCGTCTCGATTTTGCGGCCGATCTGGCTCTTCCTCTAATTGAAGAGCAGCATCCTGTTGAAGTTCTTCTCTGGATTGGGGAGGGCGGATTTGAGCTGCGCAATCAGCGGAGCTTGCGCGCCTTCATCAAGCTCCTACGCATCGCCAACGTAGATTTCGCCGTTCTAGCCGAAGAGCGGGATTGTGGCGATACGGCACGCCGGCTGGGCGATGAGATCGAATTCGTGCGCTTAGCACAAGCAAATATAGCAACTTTATCCCGCTATTCCTTCAGCTCGATCGTGACCCTTGATCCCCATGTTGCTCATAGCCTTTCTCGCGACTATGTCGCCTTCGGGGGCAACTATCAGGTTTTCCACCACACGACGTTTTTGGAGAGCTTGGTCAGAGACGGCCGCCTTTCCGTTGAGGGGCAGCTGAACGGGCGCGTGACTTATCACGATCCTTGTTACCTCGGGCGTTATCTCAACGAGATCGATGCGCCGCGCTCGCTTATTGACAGGCTCGGGGTTGAACGCATTGAAATGGCACGGCACGGTCGTCAATCTTTTTGCTGCGGTGGTGGCGGAGGTGGCCCAGTCACCGACATCAAAGGGAAACAGAGGATTCCAGACCTGCGTATGGAGCAGGCGCGTGAAACCGAGGCCGAGATCATAGTGGTTGCCTGCCCAAACTGCACGATGATGCTGGAGGGGGTGACCCAGCCCAGACCGCTGGTTCGAGAGTTGAGTGAGATCCTTCTAGAAGCAGTGGAAGGCCGCTCATCATGAGATGTGACGAGCCTCAAAGACCCATGCGCCGAGACCCGCGTGCTGAGCGGAATCTTCGGCGATGCCGCACGAACGAGGCTGAATCTTCGACTGAGGCGTGCTCCCGCCGACGTGATCCGCGCCTGGAGCGTGATCGCCGCCGTCAGAGGCCTTCTATCCAGCTGAGCAGTTCCGGTATTCAGGCACTTCTGTCCGATCCTGCTAGTCTCTCCCCTCTACGCAGTCGTCATACTGCCAGGCGAGGCGATCCTGGCTCGACTTTATCCCCATCACTCGCAACTCGCCCCTCCCAACCCGAGATATTGCGGATTGAGGCTCCCTCCTGCTGGATACTGGTGGTTCCGGACGCGCCGTCTGGAGCTCTCACATCACACGACCGGGACGCGATCGCTGCGGCAAGGCTTCTTGCCGACAATAAAAATGGTGGCGTCATCGCCTTAGCTCCCGCGGCTGCTGCAGATTACGGAGCCATCGGCATTGATCGTCTGGTCCAGCTACCTGATGTACACACAGAGCCAGCGTTTCGTCTCGCAACGCTAGAGGCTATCTTGGCTGAGTACGCGCCGGCTCACATTATTCTTCCTGATACACCCCTCGGCGGGGGGCACCTTGGACGCCTGATCGCAACTCGTCAGTCTCTGGCTATTGCGCCCGGTGTCATACGGATCTCAGGAGGAGAGTTGGTGCGGTTAGCAGATGGAGGGCGGATAGAGCAGACCTTGCCCGCTGCGCCTGTTATTCTTGTTGCGCCGGAGTCTGCTGACCCGAAACCAAGTGCTCGCAGAGAGGCGCGTGTCCTCCCAATTCCAGCTCTCTCCGAGGTCGACGAAACCATTGAGGATTGTGGCTTGCTGCCGGTCGACCCGTACTCCGTTCCCTTGCAGGAGGCCGATTTTATCATCAGCGCCGGAAACGGTGTTTCAGACTGGGAGAGCTTCTCGGAGCTTGCGAAAGTGTTGAATGCTGCTGTCGCCGGAACCCGAGCGGTCTGCGATGCAAACTACCTACCACGCCATCGGCAGGTCGGTGCCTCCGGCACCTTGGTGAATCCACGATGCTATTTGAGCTTCGGAATTTCTGGGGCACCGCAGCACCTCCAAGGTATCGCTCGATGCGAAAGAGTGATCGCCGTCAACACCGACCTACACGCGGATATGATCAAGCGTGCGGACCTTGCAATCATTGCAGACGCTCAGACCGTGATGCCCTCTCTCTTGGCCCTTCTGAGGAAACAACGATGAACCCAGAAGTTGTTGTTGTTCTACTATCAATTGGACGAAACCCGGTTTCGGGGCGGCCCCGGCGGGCTCAGCGGGATGCTCGCGCCGTTTCAATAGCCATAGGGACAGGGAAGCCGGTGATCGGCGTTCATGCTGGCGAACAGCAGGATGTCCTTCATGACTATCTTGGAATGGGACTTGCCCGGCTCATCAAAATCGACGTCCCGGAAGGCGAAGATCCAGTTCCGGCTATCGCATCTACATTGTCTCTCATGAAGCCACGCTTGGTGCTCACAGGAGCACGCGCCGAGATTGGAAGCGGAAGCGGCCTTCTTCCTTACGAGATTGCCCAACGATTGGCATTGCCTGTTGTGCCTCAAATCGTTTCAGCAACGCTGCGTGGTGAGACGGCAGAACTCTTGCAAGCAGTTCCCGGTGCGAAGCGACGCCTTCTCCGAACAAGTGGGCCAGTGCTTGTGACTGTTGACGATCATGGCCCGCCGGTACGTCAGATAGCTAAAGGTCCAGCCCGGCGTGGGGTGATTGAGGAAGTAGCTGTTCCCGAGAGGCTGCTACTCGCGCCAAACCTTATGCTGCAGCCCCTTGCAGAGAGACCTGCCCGCAAACGCCCGAAACGTATTAGACCTGCGTCTGAAACCCAGGCCAATAACCAGCGGACAACGCTAACGAACCCGGACGCGGAAGCTGCGGCACACGCGATCCTCAACTTCATGCGCAGCGAGCGTATCCTCCTCGATTCGGCACAAGAGGCCAGCCAAACTAAGGAACATGCTTCATGAATGCCCACGCCGCGCTTTTAAAACCCTTAAAAATAAAGAATCTTACGATCCGTAATCGGATCATGAGCACGAGCCATGCTGAACGGTTTGCAGATGCCGGCCGTCCAGGCGAGCGCCTTCAGCTCTATCATGAGGAAAAGGCCAAGGGAGGAATTGGCCTCACAATGTTCGGCGGCTCATCGTCCGTTGCGCCAGACAGCCCAGCTGCGCTCTGGAATGGGATCTCACTGGAGAGCGATGACGTCATTCCGCATCTCCAGCAATTTGCAGACCGTATCCATCAACACGGCGCGGCCCTCATGGTGCAGATGACCCATATGGGGCGACGCACCCGCTGGGACTCAGCTAACTGGCTGGTTCCAGTAACTCCGACTCCAAAAAGAGAGCATTACAGTCGTTCGGTCTCAAGAGAGATCGAGGATTGGGACATCCGACGCATCGTTAAGGGGTTTGGTCAGGCGGCACGTCGCGGCAAGGAGGGGGGCCTTGACGGCATTGAAGTCATGGCAGGCGCTCAGCACCTCGTCGACCAATTCTGGTCACCGATGACCAATCAACGGACCGATAAGTATGGGGGTAGCCTTGAGAACCGCATGCGCTTCGGCATTGAGGTTCTTGAGGAAGTTCGTAAGCAGGTTGGCGACGATTATATCGTAGGTATGCGCTTCTCCGGCGACGAAATGATCGACGGAGGCCTGACTGCGGAGGACTGCCTTGATATTGCGAGGCACTATGTCAGTACTGGTATGCTTGACTTTGTGAACGTGATGCCAGGTCAGCTCAATGACATGATCAACTACGCAAAGTACCTGCCTAACATGGTCACCCCTTCCGCTCCCTTCCTCTATATGGCGAGTGCAATTAAGGCCGAAATCGACATCCCGGTGTTCCATGCCACCCGGATCACTGATCTCTCAACGGCTACGCGGGCTATTGAAGAAGGTCATTTGGATATGGTCGCGATGACCCGAGCCCATATCGCTGATCCGCACATTGTAAACAAAATGATGGAGGGACGGGTTGATGATATCAGGCCTTGCGTCGGTGCATCTTTCTGTCTTTCTGGACGCGGGGCTGTCTGCCTGCACAACCCTGCGACCGGACGCGAAGCCTCAATCCCGCATACCATCACCAAGTCATCGACTAAGCGTCGGATTGTTATTGCCGGCGGAGGGCCGGCTGGCTTAGAGGCCGCACGCGTTTCCGCACAGCGGGGTCATGAAGTAATTCTGTTTGAGGCTGGGAACCAGCTCGGTGGACAAATCAATATCGCCTCGAAAGCAACATGGCGCGAGGGACTCGCTAACATCGCTCGCTGGCTGGAAGGGCAGGTTAAGCGCTCGGGTGTCGATGTCCGCCTAGGCCAAAAGGCCAGGGCCTCCGACATCGAAGCACTTGATCCCGATGTCGTAGTGATCGCCACCGGTGGGCGTCCCAACTTCGACGGGGTTGAGGGAAGAGAGCACGCCATCAGCACATGGGACATTCTGACGGGCAATGTCGAGCTCGCCGAAAATATCCTCATTTGGGACGACAGCGGCTACGAACCTGCCATCTCTTGTGCTGAATTTGCAGCCAAGCGGGGAGCGCTGGTCGAGCTTTCAACCTATGATCGGCATCCAGGCGAAGAAATACCCAAAGCCAACCTTCCGATCTTTCTGCGAGAGACATACAATCACGACGTCGTATTCACCCCTGACCGTAAGCTCAAGCGGATCTATTTGGAGGGAAACAAGCGCATCGCTGTTCTCGCAAATGTGTTCACGGACGAAGAGGAGGAGCGGGCAGTAGACCAAATCGTCATCGAGCAGGGCACATTGCCAAACCTCGAGCTCTACGACGACCTGAAGCCTCGCTCCGGAAACCTTGGTGAGGTCGACATTGACGCGCTTATTGCGGGGCGTCCTCAAATCATCAACAACAATCCGGCCGGACGATTTCAGCTCTTCCGGGTTGGCGACGCAGTCGCAAGTCGAAATATCCATGCTGCTGTCTACGACGCGGTGAGGCTCTGCAAGGATTTTTGACCATGCCATTGATGGCTCGACAGATCAGGACATAAGTAGGTCGCCATGAAGATCAAATCTGTGCGCATCTATCTCATCGAGAGCGGCGGAATCCGCCCAGTTATTGTGGAGATTTCAACAGGTGAGGGTATCACCGGCCTTGGCGAGGCAGCCGTTGCCTACGGCGCCGGCGCTACAGCTGCTGCAGGTATGTTAAAGGATCTGAGCGAGCGCTACGTGGTTGGCAAGGACCCGTTCCAGATCGAGCGAATATGGTCAGAGATGTACGATCATTCCTTCTGGGCGAAGGGAGGCGGACCGATCGTGTTCGCTGCGATCAGTGCTATCGAGCAGGCTCTGTGGGATATCAAGGCGCGGGCGCTGAGTGTTCCTGTCTATGAACTTCTCGGTGGGAAAGTGCGTGACCGACTGCGGTCCTATGCCAACGGCTGGTACTTTGGCTGCACTAGCAACGCTGATCTCCCAGATGCAGCTGAAAGAACAGTGGCGGACGGATATAGCGCGATAAAGTTCTATCCCTTCGCAACCATTTTGGAAGACGGGCGTCTTCGCCATCCCGACCACCGATCAAGCGAGAAGTCGATTCGCACAGCAGCGGTTACTACGATCGCTAACGTGCGAAAGGCAGTCGGGCCAAAGGTTGAAATCATGCTCGACTTGAGTGGTGGACTTACTCCCGATGAGACAATCCGTTTCTGCCGAGACATAGAGGAGTTCGGGATCACATACGTAGAGGAGCCCGCCGATCCGTTCGACCCGGGTGCGCTACGAAAGATTGCGGCCAGCATCGACCTTCCGATCGCGGTGGGTGAGCGGATCTACACCCGCTACGGCTTTCGGGACATCCTGGAGGCACGGGTTGCCGACATACTACAACCCGATATCGGTAACACCGGTGGGATCTTCGAAGCCAAAAAGGTTGCCGCAATGGCGGAGGCCTACAGCCTCAAGATCCAACCCCATATCTGCGCGAGCGCACTATCAACGGCCGTTGGCATGCACTTTAGCGCGTCGATTCCGAACTTTTACATACAGGAGCATTTCCCGTACTGGTCACGCATTCAGGGGCATTGCGAGGTCCTCGCAGATCCGATCGAACCAGCCGTTCGAGACGGCTACATCCCGGTGCTTGATGCACCAGGCTATGGGGTCACACTACGCCACGAGGCATTGAACCGCTTTCTATGGGCTGAATGCGCGCGTGACTGAAGTGGGGCTACTAACTGTGCAGGTTCCGCTTGAAGGAAGAAATGATCGGCTCTGGAATCGCTTCCCTTCGCGGTGCCGTCAGGATCATGAGTGGCTCATAATGTGGAATGTTCGAGCCGCGCGCCGCACTCGAACGCAAACCTAAATCGACGGGAATGCGAAAGATAAAATGAGTTAAAGCGAAGCAAGCTGCAATCGCATGATGCTGGAAAATGATGCATAGCTGCACATCTGCGATGCAGGTGAGGCATTGATATAGGCTGGAAATAGTCTAGTCGCTGAGAAGTAGTGCAATATGCCGAATTCGAGCTGAGAAGTAGTGTAATATGCTGAATTCGAGGTGTATCAAGCATGCAATTCGTCTTGACAAGTCACCAGAAGGAACTTTCTATGTGCTACAACAGGTTTCGCGGTTAGGGCAAAGCGCCGTTTAACGTCAGACTGCCGAAATCCAGAAAAGCAAACCAACAAAACCAGAGCATCGCGCAACGATGAAGCGCGTCGAACATACGCAGGAGGTCCCCTATGTCCAACGAAGCCGACAAGTCGACTCAGAAAAACAACGCAGCGAAGAGCGGCCTACCTCATCTGAGCAGGCGCATGTTCAACATGGGGCTGCTGTCTAGCGGCATGATCGCCGCGAGCGGGCTTCCGATCATCGGTGCTGCCGTTGCCGCTCCCACGCGCGGCGGCACGGTGCGTCTTGCTCTTGCACAGCAGAGCACAAACGACACATTTGACTCCGCGAAATATGTGACCGGTAACGATTACATCCGCGGCACCAGCGTCTTCAGTTATCTGACGCGCCTTGATGAGCAGGGGAGCCCTCAGCCTGAGGTTGCCCTCTCATGGGAGCCGAATGAGAATGCGACGAGGTGGAGCTTCAAACTTCGTCAAGGCATCACCTTTAGTGATGGCACCAAGTTGACCATAGACGACATCGCGTTCTCTATTTTGCGCCACAAGGAAGACAAGGTCGCCTCAAGCGCGAAGCAGCTTGTGAGCAACATCAAGTCTGTTGCAGCGGACGGCCCAGACACGATGGTGATCGAGCTGGAATCGCCGGATGTTGATTTACCAGTCCTTGTAGGAATTCTGCAGTTCGCAATCGTGAAAAAGGGAACGTACGAATTTGCGAATCCGATCGGAACAGGGCCCTTCGTTGTAAAGGAGTTTCAGCCAGGTATTCGTACGGTCCTGGTGCGAAATCCCACATACTGGAAGGAAGGTCGTCCCTACATCGATCAATTCGAAATGTTCCCAATCCCGGATGCTGCGGCGCGAGCGAACGCGCTTCTCTCTGGCGACGTTGATATGATTATCGAGTTGCGCGGCAGCGGCATTGAAGAGGTTGCGAAGTCGAGTAATGCAAGCGTGTTCGTCACCCCTAGCACGCGCTACACCGCAATCCAGGCTGCCGTTGATCGGGCCCCGTCGAACAACCAAGATCTAAACCTGGCGTTGGCTCATCTCGTAGATCGCAAACGAGTTCTTGATACGGTTTTGCGCGGCTATGGAACCATCGCAAATGATCATCCGATCGGCCCTCAGAGCCCGTACTTCAACACCGCACTCCCGCAGCGAGCTCTCGACACCGACAAGGCGAAATTCCATCTGAAGAAGTCTGGCGTCGGTCAAGCAAAGATCGAAGTTTCGGTAAGCGACGGCGTGCTTTACAGCGTCGATATCGGCCAGCTCATGCAACGGGAAGCTTCACGCGCAGGCCTTAACCTTGAGCTTCGGCGTGAGCCGTCGGACAGTTACTGGAGCGCTGTCGCAGGAAAACGTCCATACTTCGCGACGAATTTCCATCCGCGTCCCACGTACAACATGTTGCTTAATCTCGCGTGGCGGAAGGGGGCCGTATGGAACTTCTCACACTACGAGAACGAAGGCCTCGAGAAGCTCATTACAGAGTCGCGCGCCACACTGGACGCGGCGAAACGTAAGCAGCAGTATGACGAGATTCAGGCCATCATTTATAACTCGGGAGCGATGGTTCTTCCCTGCTTCCTCAGCTATGTCGATGGTATTTCGAACAAGGTAAAAGGCCTGACGCCTGTCCCAGTTGGCAGCCTCGGAGGCTTCAACTTCACAGATCGCATTTGGCTCGAAAGCTGACCTGAATCGGACGGCGGGTAGGTAAAATGGTCTAAGGGAGTTCAGAATTTGCTTTCGTTCATCTTGAAGCGGGTTCTTCAAACCGCCGTGCTGCTACTCGCCGTCTCGGTTCTTGTGTTCATTGGGTGCCAAATCCTGCCCGGTGACGTTGCTCAGGTTGCGCTCGGACAGTTCGCTACAGAGGACAATGTCCGAGCGCTCCGCCTAGAGCTGGGCCTCGATCGCCCTGCCTACGTACAATATTTAAGTTGGCTTGCTGGCATTCTTCAGGGCGACTGGGGACAGTCAATCACCACAAAAACATCGGTCGCCACGATGCTATCGGAGCGTCTTTGGAATACGGGGCTTCTTGCTCTGGTCACGACGATTATCGCGGTGCCTCTCGCCCTGATACTCGGTCTTCTCATGGCTGTCGGGGCCGGACGCACCTGGGACCGAGGCGCCTCAATCGTTGTGCTTGGGCTGTCGGCTACACCGGAGTTTTTGATCGGCACCCTTGCTGTTCTGCTCTTTGCAGTTCAACTGCGCTGGCTGCCCGCAGTTGCTTACCTGAGTCCTGGTGCAGGGATTTCCCAGACGGCCCGTGCTCTTTTCTTGCCCGTTCTGACTCTTGTCATCGTCGTGACCGCGCAGATTGCGCGTATGACCCGGGCTATAATCGCAAACCTCCTCACACAGCCCTTCGTTGAGATGGCCTTTTTGAAGGGCGTGCCGACCCGCCGAGTTGTGGGTGTGCACGCACTGATCAATGCCGTCGGCCCGCTTGCGAACGTTGTCGCTCTTAACATCGCGTATTTGGTGAGCGGTGTTGTCGTCGTTGAGACGATCTTCGCTTATCCAGGCCTTGCGGGCCTTATGATCAATGCAGTCCAAGCCCGTGACCTTCCAGTTGTACAAGCGTGTGCCCTCATCTTCTGCGCCACGTACGTGTTGATGATCCTCCTCGCCGACATTCTAGCTCATGTATATGATCCACGATCAACCGCGCAGACAGCCGAGGTAAAGGTGTAACATGCTCGACGCAGCTGTGGTCCACCGCCGGGAAATGAAGCTGACCCTCTGGATCAGCATGTTCATTATCGGACTATGTACTCTGGTCGCAATCTTCAGTCCTTGGATCATGCCACATGATCCAACGGAGTTCGTTACAGACGAGCCTTTTGGTAGCCCGCAGGTTGGAATCTGGCTTGGCTCGGACTATCTCGGCCGAGACCTTTTCTCACGACTGATCGATGGAACGCGCACGACCCTGGTCATGGCGCTTGCGGCCACCGCTTTGGCTCATCTCCTTGGGGATACGTTGGGCCTTTTGGCTGCTCTGCGAGGAGGGTGGGTAGACGCGGTAATCAGCCGAGTCGCGGACCTGATTCTATCGCTTCCCAAGATTATTGTCGGGCTTGTTGTTGTGGCCGCTCTCGGCCCTTCGATAGTCGTCATCGTGATACTGGCGGCAATCGTCTATGCCGCCGGTGTCTTCCGCATCGCGCGAGCGCTCGGAAGTGACCTGGTGAATATGGACTTTATTAAAGTTGCAAAGTCGCGAGGGGAAGGCACTGGCTGGATTCTATTCGCAGAGATACTTCCTCACGTTGCTCAGCCACTGGCCGCCGATTTCGCGATCCGCATGAGTTTTGCCATTCTGTTCATGAGCAGCCTCAGCTTCCTAGGCTTGGGAGTACAGCCACCGCTCGCTGACTGGGGCGGTCTGGTGCGCGAGAATCTCGGAGGTCTCGCCGCAGGGTCACTTGTTCCTATTTTTCCAGCTATCGCGATCGCGGTGACGTCAGTTGCTCTCAATCTCTTTGTCGACAGCCTTGACGAACACCAGCGCAAGCAGAAGGGCACCCGATGAGCAATTCTGTTCTGAGTATCGAAGACTTGGTTGTTGAGCCGGTATCTGGGGGCCGTCCTGTTGTTGATGGCATTTCGATCTCGGTCGAGCGGGGTGAGGTGTTAGCTCTGATCGGAGCTTCGGGATCCGGGAAAACTACGCTTGCGTTAACAGCCCTTGGCCACCTGCGGCCTGGGCTACGAATCCGGCGCGGCAGTGTTACCCTTGACGGCACTGAAATGCTGCGTGCCGCTCCACAGACATTGAGGTCCCTTAGAGGACGGACGATTGCGTATATCGCGCAGAGTGCGGCGGCAGCGTTCAATCCACGCCTGCGCCTTGATGCGCAAGTCACCGAGGTGTCACGGGTGCATAATACCCGGCCATACAAAGAGGCTCTCCAAGCGGCCCACCGTCTTTACGGCCGTCTCGATCTGCCCAATCCTGAAGTGGTCGGGGGACGCTTCCCGCATCAAGTCTCTGGCGGCCAGCTTCAGCGGTTTATGATCGCGATGGGTCTGCAGGAATCGCCTCTACTGCTTGTCTGCGATGAGCCAACAAGTGCACTCGACGTAACAACACAGGTTGAGGTGCTGCGGGCGCTCAAGCAAGGAATTGCCGACAATAACACTGCAGCTCTGTTTGTCAGTCATGATCTCGCAGTTGTTTCTCAGATCGCGACGAAGATTGCTGTGCTTCGCGCGGGCCGTGTAATTGAGTTTGGAACAGCTCGCGAGATTTTAGACTCACCTAGGGAAGCCTATACTAGGGAGCTCGTCGCGGCGAGCAAGCACATGACGATTGGCTCAGCGGGTGCGGGCCATATCATTGCACCCTCTCCTAGCCATGCGGCAACGCCGCTCCTCACGGTGGAAAAAGTGGTTGCGGGCTTCGGCAAGGTTACCGATGGCGCACCCGCTGTCACAACGCTAAGTGATATTAGCCTCAAACTTCACAAGGGTGAAGTCGTCGGCGTAATCGGTGAGTCTGGCTCCGGTAAGAGCACTCTTGCACGTGTCATAGCTGGCCTACATCCAGCTGCTCAGGGCAAGATCTATATGGATGGAAAGAACCTTGCTGATACTGTAGAACGCCGGACTGTTTCCGAGCGCCAGCGCATTCAGCTCGTCTTTCAGATGGCAGACACGGCGCTAAATCAGAAGCACAGTGTCGGTCGTATTCTTGGACGGGTTTTGAAGTTCTTCCATGGAACGTCCGGCCGCGCACGCGAGGCTCGAGTCGCCGAATTATTGAAAATGGTGCAGCTGCCGCCGGAATATGCAAATCGTTTGCCGAGCCAGCTCTCCGGTGGTGAAAAGCAGCGTGTAAATCTTGCCCGTGCCTTGGCTGCGGAGCCGGAAATTTTGATCTGCGACGAGATTACCTCTGCTCTCGACACAATTGTAGCAGAGTCGATTATTCAGTTGGTGGAGGACCTAAGCAAGAAACTTCGGCTGGGCATTATCTTCATCAGTCATGATCTCGCAACCGTGTCGACTCTTGCCCAGGAGGTCACAGTCCTTCGACATGGGCGTATTGTCGAGAGTGGTCCGACGCAAATTGTACTCTCATCACCCAAGGATCCGTATACGCAGCTCCTCGTTAGCTCAGTTCCGCAGGCGCGCCCCGGGTGGTTAGAAGAGGCTATCGCGACGCGCAATCGACTGCGGCATGCCCTCGAAACGGATGTACTCACTCCTGTCTCTGTATCTGAAGGATCACGTTCAACGCTGGCCGTCAGTTCATAGTTCTAGGTCGCGTGCCAAGCGAAAAATCTCTGGTAAAGTTTAGACGTGGATGTGAGATCATGCGAGCACCGCTGTCCAGTCTTGAGCAACGATCTTACGACGCGATTGTAATCGGAGGCGGCGCGGCAGGGGCAAGCAGCGCGCAGCATCTTGCGTCTCAAGGTTACAGTACTCTGCTCGTTGACCAAGGAGATTTCGCGAGTGGCACCAGCAGTCGCTCGAGCCGATTGCTCTATTGTGGTCTTGCCTACTTCTCTCCAGACTATGAGCTTTGGCGCTTCGCCTACCGCCCACGTGACCTGCTGACCCGGGTCAGAATGGCGAAGCTCGCAATGGAATGCCGCACGCAGCTCATGAGGACTATGCCGAAGCGGCTGAACAAGCATACGTTCTTTTTCCCCGTCTACCGTGACAGTAAGTATCTAGGATGGAAGGTCGACCTTGGCTACAAGGCGCTCGGTCTGTTCGGATCTCGAGATGCGCCGCTTAATTACCGCCGAATACCCGCGGAGGCCGCGGCCGATCAATTTGGCTTGATCCGGCTGATGGATAGGAGCCGCTTGGAGAGCGTCGGCGTTTTCACCGAGTACCAGTTCAATTGGGCTGAACGGATTTGTGTGGACACGGTCCTCGATGCCGAGCGATGCGGAGCGACTGTCCGTAACTATACAAAAGCGGTCAAACTGGAGCGAATGCCTGGCTCCTCCTGGCAAGTCACGCTTGAGGATACCCAGATGACGGGATCGACTGCACAGGTGCGTGGGGGTATCCTGATCAATGCCGCCGGTCCATGGGCGGACCAAGTGAACGCCCAGGCAGTGCGGAGCCCACGTAAACGCCTCGTCGGTATCAAGGGCGTAAATATCATGGTGAAACTCCCGGACGGGTGTCGCGGGTTGGGAATGGAGACAATCAGCAGCATCGGGCAGCCATTTTATTGCATGCCTTGGGGTAAATACCATTTCTTCGGTCCAACCGAGACTGTCTTCGATGGTAATCCGGAAGATGTCCGAGTTCTGCCCGAGGAGGTCGCGTTTATCCTGAATGAAGCGAATACGGTGTTCCCAAGTCTCGCACTCAGCCAGAAGGATATCATCTATAGCTGGTCTGGCGTTCGGCCACGTACGGCAAGCACGGGCCATGAGGGTGTCAAGTCGCTGACCATTCATGACATGAGCGATGATGGTATGCCAAATGCACTGACTGTCACCGGCACTCCCATCATGCTGCACCGCCACGCAGGGCGTGCAGTGGTCAGCAAGGTCAAGCAGATGAGGCGACCATCCCAGCAAGGAAGGACTTTATCATACGGGGCAAAGCTGCCTCCTGATAATCAAAATTCCCTCCCAATTTCCTATGATTATCCAGAAGTGAAAGTTGCCGACCTGCGTCACGCAGCGGCTCATGAACACGTCGAGACACTTGTTGATCTTCTGTTTCGCCGTGTATCGCTCGGCTGGGCAGGCGACATGGGTCTGTCTTCCGCGCGTGCCGCCGCAGAGGCTATCGCTGATATTGTTGGATGGGATGACGAACGAGTGACGGCGGAGGTGCTGGGCTACGCGCGTTTCGTGCAGGAGCATTTCAACCCGGCTCAACCTGCATCAGCTTTAGGCTGATTCAACATGCGTTTTGTCGGGGCGGAGCTTGTTCATGGACTGCTTGATTGGACAAGCACAATTGCTGCGCTGCGGGAAGCTCATCGCGGCGAGGTTCCGGAAACGGGACGGGTCACCCTCAAAGAAGATCGCGCAGAGGGTCAGCCAAACATCCTTTTAACGATTCCAGCTTGGCAGCCCGGGAGGGCTCTTGGAGCTAAGCTTGTTACATCTTTTCCAGGGAATATGGAAAACCATGGCGTTCCAACGGTGAACGCACTCTACGTGGTTTTTCATCCAGTTACGGGCGTGCCCCTGGCCATCATCGATGGTGAGGCTCTAATCTTCCGCAAAACAGCGGCCGACTCAGCCCTGGGAGCGAGTTATCTTGCTCGAAAGGATGTTCAAACGCTCCTGATGGTTGGAGCTGGAGCACTGGCACCCTACCTTGTCCGTGCTCACATCAATGTTCGTCCCTCCTTGCGGCGTGTATGCGTCTGGAATCGTACCTATCAGCGGGCGGAGGCGCTCTCGACCCAGCTGCGAGCTGAAGGTATTGATGCAGAGGTAGTAGACGATCTCAAAAGCGCCATCAGTGCCGCAGATGTAATATCGAGCGCGACGATGTCCGAAGAGCCCCTGATCAAGGGTGAGCTTGTAAAGTCGGGCACTCACGTGGACCTTGTAGGATCGTTTACTCCGTCTATGCGGGAGGCGAACGACGAGATGCTAAGGCGAGCCCGGATATTCGTCGATACATATGGCTGTCTTGAGCGTTCAGGGGAGTTCACAGGGCCCATTGCGCGTGGGGTAATCTCGGCAAGCGATATCCAAGCCGATTTATTCGCGTTTTGCACTGGACGGCACGCCGGGCGTGAGTCTGTTAACGAAATTACCTTGTACAAGAATGCAGGCGCTGGCCACCTCGACCTTTTCATCGCGCATTACCTCATGGAACGCCTCGGCTAGTTGCTTGAGAACTGGGCAGCAGGAGGGGCTCCCCTGTTAAGGTCATATGTCTAGCGTAGAGGTAACGCGTTATAAAGAAACAGTATTATTTGCTGCAGTTTAGCCTTGAATCGCATCAAATCATGATCCTTGTGTCGGCGGTTTAGATCCCTCCAGGCCCACCACCCACTGGTCCATTCAAGCACAAGGCCGAACCGATCGCCTGGTGTATGCTGCGTAAGAGCCGAGACTTGCTGTCATCACCAAGACTGATCCTCACCACCCCGAAAAGCCACCCTCGTGGAGTACAATGGCTACCAGATCCGGCTTAGCCGAGGTGGTTTGGATTCGATGGCCTTCGTGACTCAGCCCAAGCAGCGCCCGACCCTGATTATGGTACCGGATCGTGAGGCTGCTCTTATTGAAGCATATGAGTGGAACAAGGCATTGTTAGCTTCCGCTGAGGATCCGGCATGACCTACAGTCTGATCCAGCTCGCACCTGGCGCCTATGACCTGCTTCTGAATGGTGAGGTGATGGGCAGCGTCGTCAGAAACGGGTCCCAACAGCCCTACACGTGGACAGCGGAACTGCTCGAGGCTCTACCACGAAGCAAGAGACCGGCTCCCTTCAAAGAGATCGAACATGACTTCCCAACCCTGGAAGAACTCCGCAACTGGCTTGGTAACCCAGCGGTGAAAAGCAACTCCGGGAAATGACTGGAGGTCCGCAGCGCCTGATCATACCGTCCCATTGCCATCTGATCCGCCCCTAAGGGTGACAGCATCAGATGGTGAAACTGCTGGCGCCATTTGCGTCTTGGTTTAGGTCTCAAACACCAGCTGGCCACAGGGCGTCGAAGCCGCAGCGCGACCTCCATGCGCCGAGCGCGGGGGTAGCCCGCGCAAGAGGAGGGGATCAATTCATGCAACTTTCAGCGGTACCGAGTAATGCTGCTGTTCAACAGAGCGCGTGAAGCCCCATGCTCTCGCCGAGATCCTTCCAGCACACATGAGCCCTCCTCACTCTTCGTCCGCCGCGGCGGATTGTTCCTTAATCGCCGAAGCCGGCCCCGCGAGATCCGGCGCAAGGAGCGGTGCTCCTGCCAAAGACGCGACCTTCGCCGCCATTGGCCTGGCTCTCCTGTCGACCATCTTCTTCGCCATGGGTGATGTCGCCGCCAAGGTCCTGACAGGCACCCTGCCTGCAATCGAAGTCACCTGGCTGCGCTACGTTGTCTTCTGCCTGCTGGTCGTGCCGACTGTCTTTGTCGCCCGCGGCGCGAGGGTGATGCAAACGCCGCGCCTGCGGCTCCAGATCATCCGGGCGCTGGCCGTGGCGGGCTCAGCCGTTCTTTTCATCCTTGGACTGGGGCACCTCCCAGTAGCCGAGGCAACAGCGATCAACTTCATCTCACCGATCTTCATCACCGCCCTATCCATCCCGCTTCTCGGAGAGAAGGTGGGCATCCGGCGCTGGGCCGCGGCAGCGGTGGGCTTCCTTGGCGTGATGCTCGTGGTTCAGCCCGGCGGCTCGGCCTTTCAAGTGGCCGCCCTGCTGCCGATTGGCGCGGCCCTGGCGTGGGCTATAGCTGCTATCGCTACCCGCCTGATGAGCTCTGAACGACCCGAGGCAACCCTGGCGTGGTCGGCCGTGGTTGGGCTGCTCGCCCTGACAGCCTTTGTGCCGTTCCACTGGCGCACACCCACTGCTGGAGAGATCGGCTTGGCGGTGCTGATGGGCAGCTTCTCGACCATAGGCCACTGGCTCATCATCCTGGCCTACCGCAGGGCCGCAGCGTCCACCATCGCGCCGTTTTCTTACGTCCAGCTTCTGTTCGCTGGACTGCTCGGCTTTGCTGTCTTCGGCACCGTCCCGGGAGCCATGACCCTTTTTGGTGGGCTGGTCATTGCGGCAAGCGGCCTCTATACGGCCCACCGTGAACGCATCAGGGCCAGGGAAGCGAGGCTTGCCGCTGCCGAGATCCGAGGCCGTTGAATTGCGGCTCACGGCACCTGATGGCTCTGGCTGGGAGGCTTGACGCAGCCGACAGCGGGAGGATGAAAGCAAGCCAGTGCCGATGCCAGTCACCTCAGCCCAAGCCCTGAAGGCTTGGGTTCGGGACGTGCGCTGCTCGGCAGCATTGGCGTTGACAGGACGACGGAAGCGGTTTGCGATCTGATCGTGGACTGATAGAAAGCGTTGCGTCTGCCCGGCTGACTTGAAGCGCTTCATGCTGCCCTCCCGTCGTCGGGTCGGCTGATGGCTAGTCTCCGCCCTGTGGTTCAAGCCCCGATGCTGGCGAGCTTGTCCGTGATCATCACGCGCGGTGCGATGCCCTGCTTCTTGAGCAGCTTGCGCAGCAGCGGCTTGGCTGCCTTGGCACTGCGACGGCTTTGAACCAGGATGTCGAGCACGACACCATGCTGGTCCACCGCTCTTCAGAGCCAATGCTTTCGGCCTGCAATGCGGATCACCACCTCGTCTATATGCCACTTGTCTCCCAAAAGCGGCGGCGGATCTGGTTGGCAAAGCTCTGGCCGAACTTCAGCGCCCACTGCCGCACGGTCTCATGACTGACCAAGATCCCTCGGGCGGCCAGCATCTCCTCGACCATACGCAGACTGAGCGGAGATCGGAAATACAGCCACACAGCATGGCTGATCACCTCAGCCGGAAAGCGGTGACGGGCATAGCGGGGATGATGGGTCGGTTTCATCCTCCGGTTATGCTCAGGTCCAGTCACCGGCGCGTTATCCTGACGGTGCCCTCCTGAGACCTAAGCTCGAAGGCAGCAATCCTCATCGAACCGGATGTTCCGAAAACGCACGGAATCTCGGTCCCTGGCCCAAAGCCGACCATCCTGTGGTTGGAGCATATGTCTGGACCAAGGATGGAATATTACTGGCGCTGAATTCCATAGCCCAGACGGTGAATCTCTTTTGATTTTTCCGAGTCATTGGCGAACGGCTGGGGCTCCTGTCAGGGTGTGTTTGATTGGATACTTGCAGGAACAGCGCGGATATCTGGAGGCTCATCTTCCGAATACGACCAATCGCAGTCCCATCCGGCTCCACAGAGAGGCTTACGCGAGATACACGGCTGTCTTCCTGAGTGCATGAGCCAAAAGTACGATTGTGTTATTCGCAACTCTGCCATGAGACGCAGTCCCTGTTCAGAGACACCTTCGGCAGGCTCATCTGTCGATTGTCAGACCGAACCCATGGTTGGCAACAAGGAGGAAACCTACATGTCTCCCACCCGACGCAGTCTCGTCGGCGCACTCACGGCAGTCGCGCTGCTGGCTGGAAGCATGGCGCACGCCGCCGATGGAGCTGCCAAACGCATCATGGTGTACGGCGACTCCAACACCTGGGGCTTCATCCCAGTCGAAAGCGGCTCGACCACGCGCTATCCCAAAGACGTGCGCTGGCCCGGCGTCCTGCAGGCAACACTTGGATCAGGCTACGAGATCATCGACGAAGGGCTGAGCGCCCGTACAACCGATGTCCCCGATCCGACACTGCCCCACATCTCAGGTGCTGGTCTCGATGGATCTGCCTACCTGTCCTCGGCTCTTGCTACGCACCAGCCGCTTGATCTCGTAGTCATCATGCTTGGCACCAATGACGTGAAGAAGATGTTTGACCGTTCGCCATACCGGATCGCGCTTGGCATGGGCAAGCTGATCGACATCGTGGCGCAGACCAAGGGCGGGGTCGGAACATCATATTCTACTCCCAAAATTCTAGTTCTCGCTCCGCCTCCGCTTGGAAAATTGTTCCCTGAAGGGCGCGCCGAAAGGTTCGCCGGCGGTGTTGAGAAGACGAAGGCGCTTCCAGCTTACTATGAGGCGATTGCAAAAGCGGCAGGAGCCGAGTTCCTTGATGTCGGCAAACTGACAACGACTGACGGCATTGATGGTGTTCACCTAAGCCCAGAGGCTCACAAAGCCATTGGCACCGGTGTTGCCGAGAAGGTCAAGGCGATCCTGCAGTAGGATCTGTGCCGTGAAGGGCAGTTCATCACAGGGTGAGCTGCCCTAGTCTCCGGTCTGCTAGTGACAGCGGCCTCTTTCCCTGGCCGTTTGTTCGCTTTTAGACTAGGCTAATCCCGCATCCCTCCTCTTCAGATCTCCAAGTCTTCATCGTCGCGAAAAAAACATTGCGGACAAGCTAAGGCTATGCAGAAATCTTCATACCAGTGAAGGTTGGGCAGCGGCCCGAACCAACAAAACCAGGGAGGCCCCTAATGTTGTTGCGCTCGTTGATCGCCGCCGGCGCGATTCTCGTCTCGCTTGCGCTGCCCGCAGCCGCCCAGCAAACCCTTAAGGTCGGCTCGACCCCGACTGGTATCCCGTTCACCTTCCTGGACACCCAGTCGAACACGATCCAGGGTGTCATGGTGGATCTGATCACCGAAATCGGCAAGGACGCCGGCTTCGGGGTTCAGGTGGAGCCGATGCAGTTTTCTGCGCTCATCGGCTCACTCACCTCGAACCGCATCGATATTATCGCGGCAGCGATGTACATCACCGAGCCTCGCAAGCAGCAGATCGATTTCTCGGCCCCGGTCTACACCTATGGGGACGGGCTGTTCGTGCCCAAGAGTGACGTCAAGGAATATGCGTCGCTTCAGGACCTGAAGGGCCTCACCGTCGGAGTCCAGGTCGGCACAGCCTATGTGGAGCCGCTGCAGAAGAGCGGGCTCTTCCCGGAAGTGAAGATCTACGAAACGATCCCGGACATCATGCGCGATGTGAACGCCGGCCGCATTAAAGCCGGATTCGCTGATCTACCCATCGTCGCCTATAACCTCCAGCAAGGCCGCTTTCCCGAGGTGCGGCTCGTGAAGGGTTACAAGCCCATGGTGGTGGGATCCGTGGGCATCGGGGTGCGTAAGAGCGACAGCGAGCTGCTGCGGAACATCGACGCGTCATTGGCAAAGCTCAAGCAAAACGGCACGGTGGCCAAGGTTCTCACCAAGTGGGGGCTCCAGGAGTAGTGCCCGCCGGGGGGCGCCCTCCGCCGCACCCCTCCAAATACGCCTGCTCCTGCCGCTAGGTCCCCATGCAAGGCTTCTTAAAGGACTCTATCGAGTTCCTGCCCATCCTCCTCCAGGGCCTGCGCCTCACCCTTATCGTGACGGCCGGGTCCCTTGTGCTCTCGACCGCACTTGGCCTTCTCTGGGCGCTCATGCGGGTGTCGGGAGTGCCGATCCTCGCGGGCATTTCCAAGACATTTGTGAACACGATCCGGGGCATTCCGATCATCGTGCAGCTCTTTTACATCTACTTCGTCCTGCCAGACCTTGGCATCTCACTCACAGCGGTGCAGGCCGCAATCATCGGGCTCGGGATCGCCTACTCCGCCTATCAGTCGGAGAACTTCCGAGCCGGTATTGAGGCGATTGACCGTGGACAGGTGGAGGCGGCCCAAACCATCGGCATGGGCTGGGGACTCACAATGCGGCGAGTGATCCTGCCTCAGGCGTTCAAGATCGTGCTCCCGCCCTACGGCAACATCATGATCATGATGCTGAAGGACTCGTCCCAGGCCTCCACGATTACGGTTGCGGAGCTTGCGCTTCAAGGCAAGCTCATCGCCTCCTCGACCTTCCAAAATACGACCGTCTTCACCCTTGTGGCGCTGCTGTACCTGTGCATGAGCATCCCGTTGATCCTCCTCGTCGGCCACCTCGAGCGGCGTTTCGGACTGAGGTGACGCGATGCCGATGATTGAGCTCGACAACGTTCACAAGAGCTTCGGGGCGAACCGCGTCATCCGGGGAATCACGACCCACGTGTCGAAGGGCGAGGTCGTGTGCATCATCGGCCCTTCAGGATCGGGCAAGAGTACAATCCTACGGTGTATTAACGGTCTGGAGGGCTACGATTCTGGCTCGATCCGGTTTGAGGGCATCCCGGTGAACCGGACAGCAAAGTCCATAACCGCCGTGCGTACCCAGGTCTCCATGGTCTTCCAACGCTTCAACCTCTTCCCGCACCGCACTGCGCTAGAGAACGTTATCGAGGGTCCCATCTTTGTAAAACGCGAGCCAAGGGCGGATGCACAGGCGCATGGGCGGCTCCTCTTGGAGCGCGTAGGGCTCGCGGACAAGGTTGGGGCTCATCCGCACGAGCTCTCCGGCGGACAGCAGCAGCGGGTCGCGATCGCCCGTGCGCTGGCGATGCGACCGAAGGCGATTCTCTTCGATGAGCCCACCTCCGCCCTAGACCCAGAACTCGTAGGCGACGTGCTGGCCGTCATGCGGTCGCTCGCCGATGAGGGCATGACCATGGTGGTGGTCACGCATGAAATCGGATTCGCCCGCGAGGTCGCCGACCGTGTGCTCTTCCTCGATGGCGGTGTTATCGCCGAGGAGGGCCCCGCCGCCGAAATATTAACGGACCCGCGCAATCCTCGGACTCAGGATTTCTTGCGGCGCGTGCTGAAGCCTCTCTGAAAGGTCTTTCCCGATGACCGAGCCGTTTCCCTTAAGCCCCTCTCTTTGGGCCGCAACAGCGCCGCCGGCACCCGAGACACCGCCGATTGAGGCTGACGCTCGGGCCGACATATGCGTGATCGGGGCCGGCTATGCCGGACTTTCGACTGCGCTCCACCTCGCCGAGCAAGGTGTCGACGTGACCGTACTGGAGGCGCATGAGCCGGGCTGGGGCGGATCCGGCCGCAACGGCGGCCAAGTCATTCCAGGGCTGAAATACGACCCTCGTGAGCTTCGCTCCATGCTCGGCGAGGAGGTCGGGGATCGCTTGGCGAATTTCGCCGGGAGAACAGCCGATGCGGTGTTCGACCTCATCGCCAAACACCGGATGGAGGTGCCGCATCTGCGCCAAGGGTGGATCCAGGGTGCGCATACCCCCGAAAGCGTCGAGACCGTCCGCCGACGTGCCGCGGACTGGGCGGAACGAGGCGCGCCGGTCGAGTTCCTGGACCGGACCGCCACGGAGGCTCATCTCGGCACAGGCCAGTATGAGGCGAGCTGGCTCGACCGGCGAGGCGGGGCGATCCAGCCGCTCGCCTATGCCCGCGGCCTCGCTCGCGCCGCGTTGCAGGCGGGCGCGCGCATCTATGGGCGCAGCCCAGCGACACGCCTCGTCCGGAAAGGCGGACGCTGGCACGTGACTGTGGCTAATGGGAGGACTGTTGAGGCCGAGCGGGTGGTGCTGTGCACGAACGGCTACACGGGCGACCTCGTGCCGGGGCTCAGGCAGACGATCATTGCCCCGAACTCCTTCCAAGTCGCCACTGCTCCCCTGTCCGACAACCTGCGCCGGTCCATCCTTCCTCATGGCCAGGTCTGTTCGGATACTCGAAAGCTTCTTCTCTACTTCCGGCTTGATCACGAAGGACGTTTGATCATGGGCGGGCGTGGTCCCTTCCGGGAACCTACCTCCGCCGCTGACTGGGCGCACCTGGAGCGGGTCGTGGTCAAGATGTTCCCGCGCCTCGCTGGGGTGCCGTTCCAACACCGCTGGTGCGGGCGCGTAGCGCTCACCCGAAACTTCCTGCCCCATCTCCACGAGCCCCAGCCCGGGCTCCTCGTCGACATCGGCTGCATGGGGCGTGGCGTGGGTCTCCAAACCGCTATGGGAATTCGGATGGCGGAATATATTTCGACGGGTCGGCCGGATACTCTGCCTTTCCCGGTGGTGCCGATGAAGCCACTTCCCTTCCACGCTCTTCACCGGGCCTACGTGTCCGCCATCATTACTTGGTACAGGATGACGGATGGTGGTGTGCGGCAGAGCGCATGATCCCACGCGAGAGCGTGGGCGGATCCGGAAGCGGGCCGCCGCGCTTGCGCGGCAGGACTGGGGTTTCGAATTTGGCTGTTGGCGGAACTCGAGGCGGTCACATGCTGGTCAAGAAGGGGCAGGCCTGATCTAAGGACCCTGACCTCATCGGCCATTCAAAGAGATTCTGGCGGCGCAAAGCGGCGGGAGCTTTGATAACTGGGTTCGCCAGGACGAGCACCTCGACGCTCTGTTCATCGGCGCTGGCATCCGTGCTCGGTTCTCCCCCAGAGGAGCTTCGGGTTGGGCGATGCGACATAGCATGCCGCTGCATTTGAAAAGCCAGCTGAAACATAGTTTAGTCAAACCAAGCTTAGCAATACTAAACACAACCGTTAGCTTAAGCGTATACAGCCGAGCTTCAGCTCGGCTGTATACGCTTAAGTGCCGTACCATCCGGCGTTAATGCTAAGCTGATATTTAGCAAAGCTAAGAAAGCTCACCGTTTTGTAAGTTTTGCCGAGCTTTTCCGTCAGCGAAGCTGGCAGTTATTGACTGGTTTGGCAATTTTGTTGTTGCAATGCGCTAGCATAATGTTATAATAGGTAATCATCCAGCATGGCCATGTACAATGGCTGTGCAATTAGAGGAGGTAACCATGAGCTAAGCGCGGCCATTCCACTCGAACTAACTGCATTTGGATCGAACAAGTTCAACGCACCAGTCACGGGCCCCATCGGGGCCCTTGGTGTTTCAGGAGTTCTATCATGAATCGAACTGCTACTTCTAAGTCTCGTAAAGCTGAACCAGCTGTGCTCATCTTTGGTCTGAACGGCGATCAACCTTGTGGCGCCCGGTTGACCCAAAGGGATGCCGATCGGTTAGTGCCAACATCACTCGCCAAAAACCAACGTGTCGTGTTGCTGACTGAAGATGTTCAGAAAGCTTATGCGGTTGAACTTTCGCGCGGACATATCCCGAAGCAGGGCAATGTTGATCTCCCTACCATTGATCGTGGGCTGTACAACGAGCTGGAACGTGCATTCTCGGCTCAATCTCTGAGTGGTGGCCATCGTGATGACGAGAAAACCACCTTGCCGGGAACTGGCGGCGAGCCATTGGATCCAACAATCCTAGACTCAGAGCCGGCAACGCCTCAACACGAAATGGTTGCTGATACCCAGCCGGACGATCAGCCCGTGCCAGTACGTACGGCCCAGGATTCCGCTCGGAATGTGCCTGCTCCCATAGAGCGCCCTGTTGACTGGGATGAGATCAGGATCGGCTCGCTCGTGCTTGCGTATGATCCGGTCAATGAAGGGTGGTACGAGGCGATTGTGCTCATGCCGCACGGTGACCAATGGCTGTTGAAGTGGCGTGACTATCCGTCGGAAGGCACAGTGGCGCGCGGTCGCTCCCAAATTGCGCTGATGTATCCAAACGCAGCATGAGCTAAGGCCAGCGCCCGGATCCCTTAGTAGGACTCGGGCGCTATCACGCTTACTTGACCAGAAGGGTCAAAGACAGTGCCTTCTTGGACCAAACCAGTGTCACTTCAGGATCAACGCTTAGATCGAATGCAGCATCAGCAGCCCGCATTGGCCTTCATGTTACGCATTAACCGACCCAACGGGTTACGTCACCTCAGGGTATACCTTGATGTTAAAGCTTACTGGTCGGTCAGATCAGTCTGCTTGCAGTGTTTACCACCTGTTCGATATGGAAAAGCTATTATAGCGGTGTCTTTCTCTGAACAGGAATGAAGTTTAGGGCCACCCCAAAACCAACAGGTTTCAAGAGTCTACATTCATTATTGCCGCAACGATCTAAGACGTGCAGTCATCAATCCGGAAACCATTCGGAAGGCATGTGCTCGATAAGAGCACGCGCATAAGCTGCTGCAACTAAAGCAGCGTACTCCTGCCAATCGTTATTTTTGAAAGCATCACAGTAGTCACATATGCCCCTAATAACAAATATGTCTTTTGATTGAGCCCAAGCAGCGGTTTGCAAACCACTTGCTTCCATCTCGATAGCTCTCACGCCAAGTGCATCCCGAAGGTGATCTCGCATCTTCGGATCCTTCTGCAAAGTGTCAGCAGCGCCGATCACACCACCATGGATCAATGGCTCATCAACAACACGGCCCGACTGGTTCGGATGGTTTATGGCAGTCCCATCAGCATTGTGAAGAACATCCTTATCTGGAGAGGGACGCGCAAAATTATCTGAAAGCTTACCCTGCCCAAACCGGATATAGTCGATCCAAGGTTTCTTTCGAGCTAGAATACCCGCTTCCAATCCTCGTTGTGCGGCAAGTAGGCGAGCTGATGGTGCTTGGATACTGCCCCGGATCTCACTACCCTCTGTTGTAGCTTTCACATTATCGTAACCGATAATCCCTTTTGTAGAGGTGACTACATCTCCTAGTCTGACATGCTCCTCAGGCTTTTGTTCATTCGGGCACCCTCCTGCAATGCCGACCATCACAATATGCTCAATCTGAGAAAAGGTTCTAAGAGCATTTGCGGCAACAGATGATGAGTTATCATTTCCCATGCCAGAAGAAGTAACGAGAACCGATCTTCCGCCAGATGATTTCTTGGAATCTGGAAAGCTGCCAACCGAATAGATGTTAGGATCACCGGCTCTTCCGATTTGGACTGGCTCGGTGTCGAACATTGCATTGAAGGCAGCGAGCTCTTTCGGCAGGGCTACTACCACGAGAACACGCGCACGTTCCGCCTCAACGTCTGGGTTGTTAGCTTGTTTCTTTGCGCTGCCTCGCGCCTTGCTAGTGCTTGGGTTCTGCAACAATGGTCTGCTCTCTTCTTCTATGTCACCGAATAAACTCTCCTGTTCCTGATTCAAGGAGATGAGTTTCAACTCGCGGTACAGGTCGGTCTTATGCGATGCTGCCTCTAACCTAGCTCTGAGAAGTGAATTTGGTCTGGCGGACTCAAAACTCTGAATGACGGTTTGTCGATATGTTGGAAGAACATCTGCGTTAGCCGCCATATGCTCCAAGAGAGCTTGCCGTACACCGTCGTTCTCCTCGGTAACAAACCAGTCGAGAACAAGTTGATCGAGCCCGTCGAAGCGGAGATCTTTGATTCCTACAGCGAGACCCTCCCGAACTTCGGTTTGGGAGTCTCGTGAGCCTTGCACCAGTTGCTCATAATATCTTTTGGCATCCGCTTCCTGAGATGTAATCAAGCGATAAATGTATTTCCTGACATTCGGGCGCTGGGCTTCAATGTCCTTCAAAGGGATGCGTAGATGACGTAACCCAAGTTTTGGGTTTTCATATGTCGCCCATACTGAGTACTGCGCAACCAGCCTATCGTCGTGTCCGTTTAGAGCACCGATTACCGCTGCATTTTTGTGGTTAAGAGAGAAGAGATTTTCGGGGGCCTTCCCGAGTCCGATCAATAATCCGACCAGTCGCAAGTCTGCCGCACTCGCGTAATCAATATCTACCCTGCTCTGTCGTAGCTCTTGCTTGAAGTTGTCGTTTTGTTGGGCGGCGGCGAAAAGTATACCACCTTCTAGCGGCATATCATGGATGTGGAAAAAGGTACGAGCTTCGTCAGCGTCGAGGACGGCTGCGAGAGCCGACACTCCAGCAGCAAAAATATCTGCATCATCGCGGTTTGCTACAACAGCGTCCCGAATTGCAGATAACTGAGCTTTAGTACCGATCAGTGCAAGGGCATTTAGGGACCAACGACGCACGCTGGGTGCTTGATCGTGCAGGAGGCCAATCAAGACCGTGATAAATCGGTTTGTCCTTCGAAGTTGACGGCCTGCGCGGTAGTGCTTGCAGAGGCGTTCAAGGCCCTGTTCTCGATGAGACGTAAGCGCTGTTCTCAGGCCACGGCCTTGAGGTCTGGCGCAGTGGCGTAGGCCCACGGCAGCAGATCATCGAGGCG
>NZ_JAEQMY010000359.1 GCF_016743775.1 Microvirga aerilata | reverse complement strand
ATGGCTGGGTCCTGTTTGCCTCGCTGCGTCGGCCGAAGGGGGAGGGCGAACTGGCCTTCGGCAATGTTCATGTGTGACCCAGTAGAGTCGCCGTTTCCTCAGTGGCCTAAAGCTCTCAACCAGGCTGCACTCCTGTGGCATGATAGACGGCGTGCAGCCAAAGAGCATTGGTTCGCTCAGGCTGCCGTTTCTGTCCGCTCAATGTGCTCGTCATAATGCATCACAGGCGGGCCGAGCTCCGAGAAGCGGAAGAGCCGAAAGGCGCGATTGCCTTTGATGTCAAGCACCCGCGGGTCATCGTTGTCGCACGCATCGTTCATCACCACCTGAAAATGCCCGCCATAGCGGGCCGCCACCGTCTCAAGCGGAAGCTCATAGGCGATGATTTTGCCGACCCCACGCGCCTTCAGGGTCCGCAGCAAACCGGGATCTGACAGCAGGGGATAGGAGGTCAAGATCACAATCGGCTCGCTGCCGGCAAACACCAGAGCTGCTTTCATCGTGCTTCTCCTTCGCTTGAGCAACACCCTGTCAGGCCCATGCCTGCCTTCTGCTGCCCCCGGCCGCCATCTATTCAAGTGCGGGCGCTGAAGGAGCCGTGCTGGGCCTGAGGATTGAGCCGGGCAAACTCCGCCCCATTCACATGGACCAGGGTC
>NZ_JAEQMY010000358.1 GCF_016743775.1 Microvirga aerilata | reverse complement strand
ATACCAAGTCCCTGAAGGTCTGACTCGTTCGTGATTTCCCGGGCTGGAGTGGGTGTGATTCAGTTTGGTGAACCAGGGAGGTTTGCCATGCCGATCCCACTCCGCTCTGACTTTGATGCGTCTCAGCTTCGTGCGTTGGCCAGGAAGACTAAGGATGGCCCGCAAGCCCGCCGCCTGCTGGCTCTCGCGGCGATCTACGAGGGGGCCTCGCGCACCGAGGCGGCGCGGATCGGCGGGGTGACTCTGCAGATCGTGCGCGACTGGGTGGTCAAGTTCAACGCTCAAGGGCCTGAAGGCCTGATCGACCGCAAGCCGGCGGGCCAGCCCTCAAGACTCACTGACCAGCATCGCCAGCATCTGGTGCAGATGATCGAGGCCGGCCCGATTGCAGCCGTGCACGGGGTGGTGCGCTGGCGGCTGGTGGATCTGATCCAGTGGCTCTGGGACGAATACCGCCTGCCAATCTCAAAACAGACGCTGAGCCGGGAAGTGCGGGCGCTCGGCTACCGCAAGCTCTCGGGCCGCCCGCAGCACCATGCCAAGAACGAGGCTGCTGTATCTGCTTTTAAAAAAGTTTCCCCGCGCGTCTGGAGGAAATCGCGACCGACGAGGCCGATGGCAAGCCGCTAGAGATCTGGTTTGCCGATGAGGCGCGCA
>NZ_JAEQMY010000357.1 GCF_016743775.1 Microvirga aerilata | reverse complement strand
ACCGCCTGTCCTCCTGACCATCAGGAGCAGCATCGGCGACATTGGCCTGCCGGTCTTCCCGGCAGCGACCTAAACGCCCGGCGGCCGCGCTCACCTGGGGAAAATTCAATCGGCAGGTCTGGGGAGTTTCACTCCGGTATCAACAGCATCCGCCGAGAACCGCGGAATTTCGGCTGCGGCGTGGTAAAGTGGGTGCATGGAGATCGACCACGACAAGATCGACGAGGCGGTTCTCGCCCTGCTGTGGCTGACGCTGCATGATGGCTATCGGGCCTGGAAGGGTTTTGACTGGGCAACGATGAACAGGCTCTATGAGAAGGGCCTGATCTGTGACCCGGTCAACAAGACCAAGTCCGTCGTGCTCACCGATGAGGGGCTGCAGAAGGCTGAGGAACTCTTCAACGCGCTGTTCACGCGACAGCCCTGAGATCAGGCGGCCGCCTGCTGATCCCGCAAGGGCTTCCAGTTCCACGGCAGGAGCTCGGCAAGGCGCTTGGCCGGGTGCTCCGGCAGTCGCGTCAGAACGTCAGCCAGCCAAGCGCGCGGGTCAACCTCATTGAGCTTGCAGGTCTCGACCAACGTGTACAGCGCCGCTGCCCGATGGCCACCTTTCAGG
Source organism: Microvirga aerilata (assembly GCF_016743775.1). Taxonomy (GTDB): domain Bacteria; phylum Pseudomonadota; class Alphaproteobacteria; order Rhizobiales; family Beijerinckiaceae; genus Microvirga; species Microvirga aerilata. The sequence continues at coordinate 67 of NZ_JAEQMY010000357.1, read as the reverse complement.
CGCTCTCCTACGAGCGGCTGCAAGGCGCCTTGTCGGATCTGTTCGGGCTCACGCTCAGCCAGGGTGG
>NZ_JAEQMY010000356.1 GCF_016743775.1 Microvirga aerilata | reverse complement strand
TGACACTGCCCTACTGGCCGCTGTAAACGCGGCCTGTGTAGCGACTAAGGCTTTCAATCCTCGAAGCTCGGGGCTGTCGCTAGTTGATCCATTGGGATCGTCACTCTGATCCGATCTGGAGCAAAAGCTTTCTTGTTCCGGCTTACGTTTCTGCCCTGCTGCTCCGCGGCTGCACCCGTCATTGTACCCACTTTTGGAACTGTGCCTGTCGTGGCTGTGTCAGCTGGATCGATTTGGACCGCATGGCGCGGCACCGCAACCTTGCGGTCGCCGATCCTGAGCACACCTCCAATCTGGACGATGAGAGCTGCAACGGTGCCGCTGCGGTCGAGCACAACATCGTCAACCGTCCCGAGGCTGTTGTTGTCAGGACCAAAGACAGCCTGACCGATCAGATCCGAGACGCGCATGGCATCCAAACCCTGCCCGGTCATGAACTGCGGGCTTGCCTGACCGGGATCGACAGATCCAAGGGCTGATCATGAGGCGCGGGGGGGTGGGTTCTGAGCCATGACTGTCGATGAGAGAATACCCGACACAAGTAGACTGGCGGTGGTCAGCTTTTTGTACATTCGGGTCTCCCGAGGGTTTCACGTCGATCTGACTCAAACACCCGGCTGCTCTCTTTGTTCTTCGGACAGACTGATCCTCCTGCAGAGGCCATTTCATAGACATCGGCCTAGAT
>NZ_JAEQMY010000355.1 GCF_016743775.1 Microvirga aerilata | reverse complement strand
ACAATCCCGGTGAGCGTCACGCCGGTGAAGTCGAGGCTCTCGCCCACAGGCCCCAGGTCAGAGCCGCGGATCACCACGCCGGCAAAGCCGTTCGCGCTGATCGCCTCCACGCCCGACACCGAGCGCAGGCCGATGATGGTGTTGTCCGCCGTGGCCTGGATCGTGTCCGTGCCTGCTCCGCCATCCACTGCGTCAAAGCCGGTTGAGGCCCCAGAGTAGATGAAGGTGTCGTCCCCGCCTCCGGCCGCGAGGATGTCGCCGCCCGCAGCGCCATGGAGAGTGTCGTTTCCGAGGCCTCCACTGAGAATGTTGTTGCCTGCGTTTCCATTAATCTGGTTGTCGAGTTCGTTCCCGGTGCCGTTGATGTTGCCCGTTCCGGTCAGAAAAAGGCGCTCCACATTGGCGGTGAGCGTGTAGTTTGCCGCTGAACTCATGACCCAATCGTCACCCTCACCGGCTTTTTCCGTCACACGATCGCCTGCCTGATCCACCTGGTAGGCATCGTCGCCTTGGCCGCCCCGCAGATCGTCCGCCCCGGCACCCCCATCAAGTATGTCGTTACCACGCATTCCATGGAGGCGATTTGCCACGTGATTGCCCACAATTCGATCATGCCCATCCCCTGCTATCGCATTCTCAATCAGGGTGTCAGCGGCTATTACGAGCGTGCGACCAGCAATTTGGCTGGTCTC
>NZ_JAEQMY010000354.1 GCF_016743775.1 Microvirga aerilata | reverse complement strand
TCCCTGATCGGGCATTCTCAGCAGGAGGACCGGGGCATGATGGGCGAGCGTCTCGTGATGCAGGAGAGCCTGTTTTATGAGTTCCGGCTCGAGGATCACGTCCCGTCCGATCACCTGCTTCGGCGCATCGACCGCTTTGTCGACTGCTCTGGGTTGCGCCAGCGTCTGGCCGGCTACTACAGTGCCACCGGCCGACCCTCTGTCGATCCCGAGCTGATGATCCGCATGCTGCTGATCGGCTATTGCCTCGGCATCCGCTCCGAGCGGCGCCTGTGTGAGGAGGTGCACCTCAACCTGGCCTACCGCTGGTTCTGCCGTCTCGGGCTGGAAGGCAAGGTGCCCCACCACTCCACCTTCTCCAAGAACCGGCACGGGCGCTTTCGCGAGTCTGACCTGTTCCGTCACCTGTTCGAAGCGGTAGTGCAGCGCTGCCTGGATGAGGGGCTGGTAGGTGGCGGAGGCTTTGCGGTCGAGGCCAGCCTGATCCAGGCCGATGCCAACAAACAGCGCTCTCTTGCAGGGGCTGACTGGAGGGCCCAGGACCACACCGAGGCAGCGCCGCGGGCTGTGCGGGAGTATCTCGCCACGCTCGACGAAGCCGCCTGGGGTGCGGCGACCGATGTTGAGCCAAAGTTCGTCTCACCCTCTGATCCCGCGGCTCAGTGGACCGGTGCGCTGCGCGGGCCCGCCTTC
>NZ_JAEQMY010000353.1 GCF_016743775.1 Microvirga aerilata | reverse complement strand
CCAGTCATAGCACCAACACTACTCCTATCTCTTAGCGAGGTGGGAGATCGTGTCCGGTCTATTCGGGGGCTACTTCAGGCTCTATCAACCATAGGCGCGTTCACGGGGAGGTTCTGTTCCCTGTCCAGAGAATTGCTACTTATCTAGGTCATAACCTTCTCCAGCCCTGAGCCTCTTGGAAAATGAATCGTCAACATCAGTAGAGCAGTATCCAGCTTGGCGCCGTTTCTGCTGCCAGCCGCGATTGGAACCTCTGCTGGTCTTACTATACCAGCCTCTAAGGAATGCCATATGTCTAGCTGGCCGGTAGGCGAACCACTGCCAAGGTCACTTCGGTGTCATAGTTTACGGCTTTATGACTGCTCGAACCTACATCACAACAAAGAAGCTGAAACGATCATTAGGGTATCATTCCAATTTTGCCCGAACTGAAGGTTTTAATTGAGAAACCTTGGCACTACAATACATCAACTACGTCGGCATCCGAATTTCAAAGCAGGACGTGCGACCGGTGGACCAGGGCTGGTTATCCAATTCGTTAGTCTACGAATATTCGTGTCACATGCCCCATCTTGCGCCCGGCCCGGGCTTCCGCCTTGCCGTAGAGGTGCAGATGCGCCCCCGGATCGCTCAGGATCTGCTCCCATTCGTCCGCATCGTGCCCGATGAGGTTGCGCATCTCGACCCGGCCGAGACGGGCCGCATCGC
>NZ_JAEQMY010000352.1 GCF_016743775.1 Microvirga aerilata | reverse complement strand
AGGTTGCGGATCTCCTCGCCCGTCAGGGTCTCGTACTCCAGCAGGCCGTGCGCCAGAGCCTCGAGCTCGTGCCTCTTCTCCGTCAGGATCCGGCGGGCGTCGTTGAGCCCGTCCTCCACCAGACGGCGAACCTCGGAGTCGATCTTCTGGGAGGTCGCCTCGGAGATGTTCTGCTGACGCCCCATGGACATGCCGAGGAACACCTCGTCCTGGTTCTCGCCATAGGCCACCGTGCCGAGCTCCGGCGAGAAGCCCCACTTGGTGACCATCATGCGGGCCAGACGCGTGGCCTGCTCGATGTCCGACTGGGCGCCGGAGGTGACCTTCTCCTTGCCGAAGATCATCTCCTCGGCGATGCGGCCGCCCATCATGATGGCCAGACGCGAGGTCATCTGCTCGTAGGACATGGACAGCTTGTCCCGCTCAGGGAGCTGCATGACCATGCCCAGCGCACGGCCGCGGGGGATGATCGTGGCCTTGTGGACCGGATCGGTGGCGGGCACGTTGAGCGCCACGACGGCGTGGCCGGCCTCATGGTAGGCGGTGAGGCGCTTCTCGTCGTCGGTCATGACCAGGGTGCGGCGCTCGGCGCCCATCATCACCTTGTCCTTGGCGTCCTCGAACTCCTTCATCGTCACGATGCGCTTGCCGCGGCGGGCCGCCAGCAGGGCCGACTCGTTGACGAGGTTCATGAGATCGGCGCCCGAGAAGCCGGGGGT
>NZ_JAEQMY010000351.1 GCF_016743775.1 Microvirga aerilata | reverse complement strand
GCTCATCGATGAAGCGTTTTTGCGGCCGAGTTGAACCCTACCTGAACTCTTATCAATGCTTGGATTAGTTCGCCTTGGGCTGGGTGGCCTCGATTTCGTCGAGCACGGCCTCAGGGGCGACATTCTGGGTTATCTCGTCAATCTCCTCGTCCACCTCGGTTTTCACGCCCATGCGCTCGGCCATGGCGGCCACCTGCGTGGCCATCTTTGTTATTTCATGTTCGGCCAAGAGGCTGATCTGAAGATCGAGGTCCGCGCGCTTGTCCGCCGCCGCCTGCATCCGGTTCTGGCTGATCAGCACGAAGGTCGACAAGAAGATCGCCTCCACGGAGGCCCACATAGCGAGCACCACGAACGACTCGTCCCATTGGGGAACGCCGGGGATCCAGCCAAGGTTCGCCACGATCCAGAACCCGAAGATCGCCAAGTGGATGTAGACAAACAGCATGCTGCCCGTGAACCGGGTAATTGCCTCGGCAAGCTTTTCCTGGGCTGTGGCCTCGGCTATTTCTCGCTGGCGGCGCTTGTTCAGAGCATGGATATTCCGCTCCAGCACCGAGCTGAGACCGGGGGGCTTAGGGGAAGGAGTGGTTACCCTACCCCGGGTCCGATGACCAGAATGAGCCTCTCCGTTCGGGCGGTGCCCAACCATTTCAAGCCTCCATAGCAGGCTCAACCTGATTGTCGCGCCAGCCCTCCTCAACCAAGATTGCTTATCAATGTTCC
>NZ_JAEQMY010000350.1 GCF_016743775.1 Microvirga aerilata | reverse complement strand
CCATTTCTGGTTCGGACGGTCCGCCGAGAAGTCCTGCTCGATCAGGTTGGGAGCGACCGGAAAGGCATGATGGCTGTCAGTGGTGCGTTTGAAGCGACGTTTCTGCCGGGCCTTGAGCCCATTCTCGCGCATCAGTCGAGCCGTCCGACGGCGCCCGATTGGGAGGCCCTGATCCTGGAGTTCGCGCGTCATCCGTGGGCTGCCATAGGTGCCCTTCGACTCTCTAAAGGCGGATCGGACATGGGCGAGCAGCACCAGATCGTCGCGCTGACGCTGGCAGGCCGGACGACTTCGCCAGGCAAAGTACCCGCTCTGGCTCACCTCAAGAACTTGGCACAGGCGCTGGATGGGGAATTCCGCTTTCGCCGCATCGATGAACGTGAACCTCATCGACTTCCCTCCTTGACGAAAAAAGCGGTGGCCTTCTTGAGGATGTCGCGCTCTTGGCGCAGCACCTCGTTCTCGCGACGGAGGCGCTTGAGCTCGTCCATAACGTCCTCATTGGGCGGGGTGGCCGACGAGGGCCGTGTGTCCTGGTGCTCCGCCATCCAGCGCGCGAGTGTTGAACGGTTCACCCCTAGATCGTCAGCGATCGCGCGTTGGGAGCGCCCACTCGTCAAAACGAGGCGGACGGCCTCATCCTGAAACTCTCTCGTAAAACGGGTCTTCGGCATGGAGATCCTCCTGCTTCATACAGAGCTCTCCACTTTCTCGATGCAAGTCCAG
>NZ_JAEQMY010000034.1 GCF_016743775.1 Microvirga aerilata | reverse complement strand
TCATAGAGCGCCTTGAGGTCCGCCTTGCTGTCGATCCTTCCATGCAGGCGCACCCGTGGCGCGAGGGGAGCAAACAGGCGCTCCACCTTGTGTCGCGCTTCGCCGTCGCCCACGACGTCGAGGGTCCAGGGGAGGTGCCGAAGGTTGTGGAGAGCAGCGGCGAGGATGCGGTAGGAGGCGAGCTTGTCACCCTCCCGCATCATGGCCACCGTGAGGAGGCAGGGATCCGCCTCATCGTCTGAACGGGCGCTTGATCCGGGCCAATCCTGCACGTCGATAAAGGGCGGAAAGTCGATCAAGGCCTGATGTTGCGGCCTGCCGGCCTCGAGCGCTTCCCGGTCATGGGCCGTCATGACGAGGATCGCACCGGCCCGATCGAGGGCCGCCTCGGCCCCTTCGTGGCCAAGCGCCCACGGCCCTCCAGCACGCTTGGCGGCTCGTGAGCCTTCCGCAACCACATAGGGAATGCCAAGAGCGTCAGCCACCTGAGGGCCGATCCAGTCCGGCGCCTTGTAGTAGACGTGATAGGTAAACCACAGGCAGGGGCGCTGCTCATCCGGCAAACCCTCGTAATGGGCAATGAGCCGAGAGGCTTCCTCCGTCGATTCTTGCCGAAGGCCTTCCTGGCGTTGTCGGTCCCCCGTCTTGTCCAGGGTGCGCAACTCGCTTGCCAGCTGTGGCGCGAAACCTGCCCGCCCAAAGGCCTTCATCAAGAGGCGCGCCATGGTCCGGTCGCCCGAGGGGAGGGGATGGTTCGGGCTCTTCAGCGGGGCATAGAACGCAACGGGCCTCACGACGGTCACACCCGTTCCGGTTGGTTCTCTCGATTGCCGGTCGCGGTCAGGAGACGTGCCTCCAGCATGTCGATCCCGCCTTCCATGGAGAAGTCCCGCCGCAGCCGCTCGAAGGCAGCCTTGCCCAAGGCGTCGCGTCGCTGCGGATCACGGGCGAGAAGGTTGAGGGCGTTAGACAGAGCCTCCCAGTCGCCCGGCGGCACGAGCTCCCCTTCCGCGCCGCTCTGGATGAATTCAGGGATCCCGGCAAAATCCGTCGCCACGATCGCAAGGCTCTGGCTTGCCGCTTCCATGATCACGTTCGGCAGCCCGTCCCGGTCACCGGAGGCCGCCTCCTTGGATGGCAGGACGAAGAGATCGGCCTCCCGCAGGAGGCTGATGATTTCGGGCTGGGCCTTGGAGCCCAGGAAGGCCACCTTGTCGGCGATGCCTGCCTCCTGGGCCTGCTTCTTGAGGCTGTTCAGCAATTCCCCACCGCCCACATGGGCAAAGCGCCAATGGAGATCCCCCGGCAGGGCCGCCAGTGCCTTGATGAGGTCCCCCAACCCCTTCTTCGCCACAGCCCTGCCCACGGACACGATGCGCACCGGGTCCTGCGGATCGGTGCCGTCCCGTGCCGGGCGGTGGCTGGGCGGCGTTGGAAAGCGGGAGAGGTCGAGGCCGTGATAGACCAGGGCAACCTGCTCGGGCGAGGACAGGGATTGCAGATGCGCGGCGCCTTGGGCCGTGCAGGTCACGCCCCAGAGGGCTTCCTGCATCTTCTCGCGCTTCTCCCAATCGGGCGTGGTCCAGATGTCCTTGGCATGGGCCGAGAAGGTCCAGGTGCGGCCGGTCAGAAGGGCCGCGTAGCGAACCACGGAAGCAGGCGTGTGGAGATAGTGCACGTGCAGGTGCCGAACGTCGGTGGGCAGTTCCCGCGCCATGGCGAAGGCTTGGCCCAGGCGTCGCACCCGGTTGGCCGTGAAGTCGCGCTTCAAGTCGCGCCGGAAGGCCCGGATCGTCGGCCAGAACCCTGTCTGCCCCAGGCTCCAGAGGGCGCCGCGCAGAACGCGCAGGGGCTCCTCATAGAGATATTCCGGCAGGTAGCTCACCCGCGCCTTGATCTTCTTGTGCATGGGGTGGACGGCCCGCTCCGTCGGGTGGCGCAGGGACCAGATCTCGAGCGGCAGGCCACGTTCTTCGAGAGCGAGGATCTCTTGGGCGATGAACGTTTCGGAAAGGCGTGGATAGCCTTTGACGACAACGGCGATCCGCCGGGCTGATGTCGAGGGGAGCATCTGAAGTCTTACTCGGCCGCCTGACGATAGGCAGGGGCGGACGAGGCTTCAGGGTCCGTGAGGGCCTTGAGCCGCTCCTTGACCCGGTCGAGCAGGCCCGGGATGGTCACTTCCGACGGGCGCGGCTGCGCCGACAGGCTGCGCAGGGCGTCGGCCATGCGCTCTGGGGTCGGCGGCTCCTCGTAGTCGCTGAGCATGCGCACGAGACCGAGCCGCTCCGCCTCCACGGCGCGGATATACTGCTCGAGGCGCGGCTTGGTGCGCGGAACGATGAGGGTGCGCTTGTCGAAGGACAGGGCCTCGCAGAAGGTGTTGTAGCCTCCCATGGCGACAATGGCGTCCGCCTTCTTCATCAACCATTCGATCTTGTTGTCGAAGGACATCACGTCGAGCTTCGGCTGCTTGGCGATGCGCTCCACGAAGGAGCCGCGCTTGTCCCGGTCGATGAACGGGCCGAACAGGATCAGGGCCGGCTGTTCCAGCCCCGCATCGGCCTCGTAGGCCGAGATCACCCAATCGATCAGGTGGTCGCCGTCGCCGCCGCCGCCGGTGGTCACGAGGATGAACGGCTGCTTGGTGATCTTGGGGTATCTGGTCAGGGAGGGCGTCGGCGGCACATCCCGGCGCAGATAGCCCGTATAGGTGATGCGCTTATCCACATCGGCCGGCAGGTTCAGGGCCTTGAGCGGCTGATAGACGTCTTTCAGGCCATAGACCCAGATCTCGTCGTAATAGCGAATCAGCGCTTCCTTCGCGCCTTTGCGCTCCCATTCGGGCACCAGGAGCGCCGGTTCGTCCATCACGTCGCGGATGCCCAGCACAAGACGGCAGCCTGCCGCCTTCAGGTATTCGAGGGCGGGCACGACCTCGCCGCGAAAGCCGGTCGGCTCCTTGTCGACGATGAACACGTCCGGCTTGAACGCCTTGGCTGCCTGGAGGATGAGCGCCTGCCGCAGGCCCACCGCCTCGTCCAGGTTCACATTGAGGTTGAGGCTGCGGTAGTCCCCATCCGGCAGCTTCGTGACGCCCGGGATGCGGATATAGTCGACGCCGCTGCCGAACTCGAAATTGCCGATGATCGGAGAGCCGGAGATGATGACCACCGAGGTGTCCGGCCGGTCTTCGACGATAGCGTTCGCAAGCGCCCGGGAGCGGCGCAGGTGCCCGAGGCCGAAGGTGTCATGGCTGTAGATCAGAACCCTTGTTCCGCCGGAGCGCTCAGGCTTCGCCGGGAGAGGACCTGCGTCCTGACTCAAGTCCATCACCAGGTCTGCCATGCGGCTGCCTCTTAGGGTCGGGCGGGCGCATCGATTGACGACGCATCGCCCTTCTCTACCTTCTATGGTCCCCACCGGTCAAAAAGGCAGTGCCCAAGATCGGAAAGAAGTTCATCCAGGGGTATAGAAGTGGTAACCGTTGGGCAATGGAAAAGAGCCTCTTCCGGTATATTTGGACACACTCGAAGCGCGACCAGCTGATCGTCTGCGCTGTCGTCCTGGCTTCTCTGCCGTTCTATTTCATGTCCCTGGATCTGCCTCGCCAGATCGTGAACCAGGCCATCCAGGGCGAGGCCTTCCGCGACGGCAATGCCACCGCTCCCTTCCTCAACCTTGATTTCGCGTGGCCGGACTGGCTGGGCGGCGGCTCCTTCGAGATCTTCGAGGGCTTTCAGGTCGGGCGCGTCGGCCTGCTCTTCGGCCTGTCGTCCGTGTTCCTGCTCTTCGTCGTGATCAACGGCGGGTTCAAATACTGGATCAACGTCTCCAAAGGCATTCTGGGCGAGCGGATGCTGAGGCGCATGCGCTTCGACCTGTTTTCCATGGTGCTGCGTTTCACGCCGGAGGCCCTGCGCACCGTCAAATCTTCTGAGACGGCCACGATCATCAAGGATGAGGTCGAACCCATCGGCGGCTTCATCGGGGACGCCTTCATCACGCCTATTTTCCTTGGAATGCAGGCCATCACGGCGCTTGCCTTCATCATGCTGCAGAATATCTGGCTCGGCATGATCGCCCTTGCGGTGATCGCGGTGCAGTTCACCATCATTCCGCGCCTGCGGCGCGAGCTGCTTCGTTTGGGCAAGCAGCGCCAGCTCGCCTCCCGCCAGCTCGCCGGCCGCATCGCCGAGGTCCTTGACGGGATCGAGGTCGTTCACGTCCACAATGCCCATAGCTGGGAGCGGGCGGAGATCGGCCAGCGCCTCTTCACGCTCTTCACCATCCGGCTGAAGATCTACAACCGGAAATTCTTCGTCAAATCCCTCAATAACTTCCTGGCGCAGCTGACCCCGTTCTTCTTCTACGCCATCGGCGGCTATTTCGCCCTGCGCGGCACCCTCGACATCGGTCAGCTGGTGGCCGTCATCGGCGCCTATCGCGAGCTGCCGCCGCCTTTGAAGGAACTGATCGACTGGGATCAGCAGCGGCTCGACGTGCAGGTGAAATACGATCAGGTCACCCAGCATTTCGCCGAGGAGCGCCTGGGGCCGCTGCTCGAAGCTCGCGACGCGGAGGAGGACCAGCCTCTCACCGGATCCCTTGTGGGCGAGGACATTCGCGTCGCAGGTCCCCACGGCGACATGATCATCGAGGGGGGAGGGTTCCAGTTCGAGCTGCCCGCCAGCGTGGCGCTGATTTCCAACGGCGGCGCGGCAGCGAGCATCATGGCCCGCATCCTGGCTCGGCGCATGCAGGAGTTCAGCGGCCAGGTACGCATCAACGAGCGCGACCTGATTCAGCTGCCCGCGTCGGTGGTCGGGCGCCGGATCGCCTATGCGGGCGTGGACCCGATCCTGTTTCCCGGCAGCATTCGGGAGAACCTGATCTACGGTCTCCGGTCCAAGCCGATCAGCCGGTCGGCGGAGGATAAGCGGGAGATGGATCGCCGGATCGCCGAAGCGATACGGACCGGCAATCCGATCGAGAGCATCGCCGACCAGTGGATCGACTACGAGCGGGTCGGTGCAGAAAACGAAGGCGAACTCGACAGGATTCTCCTCGATCTGCTCAACCGCGTCGGCATGGGGGACACGATCTACCTGTTCGGGCTGGCGGGCCGGATCGATCCCGAGCGCCACCCCGCACTCGCCGAGCGCCTCGTCGAGGCCCGACAGCGCCTGCGGGAGACCTTCCAGTCCAACGGCATGTCCGATCTGGTCGAGCCTTTCGATCCGGGCCGCTACAATACCCAGGCCACCATCGCCGAGAACCTGCTATTCGGGGTGCCCGTCTCGGATGAGTTCAGGGGACGCAACCTGGCGGAGAACGCGCAATTCCGCAGCGCCATGGACAGAGCGGGGCTGACCGACGACCTCGTGCGCATGGGCCTGCAGATCGCGGAGACCATGGCGGAGATCTTCGAGGGGCTGCCTCCGGGGCATTCCCTTTTCGAACAGTTTTCCTTCATCGGGGCGGACGAGCTCACGGAATTCGGGGCCATGCTGCGCCGGCAGGCGAGGGGTGACACCAATCTGAAGCGGGAGGACCGGACGCGTCTTCTCTCCCTGCCGCTGGCCTATATCGAGGCCCGGCACCGCCTCGGCCTGCTCGACGATAGGATGATGAGCCGGATCGTGGAGGCGCGAGGGCTCGTGCGGGAGATCCTGGAGAAGACAGATGCGGCGGGGGTGGAGTTCTACGATCCCGACAGGGTTTGCGCGGCTGCCCCGCTGAGGGATAACCTCCTGTTCGGGCGCATCAGCTATCAGGTCGCCAACTCCCGGGTGCGGGTTGCGGAGGCCATCGCCACCATCGTCCGCGAGTTCGACCTCCTGGAGGACGTGGAGCGCATCGGCCTCGATCACCAGGTCGGCACGGCGGGCAGGCTGCTGTCGGCGCAGGAGCGGGCGAGCGTCAATCTCGTGCGCTGCCTCGTGAAGCGTCCGGACATCCTCGTCATCGACGGCGCGCTGGCGCCCTTCGACGAGGCGCGGAGCCAGCAGATGCTCCAGCTGCTCCTCGGGCTCTTCGAGCAACAAAGCCTGTTCATGGTGCTGCCCAATGATCGACAGGCAAACGATTTCGATGTTCAGATGCGCTTCCGCGATGGACAAATCATCACACAAAAGACGGCCGAGCCGGCTCCCCGGGCATCCAGCCCCGAGCCGGAGGCCGCCCAGAGAATAGCAGGAGAGGTGGCATGACCCTTGAAACGGAGGTTCAGTCCTTGCGGCAGGTGCCGATGTTCCGCGACGTGGACCCCGCCCGCCTGAAGCTTCTCGCCTTCACGAGCGAGCGGGTGCAGTTCTCCGACGGTCAGCGGTTCTTCTCGCAGGGAGATCCTTCGGACGCGGCCTATGTGATCCTCGACGGGAGGGCGAGCGTGCTTCTCAACACCCCGGGGGGCGACATTCAGGTGGCGGAGCTGGGGAGCAACGCCCTCGTCGGCGAGATGGGCATTCTGTCCGATACGCCCCGTTCGGCGACGATCATGGCATCGGAACCCACGACGGCCCTGCGAATCGACAAGCGGGTGTTTCTGGAGCTTTTGGCCCAATTTCCGCAGATGTCGCTGGCGATCATGCGCGAGCTGGCGAAGCGCCTCGAGCGGACGAATGCACAACTTGTCGCACAATCATCCTCCTAAATATCCAGAAAATTATTCCCCTTCCTGGGGAAAAACCTCGTTTTGGGTAAACAAAATCTGACTCTTACGGTCAAGCTGACCGATTCTCGTCACATCTACCGGTCAACCCTTGTCCCACAATGAAACAAGGGAAGGCTCGATCGTCCGGTCGGGCCAAGCGGGAACAAGTGATGATGAGTAACGCGAGAACGCTGCTATGCGCGGTGCCGCAACCTGTTGCGGATCTGCGCAAGCCTGGCCGGAGCCGCCGTTCACTTCGCCTTGCCTTTGCCTTCGGTTGCATGATGGGTGTTCAGGCCGTAACGGCCGGCCCTGCCGCCGTCGCCACCCTGCCGAGCGCTCTTCTGGAGAAGCGCTCAGCCCTGCCGGAGCAGCCGGTTGTCACCGCCTCCGTGGCCTTCACGCCGAAGCTCACCAAGGATCCGGGCCTGTTCAAGGCCATCCTGGACGGCGCATTCTCCCTGGGCAAATCGAGGCCTGCCAAGCCAGCCCCGCAGACGGCGGAGGACGTGACCGGAGATCCGGACGAGCTGATTCCGTTCAACGGGCGCAACATTCCGCGCTGGCTGGTTCACTCTATCCTGAAGGCCGCGCACGCGACCGGCGTCGATCCGGTCTACATGATGACCTTGGCCGACGTGGAATCCAGCCTCTCGCCCGAGGCGAAGGCGCGGACCTCTTCCGCGCAAGGGTTGTTTCAGTTCATCGACAGCACCTGGCTGGAAACTGTCCGCGTGCATGCCGCCGACTACGGCTTCGCCGCAGCGGCGGAAGCCATTCGATCCGTCGATGGCGAACTGGTGGTCAGCGGCAAGGACCGCGAATGGATCATGAGCCTGCGCACGGATCCCTACTTCTCGGCCCTGATGGCAGGCGAGCTGATCAAGGACGTGGAGCGCGCCCTGCAGGCGAAAGGGGAGCGGGAACTGGCCGAGGCCGAGCTCTACCTCGCCCATTTCCTCGGTGCCTCCAGCGCCGTCCGCTTCCTCGAAGTCCTGGACCAGGACCCGAACATGAAGGCCTCCAAGCTTTTCCCGAAGGCGGCCAGGGCCAACACGGGCCTGTTCATGGAGGGCAAAGGCCGCAAGCGCCGCCCGGTCAGCGTCGCCGAGCTCTACAACAAGATCGATTCGAAGATCGTTCGCCGCCTCGACCGCTACGAGGGCATCGGCCCCTATCTCGCCGAGATCACGCGCCCGATCGAGCGCACGGCTGAAGCAGGCCCGGTCGTTCGATAAAACTTTCCGACCCCAATCGAAAGCCGCCGGCGCAAGGAGCCGGCTGCTTTTTTGTTCGCGCCGCATGCTCTGTGGCCGCATGACGTTTTCCCGCCCTGCTCAACAACAAGCAGACGGGCTTGGAGCCTCACCCGATCGCGCTGATCGCCGACGACGATGCAACAAGCGGCGAGCGCAGGTGGACGAAGTCACCCTTCGCCAGATAGACCAATTCCTCCGGTGAGGAGGTCCGTCCAAGGACCGGGTTCCGGTGCGGGAACCTGCCGAAGCGGGAGATCACCTCGAAGTTCGCCCGAGCCTGGCTGAGAGAGAACTGCCAGACGGGCTTGAGATGCTCGGGAGCTTCATCCACAGCTTGCTCCGAGATGGCCACGATGCGCCTCGTGCGTTGCAAATGGTCTGGACCCTCCGCATGAGCGTAGGGGAGGAAATAGAAGAACCTCTCATAGGGATCTGTCAGGGCCTCGAAATGCCCGTTCCCGAAGCCGTCCTCGACGATCCTCAAGGCCTGTGGATCGGCGGAATAGGCCTCGGGGGTTCCTGCAAACAGGCCCCGTGGAAACTGGTCCAGAACGATGATCAGAGAGAGCCGCCCGCGTGGCGTCGCTAACCAGCTGTCGAGACGCCCTGCCTTGGCCGCCCGGACTACGGGTTCGAACTTGAGCAGTTCCGCATTGGCCCCACCGCGCATCCACCAGGTCAGCATCCGCCAATGGTCGCCGATATCGGCATCCGAGAGATCCACAGGAAACCAAAAGTCGTAGATTCGCTGCCAATCCATGTGAGATGACATCGGCTCCTCCTTCCAAGGAGCTTCGAGATTATCTCTGCCAGATCCAGCGCGATGTGATCTGCATCACATGGGCAGGCCGATGCTTCTTCCAAAGATAAGAGCATCGTTAGGCGCGGAAAACCGGGTCCACTGTTCCGTACGATGCTCTAGAACGCCTTGAACGTGATGATCGTGTGCGTATCGGCGATCTCGGGGATGATCTGCACGTTTTCGGCGATGAAGTGGCCGATATCGACCCCGTCATCCACATGGAACTTGGCCAGGATGTCGTAGTTGCCCGCCGTCGAGTAGATCTCGGACGCGATCTCCCGGTCGGCGAGGGCGTTTGCGACCGCATAGGTCTTGCCGAGCTTGCATTTGATCTCGACGAAGAAGGTCTGCATGGGGCACTCCAGTAAGCCGTTTCAAAGTGCCGAGGGAGATCGGCCTAATCCCTGATCTCCCTCGGGAGGTTCAGGTGCGACCGACGCTCACATAGGTGTAGCCATGGCGGCGCATCTCGTCGGGCCGGTAGACGTTGCGCAGGTCCACTACCACCGGCGAGGCCATGGCGGCCTTCAGGCGCACGAGGTCGAGGGCGCGGAACGTATCCCATTCGGTGACCAGCACCAGGGCGTCCGCATCGCGGGCGCAGTCATAGGCGTCCCTGGCATAATGGACATCCGTGATGATGGCCATGGCGGCGTCCATGCCCTCCGGATCGTAGGCCCTCACCCGGGCGCCGGCGTCCTGCAGGGCGGTGATCACGTCGATGGACGGCGCATCGCGCATGTCGTCGGTGTTGGGCTTGAAGGTCAGGCCGAGCACCGCGATGGTCTTGCCGCGCACGGAGCCGCCGCAGGCTGCGATCACCTTGCGGCCCATGGCGCGCTTGCGCTGGCTGTTCACTGCCGCCACCGTTTCCACGATGCGGATCGGCGCCTCGTAATCCTGGGCGGTCTTGATCAGCGCCAGCGTATCCTTGGGAAAGCACGAGCCGCCATAGCCGGGGCCCGCATGCAGGAACTTCGAGCCGATGCGGTTGTCGAGCCCGATGCCGCGAGCCACGTCCTGCACGTTGGCGCCCACCTGCTCGCACAGGTCGGCGATCTCGTTGATGAAGGTGATCTTGGTGGCGAGAAAGGCGTTCGCCGCATACTTGGTCAGCTCCGCCGTGCGCCGGGACATGGCCAGCAGCGGCGACTGGTTGAGATAGAGCGGGCGGTAGAGGTCGTTCATGACGCTCAGGCCGCGCTGATCCTCGGTGCCGATCACGATCCGGTCCGGGCGCTTGAAGTCGGCGATGGCGGCGCCCTCGCGCAGGAATTCGGGGTTCGACACCACGGCGAAATCCGCATCGGGGCGGGTCTCGCGGATGATCCGCTCCACCTCGTCGCCGGTGCCCACCGGCACCGTCGATTTGGTGACGACCACCGTGTAGCCGTCCATGGCGGCGGCAATGTCGCGGGCGGCCTGATAGACATAGGACAGGTCCGCATGCCCGTCGCCGCGCCGGGATGGGGTGCCCACCGCGATGAACACCGCCTCGGCGCTCTTGACCGCTTCCGGCAGGTGGGTGGTGAAGGTCAGGCGGCCCTCGCGCACGTTCTTTGCAACGAGTTCGGCCAGGCCGGGCTCGAAGATCGGGATTTCCCCTCGGTTGAGAGCTTCGATCTTGGCCGGATCCTTGTCGACGCAGCAGACGTCGTGGCCGAAATCGGCAAAGCAGGCGCCGGAGACCAGGCCCACATAGCCCGCTCCGATCATCGCGACACGCATCAGGAGCTCCCTGTTTGTTCGAACCTTGGGTTTAGGGTGCCTGCGGCCCCACTGCAACCCGGCTTAGAGGGATATAAGGGTTACGTTTTGGCCGTTTTGCAACAACGTCCCCTTTGACTTCTTGGGCCAGTGCCTCCACAACACCGCCGCTTTTCTAACGGGGCATTGATGGACAATCCATTTCTTGTCGAAGTCACACGCGGAAACCTGGTCGAGTCGCGCCATCGGGGCAGCGTCTCGGTGGTGGACGCCGAGGGCGCCACGGTCCTGTCGATCGGGGATGTGGACCGGCGCGTTTTTCCGCGCTCGGCCGTCAAGGCGCTCCAGGCCATGCCCCTGGTCGAGAGCGGGATTGCCGACAAGTACGGCCTCTCCGACGAGGAGATCGCCCTGGCCTGCGCGTCGCACTCGGGAGAGCCGGAGCATGTGGCTGCTGCGCAATCCATGCTCGTCAAGGCCGGGCAGGACGCCGGCTGCCTCGAATGCGGGGTGCACTGGCCCATGGGCGAGGCCGCCAACCGGGCCCTGGCGGCCAAGGGCGGCAGTCCCACCGCCTTGCACAACAACTGCTCGGGCAAGCATGCAGGTTTCATCTGCTTGGCCTGCGGGCTGAACGAGAGCCCGAAGGGCTACGTGTCGGCGGATCATCCTGTCCAGAGAAGCGTGCGCGAAGCCCTGGAGGATATCACGGGCGCCTGTCACACGGTGGAGAAGAGCGGCATCGACGGCTGCTCGATCCCAACCTATGCGATCCCGCTCCCCTCCCTCGCCTTCGGCTTCGCCCGCTTCGGCACCGGCATTGGCCTGCCGGGTGAGGGCAGGGCCGCCGCCGCGCGGATCCGCAAGGCCGTTGCGCGCCATCCCTTCATGGTTGCCGGCACGGGCCGGTTCGACACGAAGCTCATGGAATGCCTTGGGGAGCGCGCCTTCGTGAAGGTGGGAGCCGAGGGCGTTTATTGCGGGGCTTTCCCGGAACTCGGCTACGGCATCGCCCTGAAGGCCGAGGACGGCAATGCGCGCGCAGCCGAGGCCATGATGGCGGCGCTTGCCCTGCGCTTCCTCACCTTGAGCGAAGACGAGCGCAAAACCGTCGGGGCGCTGGCGCAGCCCGTTCTCAAGAACTGGAATGGGATCGAGTTGGGGCAGATCCGGGTCAGCCCTGAGCTGCAGGCGTAAGCTTCAAGCCGACGCATGCGGCCACGTAAGAGGCGCCTAGATCCCGAGCAGCCGCACGATCTCGCTTGCTCCCGCATTGGGCGACAGGGTGCCGTCCGCGATGGCCCTCTCGATGGCAGGGATGCGCTGGCGCAGGGCGGGATCGTGGTGGAGCCGCTCATGCAGGCGCTCGTGAACCAAAGCCCACATCCATTTGGAGTCCTGCGCCCGCCGCTTCATGGCCAGTTCGCCGGTGGCTTCCAGGCGCTTGCGGTGGTCCAGGACCTTGCCCCACAGCTCGTCGAGCCCTTGGCCGGTCAAACCTGAGATCGTCACCACAGGCGGAGTCCAGGTAGCGGAAGCCGGGGTCAGGATATGAAGGGCCGCCTTGTACTCGGCAGCCGCGGCCTTCGCCTTTGATCCCGCATCGTCCGCCTTGTTCACGGCGATCATATCGGCAAGTTCCAGGATGCCCTTCTTGATCCCCTGCAACTCGTCGCCTGCGCCCGGCAGCATCAGGACGAGAAAGAAGTCGGTGAGGTCCGCCACCGCCGTCTCCGATTGGCCGACGCCGACCGTCTCCACCAGGATCACGTCGAAGCCTGCGGCCTCGCAGAGCAGCATGGTTTCCCGCGTCTTGGCCGCAACTCCGCCCAGCGTGCCCGAGGAGGGAGAGGGGCGGATAAAGGCGTTCTGGTCCGCCGCCAGCTTCGCCATGCGGGTCTTGTCGCCCAGGATCGCGCCGCCGGTGCGGGTAGAGCTGGGGTCGACCGCGAGCACCGCCACCCTGTGGCCCTTCTCCGTCAGAAGGGAGCCCAGCGTGTCGATGGCGGTGGACTTGCCCACCCCCGGAACGCCGGTGATGCCGATGCGCACGGCATGGCCGGTGCGGGGCATCAGCTCCTGCAGCAGCGACCGCGCCGCCTCCCGGTGGTCGGGACGGCGCGATTCCATCAGGGTGATGGCGCGCGCCAGCGCAGCGCGGTCGCCCCGCGCGACGGCTTCGGCCGAAATGTCGATCTTTTTCTGCGGGCCTCCGGTCATCAGAGAGCTTTATCGCATCGTGCAAAAATGTGGACCCGGTTTTTGGACCCTGTCACCAGGTTGAAGGCGTTCGGGCGTCTGTTCAGGACAGGGATGCCCAGAGGAATGCGAGAGAGGCCGCAAAGCCAAGCGCGGTGCGAGCTGCGTGAAGCAGGCCCCACCGCTCGATCATGGCTCGGCTCTCGGGGCCTGCCGATGCAGGATCGATCGCCATGAGCCTGTTGTTCGTGGGCATGATAGCGAAGAAGGTCACCGGCCAGTTTGCGACCATGAGCAATGCCCCGAGAACCCAGCCCGCGTGATCGGACTGCCACCACGCCGCAAGGCCGAGCAGGAATCCCACAATCGCCAGAGGGGCCTGCATGGCCAGGCCGTGCTTGTAGGCCGGTTTCCACTCGGTCAGCAGGGATCGGTCGTCCAACTCCAGGCGCGCAGGCTGCTCGGCAACATTGATGTAGAGGGCTGCGCCGGAGAACACGGCGGCGACAAGCAGTGCAAGCTGACCTGTGAGCATGTCGGCTCCCCTCCGGGGCTGCGCCTCATGAGCCTCGGTTGGTCGAGCATAGGTCTCGTGCGCGGCAGGGACAATCGCCCGCAAGAGCCCGATGCGCTCACTGAGGGTGTCGGGGCGGCGCCTTCACCAGGTGATCGGGTCCATGCCGATTCGTCCCCAAGCAGGGATCTTGATGGCCGGGCGGCGCACGTCGATGCCCGCGACGAGGCCCATGAAATCGATTTCGAGCCCTTCGACCCAACCCAGCGCGATGCCCGCATAACCGCCCAGAGAGAGCTGGATCCCCGTCCGGCTCGGGGTCAGGCCGACGATGTCCCGCCAGGGCTGCCAATCCTTGCCGAGCGCCGTCGGCGGAAGGGCCGCGCCGAGTTCCGGCACGGAGCGCATCACATGGGCCACGAAAGTATTGGAGTTGGGACCCGGCCAGGCGTTGTAGGCGCCGAAGGTGGAGTAAGGGTAGCTCGCCACCGCCTGTCGGACCTGCGGGATCAGCCGTTCGGCCTGCGCTCCTTCGATGACCACGACAGGATGCGGCGCATTGCCGAACCAGCGCCCGTCCGGCACCCAGCCGTTGGTACGGACCGGGCTCCCCCAGCCGACCTTGTCATAGCGGGTGTATTGGCGGCCCCCGGCTTCCTTCACCACCACCCAGGTGTGATGGGCGAAGATCCCGCGCCAGCGGCCGACGCGTGCCGCATAGACCGCCACCATGGCCTGAGGGGCTTCCGACGCGGCGGGCAGGAGCTTCGCGCTCGACCAGTCGGCGGCGCGCCAGCTCGGCGCGACATCCTCGCGCAGGGCCCACCAGAGTGCATGAGCCCCCAGGGGGATAAGGAAAAGGCCAACGATCACAAGGAGAGTGCGGGAGAGGACAAGGAGCATCCTGGCAAGGTACGTACGCCGCCGGACGGCTTCAAGGTGAGGCGCAGCCGTCCTCGTTCACCATTGGGTTACCCTATTTCCGCAACGAGCGCGGCTTTGGCGGGCCTCTGCCTTGCGCATGCCACGATCCAGGACAAAACAGCATTGCCCGATCCTTTCCTCGCAGCTCACGGCCTCATGCCTTCTCCCATTCCCCGCCTTGCCCTCGCCTGCCTTGCAGGCCTTGCCCTTTCAGGATGCCTTGGGGACGACTCCGTCCTCACGAGCCCAACGTCGCCGCAGGCGGGCCTGTCGCGGGATCCGAAGCTGCTGGTGGCCACCACCCGGCTTCCGGTGGGCGATCCGCCAGCCAAACCCTGGTTCAGCAGCGAGCGCTCCGCCGACCTGATCTTCGCCGAAGCGCGCCTGACCCCGCCGTCGAGTTCTCTCATGGGACGCGGCAGCTGGAGCATCGCAAAGGTCGATGCGGTGGACAAAAGCAATGCGGCGCAGGCTTTTGCCCAAGCCGCCTTCGGGCACAACCTCCTGCTCTATATCCACGGCTACAAGGAGAGCTTCGAGACGGCCGCGACCTCCACCATCGATCTGTCCGAGGGCATCAAGTTCGCCGGCGTCACGGGCCTGTTCACCTGGCCGTCGGCGGCTTCCACCTTCAGCTACGTGGCCGACCGCGAGAGCGCCATGTGGTCTCGCGATGCGCTGGAGGATCTTCTCGCCGCCATCGCCAAGACCCCGAGCGGCGGGCGCATCCATATCGTGGCGCACAGCATGGGCACGCTGCTGACGCTCGAGACCTTGCGCATGCTGCGGGCCTCGGGCGGCGAGAACGCCATGGAGCGCATCGGCGCGGTGGTGATGGCAGCCCCCGACATCGACATCGACCTTTTCGCCCGCGGGCTGGAGAAGCTGGGGCCGGATGCGAAGAAGATCACCGTGATCAGCTCCACCAACGACCGGGCGCTCGCGGTGTCGAGCCGTCTGGCCGGCGGCATCGTGCGGGCGGGAGCGGCGGATCGCGACCGGCTCGAGGCCTTGGGCGTGCGGGTGGCCGACGCCTCCGAGTTCGGCGGCGGCATCATCAATCACGACCTGTTCCTGTCGAACCCGGAAGTGCAGCAGGTGGTGAAGCGGGCGATCGAGCGGTCCTGAGCGACCGCCCGAGGGCTCATCCTCACGCGATGAAGAAGTCGTCGAAACTGAGCTGGGCCTTCCTGACGCCATCGAAGGTGATGGAGCCGCCATCGGCGAGCTTGAGAACCGCCTCGCCCTCGGCATTGTCCTTGATCATCCGGTAAAGGCCGGAAAAGTTCTTCTGGCCGGCGATGGCCTTCGTGATGCGCACCACGTCGCCGCCGGCGGCATCGAAGTCGAGAATGACGTCGTTCCCGGTTGAGGTCGCCTGATAGACGAAGATGTCCGCGTCCTTGCCGCCGGACAAGGTGTCGTTGCCCTTCAGTCCTTCGAGGGTGTCACGTCCGCCATAGGCGAAGATGATGTCGTTGAGGGCGGTCGATACCTTGTCGCCGACCAGCGAGTTGGGATCCTCGTTGCCCGAAATCGTCGGCTTGATGCTGCGCGCATAAGCGCGGATGTAGTCGATCTGGAATTCTGCCGGAAACTGGGTTGTCTCGTCGGGAGCGCCCGGCCAGTTGCCGCCGACCGCAAGACCGGCGAGCAGATACATCGGCTCGTTCATCCCAGGCGGCGTCCGCATGGAGTAGACCTCGGTGCCGTCGAGATAGAAGGTGATCGCGTCCGCGGTCCAAAGCGTGCCGTAGCTGTGGAAGCCCTGCGAGAGATCGATCCCTGTCGCGACATCCTGCGTGTCGAAGGTGTGCTTGCCGGCTGCGTCCTTCCAGTGCGATCCGACATAGTAGGTCGACGGGGCATGACCGAGCAGTTCCAGCACATCGATCTCCGGCGGCCAGTTGCCGCTTTGCGGCAGCAGCCAGAAGGCGGGCCACAGCCCCTGGCCCGACGGTACCTGCGCCGAGATCTCGAAGTAGCCGTAGGTCTGGGAGAAGGTGCCGTAAGTGTTGATGAGGCCCGAGACGTAAGGCAGGCCATCGGTCAGGCGGGTATCTGGGGAAGGGCTGGCCGTGATGGTCAGGATGCCGTCGCCAGCCTGTTTTGGATCGGATGAGATGCTGAACGGATCCACGTCAGGATTTTGCTGAATGACCTGGGTGGAGCGGTCGGCGAAGTATTGCAATTCGCCGTTGCTGGCGAGCGTGCGTCCGCCCCACCAGTATTTCGTGCCCCAAACGGATGTATTGAGATAGCTGCCGGTGAATTCGTCGGAAAAGCTGAGCGAATACCCTTCGAGATCGATAGACATAGAAGCCCCCCACTATGTGCAACACCCTCAGGGAACTGCAAGACGAGGATTCCTTGCAGTTAGCTTGGGCATAATGAGGTGTAATTCAGAATTGGTCTATCAACCGTTGCCATATGGGTATAGCGACAATTTGCCCGGAACGGCTCTTACTCCGCCGCCTGCTTCGGCCCATAGCCGAGCCGTTTGTTGAGGTCGCCGAGGAGGCTGACGGCCGCATCGGCGATCACGGTGCCGGGCGGGAAGATCGCGGAGGCTCCTGCCTGATAGAGCGCGTCGAAATCCTGCGGCGGGATCACGCCGCCGACCACGATCATGATGTCCTCGCGGCCGTATTTGGCGAGTTCGCTCCTCAGCTCCGGCACCAGGGTCAGGTGGCCGGCGGCCAGCGAC
Source organism: Microvirga aerilata (assembly GCF_016743775.1). Classification (GTDB taxonomy): domain Bacteria; phylum Pseudomonadota; class Alphaproteobacteria; order Rhizobiales; family Beijerinckiaceae; genus Microvirga; species Microvirga aerilata. The sequence goes on along the minus strand of NZ_JAEQMY010000034.1, from coordinate 38,676 downwards.
GACACGCCGATGATGTGCACGTCGTTCTCGATGGCCTGTCGGGCCGCTTCCGCTGGGGTTGCGAAGAGCGGGCCGATATCCACGTCGAAACCCAGATCGGCGAAGGCCGAGGCGATCACCTTCTGGCCGCGGTCGTGCCCGTCCTGACCCATCTTGGCGACCAGGATGCGCGGCCTGCGCCCGTCGTCATGTTCGAAGTCTTCCACCAGTTGGCGAACCTGCTCCACGGCTGGGGATGCCATGCCCACCTCCCGCTTGTAGACGCCCGAGATCGACTTGATCTCGGCCCGGTGCCGGCCCCAGACTTTTTCCAGCGCATCCGAGATCTCGCCCACCGTCGCCTTGGCGCGGGCGGCCTTGACGGCCAGATCCAGAAGATTGCCTTCGCCAGAGGCAGCAACCTGCGAGAGCGCGTTCAGCGCCGCATCCACATCGGCCTGGCTGCGCTCGGCTTTCAGGCGCCCGAGCTTCTCGATCTGGCTTGCGCGCACGGCGGCGTTGTCTACCTTCAGGATGTCGATGGAGGCTTCCTCGGATGACTTGAAGCAGTTCACCCCAATGATCTTCTGGTGGCCGGAATCGATGCGCGCCTGGGTGCGGGCGGCCGCCTCCTCGATCTTCAGTTTCGGGATGCCCGCCTCGATGGCCTTGGCCATGCCCCCTAAGCTCTCCACCTCCTGGATGTGAGCCCAAGCCTTCTGCGCCAGCTCATAGGTGAGGCGCTCGACATAGTAGGAGCCACCCCACGGATCGATGATGCGCGTGGTGCCGCTCTCCTGCTGCAGGAACAGCTGCGTGTTGCGGGCGATGCGGGCGGAAAAGTCGGTGGGCAGGGCCAGCGCTTCGTCCAGCGCATTGGTGTGCAGCGACTGAGTGTGGCCTTGCGTTGCCGCCATCGCCTCGATGCAGGTGCGTGTGACGTTGTTGAACACGTCCTGCGCGGTGAGCGACCAGCCGGATGTCTGGCTATGGGTGCGCAAGGGGAGCGATTTTTCGGATTGCGGGTTGAAGCCCTTCACGAGCTTCGCCCAGAGGAGGCGGGCCGCCCGCATCTTGGCTACCTCCATGAAGAAGTTCATGCCCACCGCCCAGAAGAAGGAGAGGCGCGGCGCGAACTGGTCGATGGTGAGCCCCGCCTGGATGCCGGCGCGGATGTACTCGACGCCATCGGCGAGCGTGTAGGCGAGCTCCAGATCCTGGGTCGCTCCCGCCTCCTGCATGTGGTAGCCGGAGATCGAGATGGAGTTGAACTTCGGCATGTTGGCCGAGGTGTAGGCGAAGATGTCCGAGATGATGCGCATCGACCCCTTGGGTGGGTAGATGTAGGTGTTGCGCACCATGAATTCCTTGAGGATGTCGTTCTGGATCGTGCCCGACAGCTTTTGCGGCGGCACGCCCTGTTCCTCCGCGGCTACGATGTAGAGCGCGAGAACTGGCAGCACCGCGCCGTTCATGGTCATCGACACGCTCATCCGGTCGAGCGGGATGCCGGCGAACAGGGTGCGCATGTCATAGATCGAGTCGATGGCGACGCCCGCCATGCCCACATCGCCCGAAACGCGGGGATGGTCGGAATCGTAGCCGCGATGGGTGGCGAGATCGAAGGCGACCGAGAGGCCCTTCTGGCCTGCCGCGAGGTTGCGTCTGTAGAAGGCGTTGGAATCCTCGGCCGTGGAGAAGCCCGCGTACTGGCGCACGGTCCAGGGCTGGTTCACGTACATGGTGGGGTAGGGGCCGCGCAGGAACGGCGCGATGCCCGGATAAGTGTCGAGGAAGTCGAGGCCGGCGCGGTCCTCAGGCCCGTAGGATCCCTTGACGGCAATGCCCTCCGGCGTCAGCCAAGACTCCGGTGCTGTCTGCGAGGAGGGTGCCAGGGGAGCGTCTGCAAAAGCAACGCTCGAAAAATCCGGGATGCTGGTCATGGCCTTTGAAACGGACGCCCTTGCCGAATGGTACAGATCGAATTGAGCCTCATTCTAGGGCATCCGCTTGCGGGAGGCTATCGGAGCATCGTAGGGGCCGTCAGCCCCGCTTTTCGGCGTTCCAGTAGCCGGAGCAGACCCGCCCGCCGGAAGTCGTCCAGGTGCCGCGGCCGGTATTGCCGGACAACTGCCCCGTCACGTTGGCACGGTCCTGGCCACGCGAGATGCTGGCGGCGACGGCGCCGTTCGACCGGACCTGACCGTTCACGTTGAAGCTTTCCGGGCCGCCGTAACGGGCTTGGCCGTTCTGGACGATCACCGGGTAGCGGTAAGCGCGGTCGCAAGCGCCCTGCTCAGTCACCACTTCCACGCTCCAGTTGCCGTCGAAACGGTTTGTTTGTGCTTGGGCCTGCGAGGCAAACGCGATGGCTGCCGCCGCTGCCCCAAGCCAGGTTGTCATTCGCATTGAACACTCCATCACCTGCGGTGAATTGGATGAAACAACGTGAAGGTTTTGGGGCTTGTTCCTATGGCGTTAAGCCGCGGAGCGCACGGACAGCAATGCTCAGGAGCAGGCCTTTTCAAGCGCCCGATTCAAAACCTCCAGGGTGTCGCATCCGGCATAGACGAAGGCCGTGATCCCGGCGCGGGTGAGCTCGCCTTCCATGTCGCCCGGGCGTCCGGCCAGATGGATGAGGCGCGATCCGGCACCCCGCAGGGTTTCCGCCGTCTGGGCTGCATGCGTGCGGTAGATCTCGTCCGTCGAGCAGATGCAGGACAGCGCCGCCCCGCTGGCGAGATAAGCGTGCCGAAGCGTCTCCTGATCGGAAAAGCCGTCGTTCATGAGGGCTTCGATCCCACCGGCCTCGAAGAGGTTCTTGGCAAAGCCGGCGCGCGCCGTGAAAGCTGAGATCGGCCCCAAATTGGCGAGAAACACCTTCGGTCGGGCGCCGGTCCTGGCCAGATAGGCATCGGAGAGATCGCGCAGGCGCTCGAAGGCTTCGGCAGTGCGGCTGGAGGGGAGGGCCGCGACGGCCACGGGCGAGGGACCGGACGCGGTGCCGGCGAGCTGGGACAGGCCTGCTCCGTCTGCCGCCATCCGGACGAGAGACGGGAACGAGGTCTCCGCCGCAGGCGCGGAGGAGGGCGGTGGCGCTTCGGCGCCCTTCGCCGGCTCCGGGATCGGCAGCAGCACGGCAACGGGCGCCTCGTGGATGTTCGGGAACTCGCTCGTGCCGGTGATCGGCTCCTTCCTAGTGGCGATTGCCTTCTCCCGCTGTGCGCGCACGGCGGCGACGCGGGCCTGCAAGGCGCCGTTCTTCAGGCTTTCCAGGATGCCCCCTTCGCGCTCGATCTCCTGGAACAACCCCCAGGCCTTTTCGCAGAGCGCATCGGTCAGCGCCTCGAACCCGCCCGCGCCGGCGGCCGGATCGGCCACGCGGGCCAGATTGGCCTCGTCGAGCAGGATGGCCTGCGTGTTGCGCGCCACCCTGCGGGCAAAGGCGTCGGGCAGTCCGAGCGCTGCCGTGAAGGGCAGCACCGTGACCGCATCCACTCCGCCGATGCCGGCCGAGAAGGCCGCGATCGTGGTGCGCAGCATGTTCACCCAAGGGTTCCGCCGCGTGGTCATGCGCCAGGCGGTCTCGGCATGAAGCCGGATCGGCTTCGGGGTGAGGCCACAGGCCTGCTCGACCCTCGCCCAGAGCCGGCGCAGCGCCCGCAGCTTGGCGACAGTGAAGAACTCGTCCGCATCGGCGACGAGCAGGAAGGCGAGCGCGCTGCGCGCCGCATCGAGCGAATGGCCCTGGGACTCCAGGGCGCGCAGATAGCTCAAGCCCGTGGCCAAAACGGCCGCGAGTTCCTGCGCCTCGCTGGCGCCCGCCTCATGATAGACGCGCCCATCCGCCAGGAACGCACGGCCGTGGAATCCCTGGTCGGCGAGAAGGCCGAGGGTGTCGCCCATGCGCTGCGCCACAGCATCCCAGGACGCCGACATCCGGCCCTGAGCCGCCATGGCGCCCACGGGATCCAGACCGAGATCAAGGGAGAGATCGGACAGCGGGTGTCCGCGCCGCTGAGCGAGGGCGAGCGTCAGGGCTGCGAGTTGGCGGCCATGGCCACCGGCATCGACCCGCAGGTGGATAAGATCGAGCATGACGCCGGAAAGCGCCCGGTCGAGATCCTCGATGGAGCCGATCCGCACACCGAACCCACGGGATGCCGGCGCCTTGTGGGTCACCAGGGTCAGCGCATCCGCGCCGCCTTCAAGGTCGAGGAGGGCGAGTTCATTGGCCTTCGCCGGATCGGGGTGGTCGATCCGCTGCGATACCCGCCAGCGCCCGGCCTGCTCGCGAGCGACCGGCGAGGCTTCTTCCGCTTTCTGATAAAGCGGCTGGACCGGGATGCCGTCGTGACTGCGCCCGACGAGCTTCTTCTGGAAATCAGCACCCTTCAGCACGCCCTCGACCAGCGCGAGCCACTGCTCCCGGGTGGCGGATGGGAAATCGGAGGCTAGGGTCAGATCGTCCATGGGTTATCCCGTCGGGAGAAGGCAGCGTGAATGCCCGGGACGATAACGGGTCGGGCGGGCGGTGGGAATGCCCTAAAGGGCGAGGTCATTGCAGGCGAGCTGTCGCCTCGGGTGCCGTCTGGCGATCCGGGATCGCTCTAAGGAAACGCGCGTGCTTCCCTCTACCTTGTGGGAGAGGAGGGTTCCGGCGCCACAAGGGTCAAGCCATCCCGGGTTCTGCTCCGCAGCCCCGGGATGGCGGTATGCGCTACGGTCAGACGAACTGCGACAGGCCGGGGATCGAGCCGACGATAGGGCCCATCACGTCCTCGCCAGCCTTCTCGCGGCCATAGGCGAACAGCTCCTTGCCCAGCGGCTGCATCTGGCCCATGGAAACGCCTGCGCCCATGAGCTGGCCGCCCAGCGCCATCACGCCGCCGCCCATGGAGCCCATCATACCCATCATGCCGCCGCTGGCGCCGGTCTTGGCCTGCTCGATGGCGTCCATGGCGCCCGGCATCGCCTCGATAAGCTGGTTGACCTCGTTCTGCGGCCCTTCCTTCTGCAGGTAGCCGAGGATCAGCCCGATGGCCTTGCGGGCCGTCGCCTGATCGAGGCCGGTCTTCTGCGTCACGCGGGTGATGAGTTCTTCCATGTGATTCTCCTGGGGCTGCGATGGAACGGATAGTTCAGTGCTAAACTATTAAATCAAGAAGCTCGAGAGTGGAAACTCGCCACAAGGCGTCTAAGATCCTTAAAGGTAACCTGGAGACACACGATGCTCGCGGACGGGAAGATCTTCATCGGCAAAAGCACAAAGCCGGAATATCTCGATCTGAGGCTCGCCAATCGCCATGGGCTGATCACGGGGGCTACCGGCACCGGCAAGACCGTATCGCTTCAGGTGCTGGCGGAAGGGTTTTCCAACGCGGGCGTTCCGGTCTTCGCCGCCGACATCAAGGGCGACCTCTCCGGCATGGCCGCGCCCGGCAACGGCAAGGAGCCCCTCGTCAAGCGGGCCAAGGACATCGGCGTCGAGTACGTGCCCGACAAGTTCCCCGTGGTGTTCTGGGACCTGTTCGGCGAGCAGGGGCACCGGGTGCGCGCCACCATCTCCGAGATGGGGCCGCTGCTGCTCTCCCGCTTGCTCGATCTGAACGACACGCAGGAGGGCGTGCTCAACATCGCCTTCCGCATCGCCGACGAGCAGGGGCTCCTGCTGCTCGACCTGAAAGACCTGCGCGCATTGCTCCAGCTGATCGCCGAGAATGCCGGCGAGCTGACGACCGCTTACGGCAACGTGTCGAAAGCCACCATCGGGACGATCCAGCGCCAGCTTCTGGTGCTGGAGAACCAGCAGGGCGACGAGTTCCTGGGGGAGCCTGCCCTCGACATCAAGGACCTGATGCGCACGGATCGCGACGGGCGCGGCGTCGTCAACATCCTGGCGGCGGACAAGCTGATGGGCAATCCGCGCCTCTACGCCACCTTCCTCCTGTGGCTGATGTCGGAGCTGTTCGAGGAGCTGCCGGAAGTGGGCGACGTGGATCAGCCCAAGCTCGTCTTTTTCTTCGATGAGGCGCATCTGCTCTTCAGCGACGCCCCCGAGGCTCTGGTCGAGACGGTGGAGCGCGTCGTGCGGCTCATCCGCTCGAAAGGCGTCGGGGTCTATTTCATCACGCAGAACCCGGTCGATGTTCCCGAGAGCGTTCTGGCGCAGCTCGGCAACCGGGTCCAGCACGCCCTGCGCGCCTATACGCCCCGCGAGCAGAAGGCCGTGCGCGTGGCGGCCCAGACCTTCCACCAGAACCCGGGCTTCGACACCGAGAAGGCCATCACCCAGCTCGGCGTCGGCGAGGCCCTGGTCTCGACCCTTGAGGGCAAGGGCGCGCCATCCATGGTGGAGCGCACCCTGATCGCGCCGCCCATGGCCCAGGTGGGTCCCATCGATGCCTCCGAGCGCCAGCAGATTCTGGCCGCAAGCCCCATGCGGGGAAAATACGACCAGGCCGTCGATCCGGAATCGGCCTACGAGATGCTGGCCAAGCGCGCGGAACAGGCAGCCACCGACGCCAAGGCTGCGGAGGGCGGGGGCGGAATCCTCGACATGCTCGGCGGCCTCTTTGGCGCGGGCACCCAACGCAAGGGCTCCATGACGGTCGGACAGCGCGTGACGCGCGAGGTCACGCGCACCATCGTCAACCAGACGGTCGGCAACCTCGCGGCGGAAATCGGCAAATCCATCGGCGGCCGCCAGGGCAGCTCCATCGGCCGCGCCATCGTGCGCGGAACTCTCGGGGGATTGCTGAGGCGGTAAGCGACATCCGACAACCTGTTTGTTGTTGACAATGCTCGACATTCGCCCGGCCTCTCCCGAGGATCTTGCCGCCGTCGAGGCGCTCGCCGCCGTCGCCTATGCAGGGTACATTCCGCTCATCGGTCAAAAGCCGGGACCGATGATCGACGATTATTCCGCTCTTATCGAGAAGCGGTGCGTCCATGTTCTTTTCAGCGGGAGTAAGCTCGCCGGAATGCTGGTTCTTCTGCCAGAAGACGAAGCCATGCTCCTCGACAATGTGGCCGTCCATCCGGATATGCAGGGACGCGGCTATGGACGTGCGCTGATCGCTTTTGCGGAGAGGATCTCCATCGAGCGCGGCTTCAAGGCCATTCGGCTCTACACGAACGAGGCCATGATCGAGAACATCCGTCTTTATGAGCGCCTGGGCTTTGCAGAGACCCATCGGGCGCAGGAGAAGGGCTTCCGGCGTGTCTACATGACGAAGCCTTTAGTCTCATCCTGAGCCGCAATCCCGTGCTTGCGATCAACGGCGTGATGGGAGTACCTCTTGGGGAACCTCCTCCACAAGGCAGATGTTTCCCATGTCCCATCTCGACCAAGTTCTGCAGCGTATCGACTCCGACCTCGACTCCTCCCTGGAGCGTCTGTTCCAGTGGCTCGAAGTTCCGTCGATCTCCACGGATCCTGCTTACAAGGACTATTGCCGCACGGCCGGGCAGTGGCTTGTCGACGAGCTCAAAAGCATCGGCATCGAGGCGTCGTTGCGCGAGACGGGCGGCCATCCGGCCGTGGTGGGCCATGCCCAGGGCGAGGCGAAGCTGCACGTGCTCTTCTACGGGCACTACGACGTGCAGCCGGTCGATCCGCTGGAACTGTGGGAGACGCCGCCCTTCGAGCCCAAGATCGCCACGCTTCCCGATGGCCGGAAGGTCATCAGCGCCCGCGGCTCCTCGGACGACAAGGGGCAGGTGATGACCTTCGTGGAGGCCTGCCGCGCCTGGAAGGCGGAGACAGGCTCGCTGCCCATTACGGTTACCTTCCTGGTCGAAGGCGCGGAGGAGGACGGCTCCAAGTTCCTGCCTGAATTCATCGCGGCCAACAAGGACGAGCTGAAGGCCGATGTGGCGCTCGTCTGCGACACCGGCATGTGGGACCAGGACACGCCTGCCATCACGTCTTCCTTGCGCGGCATGGTCTACCAGGAAGTGATCGTCCGCTGCGCCGACCGCGACCTGCATTCGGGCAGTTTCGGCGGCGCGGCCCAGAACCCCATCCACGTGCTCTCGAGGATCATTGCGGCCATTCACGACGACAACGGCCGCATCACGATCCCGGAGTTCTATGAGGGCGTGCCCGAAACCCCCACCCAGGTTCTCGATCAGTGGAGGGGGCTGAACCTCACGGAGGAGGAGTTCCTGGGCCAGGTCGGTCTCAAGAAGTCCGCCGGCGAGAAGGGCCGCATGCTCATCGAGCAGATCCAGTCCCGGCCGACCTGCGACGTGAACGGCATCATCGGTGGCTATACGGGCGAAGGCACCAAGACGGTGATCGCGTCGGAGGCCAGCTGCAAGGTGTCGTTCCGCCTTGTGGGCGACCAGGACCCGGAAAAGATCGCGGCGAACTTCCAGGCTTTCGTGCGCGAGCGCATTCCGTCCGACTGCTCGGTGGAGTTCATCAAGCACAAGGGCTCGCGGGCGCTGGCCCTGCCGCACGACTTCCCGGCCATCACCGCCGCGAAGGCCGCGCTCCATGACGAGTGGCAGAAGGATCCCATCGTGATCGGCATGGGCGGCTCCATCCCGGTCGGCGGCGACTTCAAGCGCACCCTCGGCCTCGACACGCTCTTCGTCGGATTCGGCCTCGACGACGACCGCATCCATTCCCCCAACGAGAAATACGACCTCAAGAGCTTCCACAAGGGCACGCGTTCGTGGGCCCGCATCCTGGCGGCCCTGTCGAAGTAGTCTTTGAACTCCACTGTCGTTCCGGAACCGCGTAGCGGAGCCCGGAACAGCAGTGGAGTGCTTCAAACCAGCAGGTGGAGCGACGGAACAACCGCGCCAGGCGCGAACTCCGGGTACTCGTCCGGAAGCCCGAGGCGGTTCACCCAGACGGGGGTGAACCCGAAGGCGGCAGCGCCGGCGATGTCCCATCGGTTGGACGACACGAACACCACCTCGTCCGCATCGACGGAAAGGGCCTGCAGCACGAGTGCGTAGGTGCGCGGGCTGGTCTTGAACACCCGTGCCGCATCCACCGACAGCACCGCGTCGAGATCGCCGGCAAGGCCGGCGGATCCGACCGCTGCGTTCAACATGCCCGGATCGCCGTTCGACAGGATGCCGGTGCGCAGGCCTCGCGAGCGCAAGGCGCGGAGCGTCCCCCGCACCTCCGGATAGGCGTCGAGGGTGCGGTACGCTTCAAGCAGGGGCTGCCTGAGCGAAGGGTCGATGTCCGGGAATCGAGCGAAGGCAAAATCGAGAGCCCGCTCGGTCAGGGTCCAGAAGGGCTCATAGCGGCCGGCCAGCGACAGCACCCAGGAATATTCGAGTTGTTTCGAGCGCCAGACCTCCGAAAAGCGCGCCGCATCGGGTCCGACCTTGTCCATATGGCGGGCAACGGCCGAATGCACGTCGAACAGGGTGCCGTAGGCGTCGAAGATGACGGCCTTCGTCTCGGGAGCAGTGATCGCAGGAAGCGCCATGCCGCAAGCTTCTCACTCCGGCCTTCCGGTGGCAATCCGTCTAATGATCAGCCTGCATCATGGAAATCATCACAAGTCTTTATGACTTGACGAAGGGTCAAGCGATTGACGGCTGCAGGCGCAGGGGTTTCGATAGGGCAGATCTTCTGACCCATAAGGATGCAGTCACGTGGCTTGGTATTCACAGACCTGGAACTGGTTCAACGGCGAGTGGCACGAGGGCAATCCGCCCCTGATCGGACCCCGTTCCCACGTGTCCTGGCTTGGCTCCTCCGTGTTCGACGGGGCGCGGGTGTTCGAAGGTGTGGCGCCCGATCTCGACCGGCATTGCGAGCGCGTGAACCGCTCGGCGCTCACCATCGGCCTCAAGCCCACCATGGAACCTCAGGCCATCGTGGAACTGGTGCGCGAGGGCGTGAAGAAGTTTGCTCCGAACACCGCGCTTTATGTGAAGCCCATGTATTGGGGCGAGGCCGAGGGCCTTGCCACCATCGCGCCGGACCCGGAATCCACCCAGTTCTGCCTTTCCCTGTTCGAAGCACCCATGCCGGTGCCCGGCGGCCTCTCGGTGATGAAGTCGAGCTTCCGCCGCCCGACGCTCGAATCCATGCCCACCGACGCGAAGGCCGGCGCCCTTTATCCCAACAACGCCCGGGTGCTCCGCGAGGCGAAGGAGAAGGGCTTCGATAACGCTCTTGTCTGCGACGCCTTGGGCAACGTGGCCGAGACGGCCACCTCCAACGTGTTCATGGCAAAGGACGGCGTGGTCTACACGCCCTATGCGAACGGCACGTTCCTGAACGGCATCACCCGCCAGCGCGTGATGCAGCTGCTGCGCGACGACGGCGTGAGCGTGGTCGAGAGCACCCTGCGCTATGAGGATTTCGCGGGCGCCGACGAGATCTTCATCTCGGGCAACTACTCCAAGGTCATGCCGGTGCTGCGCATCGATGCCAGGGACCTGCAGCCGGGGCCGTTCTATCGCCGCGCCCGCGAACTCTACTGGGCCTTCGCTCATGGCCAGAGCATCAGCAAGGCGGCATAACGCAGAGTAGGACGCGGCTGTCAGACAGCCGTCATCAAACCGTCAACGGACAGACATTGGGCTCCTGCAAGAGCAGCCTTGCTTACAGAAGCAAAGAGGTTCTTGGATGTCTGTCCGTCTTCTCGCGGCTCTGCCGCTGTCCCTGCTGCTCGGAACGAGCGCTCTCGCCCAGCAGCAATTCCCCGCCCTGCTCGCCGGTCACGCGGTTCTTCCGGCGCAAAGCTTCGTCGATGCGCCTGCGGATGCTCCCGCCGATCTCAAGGTTTCGGGCAAGTTCACCACGGGCAAGCGCGTCGAGGCTCTTGGAACCGTCGAGGGCACGTCGGGCGACCGACCGACCGGCGTGAAGCTGCCCTTCCGCGGTCAGCCTCTCCAGGGCCATTCGGGCATCAAGTCGGTCGGAGACGGAACCTTCTGGGTGATCACCGACAACGGCTTCGGCTCCAAGGCCACGTCCCCCGACTCGATGCTGTACCTCAACCGTCACCGCCTCGATTGGGCCGGCGGCACGGTCGAGCGCCTCGAGACGGTCTTCCTGCACGATCCGGACAAGCGGGTTCCGTTCCGCATCGCCAACGAGGCCACCGACAAGCGCTACCTCACCGGATCCGACTTCGACATCGAGAGCTTCCAGCCGGTCGGCGACAAGATCTGGATTGCGGACGAGTTCGGGCCTTTCCTGATCAAGGCCGACCGCTCCGGCAGGATCGAGGCGGTTTACGAGACCCTGGTCGACGGCAAGCCTGCCCGCTCGCCCGACCATTATGCCGTGACGACGCCCGCCGTTCCCACCGGCTCCGTCAATTTCACGGTGCGCCGCTCGAAGGGCTATGAGGGCATGGCGGCCTCCAAGGACGGCAAGTTCCTCTACGCCCTGCTCGAAGGCCCGGTCTGGGATGCCGAGAGAAAGCAGTGGGAAGCCGTGGACGGCCGTGAGTACCTGCGAATCCTCGAATTCGATGTGGCCCAGGAGAAGTGGACCGGCCGCCACTGGAAATACGTGCTCGACCAGAACGGGCTTGCCATCGGCGACTTCAACATGATCGACGGCACCACGGGCCTCATTATCGAGCGCGACAACGGCGAGGGCACCGCCGACAAGGCATGTCCTCAGGGGCAGAAGCGCCCCGACTGCTTCCAGGAGCCTGCGAAGTTCAAGCGGATCGTGAAGATCGAGCTGTCGGATGCCAATGTGGGCAATCCGGTTCGCAAGATCGGCTACATCGACCTGATGCAGATCGCCGATCCGAACAAGAAGGCGAAGAAGCCCCTCAACGACACGGTTCTGACCTTCCCGTTCTTCACCATCGAGAACGTGGAGGTGGTCGACGAGCGGCACATCATCGTCGGCAACGACAACAATCTGCCCTTCTCATCGAGCCGCGAGCCCACGAAGCAGGACGACAACGAGTTCGTTCTGCTCGACGTGGCGGATCTGCTGAAGGCTCGGTAAGCCACTCCGTCGCCCCTGGCGAGCCAAGGCGAGGAGAGGGGATCCACCTGCGTATCCTGCGGTATGGATTCCCTCCCCTCCGCTTCGCTGCGGCCGGGAATGACACCAAGGTCAGCGCCACAAGGCCAGCGCTCCGCTGTCATCCCCGGCGAGCGTCAGCGAGGGAAGGGGATCCACCCACACCCTCAGCATGTGGTTTCCCATCGATACGCTCCGGTAAGGAACGGCGCGAGAAGGGGTCCAACAACTTTGTGATCCGGCAGAACCGCAGCTTCTGCCGCTCCGCGCCCTAAATGGCTCCAGCATTGTGCCCAACGCTGGAGACCGCGATGCGCCTTGCCCTTAGAAGCCTCCTTGCCCTCAGCCTCCTGACGGCCTCGGCCCAGGCCGAATCCGTCGACCTGGAACTGGTCTTCGCGGCGGACGGCTCGGGTTCCATCGACACCGAGGAACTGCGGCTTCAGCGAAAAGGATGGGCCGATGCGCTCACCAGCCAGGACGTGCTGAACGGCATCAAGGACGGTCCCGTCGGGGCCATTGCGGTCGCCTATATGGAATGGGGCGGTCCGAGCTCGCAGGTGCTCATCGTCGACTGGCATGTGATCCGCGACGGGGCGAGCGCCAAGGTTTTTGCCGACAAGCTCATAGCCGCTCCCCGTGGCGCCACCGGCTACAACTCCATCTCCAACGCCATCGACTTTTCCGTGCGCTTGGTCGAAGGCAACGCCCATGAGGGCACCCGCAAGGTCATCGACGTGTCGGGCGATGGACCCAACATGAACGGCAGGCCCCTGGAACAGGCAAGAGCGGACGCCTTGGCCAAGGGCTTCACCATCAATGCGCTTGCCATCCGCCGCCCCGGCAGCGGCCGCCCGGGAGGGCCCGGCGGCATGTCCCTCGAGGATTACTACGGTCAGAACGTCATCGGCGGCCCCGGCTCCTTCGTGGAGATCGCGGACGAGACCCGGCCCTTCGCGATCGCCGCGCGGCGCAAGCTCCTCACGGAGATCGCTGGGACGGGCGGAGCCTCGCGCCACGCGAGCCGGTAGCCGGCTTCCCGATCCCACCGAGACATTCCTCGGCGGAATGCTAGACTGCGCCTCATGGCGAATCTCGAGGACTGGATCATCGAACAGGGCCTGCGCGGGTCCGATCTGGCGTCGCTGCTCTCCGGCTTCGTGGAGCGGCTGACGGCAGAGGGCGTTCCTCTGGTCCGGGTGTATCTGGCGCTGCCGACCGTCAACCCGACGATCCGCGTCTACACCCATGTCTGGACCCGCTCGGCCGGCACGGTGGTGGAAGGCGTGTCGCACGAGCGCAACGCCGACGCCTTCGAGCTGAGCCCCTTCGCCTATATGATGCGAACCGAGCAGACAGGCTGCTACTGGCGGGTCGACGGCCCGGAGGCGGAGCGGTTCGGCGTCTTCAAGGATGTGAAGCGTGAAGGCGGCACGGATTACCTGGCGCGCCTCTTCAGCTTCGAGAACGCGAGCGCCCCGGACCTGCGGGGCATCGGGATCTCTTTCTCCTGCAGCCGGCCCGAGGGCTTCCGGCCGGAGGAGGTGGCCCGGATCGATGGGCTTTTGCCCCTCCTGGGGTTGGCTGCCTACCGCATCACCCTCTTCGACCTCACGGTGACGATGCTCGACACCTATGTGGGCCTCTCGGCGGGTCGGCGGGTGCTCAGCGGCGAAATCCGGCGCGGGATCGGCACGACGATCACGGCGGCCCTGCTGTTTGCCGATCTCAGGGGCTTCACCTCCCTAGCCGACACGGCCGGACAGGATCTGATCGCCCGGCTCGACCACCATCTCGAGGCCATGGCGGACCCGGTGGCGGAGCAGGGGGGCGAGGTGCTCAAGTTCCTGGGCGACGGTCTTCTGGCGGCTTTCCCGATCACGGAAGAGCGCTCCCGCGAGAGCGCCTGCGCGGCGGCGATCCGAGCAGCCGAGGCGGCGCTAGAGCGCAACGATGCCGTGAACCGGCTCCATGCCGGCGAGACGCCCTTGAGCCTCGATATCGCGCTGCATTGCGGCGACGTCTTCTACGGCAATATCGGAGCCGCCGGCCGCCTCGACTTTACGGTGATCGGGCCCGCCGTGAACGAGGCAAGCCGCATGGAGGCGCTCTGCAACACCCTCGACTGCGCGGTAGTGCTATCCGACAACGTGGCGTCCGTGAGCCCCGTGCCTGTCCGGTCTCTCGGCCGTCACCGGCTGCGGGGCATTGCGACGGAACGTGAGCTGTTCACCTTCCGATAGCTCAGCGGCGCTGCAGCCTGACGCCGAGTGCCTTGAGCCCGGCCAGCAGCGCGCCGCCATAAATCAGGGCGCCGCTCGCGCCGAGAGCTGCTAGCAGAGCCTCGTTGCGCCAGGCGGGCAGGAGCGCCGTCCAGCCCTCCAGGGGCATGGGCGCATACCAGGCGAACGCCGCCAGAAGCAGGCTTGCCACCGCAACGGCCGCGGCGGTGCGGCCAAGGGTGCCGCTTGGGTCCATCCAGTTCCTGCGAACAGCCAGGAGCACCAGAAGGCCGAGATTGACCCAGATGCCGATGGCGGTGGCAAGCGACAGGCCGACGACGCCATAAGGGCCGGTGAGAACGATCTTCAGGGCCACGTTGACCGCGACCGCCGAGAGCGAGGCGATGAGCGGCGTCACGGTGTCCGAGCGGGCGTAGAAGCTGGCAACGGCGGAACGGATCAGGACCGCTGCCGGCAGGCCGACCGCATAGGCGGCCAGCACCGCACCGGAGCGCTGGGCTGCGGCTGCATCGAAAGCGCCGCGCTGGAACAGGGCCGACATGATGAGGTCGGGCAGAGTGATGAAGGCCACGACGAAGGGGGCGGCCAGCGCAAGCGTCAGGCCCGCCGCCCGGTTCTGGGCCCCGTGCGCACCCGCAGGGTCGCCCGCGGCGATGCGGCGGCTCATCTCGGGCAGCAGCACGGTGCCGGCCGCAATCCCGATCACACCCAGCGGCAGCTGGTAGATCCGGTCGGCATAATAGAGCGACGCCACGGCTCCCGTGGGCAGGAAGGAGGCGATGATCGTGTCGGCGAACATGGCCAGCTGCACGCCCGCCGAGCCGATCACGGCCGGTCCCAGGGTCTTGAAGAAGCGCCTCATGGCCGGATCCAGGCGCGGGGCCTCGAGGCTGGGTGCAACGCCGAGCCTCCTGGCCGCAACCCAGACCAGCAGCAGTTCGAGAACGCCCGCGACGGTGACGCCCCAGGCGGCCGCATGCCCGGCATTCGGGAACAGGAAGGCGAGGGCCAGCGCCGCCACCACGGACACGTTGAGCAGCACGGGCGCCGCCGCTGCCGCAGCGAAACGCTCATGGGCGTTGAGGATCGCGGACAGGATCGTCACCAGGGTGACGAAGAGCAGATACGGGAAGGTGATGCGGGTCAGCGTCACCGCCAGGTCGAATTTGGCCGGATCGTCCGAAAAGCCTGGGGCGAGCAGCGTCACCACCACCGGCATGGCCACAAGGGCAAGCGCCAGCAGCACGACCTGGACGATCAGCATCAGGGTGCTGATGCGGCTGGCAAAGGACCGGGCCGGGGAGGCGCCTTCCGTCTCGAGAACCCGCGCATAGGCGGGCAGGAAGGCGCTGTTGAAGGCGCCCTCGCTGAAGATGGCCCGGAAGTGGTTCGGGATGCGGGAGGCGACCACGAAGGCGTCCGCTATCGGCCCCACGCCCATCACGGCTGCCAGAACCACGTCGCGGATGAAGCCGGTGAGACGGGAGACCAGGGTCCAGCCGCCGACGGAGAGAATCTTTCGGAACATCGGTCAGGCCCGGCGCAGTCGGAAGTGATCGGGAACGAGGTCGCTTGACACCTCCGCCGCGCCGCCGATCCGCTCGGCCACCACATAGAGCGGCCGCCGCTTCACCTCGGCGAAGATGCGGCCCACATACTCGCCGACGATGCCGAGCGACATGAGCTGGATGCCGGAAAAGAACATGACGGAGACGATCAGGCTCGGGAAGCCGGGAAGGTCCGTGCCGAACAGGAGCGTCCGCACCGTGAAGAACACGGCGGTGGCGATCGCCAGGAACGAGATCAGGAAGCCGATATAGGTCCACACCCGCAGCGGCACGGTGGAGAACGCGGCGATGCCGTCGAAGGCGAAGCGAACGAGCTTTCGGAAGCTCCATTTGGTGGCGCCGTGGCGGCGCTCCTCCACCACGAAGGGCACGCCCGTGGCCTTGAAGCCGATCCAGGCATAGAGACCCTTCGAGAAGCGCGCCCGCTCGCCGAGGGTCCTCAGAACGTCGACCCCCTTGCGGTCGATGAGGCGGAAATCGCCCGCGCCTTCCGGCAGGGGGATCTCGCCGAAGCGGGAGAACAGCTGGTAGAACAGTTGGGCGAAGCCGCGCTTGACCCGGGTCTCGTCGGTCCGGTCCGTGCGCTGGCCGTAGACCATCATATAGCCCGCCCGCCAGCGCTCCACGAAGGCCTCGATCATCTCAGGGGGATGCTGCAGGTCGGCATCCATGATCACCACCGCGTCGCCCGTGGCGTGGTCGAGCCCTGCCGCAATGGCAATCTCCTTGCCGAAATTGCGGCTGAAGGAGACGGCTCCGATCCGCGGCTCGCCCCGGCCGATGCCCTTGATGATGTCCAGGGTGTCGTCCCGGCTGCCGTCGTCGACGAACACCACCTCCCAGGCGGACGTGATCCGGTCGAGCACGGGAAGAAGGCGCTCGCACAGAGGCGCGATATTGGCGCTCTCGTTGTGGACCGGGATGATGACGCTGAGCTTAGGCGACGCCACTGGAGGAACCCTTGATTGTCGGGCCGCATCAAGAGCCGAGTTTGCAGCTTTGCTCAAGAGGATTAGGGTGCGGCAAACCCGATTATAAGAGTGATTCATGCGTCCGCCCCATTCCGTTGTGCTTTGCGCCGATGATTTCGGCCTGAGCGACGGCGTGAGCCGGGGCATCGTGGAGCTTGCGGAAATCGGCCGTCTTTCCGCAACGGGAGCGATGACCAACATGCCCGGCTGGCGCCGGGCGGCGCCCGACCTGAGGGCTTTGGAGGACAGGATTGCCGTCGGTCTTCACCTGAACCTCACGACGGGCTCGCCTCTGAGCGCCATGCCGCGTGTTGCGCCGGCGGGCGCGTTTCCGCCTCTGAAGGAACTGCTGGCTGGAGCCGTGAGACGGCAGCTCCCGGCGGATGAGATCGCCCGGGAGATCGGATGTCAGCTCGACGCCTTCGTGGACATCCATGGCAGGCCGCCGGCATTCGTCGACGGGCATCAGCACGTCCATGTGCTTCCGGTCATCAGGCCTCTCCTCCTCGGGATTCTGAAGGAAAGGGGGTATGCCGGGCGCATCTGGCTGCGCGATCCAACGGACAAGGCCGCGGCGATCCTGCGTCGCCCCGTCGGGCGCGGCAAGGCTCTTGTTGTGAAGGCGCTCGCACTGGGCTTTGCCCGAAGTGCCTATGCGGCAGGCTTCCACACCAATGACGGCTTCTCGGGCTTTGCTCCGCTCGATCTCTCGGTTCCGGCGAGCCGCGTTTTCGAGGACGGGTTCTCAAGGCTGGCGTCGAAGCCTGTCGTCATGTGTCACCCAGGATATGCTGACGATGAGTTGCGAGGGCTCGATCCCGCCGTGGAGAGCCGGGTGGAAGAGTTGAACTATCTGAAGTCGGAGGCCTTCGGTCGCCTCTTGGAGGAGCGAAGGATCACGCTTTCTCCGAACATTGTTGGATGATGCGCCCACCCTATGTGAAATAACCTTGGAAGTGGTTCAACGCCATGTGTCTCTGCAGATTGTCCTATCATGGTTCCTCCTGCCCCGAGGCGCCCACCCGCCGAACGGCCTTGCGCCTGATGGCCTGCGCGGCGCTTGCTCCGGCTCTGGCGGGGTGCGACCGGGTCGCGCCTTATGTGGTGTCGGACGAAACCGTCGAGTCCCTTGGCCTTCAGACCTGGAGCAGGCTGCAGGAGCGCATGCCGATCTCAAGGAATGCTGCGGCGCAAAAGAAAACCGCCGATATCGCCCGGCGGCTTCTCGTTGCGGCCGGCGAGGATCCTCGCCGTTGGGAGGTGCAGGTCTTCGCCCAGCCCGAGGCCAACGCCTTCGTGTTGCCGGGCCGGAAGATCGGCGTGCTGGAGGGCATGATCAACGTTGCCGGAAGCGATGGCGAACTCGCGGCCGTCATCGGCCATGAAATCGGTCACCTCCAGGCTGAGCATTCGCGGGAACGGGTGTCTGCCGAGACGCTGCGGCAGTGGGGGCTGCAGCTCATCAGCTTTCTGCTCCAGGTAAACGATATCGCCTTCGCGCAGGAGATCGCGGCCCTTCTCGGTGTCGGCGTCGAATTCGGCCTCGTGCGGCCCTATGGCCGCAACCAGGAACTCGAGGCGGACCGGCTCGGCCTCTTCACCATGGCGAAGGCCGGCTACGACCCACGCGATGCGGCGGCGCTCTGGCGGCGCATGGATCAGCATGGCAGAGGCGGGCCGCCTGCGCTGCTTTCAACCCATCCGGCACCCCGGGAGCGCATCAGGGCTATCGAGGAGCTGATCCCGGAGGCTGTCGCGGCGGCCAGAGCCTGAGCACCGTTCCAACGAAAGCGGGCCTCCGAAGAGGCCCGCCGAAATGCTCTACAGGTCGACTTACTTCGAGGCGTTCTCGAACATTTCCTCGACGTGCTCCCAGTTCACGAGATTGTCGAGGAAGGCCTTCACGTAGTCGGGACGGCGGTTGCGGTAGTCGATGTAGTAGGAATGCTCCCACACGTCGCAGCCCAGGATCGGCTGCGCGCCATGGACGAGCGGGTTCTCGCCGTTCGGCGTCTTCATGACGGTGATCTTGCCGTCCTTGAGCGCAAGCCAGGCCCAGCCCGAGCCGAACTGGCTGACGCCGGCCTGGATGAAGTCTTCCTTCATCTTGTCGACCGAGCCCAGATCCTCGACGATCTTCTTCTCGAGCTTTCCGGGAAGCGCGCCGCCGCCGTTCGGCTTCATCCACATCCAGAAGTGGATGTGGTTGTAATGCTGTCCGGCATTGTTGAAGAGGGGCTGGTTCTTGCCGTAGGAGCCTGTCACGACCTCCTCGACGCTCTTGCCTTCGAATTCCGTGCCCTTCAGCAGGTTGTTGCCGGTGTTGACATAAGCCGCGTGGTGCTTGTCGTGGTGAAACTCCAGGGTCTCACGAGACATGTAGGGCTGCAGGGCATCGTAGGCATAAGGCAGTTCGGGCAGAGTGAAGGACATCGGCGTCTCCTTTGATTGAGCGACCCGGGGCATCGGACCCAGAAGTGGTTTCCACTTTTGGGATTGGTATGATGCCCCTCTTCTAACTGCGCATCGCCCGAAGCGGACTTCCGGGTCCGCACGATGCGCCTGAGCGTTAGTTAAAGCGCCGCCGCCCCAAGAGCAACGGCCAAGCCCCGGACTTTTTTCTGCCCAAGCTTCCCTTGCCGTTGCCTTTTGCCTATAGAAGCATAGCTTTGCCTTGATACTCGTTGGGTTTGCGTATGATGGAGACGGCATGATCATCGCTCTTCTGGCTCTCGCGTGTGCGATGATTGTCGGCGGATTGCTGGCTGCCTTCTTCGGATGGGATATCGTTCTGGTCGAGCGCGGCTGGACCATGGTGATCGCCGGCACCGTCAGCGCAGCGAGCGGCGGCGTCCTTCTCGGCGTTGCGGCAGCAGTCTCCAAGCTCTCGAAGATCGCAGCCCAGCTCTCCCGTCTCCAGGGCAGCTTCCACGACGAAGGAGCCGCAGTCGCGCCGGGAGGCTCCCGAGATCTGGCTCTTGCAACCCTCCCCGGCGCACTTGTCGCCGCGCAGGCGGACGAGGCCGATACCGATACCGAGAAGGCCGAGCGTCCCGACGAGGCTCAGCCCACGCTCCCGCTGTTCGAGGCCGAGGAACGGCGCGAGCAGGACGACAGCGCCGTCAGAGCGGCCCAATGGCCGGCCGATGAGCGCGCCGATGAACCCGCTCCGCCGTTCCCGCCCAGGACGACCCCGGCTCCCGCACCGGCCCTTGAAGAGGACGATACGGGCGGCATGAAGGTCCCGGACTTCCTCCTGGCGGAGCGGCCCCAGGACACCGACGAAGAGCCGCGGGTGACCGCCGGCGACGTCAACGTCTACGACAGCGACAGGGATGAGCGGGCACCCGAGCCCGAGCCCCAAGAGACAGACCTGGTGGATGAGCGGCCGGAGCCTGCGGTCGAGACCGCTTCCGACCGTGAGCCGGAACCGGAGCCTGCCGTCATTCAGAACGATCAGGCGCCGGAGGATGAGGCTGCTTTCGACGAGGCGCGTCCCGCCACGGTGGTCGGCACCTATAATTCCGGCGACAACCGATATGTGATGTTCTCGGACGGCTCCATCGAGGCGCAGACGCCAAGCGGCGTCTTCCGCTTCCAATCCCTCGAGGAGCTGAAGGAGTTCATCGCCGCAGGCGGCGAGGGAAGCGCGAACGCTTCTACTTGAACAGCGGCGCAAGCGCCCTGAAATCGTCCGTCGCGGCCTTTTCCATCCACTCGAAAACAGCCATCTCAGTCGTCACCCAGTGGCAGCCCGCATGGAGCAGCCGTGCGCAGGCGGCGCTGACGCTATGGGGCGAGCGGCTCGAGACCGCATCCGCAACCACGAAGACATTCAGGCCGTTGCTCCTCAGCTCCAGGACGGTCTGCAGCACGCAGATATGCGCCTCGGTTCCGCAGACCACCACCTGATCCCGGCCGCTGCCCCTCAAAGACGCAAGCCGCTCCACGACGGCCGGCTCGCGCACGGCTGAAAAGCTGGTTTTCGGCAGGATGACGGCATCGCCCGGAAGAGCCTCCTGCACCGGCGGCACGGTTGGGCCGAGCCCCTTGGGGTACTGTTCCGTCACGGTCACGGGAACGCCGAGTTGCTTTGCGGCCGCAAGTAGGACGTTCACATGGCGTATGACGCTGTCTCCTTCGTGGATCGCCGGCATGAGGCGCGCCTGGAGATCGACGACGATTAGATGCGAGCGGTTGGCGTTGAGCAGCATGGGAACCTACTTGTCCGGATTGAAGAGTGGCGGATCGCCTGGGATGGGCATGGTCATGGAAAAGCGCAGGCCCTCCTCCGGGAACTCCATGGCCACATCCGCCTGAAGCTGCGTGGCCAGAACCCGCTGCAGCAGACGCGAGCCAAAGCCCTGGCGCGTGGGCGTGCTCACCCGCGGCCCGCCACGCTCCACCCAGGTGAACTGCAGCATCGCCCGCTCTGCCTGCACGATGCGCCAGCTGACCTCCACCTGCCCGCCAAAGGTGGACAGCGCCCCGTGCTTGGCCGCGTTGGTGGTCAGCTCGTGAATGGCCATGCCGATGGGCACGGCCGCCTCCGAGGGCAGCTCCACGTGCGGGCCGTCGATGGCGATGCGGTTGCGCGCCTCGTCCTCGTAGGGGCCGAGCTCGGTCTGAACGAGATCCTCGAGCGCCGCCTTTTGCCAGAGGTCCTCGGTGAGCAGGTTGTGGGTGCGGGCCAGGGACACGATGCGGCCGACGAAGCCCTGGTAGAACTCGTCGATGCTTGACGCGGTGCGGGCGGTGGAGCCGACGATGGCCTGCACGGTGGCAAGCGTGTTCTTGACCCGGTGGTGCAGCTCGCGGATCAGCAGCTGCTGGCGCTCCTCCGCATGCTTGTGCTTCGTCACGTCGATGTTGACGCCGATGATGCGCGCAGGGCTGCCGTCCGGGCCATACAGGATCATCATCCTGCCTTCGATGTGGCGGAACGAACGATCGGCCAGAGGAACCCGGTACGCGAAAGGCAGCTCCTGTTCGTTACGGGCAATGGCCTCGCGGAAATTCTTCTCGAACGCGGCGACATCGGCCGGGTGCACGCGGGAGCTCCAGCCTTCGTAGTTTCCCTCGAAGCTGCCGAGCTCAATCCCGAACATGTGTTCCTGCTCGGCCGTCCAGCTGATCGCCCCGCTGGCGACGTCCCAATCGAAGACGCCGATCCTGGCGGCGCGCTGGGCCAAGGCCAAGCGCTCCTCGCTCTTGCGCAGGGCGGCTTCCGTCTCCTTGAGGTTGTGGATGTTGATGCTCGTCCCGATCTTGCCCTTGAACGTACCATCCGAGTCGCAGAGGGAGCCGACCCGCACCGCATGCCAGTGGTAGGTGCCGTCAGCCGAGCGATAGCGCATCTCCCCTTCGATAACGTCATCGGTGGCGTTCTTGGAGTCCTCCATCACCCGGGCGAGATCTTCGGGATGGATGATGGACAGCCAGCCGTGACCCAGGGTCTGCTCTCTCGACAGACCCGAAAATTCGAACCAGCTCTGCTCGTTTACATAATAGATCAGCTCAAGGTCCGGCGTGGCGATCCATGCGAAGCCCGGGAGGGCGCGGGTGAAGGTGTGAAAGCGAAACTCGGTCTCGTGCAGGTTCCGTTGCGCCCGCAGCTTCTCGACGGCCGTCCAGGTGCGCTCGGCCACATCCTCCACCAAGGACAGATCCTCATGGGACCAGGCGCGGGGCGCAGACGAGGTGACGTAAAGGATCGCCGTGATGTGGCCGTTCTTGAGCAGCGGCACCGTGAGAACCGCCCTGGCATTGATGGTGCTGTAGAAGCTCTGAAGGGCAGGGGAGCCCGTTCTCGGATCGGTCGCGATATCCGCGATGGCTAAGGTCTGGCCGTCCTTCGAATCGTCGATCATGCCATGCAGGAATTCCTGGAGGCGGTAGGCGCGGCCCTCATTGCTGATCGCCCCCCTGGACCATTCCCGCTCGACGAGCACAATCCCGCGATCGTCGTCCACCTCCCCATAGCCGACGCAGTCCGCCTTCAGGAGCTGGCCGATGCTCTGGGCCGTCGCCTCCATGATGGCGAAGGGGTCCTGGGCGTTCCGAAGCTGATCGCTGAGCTTCAGGAGAAAGTCCTGGCGGCGCTGGGCATCCTTGAGTTCTTCCCTGGCGCGCTCCCGCTCCGTCACATCCTGCGTGACGCCCACCAGGCGAACCGGCCTGCCGCCTTCGAAGATCGGCGTGCCTCTCACGAGGATGCGGCCGATATAGCCGTCGGGGCGCACCACGCGGTGTTCCACGTTGAAGTCGGACTTCGTCGCCAGCGCATAGGTAACGGCCTGGTTGATTCGTTCGGTGTCGCCGGGATGCTGCAGCCTCTTCAGCAACTCGAAGGTCAGGGGCTCATTGGGCGCAAGTCCCAGATGCGCTTTGCAGGTTGCGTTGGCGGTCATCTCGTTCGTGACGAGATCGCGTTCGAAGGATCCCAGCTTTCCGATCTCGAGCGCCAGCCGCAGCGCGGCGCCGTTGCAGCGGGCTTCGCGGGCGGCTGCATCCGGGCCACTGTCCTGCTGGTCCGGTTGCCGCTCCGCTGCGGCTTGCGGCGTCAGGGCTCTTGGAAAGTTCGGGACTTCGACCCTGTTGGTCATGAATGATGCTCTTGAGCTGCCTCTGCTGCTTTCTAGGCCTTTATGGAGGCTACGTCACCTCGTGCCGCAATGCCAGCAGATGCAGGCTACAATAAAGCATTCGAGCCAGTGACGGTTCAATGCAAGGTTAGTTCATTCCTCAGCCGGGATTGAAGAGTGGCGGATCGCCTGGGATGGGCATGGTCATGGAAAAGCACAGGCCCTCCTCCGGGAACTCCATGGCCACATCCGCCTGAAGCTGCGTGGCCAGAACCCGCTGCAGCAGACGCGAGACAAAGCCCTGGCGCGTGGGCGTGCTCACCCGCGGCCCGCCACGCTCCACCCAGGTGAACTGCAGCATCGCCCGCTCTGCCTGCACGATGCGCCAGCTGACCTCCACCTGCCCGCCAAAGGTGGACAGCGCCCCGTGCTTGGCCGCGTTGGTGGTCAGCTCGTGAATGGCCATGCCGATGGGCACGGCCGCCTCCGAGGGCAGCTCCACGTGCGGGCCGTCGATGGCGATGCGGTTGCGCGCCTCGTCCTCGTAGGGGCCGAGCTCGGTCTGAACGAGATCCTCGAGCGCCGCCTTTTGCCAGAGGTCCTCGGTGAGCAGGTTGTGGGTGCGGGCCAGGGACACGATGCGGCCGACGAAGCCCTGGTAGAACTCGTCGATGCTTGACGCGGTGCGGGCGGTGGAGCCGACGATGGCCTGCACGGTGGCAAGCGTGTTCTTGACCCGGTGGTGCAGCTCGCGGATCAGCAGCTGCTGGCCCTCCTCCGCATGCTTGCGATCCGTGACGTCCTGAACGATGCCGGTCACACGGCTCACGGTGCCGTCCTGGTTATAGGTGACCTTACCCTGAGACGCGACCCAGACGAGCGCGTCGTCGTGCAGGCGCCTGACCCTGAGCTCGATGCTGAAATCCGTCCGGTTCCGGATGGCGCTTGCCTTTTCCTCGAGCACTCGAGGCAGGTCGGACGGATGTATTCTCTTTTCCACCTCCTCCTTCGCGATCATGCCGTGGGGAAGCCCGAAAATTTCTGCGGCCCTCTGCGAGAGCGTGCAGGTGTTGGTGGCTGTATGCCAGGTCCAATCGCCCATCCTGGCAGCCTGCAGCGCGATGCGCAGCTGCTCTTCGCTGGCCCTGAGCGCTTCCTCCGTCACCTTGAGGTCGTGGATATCCACGCTGGTGCCGACCCAGCCCTTGAACTCTCCGGTCGGGGAATGGATCGTGGCGCCCTGGATCAGGTGCCATCGGTAGACGCCTTCATGCGATCGGTAGCGCGCCTCGGTCACGTAAGGGGTGTGCAGGGTCACGACCGGCACCAGCTCCTGGCTCATCCTGGCCATGTCGTCGGGATGAATGGCCCGCGTCCAGCTATGGCCGAGCGCCTCTTCGGGAGAAAGGCCCGAATAGGTCACCCACCGTTCGTTCGTATAAAGCAGCTCGGTCTTGGGATTGAGGATCCACACGAGCGCGGGAAGCGACTCCGCAATCAGGCGGAAGCGGGCGTCGGTTTCGCGCAGCTCGATCTCCGCTCGCGCCTTTTCGACAGCCGTCCAGGTCCGCTCCGCCACGTCCTCGACCAGGGACAGCTCGTCCCCGAACCAGGCGCGGGGCTCCGACGAATGCATGTAGAGCACGGCGGTCAGCTTCTGGTTCTTGAGAAGGGGGACGGCAAGCGCCGAGCGGGCGTTGATCGTGCTGTATGCCGCCTGGACGTCGGAGCTGTCGGCGCGTGGATCGGTCTTGATGTCCTCGACGAAGATCGGCCGACCCTGCTTGAGCTCCGCCATCATGGTGGGAAGGAAATCGTAGAGGCGGTAAGCCCGGCCCTCGTTGCCGATGGCGCCCTTGGACCATTCCCGTTCCACCAGGATGATGCCGCGCTCCTCGTCCACCTCGCCATACCCGGCGCAATCCACCTTCAGGAAACGCCCGAGGCTTTGGGCCGTGGCCTCCATGATGGCGTCAGGACTCTCGAGGCTGCGCAGCTGATCGTTGAGGTTCAGGAGGAATTCCTGCCGGCGCTGGGCCGAGTGCATGTCCTCCTTTGCCTTCTCGCGGGCCGTCACATCCTGGGTGATCCCCATGAGACGCACGGGCCTGTCGCCTTCGAAGATCGCGCCCCCTCGCACCAGGACGCGCCCGATGCGACCGTCCGGGCGGATGACGCGATACTCGACGTTGAAATCAGTCTTCGTCTTGAGGGCGAAGACCATGGCTTGGTTCATCCGCTCGACGTCGCCCGGATGAACGAGCTTCTGGAACGCGTCATAGGTCAGCGATGCATCCGGCGGGAGGCCGAGATTGGCCTTGAACGTTGGAGTCCCGGTAATCTCGCCGGTGTCCAGGTTGCGCTCCCAGGCGCCGATCCTGCCGATGTCGAGCGCCATCCGCAACTTGCCGTTGCTCAGGCGCAGGGCATCCTCCGCCTCGCGAACGCGGCGCTCCAGATCCGCAAGGCGCTGCTTATCGCCTTCCCCATAGGAAGCAACATCGGCGGCCGGCTCTGAAGGGCCCCTTTCGGTCATTGACGCTTACTCTCGAAATCCCCAACGCCCCATCGCCGCCGCAACTTCTGCGGCAGGATACGGTACAACGGGACATAGGGCTTCGCGTCAAGTCTGAAAGCCCCCTATGCACTTGAGAGCGAAAGTATAGGCGAGGGCCACCTCCTCGAGGCGGTCGAACCGGCCGGCAGCGCCCCCATGGCCCGCCTCCATGTTGAGCCGGAGCAGGATCGGTCCGCCGCCCGTCTTCGTCGCCCGGAGCCGTGCAACCCACTTGGCGGGCTCCCAATAGGTGACCCGCGGGTCGGTGAGACCCGCAAGCGCCAGGATCGCCGGATAGGCTTGCGGCTTCACGTTGTCGTAGGGCGAATAGGACAGGATCGTGCGGAAGGCGGCCTCGTCGGCAGCCGGATTGCCCCATTCCGGCCATTCGGGCGGGGTGAGAGGCAGGCTGCTGTCGAGCATGGTGTTGAGCACATCGACGAAGGGCACCTCGGAGATGATGCCCGCAAACAGATCCGGCGCCAGATTGGCCACGGCTCCCATGAGCATGCCGCCCGCGCTGCCCCCGTGCGCCACGATGCGCCCGCGGGACGTATAGCCTGCCTGGATGAGCGCCTCGCCGCAGGCGATGAAGTCGGTGAACGTGTTCGTCTTCTTCTCGCGCTTGCCGTCCATGTACCAGCGCCAGCCCTTTTCGGTGCCGCCCCGAATATGGGCGATGGCGTAGACGAAGCCCCGGTCAACCAGGGAGAGGATCCCTGTGCGGAAGCTTGCCGGCATGGACATGCCGTAGGAGCCGTAGCCGTACAGCAGGCAGGGTGCGGACCCGTCGAGGGCGACCTCCTTGCGGTGGATGAGCGAGACGGGAACCTGCTCCCCGTCCGGGGCCGTGGCGAACACGCGCCGGGTGACGTAGTCGGCCGGGTTATGGCCGCTCGGCACCTCCTGCCGCTTGCGAAGGGTGCGCTCCCCGGTGCGCAGGTTGTAGTCGATGACTTCGCTCGGCGTGGTCAGGGAGGAGTAGTGGTAGCGGATCACATCCGTGTCGAACTCGTAGCCCGCAGAGAAGCCGAGGGAGTACGCCTCCTCGTCGAAGGCGACCGTTTTCTCGCGCCCCGTGGCGAACTCCCGCAACACGATTCGCGGGTTTGCATCCTCGCGCTCGAGGCGCACGAGATAGCGGGCAAGCGCCACGGCCGACAGGATCATGGTGCCGGGCCTGTAGGGCACAAGATCCTGCCAATGCGCCCGCCCGGGCGTCGCCACGGGAGCCGATACGATCTTGAAGTCCTCGGAGCCGTCCGCGTTGGTGAGGATGATCAGGCTGCTTCCATGATGCTCCACGTCGTATTTGAGCTGGAGCGTGCGGGGCTCGACGACCCTCGGCGCGGCCGACGGATCTGTCCGGTCGAGCAGCCAGATCTCGGATGTTTCATGGTCGCTCGCCTCGATGAGCACGAAAGCATCCGACTGGGTGGTCCCGAGCTTCACGAAGAAGCCGGGATCCTTCTCTTCATAGATCACCTGGTCCTGTTCGGGGCCCGAGCCGAGGAGGTGGCGCCTGACGCGGACGGGGCGATGGTTCTCGTCGAGTTCCACGTAGTAGAAGCCCGATGAATCGTTGAGCCACACCATGCTGCCGGAGGCATGGGGAACCTCGTCGGGGAGGTCGGCGCCGCTTTCGAGATCCCGCACCCGGATCGTGAAGTATTCGGAGCCTTTGATGTCTGCGCCCCAGGCCATGAGGCGATGGTCCGGCGAGTGCTCCGCGCCGCCGAGATCGAAGAAGGGGTGGCCTTGCGCCTCCTTGTCCCCGTCCAGCATGATCGTCTCCGCCCCGCCGTCCCTGGGCTGGCGGCAGACGAGAGGATGCTGCCCGCCTTCCCGGTAGCGGGTGAAGTAGGCGAAGGGACCGTCGGGATCGGGAACGGAGGAATCGTCCTCCTTGATGCGTCCCCGCATCTCGGCGACGAGCCGGGCCTGAAACTCCTCCGTGCCGGCGAAGGCTGCGGCCGCATAGGCGTTCTCGTGCTCAAGGCAGCCGCGAATGGAGGGGTCCAGCACTTCCGGGTTCTTAAGCACCTCTTTCCAGTTCTCGTCCTTCAGCCAAGCGTAATCGTCCTGAATGCGAACGCCATGAACGTCGAAAACATGCGGTTTGGCGGGAATCGACGGGGCAGCAGGCAAGTTCGAGAAGGGGAGGCGCTCAAGTGTCATGAAATCATCCGGATCAGATCGGCGAGGAGGGGCGATTATGCACAGATAACTCGATTTTCCCACGGCAGGTCCGAAATGGGCACGCAAAGGTCGCCAGCGTTAAGAAGAGGGGCCTTTCAGACTACTTCTTCAGGCTGCAGCCGCGATTATTGTGTGACCAAAGCCTTAACCTGTGGCCCAAGCCATTAAATTTTGAGCGTAGGTTTATTGCAAAGTGAAAGTTGATACGAAGTTTTCCAAAGTTTTCCTTTTGAACATCTTGCAATGGGGTAAAATTTGACATACCTGACAAACGAGCACGATTTCTGTGCAATTACGGTGCGGCTCCAGGATGAAGTAAGCATTGCTTCAGACAAGAATGTTCAAATATAGGTTGAAAAGCTTTTTTGAGCTGTTCTGAAGGGCCGGAAAGGAAGAAAATCAAAATGAGCGACAACATCGCTGCTTCAAATTACATCGAGCTGGCTGCGGATATCGTTTCAGCGTACGTGAGCAATAACTCCGTTCCTTCGGGCGAACTTCCGACCCTGATCAACGAAATCCATTCCGCTCTTCTGCGTGTCGGGGGCGGCACCGTGGAAGCGCCTGTCGAGGCGCCCAAGCCTGCCATTCCGGTGAAGAAGTCCGTCACGCCGGACTACATCGTCTGCCTCGAAGACGGGAAGAAGTTCAAGTCGCTGAAGCGCCACCTGCGCACGCAGTACAACATGACCCCCGAGCAATACCGCGAAAAGTGGGCTCTGCCCGTCGATTACCCGATGGTGGCTCCCAACTACGCCAAGGCGCGCTCCGAGCTTGCCAAGGAAATGGGCCTCGGCCAGCAGCGCCGCAAGCGCCGTTCCGCCCGCGGCTAAGCCCGGCAATCCGTCGATCGCATCAGCCGCCCCCCGGGGCGGCTTTTTGTTGTCTGGCCCCACCGGCATCGCGGCTCGCTCCTTGTGCAAACCGGGCTCGGTAGGCAGCAGGGCTGGTACCAAGGCGGGTGCGGAAGTGGTGGCGAAGGGTGGCCGAGGAGCCGAACCCGGTCGCGCCGGCGATGCTCTCGATGGAGCAGGATGTGGTCTCCAGCAGCTCGCGGGCGCGGATCAGGCGCTCGGCGAGCAGCCACTCGCCCGGAGGCATTCCTGTCGCGGCCTTGAAGCGCCGGAGAAACGTGCGGACGCTCATGCCTGCTTCCCCGGCAAGCTCCGCGATCGGCTGCTCCTCCGCAAGGCGGGCGCGCATGCGGTCGAACAGGGGCGCGAACCGCACACCTTCCCGCGCCGGGGGCACGGGCCGCTCGATGAACTGCGCCTGCCCGCCCTCGCGATGGGGCGGCACGACAAGACGGCGAGCCAGTCGATTGGCAACATCCGGGCCGAAATCAGCGCGCACCACATGCAGGCACAGATCGATGCCCGCAGCGCTGCCGGCCGAGGTCAGCACCCTGCCTTCGTCCACGTAGAGAACGTCGGGCTCCACCTCGATGTCGGGATAGGCTGCGGACAGCTGTTCCGCATAATGCCAGTGGGTGGTCGCCCGCTTGCCCGACAGCAGCCCCGTTGCGGCAAGCACGAACACGCCGGAGCAGATGGACATCAGGCGCGCGCCGCGACCATGGGCTCGTCTCAGCGCCTCGATCAGCACCGGCGGAACCGGCTCGGCGGAGGCGCCTCGCCAGCCTGGAATGACGATGGTGTCAGCCTCCTCGAGGAGCTCGATTCCGCCGTCGACCATGATGCGAAAGCCGCCGGTGGCTCTCAAGGGGCCCGGTTCGATGGCGCAGACCGCGAAGCGATACCAGTCCTGCCCCATCTCGGGACGGGGCAGGCCGAAGACCTCGATGGCGGTGCCGAATTCGAAGGTGCTCAGGCGATCATAGGCGAGGGCGACGACAAGACGGTTTGGCATAATGTTTACGACTGTTGGCGACAGTGCCACTTTTCACCATGCCGCCTTGGTGAAAGCTTAGCAACGGTTTCTACAAGGAGGTTTCCCATGCCAGCCAGTTCCGTCGCCGCCGTCCCGGCCGCCGCGTCCCCTGAGGCCGCCAGGCATTTCCCCAGCCGCCTCTCGTTTGAGACCGACTGTGCGGACGTTCACGCATCCATGCTGAACGGCCCTGTGGACTTCGTGCTCCTCGACGCACGGGGTCCGAACGCCTATGCGCGAAGCCATGTGCCGGGCGCTCTCAATCTTCCCCACCGGGACATCAGCGCGGACCGCATCGCTACTTGGCCTGTGAACACCCTCTTCGTGGTCTACTGCGCCGGTCCTCATTGCAACGGAGCGGACCGGGCCGCCTTGAGGCTTTCGCAGCTCGGCCGTCCGGTCAAGCTCATGCTCGGCGGAATGACAGGCTGGGCCGATGAGGGCTTTTCCTTCGCTCAGGGCTCGGAGCCCGGCACATTGGTGACTTCGGCGGCCTGATGGCTGCCCCGGCCCCGCCTTCGAAGGCGGGGGATTCATTGCGGCCTTTATGCGGGTGCTGCGCGCGCAACCCGAGTTATCCTCACTGTTATCAACAGTTTTGAATCTCGTTGACAACTAGGAATATCACCCCACTATCGAACATGGAGGCCTGGGTCTCCGTTGTTTTATTTATGGGAACAAAACATGAACATTGAGGACGGCGATGCGGTTCAGCAAAGTATTGCCGCAGCAAGCAAATCATCCTCCGGGCAAGCGAATTCGAGAGGGCGCGCAAAGGCCAGAGGCAGGCGTGCCGGAGCCGGGGTGAAGCAGCCTTCCGGCGATTCCCTGCCCAAGGACGCACGGCGTCTTCTCGCGGCGCTCGCTCTGCCGGAAACATGGGCTTTCATCGATCCGACCGATGAGGAGAGCGTGCTTATTCACAAGCGCCGCTCCGGTATCTCGGTTGGGGCGGGGCGGTTCGCACGGCCGGTGGCCGAGGCTCTCGTGCGCCAGGATCTTGCCCGCTGGCAACAGCCTTCATCCGGTCGCATGAGCCTGCTGCCGACCGAAGCCGGCCAAGCGCACCTGCGCAGGGCCGCAGCGCCGGATGCGAGCATGGCCTTTTTCCACCAGCACCGGGAAACGAGCGTTGCATCGGTCGAGACCGAAACAGGAGCAAGCCGCGTGCGCATCGACGCGGATGAGAGCCCCCTAGACTGGCTTCGCCGCCGCAGGGACCGCAACGGCGAGCCGATGATCGACGAAGCCTCCTATCAGGCCGGCGAGCGGCTCCGGACGGATATCATGCTGGCGGGCCTTCTGCCGGGCGTGACGGCGCGCTGGGATGGGATGCCGAAAAGCGGCGGTCCGGTCTCACCCGCCGACGCGACGGATCGCATGATCGCCGCCCGCCAGCGGCTACGAAACGCCTTCGATGCGGTGGGGGCCGACTTCAGCGACCTCCTGATGGACCTTTGCGGCTTCCTGAAGGGACTGGAGCTGATCGAGCGCGAACGCCAATGGCCCGCCCGTTCCGCAAAAATCGTGGTGCGGCTCGCCCTCGCACGGCTTGCCGAGCATTACGTCATCGAGGCCGCGGCCCGCGGTCCTGCGGCTTCGCGAGGCATCCTGGCCTGGAAGGCGGTGGTGATCGAGGGCGGGCGGGTTTAGGACGCCGCCAGAGCCATCTGCGCATCACGGCGGATGCGCTCGACCATGGATCTGACGCCGTTCGACCGTTGCGGCGTCAGATGCTCCGATAAGCCGAGTTCCTTGAAAAGGGCAAGAGCGTCCGTCGACAGGGCCTCCGATGCGGTCTTGCCGTCGTAAAGGGAGATCAGGAGCGCCACGAGACCGCGCACGATGTGGGCGTCGCTGTCGCCGAGCAGATGGAGCACGGGCTTGCCCTTGGAGGAGTCAAGGCCGGTCTGGAGCCACACCTGACTGGCGCAGCCCTGCACCTTGTTGGCGTCGCTATGCGCCTCGTCAGGCAAAGGCTCCATGAGGCGCCCGAGTTCGATGAGATAGCGATAGCGCTCCTCCCAATCGTCGAGCAGTTCGAAATTGGAGACGATCTCGTCGATGGTCGGCAGCATGGCGGTCCCGCGTTGTCTGCCGGTCATATAGCCATCGGGTGGACGTTTGGCGACGGGGGCAGCGTTTTTTAGCTGCGCGCTTCTTCTCAGCTGCGCGGCTTGGACGATGGCAGCTCCCGGTCTTCCGGGCGCAGGGTGTCCGCCGGCTTGGCGGAGCCCACGGGATTGAGGCCCGACGTGGTGAGGATCTTGTCGACGACCGCTTGCTTGGCGCTGTCGGGAAGGGCCTTCCACACGGTTTCCAGATGGCCTGGGCCTTCCGGGGCCGGGAGGGGCGCCGCGGCGGCCGGTTCGCTCTTCTTCGGGGTGAAGAACGCCTCGACGGCGGCCGTTCCTTCGCCCCCCTGCCGAACCGGCGAGTAGTAGAAAATTGCACCGACGATGAGAATGAAACGAATGATCGAAAACATATGGCGGCCGTTGCTTGCCCAAACGGGTGGCGAAGTGCATCACCATAACGTGCCCAAGCCGCAGCGCGTAGCAAGGTCCTGGCGAAATCTGCAAACAGGATGAACGAAACCTTGCTGCTCTTCGGTATGGCCAAGTCGCGGCGGAATAAAGGGAAATCCGAGAGGCGCCGGGGCTGCGGCGAGGGATCGTCAGTCCAGCTGGCCCCAGCCTCGACCCAGGACCCGGGCAATTAGGTTTCGCTTAAGCGGCCTCTGTCAGGCTTTGCCGCAACAAAGACAAGAAGCGGTGCTCCGGCCACGGGCTTGTCTTGATGACTGCGCGGCCCCAAACGACATCATCCTCCGAACACGGAACGATCCTCTTGCGTGAAGCTCTTGTTGATCAGCCTGACGATGACTTCGATCTGCCTGCCGTCGTGCGGCGGAAGTCTCCGGCAAAGACGCAAAAGCGCCCGGCCAAGCCCCAGCGGACGCCCGGCGCCGGCGAGCGGGCTCTGGCTTTCGTCTTCAGCCACCCGCGCCAGATTCTGGCCGCTCTCTTCCTGACCGGCTGCGGGGGCGCCATCGCTTGGAATGCGCTGGCGCTGCAGAGCTCCCGCCATCCCGCGCCGCTGTTCAACACCCGCGAGATCGTGCTTGCGCCAGAGCCGGCAGCGGCGACCGACGAGGCCCAACCCTTGCCTCCCGCGCGTCCTGAGGCCCAGCCTCAGGGGGAGCAGGCGTCCATGACGGCTCATCCCGAGGCACCGGCCCATCCTTCTCCGGCTCCTGCAACAGGGGCTGCCCCTGTTGCAGCCGTGCCCAAGGCTCCTTCGCGCAGCCCGATTGCGGAGATGATCCGCAATGGGGGGCAGCCCGCACCTGCTCCAGTGCAGCCCGCCCGGCCTGCGCAGGAGACGACCCGGCCCCCGCAGGCGGCCGCTCCCGCCGCACCGCCTCAAGCCAAAACCGCCGCGCGCGATCCGATTGCGGAGATGATCCGCATGGGCGGACCCGTTCCGGTGCCGCCTGCCAATGTAGGCCGGCCCGACCCGGGAGACATCGTCCTGTCGGGCCAGCGCGCGCTCGCGCGGCTGGGCTACGGCGTGAAGGTGGATGGCGTCATGGGATCCGGCACGCGCCAGGCCATCGAACGCTTCGAGCAGGACCGGCGTTTGCCAGTGACGGGCGAGTTCAGCGCACGCACCGTTCGCGAGCTGTCGTCCCATTCAGGAATAGCTGTCCCATAGTGTCCCGCCTCCGCTCAGACTTCTGGGTGTCCGCCTATCTCCGCCGCTGCTCGGTGGAAGGGGTGGATGCTGCCTTGCGCAAACGCGGTGCGGCGGAGGCGGGAGCCGTCTTCGTGAAGGTGGACCGCCTTGACGGCACGGCCGATCTCTACGGCCCCGCGCCGCAGCTCTTTCTCGACGACAGCGGAGAGCGCTTGTTTTCCCCGATCCTGCAGGGCGTGATGCCGCTCGACGTGGAGGAGCGTATGACCCGGGAACTCCGCTTCGACTCCGACCTCTGGCTCGTCGAGGTCGACGATCGGGCGGGCCGGCACTTTCTCGACGTCGCCCCGGAGGTTTAAGACCTCTCCGACTCTCCGGAGAGAGCCCGCGCGCCCAGGATCGCTTCGACGAGGGCAAGAGCCACGGGACCGGGAGCGTCGCGCATTTCCCGCACCAGCTCCTTGATGGCACAGAGAGGATAGGCAAGGGCAGGGTGAAGGGTGAGAAGGATCCGGATCGCATCCTGCCTGGCAACGCCCAAAGCCTTGAAGGCAAGCGCCAGGAGCCGATGCCGGCCGATTTCGAGGGCCCGCCATTCCGTTGCGGCCGGGAACCCGAAGATCGCCGTCAGCAGGGCCTCCAGACGCCCGACGCTGCCATCCTCGCCAGCCTCCAGGAGCCCGGC
Source organism: Microvirga aerilata (assembly GCF_016743775.1). Lineage (GTDB taxonomy): Bacteria > Pseudomonadota > Alphaproteobacteria > Rhizobiales > Beijerinckiaceae > Microvirga > Microvirga aerilata. The sequence goes on along the minus strand of NZ_JAEQMY010000034.1, from coordinate 4,327 downwards.
AAGATCCCTTTCCGTCAGTTGAAACGACAAGGTCGCCCGCCGGTGCGCGAGCGATGAGGCGAGCTGTTCACGGATGTGTTGGCGGCGCCTGTCATCAGCCGCCAGGTAAAGCGATGCTGCGTCAGCTGCCGCAAGATCGGCGCGTTCGAGAAAAACACGCGCGAGGGCAGGGCGGCGGCGGGCGCGCCGCAAGAGTTCCTCGAAGCTTGCAGTTGCCTGAGGCAGGGAGGGATTGGCCGCAAGCGCGTCCTCGACGGCGCTCTCGTGCAGCACCAGGAGTCGCTCGATCGTGCCGGAATCCAGGTCCGGCTGCGACGCGAGCTTCAGCCGCCCGTCCGGGGTCGCAAGGAGGCTCGGCGGATTCGGGCGCGGCTGCCTTGCAGGGTGACGCAGCACAGTCTCCCGCGCTTCCGGCGAGTGCCGCACCAGGTAATCGAGAATGGATCCCGGCGTGTCCTGGCAGGGCGCAAGGATACGGGCGAGATCGACAAGGGTATCGTGATCCGCCCTCGGCAGAAGACCCATCATGAGCGCTTCGAAGGTCTCTATGCTGTCGCGATCCCGGACGGGCGCGGCGACGAACATATCAGCGTTCACCTTGAGGAGAGCGGCGCGCGCATCGGAATCGTTGACGCCCGACGACCCCAGACCTGAGAGGTCCGACCAGAGATCCGGATTTGCAGAGGACGCCATGCTCAGCTCGTTTTCAACGCAACGGCACCGAAGCCTAGGGCCGGTTCCTTAGCGCATCTTTAATGCGCCCGATCCGCACGGATTTCGGGCTTCGGCCATGGGGAACAGAAGCGCGGCCGTAAGTGTTGTTTTCATGTCAGGCAAAGCTTTTTTCGGTCAGCCGCAGCCGGACGGAAACGAACTGTTAACCATAGATCTCTTTTTTGTGAGTCAGCTACGAGGCAGCCAGTGGCACGTTAGAGGAGGACACAATGCAGGACATCTGGACCAGATCGCCAGGAGTGGTGATCGCCTTTCCGGATAGTACGGAGCGGCCGCAGCGCCCGCTATTGTCCGCCAACGAGCCCAGAGGCGAAATCCTTCTCTTCACCGGCGTCCGTTACGAGAGACCGTCTCCCAATCCAGGACCCTCCCGACCGCTCGCCTCGAGCGGCCCTGGACGCCGCCGCTCGTAGACGATCGCTGTTTCAATGACGATGAGACGCCGTTAGGCGTCAACCTGAGGGCTTGCCAGATCGCGCACCATCAGCGCCGCATCCGGCCCATAGCTCGAGAGCTTCGCCTCAATGCCCGGAACGGCCACCCGGCGAAAGCCCATAGCCTCCCAGAATGCCTGGGAGTGGTTCACCGCCACCAGTGACAGATTGCCGAAACCCGCCTTACGGGCGTGCTCGATCAGCATGCTGGCGGCTTGCGCCGCATGGCCTTTGCCCCGCGCGCTCGGCAGTATCGCAACATCATGGACGTAATAGGTCGTCGCACTCCCTGGAAGCGCGCCGAGCCGCGTATTCAGGGGCGGCGGCTCCCCGAACCGCCAGGGATGGGTGAGCGCATAGCCACCCAGGCTCTCCCCCTCGGCCAGCACGAGGCAGCCTTGCGGGTAGAGATGCTGGCGCTCGGCAATGACCGCGGCATCCTCCGGATGATCCACATGTATCGCGTCCGCCAGGACCTGCACCTGCGCCAGGTCCTGCGGCGTCATGGGGCGCCAGGGCATCGGCTCTATGCGTCCTGTTCGGCCGTGCAGGAAACGGCCTTGGCTGCCTCTTCGGCTTGCGGGCGCAGGCTTGGCGCGGGCGCGGTCACGCGCACGATGACGAAGCCCTGCTGCTCCGGGGCGACGATCCTCACGTCGCGCGAGGGCTCGTTTTCGTCCTCCGTGGCGCGGGCCTCGTCGAGCTGGCGGGCCGTCATGGCGACGATCTCGAGTTCGCCGCGCACGGCGGCACGGTCCGTGACGGCAAAGAACACGCCGCCCGTTTCCTTGTGGAACGAGAAGGACAGGAACAGCGATCCGGTCCGGGCCGCAACGCGCATGGGCCCATTGCGCAGATCGAAGGCGCAGGCGGCGACCGCAACGGCCGGGTCGGGCTTGGGAAGCCATGTATTCTCACCGCCTGGAGCGCTGATGATCTGCGCCTTGTCGGCCGTGAGCGTCGGCTGGATCTTGGCGAAGGCATCCTGCTCGGCCAGGTAGGGGCTGGCGAAGATGGCGGCGATGTGGACACCGGCTGCGATCACGAGGCCGCAGAGCGTGGCGACCAGGAAACGGCTGAACCCTCTCATGCTCCACACCCCAGACGCTGGATGACGGGGAAGTCGCTCTCTTCGAGATTGGCGCCGGCGGCACCTGGAGGATCGTAGAGGCGCAAGGTGACCGAAAAGGGACCCGAAGGGGGAAGCTGAAGCCAGTTGCCGGCCTGGACATCCCGCGACAGGGCAATGGTGAACCGGTCCTGCGCGTCTCTGACCACCTCCGCCGAGGTGAAGCTCCTTCGTCCGAGTTCGGTGACCGGCAGGCGCCCATCCCCATCGTAGAGGGTCAGAGTCCACAGCCGGGCGCTGGGAGCAACCGTGCCGATGCTGTAGGAGCAGCCTGCGTCGAGCGCCCGCCCTTCGCTATCCGCGCTCGCCGTGAACCCTAAGCCTTCGCCCGTGGCCAGCGGCACGTCCCCCCGGCGGGCAATGATGGCCCGCATGTAGGGATCGGCCTCCGGGGAGCCCAGACTGGGCCAAGCCTGCCATGGTCCCAGGCGGAGGCTGCCGAAGGGCGGATTGCCGTTCATGACCCAGTAGGCCGAGCCAAGCCCCAGACCCAGGGCGAGCAGAAGCGCATAAACCACCAGGAAAACGGTCGGAACGAATCTCGATTTCACAGTTGCCTGTGGGGTCGATGAAGCGTGCATCGAGGCGGCCGCCGGGGCGTTCGTCAAGGTAACCTCTGTGTCCATGTTCAGGGCATGGCCACTTGGCGGCGAGCATCCGCAGAAGCCGAGCTGCTCTGGGCTTCAGGGGCCTTTCCGGTCCAGATGGGGCGCTCGACCGTCTGGAACAGGGAGCCGATGTCGCCGAGCACCTCGTAGGACCTGCGCGACAGCGTACCCGCGAGGTAAGCCTGGGCCGGAGCCTGCGCCTGATCCGCCGCCGGACCCTTGCCGGAGGCGACACGGTTCGCATTGGCCGGGCTCGCGCCGGGGATCGGACGGATCTCAAGGTTCTGGTGGGCAACCGCCATCACAGCATGCCATGTGAGGGCCGGAAGGGTGCCGCCGGTCATGTCGTTCATGGAGGTGGAATCGTCGTTGCCGTACCAGACGCTGGCCACGAGATTGCCCGTGAAGCCTGCGAACCAGGCGTCCTTGTAGCCGTTGGTGGTGCCGGTCTTGCCCGCTACCGGAATTCCTTCCAGTGCCGCGCGCTTGCCGGTGCCTTCCTCGACAACCTTGTTCAGCATGAAGTTCATGTCATGGACCACACGCGTGTCCAGCACCTGCTTGGGCGGCGTGTCCCGGTCGTGCCGGTAGATCACCTCGCCCGACGAGTTGCGCACCTCCCAGGCGGCATAGGGATCGGCACGCTTGCCGCCGTTGGCAAACACCGCATACGCCGCCGTCATGTCGATGGCCGTCACCTCGGCAGCCCCGATCGGCAGAGAGCTCGAATCCGTGAGCGGGTGGGTCAGGCCCATGCGCTTGGCCGTGTCGACGATCACGGCGCGTCCCGCCTTGGCGTTGCCCTTGCCGATCTCCAGCGACATGCGCACCGGGATGGAGTTGATCGAGCGCGCCAGCGCCGCCGTCAGGGACATCGAACCCGAGAAGGAGCGGCCGTAGTTCTGCGGACACCAGTTGCCGAGGCAGATCGGCTGGTCCACCACGGTGGAGGTCGGCCGCAGCTTCGGGTTGGTGGTCAGGGCCGCCGCATACACGAACGGCTTGAACGACGAGCCCGGCTGGCGCAGGCCCCCGGTGGCGCGGTTGAACTGGCTCTGGCCGTAGTCGCGCCCGCCCACAATGGTGCGCACCGCCCCGTCCACGTCCATCACCACCAAGGCCCCCTGGCCCACCTTGTACTGGCGCCCGTGCTGGCGCAGCATGTTCTCCAGGGTTTGCTCGGAGTGGCGCTGCAGGGCCGTGTCCAGCGGCGTCTTGACGATCAGCACCCGCTCGCTGCCGAACTTCTTCTGCGACGCGAGCGCCTTGACCTGCTCAAAGGCCCAGTCGAGGTAGAAGTCCGGGGTGGTCTCCCGCTCCCGGTTGATCGGGGTGGCGGGGTTGCGCCGGGCGATCTGGATCTGCCCTTCGGTGAGGAACCCGGCCTCCACCATGTTGCGCAGCACCTCGTTGGCGCGCGC
>NZ_JAEQMY010000349.1 GCF_016743775.1 Microvirga aerilata | reverse complement strand
GATCACGGCCAGGGCGACCGGTCAGGCTGATTGGTGCAGCTTTGCATGGGGGGGCGTCAACCTACCCCACACGTTCTGCGCCCTTTGAAGGGAATCCACCCGGATATTGAGCAGTCCGCACGTATGAGCGCACGCCCCTGGAGCAGTGATCTGGTATCTTAATCCGAACTAACCTCGGAAGAGGGTGGGGGTGTCACCTCAACCCCAACGATGCGACTTCCGTCGGAAACGGTCCGCATGACATGGCCAAGGGGCAAACTGGCTTCCTTGAGTGCTGGGTTGTGGGGCACTGGAGCACAGTACAGGACGAAGTCCTTGCGCTTTGCTTCGAGCTTCTGTTGCCAGAACACGTAGAATTCGCGACCCACGAGAAACTTCTTCGTCGCAAGCAAGGGCCTTAGTCGAGAGGTCAGCAGGGTATCGTCAACGCGGAAGCCCATCGCTCGAAGCTGGATGAGGAGAAATGCTGCATTTCGCATCGCAACCGCACCGTGCGAGCGCGTCGGGATCGACCTGGTGGTATTGGACCAGACTTGCACCTCCTCGAAATCGAAGACTTGAGCCAGCTCATCGATACCAAAGCTTGCCAGCCGGCGGTCCATTGCGGAGATCAGTTCCTGCAAGTCTGTTGAGAAGATCCACCCCCTCCCAAGGCTTTCCTCAATCAGGTCGGAGACAGAGTTGGTGAGGATATACTCCTCAGGTAAAAGTGGTTGTTGAGCATGCTCGGC
>NZ_JAEQMY010000348.1 GCF_016743775.1 Microvirga aerilata | reverse complement strand
CAGACGCCGGATCCGCCCCGTACTTCCAGATGCCAACGTTCTCCTCAGCGAGGTAGAGAGCTCCTGTTTGGTCATCGGCTACCATGCCCTCAACCCATCCAGAACCTACATCGAAGGTTCGAACAGCGTTGCCGCCCACTCTGCTGCTGCTATCCTCAAGCTCAAACTGGCGTACGGTGCCATCCTTGGTTGACACAAAACCGTAGTACTTGCCGTCGGCTGTATGCCCCATGGTGAAGCCATAGATGTTGGACAGCCCTGTGGGCACCGAGCCAACCGGGTTGAGCTCGCGGCTGGTCGGATCGACTGCAAAGAAGTCGATGCTGTTGGTCTCACGGTTGGTGGCCCCGACCAGATCCACCAGCTGTCCGCCCAAGCGGAAGTCATAGCGCAGGTCCACGTTGTTGTATTCCTGACCGGCTGTGGTGCTGTCGAGGATCTTGCCCTGCAGGTCGAAGATATACAGGCCTCCTCGTGACGGATCCTTATTGGTGCCGATCACCAGGCTGCGGGCCGGATCAGTTTTGTCGACCCAGATGGCCGGATCATCGGCCACATCACCATAGTCGGAGGTGCCAAGCATCGTCGCCGTCTCGCCAGTGGGAGAAACCGACCCGAGGAAAGGAATTGCGACAGGCGGAGGGTTGCTCGGTGTATCGGGCGTGAGCGTGTATTCAACGTTGAGAGTTGGGGGGGCTTGCCCCTCCGAGGATCTGAAATCCCAGCCATTTTCGCCTAAGGG
>NZ_JAEQMY010000347.1 GCF_016743775.1 Microvirga aerilata | reverse complement strand
CCACGACAGGTCCGTCGAGGTCAGGGCATCCCCAGGGTCTGCCCCTCGAACGGTAAAGCCGCCGGTTGCGTTTTGGTCACCGCAACCGGTGCCAGGTCCGCGGGTGGTGCGCACAGGCCAGCCATGTGGATCAGGCCGTACCCATAGGTCGGATCCCACCCAGGCTTGCCAAGATCCCGGGTGTGCTGCTCCAACCGGGCCTGAACCGCTTTGGGGTCCAACTGCGGGGTGGATGCAAGCAGCAGACCTGCGGCCGCGGACACAAAGGGAACCGCATAGGACGTGCCTGTCCTGAGCACGCCGCTGCCTTTGGCCGAAGCCGTCCAGACATTCACCCCGGGTCCCGCAAGGTCGACGTAGGCGCCCTGTGTGGCACGCCGATAAACGTTCAGGTTCTGATCGACGGCCGTAACCGCGATAACACCGGGATAGGCCCCTGGATACGCAGGCTCGGCGCCGGCACCATTGTTGCCAGCAGCCGAAACGATCACAATGCCCTCAGCTTGGGCAGCCTCAATGGCTTTCTGGAGGACCGCGTTGGCTGGGCCTGACAGGCTCAGGTTCATCACCCGCACGCCGCGCTCAGCCAAGGCTTCGATGGCAACCACCAGGGACATCACGTCAGTGCGATCCGCCGTACCGCCGTCGCGGTAAAAGGCGTCCACTGCAATCAGCTTCGCCTCCGGCAGGAGGCCAGGTGTTGAGCTTCCCGGACGACCCACCAGGAGGGCGGCAATCGCGGTGCCGTG
>NZ_JAEQMY010000346.1 GCF_016743775.1 Microvirga aerilata | reverse complement strand
CCGGCTGCGGGCCGGGGCTGGTTCGCACGAACTAGGTGTCGCGCTTGCCGAATATGCTGCCTCTTTACGATTTCAAAGCTCGTCGGACAGACGTCCGACACGCTCTTTGACTAACCCGATGCCATTAGCATCAGATTGAATCCAGAAGAGAAGCGGAGGCGGCGTCAGCCCGGCCACACCCTCCAGGGGAGGGGGCACGCTTTGGACTGTCACCGCATCAACAGGCACCCGGCACGTTGCTTGCGCAACACCAACAGGAGACCTGAGGGGCAGAGCGGCCCAAGACACGACTGCATTAAGCAATCGGCAAAGACTACGCCGCCTACGGTTCTCTTCAGATTTACTTGTCAAAGAACGGAAGTCACAGACAACAAACGACCCTGCATCAGCAGAGCATCGTTTTTAAGCTGTCTGGAGAGATAAGGGCCTAGGATAAACCAGCGAGCCCGTCTAAAGGAGATATAAGTACATCTCGTCTTTATACAAGGGCTGAGGCCCAGATTTTTGTGCTCCGGACTCAAGATCGCAGTCTTGAGGAAGCCTGCTCAAGCAGTCGCCGAGCAACCGCCATCACAATTTTTAGGTGGTTGCTCAACCTTCCTCTTTCAAGAGGACCAGGCGAGGGCGACAACACTAAAAATCAACTTCCGCCGGCGGGTAACCCCGCCGGGTTTAGTCCGGAGAAGAAAGAGAAACGAAGACGGCAGCGTCCCGCATATCGGGATCTGACTGATCCCTTGTGTTCAAAAGAGA
>NZ_JAEQMY010000345.1 GCF_016743775.1 Microvirga aerilata | reverse complement strand
GGGCGTTGTCACGTTATTTACCGCCAGTTGCAGTAAGACCGATTTGGCCCCTGGGCAGGCTCAAGCAGCAATGTTGGCGATAACTCTCCATTCCGCCATCGCATTGAGGCGGTGCAAGCGGATGGCGGGGGCGGAGCGGCTGGAGCGAGATGGAACGAAAAGGTTGCGGACGGCAGAGAACACGCTGACGAACCGCTGCAGATACCTGGGCGATCGAAAGCCTTGCATCACCCGCTCTCGTCGACGGAACGGCAGATGCGAATTCTCTGCCCGATTGTTGAGCCCTTTGTGCGAGCGGTGTTCGACGTCTGGGATGATCTGACGTCGGGCAGCAGCGTAGGAGCCGAGCTTATCGGTGATCATCCTCCTGGGTAGACAGCCCTGCTTGCGCAAGAGACGCTTCAGCAAGCGTTTGGCGGCCTTGGTGTCTCGTCGATCCTGGACGATCTCATCGAGCACATAGCCGTCCTGATCCACGGCTCGCCACAGCCAGTGCTTCTTGCCAGAAATCGTGACCACAACCTCATCCAAGTGCCAGATGTCGCGGCGGCTTGGCGTTTTACGCCTGAGGCGGCGGGCGTAGTCTGGCCCGAACTTCAGCGCCCACCGGCGAACGGTCTCATAGGAGACGACAATTCCCCGCTCGAGCAGCATCTCCTCAACCAGCCGAAGGCTCAGAGGAAACCGGAAGTACAACCAGACCGCATGGGCGATGATCTCTGGTGGGAAGCGATGGCGCTTGTAGCTGACGGGCTTG
>NZ_JAEQMY010000344.1 GCF_016743775.1 Microvirga aerilata | reverse complement strand
GATGGGCCCATTGGCGAGAGCCTCGACTTTTCCACTGTGACACTGACGGGGATCAGCCGCATCGATGGTGGAGCCGGCCACGACACCCTCACTGGCAGTGCGGGCGCTGACACGATCGTGGGCGGCAGCGGCAACGACGTGGTGAGCGGCGGCGACGGCTCGGACCGGCTCACCGGCGGGATCGGCCATGATGTGGTGTCGGGCGGGCTCGGCACTGACGTGATGAACGGCGATGACGGCAACGACACGCTCTCAGGCAATGCCGGCAACGACATCATCGCGGCGGATGCGGGGGATGATGTGATCACCTTCATGGGCAGCGCCGACGGCTTTGACACGGTGAATGGCGGGGCCGGGTTTGACACGATCCAGGCCACGGCAGACAACACCATCATCGGCCTGCGCTCGTTGTCGGGTGTGGAGGCGATCAGCGCAAACGGCTTTGCCGGGGTGCAAATCCGAGGCTCGGACGTCGGTCCTGTGGGCGAGAGCCTCGACTTCACCAATGTGGCACTGACCGGCATCACGGGCATCCATGGCGGCGGCGGGCACGACACCCTCACCGGCAGTGCCGGGGCCGACACCCTCACCGGCGGCACCGGCAACGATGTGCTCAACGGCGGAGCCGGTGACGACCGGCTGAGCGGGGATGGCGGCAGTGATGTGTTCGTATTCGCCCTAGGGACCGGTCGGGACACGATCACGGACTTTGCGGACGGGCAAGACCGGATTGAGCTGCGTGGCGTGACCCTCGGGAGC
>NZ_JAEQMY010000343.1 GCF_016743775.1 Microvirga aerilata | reverse complement strand
TCGAACTGGGACTGGCGCTTCGCCTCAGCAGCACGGACGTGCTCAGGATCATCCGAGTTCGGCACCACGTTGATCAGCGGCTCAGCGCAAACAAACTTAGCGTGTGGATCAACGGCTCGGATGGCGCGGGTCGCTGCGATGGCGGCGCGCACAAGCTGTCGGTTCAGGTCAGGGCCACGCCCGAAAGCTCCTGGGTTGAACTGCCCTACATCTCCCCCTGCCCAGGCCCAAAAGGCCATCTCATTGACGGGGCAGTAGAGGGTATCGCCCTCCGTCCCCTGGCGGATGATCGCTGCGGCAGCTGCCGCAAAGCTTGCAAACCGATCCACAAAAGCTGCGGACCAGATGTCGAGATCATCAGGCCAGCCGTAGTGGCATAAATCCCAGATAACTTGGGTGCCACAGCCCTGCGCTGCGTGCAGCATCGGCAGGAGGCTGGACCAGTTGTATTGTCCCGGAGCAGTTTCGATCAGGTGCCATCGAAGACCGTCGCGAACGGTCGATATCCCGTGCCGCGCCAGTGCCTGATAGTCTTCCACAAGGAGGCGGTTGTGCTTCGTAGCTGCGAGCAGGTCGAGCCGCCGCCCGTCCTGGCGTCGATGCGTTGAGCACTCGAACCCACCGAGAAAGAAGCTGCGGAACGGCTTGTCTACGGTGAGCACACTCATGTCGCTAGAAAACCTTAGAAGCATCAAAAGGGGTTGTGTGGCGGGCGGCGTGGGCAGCTAGGAAGTCACTTGAGCTTCTGGGCTCATCCTGAGTCT
>NZ_JAEQMY010000342.1 GCF_016743775.1 Microvirga aerilata | reverse complement strand
CCGGCGTTAACTCCTCGTTGAGCATACTTCCCTCACATTGGCTGAGGTCCTCCAGGAGGTGGTGAGATGCGGGTGTTGCTGATCGAGGATGACATCTCTGTCATTCAGAGCATTGAGCTCATGCTCCAGCGCCTCAACGTCCAGATCTCCGTGGCCGATCTGGGCGAGCACGGCATCGATCTCGGCCGGCTCCCCGACTATGACATCATCCTGCTCGATCTCAACCTCCCGGACATGTCAGGCTATGAGGTCCTGCGACAGCTGCGGCTTGCCAAGGTGTGCACGCCCGTCCTGATCCTTTCAGGCCTGGACGGTATCCAGAACAAGGTCAGAGGCCTCGGCTTTGGCGCCGATGATTACCTGACCAAGCCGTTTCACAAGGACGAACTCATTGCCCGCATGCAGGCGATTATCCGCCGCTCGTCCGATCAGACCGAAGCCGTCCTTGAATGCGGCGATCTGACGATCAAACCTCAGGCTCAGCAGGCTGAGATCGGAGGACGCCAGGTGAGCTTGACCGGCACGGAGTACAAGATCCTGGCGTTTCTGGCTCAGCGCCAGGGGAGCACGCTGACCAAGGAGATGCTCCTCAATCATCTGTATAGCGGCATGGATGAACCCGCGATCAAGATCATTGATGTGTTCATCTGCAAGCTGCGCAGGAAGCTTGCGCAGGCCTCAGGTGGTAGGAACTACATCGAGACGGTCTGGGGCCGCGGCTACACGCTGAGGGAGCCGCAGCCCGTCAGGCTGGCGAGCTAAGTCTCA
>NZ_JAEQMY010000341.1 GCF_016743775.1 Microvirga aerilata | reverse complement strand
CAGGACATGTGTGGGATGGGTGTCGATGGAACGGCTTGAGATATCAACTGATGACCAAAGCCCTGGCAGCTAAGAACCATAGGTGGCATCCAGAGTGCCGAAGGGCACAATTTCACATTCAAGTTGTAATCGATCATAGCAGAGCCGACGCTGAGGTCCGGTCCCAACCGCACTCGCGTCGCAGAGGCGTGGCTATGGGCTTCGCCGCGACACGCAGATGAAGTAGACGAGGGGTGATGATCCGGGAGGTTGCTACCGGGTGCAGGTCTCGTTGAAGATCGTGGCTTTCACAACCCGATCTGCTCCGATGTCGTCCGGGCTTTCGATGCTGAGCAGTTCAGCCAGTCGGGTCCGGGCACGATTGACCCGGCTCTTGATGGTTCCAATCCGTGCTCCACAGATTGCAGCGGCTTCCTCATACGAGAACCCCTGTGGCCCTACGAGCAGGAGGGCCTCCCGTTGATCAATGGGCAGTTGGGCTAAAGCAGCCTTGAGGTCTTCCACATCAGCGTGTCCATCCTGCTCGGGAGGGACAGCAAGGCGGGCTGCGATGCCGCCATCGGGGTCTTCCACCTCACGCTTTCTCTTTCGATAGAAGGTGTGGAACTGGTTCCGCAGGATCGTGAAAAGCCAAGCCTCAATGTTAGTGCCGGGTTGAAACTGATTGATGTAAGTCAGTCCGCGCACCATCGCCTCCTGAACCAAGTCATCAGCCTGATCGATGTTGCCGGTGAGGGAGATGGCAAAAGCCCTCATCGAGGGAATAGACTGGAGAAGGCCGTCGTG
>NZ_JAEQMY010000340.1 GCF_016743775.1 Microvirga aerilata | reverse complement strand
CCCTCCGATGTCTCCGATGAGGAATGGGCGCTGGTGGCGCCCTACCTGACGCTCCTGCCCGAAGAAGCGGGCCAGCGGGAGCACTCCCTGCGCGAGGTGTTCAACGGGCTGCGCTACATCATCAAAACAGGGGCACCCTGGCGCTGGATGCCCAACGACCTGCCGCCCTGGGCGGCCGTCTACCAGCAGGCCCAGCGCTGGCTCAATGCCGGCTGCTTCGAGGAGCTGGCGCACGATCTTCGCGCCGTGCTGCGCCTGGCGGCTGGACGCAGCGAGGAGCCCTCGGCCGCGGTGCTCGACAGCCGCACGTTGCGCTCCACGCCGGAGAGTGGCGCCCGCGCCGGCTATGATGGGGCCAAGCGCAAGAAGGGCTCCAAGCTGCATATGGCGGTGGACACGCTGGGGCATCTCCTGGCGGCTCACGTCACCCCCGCTACGGCTGATGATCGAGCCGAGGTGGGACAACTGGCCCAAGCTGTGCAGGTGGCCACCGGCGAGAGCGTCGATCTGGCTTATGTCGATCAGGGCTACACGGGCGCGAAGCCGGCGGCGGCCGCCCGCGAGCATGGGATCGAGCTGGAGGTGGTCAAACTGCCTGAGGCCAAGCGCGGTTTCGTACTGTTGCCGCGCCGGTGGGTGGTTGAGCGAACCTTCGGATGGGCAACCCGTTTTCGCCGGCTCGTGCGCGATTACGAGCGCTTACCTCAAACTCTTGCTGACCTGCATGTCATTGCACTGGTCTGCATCATGCTACGGCAGGCTGTAAACTACATCGCAGTCCATAACAGCCTCTAG
>NZ_JAEQMY010000033.1 GCF_016743775.1 Microvirga aerilata | reverse complement strand
CCGCGTCGTCAGCGGGCGCAGGACCGGGAAGGGGTCCTTGGCGGTCCCTGTGTGAGTGGATTCCCTTCCCCTGCGCTTTCGCTTCGGCCGGGAATGACACCGAGGTCAGCGCCGCCCTGTCATCCCCGGCGAGCCGCAGGCGAGGGAAGGGGATCCGCGTTCAGGCTCGACGCCATGAATCCCCTTCCCCTGCGATCGCTTTCGCCGTCTGCGGCGGGAATGGCACCGGAGCACATCGATTCACCTGGAAATGCATCATGCCCGTTTGACATCCTCGCCCGGGCATGGTCGTGAAGAGGGAGGCCTTCTAGGTTTTTGCATTCTTTTCTGGACATGGACGATGACTGCTGCCCCCCGCATCCGGGTTCTCTTCGACGAAAGCGCGATCGCCAAGCGCAACGAGGCGCTGGCTCAGGAGATCGCAGGCGCCAAGCCTGAGAACCTGCTGGTCGTGGCCGTGCTGAAAGGCAGCTTCATGTTCGCGGCCGATCTGATCCGGGCCCTGCACCGCACCGGCCTCTCCCCGCAGGTCGAGTTCGTGCACCTGTCGAGCTACCTGGACGGCACCGTCTCCTCCGGTCAGGTCACGATCCTGCGCGACGTGGAAAGCGACGTGCGCGGACGCGACGTGCTGCTCGTGGACGACATCCTCGAGTCCGGCCGCACGGTGACCTTCGCCAAGGACCTGCTGATGGCGCGCGGCGCAAGAAGCGTGAAAACCGCCGTGCTCCTCGAGAAGCCCGGCAAGCGCGCCGTGCAGATCCAGCCGGATTACGTGGGCTTCACCTGCCCCGACGTGTTCGTCATCGGCTACGGCATGGATGTTGCCCACTCCTACCGCCAGCTTCCTTACGTCGGCGTTCTCGACCACCTCGACAAGGAACCGCACCTGTTCGACAACCCCGAGCAGGGCGCCTCGAACTGATCAGCCGTTCATCCGCCAGATCGTCCCGTTGAGCAGGGCCGCGTAGGCGACCCAGGCGAGATAGGGCACGAGCAGCAGGGCAGCCGTGCGGTCGAGCTTCCAGAAGGCGCGGATCGCCGCCCCGATGGCCACGATCAGGGCGGCGATGACCACAAGGCCCGCAAGCGGGCTCCGGGCGCCGAAGAAGGCGAAGGACCAGAGCCCGTTCAGGGCGAGCTGCACGAAGAACGCGGCAATCGCCGCGGAGCGGCCCGGGCGATGTTTCGGCAGGCTCAGGATGCGCCAGAGCGCATAGGCCATCATGGCGTAAAGCAGCGTCCACGCCACCGGGAAGGCCCAGTTCGGCGGCGTGAAGCCCGGCTTCTGGAGACCTGCATACCAGCCCGGGATGCTCGGCTGGGTGACGAGGCTCGCCGAGACGGCCACCAGGACCACGGGCAGCACTGAGACCAGGAACCGTAGCAATGGCGGCATTGCATGGCCCCCCGGCGCAGTTTGATCTGTATGCATGCTCGAAATCCCTTTAAAGACGGCGCGTCGTTTCTTCGTGACGCAACCTGTCACGCTTGCCGGAGGTTCCCATGTCGTCATCGCGTTCCCCGTGGTCGAAGCGCAGCCTGACCGCTCAGGCCATGGGTCATGTGGATCCGATCACCAAGGCGGTCGTGCTCCCGATCCATGTGGCGACCACCTATATCCGCGACGAGGACAACGGCTATTCCTCCGGCTTCGTCTACGGCCGGCCCGACAATGCCACCATCCGTGAGGCCGAGGAGGTGCTCGCCATGCTGGAGGAGGCCGAGGCCGGCGCGCTGCTGTTCTCCTCGGGCATGGCGGCCGCCACCGCCGTGTTCCAGGCGCTGGATCCGGGCGACCACATCGTGGCCTCCAAGGTCATGTACTGGGCTCTGCGCAGCTGGCTCATGACGGAGGCCGTGCGCTGGGGCCTCAAGGTGGAATTCGTGGAGACCGACGACCTCGTGGCCCTGCGGGAGGCCGTGAAGCCCGGTCAGACCAAGCTGGTCTGGATCGAGACGCCCTCGAACCCGCTCTGGACCATCACGGACATCGCCGCCGCCGCCGAGATCGCGCACGCGGCAGGCGCAAGGCTCGCGGTGGATTCCACCACCGCCTCCCCGGTCCACACCCGGCCCCTGACGCTGGGCGCCGACATCGTCATGCATGCGGCCACCAAGGTGCTGAACGGCCATTCGGACGTGGTGGCGGGTGTTCTCGCGGGCGCCAAGGCCGACGCGTTCTGGGCGCGGGTGGCGTCCATCCGCAAGATGCAGGGCGCGATCCTCGGCCCCTTCGAGGCCTATCTGCTCATGCGGGGAATGCGCACGCTCCATGTGCGCACGGCGGCCCAGGCCAAAAGCGCGCTCGATCTGGCCCAGCGCTTCTCGGCCCACCCCAAGGTGGCCCGCGCGCTCTATCCCGGCCTGCCGCAGCATCCCGGCCACGACATCGCGGCGCGGCAGATGGAGAACGGGTTCGGCTACATGCTGTCCATTCAGGTCTCGGAGGGCGAGGCCGCGGCCATCCGCACGGCCGCGCGGGTGGGCCTGTGGAAGCGGGCGACGTCGCTCGGCGGGGTCGAGAGCCTCATCGAGCACCGTGCGTCCATCGAGGGGCCGGGCACCCCGTGCCCGCCCGATCTCCTGCGGCTCTCCACCGGCATCGAGGACGTGGAGGATCTCTACCGCGATCTCGACGAGGCGCTGCGGGGCTGACGGCAGAGCACCAACCTCCGTGTCATTCCCGGCCGGAGATGGCGCAGCCATCGTAGGGGAAGGGAATCCATGGCACCGCGCGTGAGATTGGATCCCCTTCCCGGTCCCGCGGACCGCCGGGGATGACAAGGCGGCGCCGCTCCGGGACCGGTGAATTCTCCACGCCGCTTAGCCAGCTATATTGATCTTGTCATAAAACCTGTGCTTCTCTCAGCTACAGGCGAACCCTGTTTCGTAAAAAAGACAAGCCAAGGGAAGACCATGACACAATCCATCACCCGCCGCCGCGTCCTGCAGACCGGCGTGGCCGCTGCCGCTCTTGCCGGGATGTCCCAGTCGATCTGGGCCGCCGGGCCGGTCGTGAAGCTCCGCATCCTGGAGACCACCGACCTTCACGTGAACGTCTTCCCTTACGACTACTACCGCGACGCGGCGGACGACACGGTGGGGCTCGCCCGCACCGCCACCCTGGTGAAGGGCGCCCGCGCCGAGGCCAAGAACAGCCTCCTTTTCGACAACGGCGACCTGATCCAGGGCTCGCCGCTCGGCGACTTCGTGGCCTATCGCCAGGGCATGAAGGCAGGCGACGTGCATCCCATGGTGGCCGCCATGAACGCCCTGAACTACGACTGCGGCACGCTCGGCAACCACGAGTTCAACTACGGCCTCGAGTTCCTGCAGAACGCCATGGGCGCCGCCAAATTCCCGCTGGTCTGCGCCAACGTGCTGAAAGCCAACGGCGAGACCCTGCAAAAGCCCTGGATCGTGCTGGACCGCGAGTTCACGGACGAATCCGGCGCCAAGCAGACGATCAAGGTCGGCGTGATCGGCTTCGTGCCGCCGCAGATCGTGCAATGGGACAAGGCCCATCTCGACGGCAAGGCCACCACGATCGACATCGTGGATGCGGCCAACAAGCATGTGCCCGACCTGAAGAAGGCCGGCGCCGACATCGTGGTGGCGCTCTGCCATTCCGGCATCGCGGGCGGCGAGCGGAAAGGCGGCGAGGAGAACGCGGCCCTGCACCTTGCCAAGGTCGACGGCATCGACGTGATCCTCACCGGCCACCAGCACTTCACGTTCCCGGGCGGCAAGGAGTTCGCCAACATCTCCGGCGTCGATGCCAAGGCCGGCACGCTCCACGGCAAGCCCGCCGTCATGGCAGGCTTCTGGGGCAGCCATCTCGGTCTCATTGACCTGGAGCTGACCAAGGAGGGCAATGCCTGGAAGGTGGCGAACTTCCGCACCGAGGCGCGCCCGATCTACGACCGCGTCGACCGCAAGGTGGTGGCGAAGGTGGAGTCGGATGCGACGGTCGTGGCGGCAGCCCAGGCCGGCCACGACGCGACGCTGAAATACGTGCGCGAGCCCGTGGGCACCACGGCCGTTCCGATCCACTCCTACTACTCGCTCGTGTCGGACGACGCCTCCGTGAAGCTCGTGACCGAGGCGCAGGCCTGGTACGTGGCGGACCAGCTCAAGGCCTCGGCCTTCAAGGACCTGCCGATCCTCTCCGCGGGCGCTCCCTTCAAGGCCGGCGGACGCGGCGGCCCGAACTACTTCACCGAGATCAAGCCCGGCCCCCTCGCCATCAAGGACATGGCGGACATCTACATCTACCCGAACACGATCCGGGTGGTGAAGATCACGGGCGCTCAGGTGCGCGAGTGGCTGGAGCGCTCGGCCGGCATCTACAACCAGATCGACCCGGCCAAGGGCGGCGAGCAGGAGCTCATCAATCCCAAGTTCCCGGCCTACAACTTCGACGTGATCGCAGGCGTGCAGTACAAGATCGATCCCACCCAGGCCTCGCGCTACGACGACAACGGCAAGGTGGTGAACGCCGATGCCCGCCGCATCAAGGACCTGACCTATAACGGCAAGCCCGTGACGGACGACCAGCAGTTCCTCGTGGTGACCAACAACTACCGCGCCGGCGGCGGCGGCAACTTCCCGGGCGCCGACGGCTCCACCATCGTGTTCGAGGCGCCCGATCTCACCCGCGACGCCATCATGCGCTTCATCGTCGAGAAGAAGGAAGTGGCCCCGAAGGCCGACGGCTCCTGGTCGCTCGCGGTGCCTGCCGGCGTCACCATGACCTTCACCACCGGCCCAAACGCCGCCAACTACCAGCCGGCCGGCATCAAGGTCGAGAAGATGGGCGATGCGCCGGAAGGCTTCGTGAAGTACCGCATCGTCGGCTGATCGTTGCTTGATCGGGATGCGGAACGGCCGGGCTGATGCCCGGCCGTTTTCATTTGCGCCCAAGCTCTTGTTCGGGCTCAGGATAGCAGAGTGTTCATGAAACGGCCTGTCATCGGCTGCCGACGAGAAAATGGCCTCCGCTCAAGCCGGTGGGGCGCCTTGCTGCAGGCTATAGCATTCCGGGTCACGGATGTTTGATGATCGGTTAACCAGGCATTAACCGGTTTCAATGGGAATAGGCGCAACATTGCTTCCATCTTTATGATTTTATTCTGGCGCCTCTGATGGTTTATCTTCTTCGTCGGCTTCCGATTTGCTTTCTGCCTCTCGTGTTGAGCTGCGTTCCGTCGTGGGCCGGCGAGGCCGAGATCTGGAGCGCCGATCTCACGCCCGGATGGCTTGACGAAAACGTCTCGGCCAAGCCCCGCGGCAACGGGCCTCGGGTCTCCTACAGCCTGAACCGCACCCGGGTCTGGGCGAACGGCATCACGGCCGATCCCGCGCAGGGCTTCAGGCCGGAAGCGGTGGGCCATTCCCTCGGCGCCAAGCTGCAGCTGCTGCGGGACTACAATGTCCTGGTCGGCACCGAGCTGGTCCGAGGCGGCGGGTTTCACGGGGCGCTGTGGTCGAATGCCACTTGGGAGGCCTTCGTGACCCGGGACTGGGAGAGCCTGGGCGGCGTCACCTTCAGCTTTTCCACGGGAGGTTTCGTGGACGGCGCCAGCCGCGGCTACACGCAATCGGTCAGCAGCACCCTGGGAGTTCCCCTGGACCTCGCGCTCCATTCCTGGAGCACGGAGCTGCGCCTCTCGCCAAGCCTCAACCTCGATGCGGCAAGCGGCGATTTCAGCACCAGCTTGATGTCCGAGGTCATGGGACAGACCCAGCTCGGCAGGCCCACGGACCGCTTGAAATCGGTTCTCAACGTCACCCTCGGCTACGGCCTTGCCCCCAGCGCGCGGCCTGTCGCGTCCGCCAAGGTCGAATTGAGGATCACGCCCAATCTTTGACGAGGCGATGAAGCGGGTATCGCCGTGGCGTCACACGGCTGAAATGTTTCGGGCGTAGCTCCGCGCCCATGATGAGCCGTTCCCCCAAAGATGTTTTCGACCACAGCCTCGATGCGGACGATTGTTCCCACCATTGCCCGCGCTGGTTCCTTCTGTTCCTGACGGGCTTGGGTTTGGCGGGACTGATAGGGCATGGGTTCCTTGGCTGACGAAGCCCGAATCTGCATGCCGCGGCCCGACGCCTGGTTCAGGGCAGCGGGATCAGGTCGGTGAGGTGCTCGGGCTTGGGCTCCTTGCCCAGGCGCCTGCGCTTGGCCAGGATGATCGTGCCGTTGAGTTCTCCGCCGAAGAGGAAGATGGCGGAGAGCGTATAAAGAAAGATCAGGGCCACCATGGCGGTGGCCAGGCCCCCATAGGTGGACGCATAGGCCCCCGGGTAGAACTCCAGATACCAGCTGAAGGCAAAGCCGCCGAAAAGCCAGAGGATCAGGGTCATGGCGACCCCCGGCAGCACCGCGCGGAAGCTGCGCCGCCCTGACGGAATGAGCTTGTAGGCGAGCAGCAGGCCCGCCACGATGACCACCGTCGCCACGCCGATCCGCAGGAACGCGATGAGCCCGTCGAAGGGCTGCAAGGCCGGCACCCAGGAGAGCACGACCCGCCAGAGCAGGGGGCCGAGCACCACGAGCAGGGCCAGCGCCAGCAGCATCAGGGCGCCCGCGATCACGAAGGCGATGGATTCGAGCCGCGTCAGCCACCAGGCCCGGGTCTCGCGCACCCCATAGGCCCGGTTGAGACCGACCCGGAGGCTCTCCACCCCGCTCGAGGCAAAATAGAGCGCGAGCACCAACCCTAAGGTGACCACGTCGCTGCGCTTGACCGACAGGATGTTGTGCACCTCGCCCGCGATAGGCCCTGAAATCTCCCGCGGCCAGGCTTCGAGAATGATGTCGGCCACCTCGTCCGCGAGGGTTCCGGTGCCGAACAGGCTCGCCAGCGCCGTGACCAGGATCAGGAATGGAAACATCGATGTGAGCACGGACAGGGCGATATGGCTCGCGATCGCCCAGGCGTCGTGCAGCACGAAGCGGGTCGAGGCGATGGCCAGCAGTTCGAACGAGAGGCGAAGGCGGTTCAAAAGACGGGTCTCCAGGCCTCTGGAGATGGTGCGACGAACCCTGAGGGCAAGGAAACAACGCCCATCGGCCTGCCAGGGTCTATATCGACGTTCATCTCGATCCCTGTCGTTTGGCCGCCGCTCGATCTCGACCTTTGACCAAGGCGCGATGGATCGACAAGGCTCGAGGTTCGGGCCTACAAGGCCCGTGATCCTTTTTGCTTCCTTTCCGGCATTGCCATGAACCCGAGCCTCTTCGCCCGCCTCGCGCCGCCGCTCTTCGTGCTCATCTGGGCGACGGGGTTCGTCGTGGCGCGGTTCGTGGCGCCCTATGCCGAGCCGCTGACCTTTCTTCTCGTCCGCTATGTGCTCGCCACCCTGGTTTTGGCCGCCATCGTGACGGTGGCGCGGGTCTCCTGGCCGCGCCGATGGAGCGACTGGCGCAACAGCATGATCGCCGGCGTTCTCCTGCACGGGTTTTATCTCGGCGGCGTGTTCTGGGCGGTGAAGCATGGGCTGCCCGCCGGGATTTCCGCTCTGGTGGCCGGCCTGCAGCCGCTGGCGACGGGCTTTCTCGCCGGACCCCTGCTGGGGGAGCGCGTCTCGCCAAGGCGCTGGGCCGGAATCGGCATCGGTTTTCTCGGGGCGGCGCTCGTGGTGGCGCCGAAGCTGGGGGACGGGGGGGTGCCGCCGCTGGCGCTCGCGGTCTGCGTGCTCGGGATGCTCTCCATCACCTTCGGCACCATCTGGCAGAAGCGCACCGGCAGCACCCTGGACCTGCGGGTCAACGCGACGATCCAGTATATCGGGGCCGCCATGGCCACCCTGCCGCTGATGCTGCTCACGGAGGAGGGGCGCATGGACCTTACCCTTCCGCTGCTCGGCGGCCTCGCCTGGGCGGTATTCGGCCTCTCCATCGGGGCGATCGGGCTGCTGCTCTTCCTGATCCGGCAGGGAGCGGTGGTGGGTGTCGCGACGCTGCTCTATCTCGTGCCGCCGGTCGCGGCGCTCATGGCCTTTGCGCTCTTCGGCGAGACCTTGAGCGTCATTCAGCTCGCCGGCATGGCGCTTGCCGCCTTGGGCGTTGCCGTGGCGAGCCGCAATTGACGCGCAAACCCCAGGCGGACGCGCCCGGGGTTTGGCGCAAAGGCAAACCTACTTCGTGATCTTCACGGAGACCGGGTCGCTGGCCGGGAAGGTTTCCTCGACGCCCTCGTCGAGCAGCTCCTCCTGGTGCTTCTTGCTGTTCTCGGACTGGTTTTCGTCCTTGCGCTCGCTCTGCTTGTCCTGGGGTTTTTCTTGAGGGCGATTCTGGTCCGTCATAGCCTGCCTCCATTGTGCTGGTCGCTGTTGCTTATCGGGACGACAACGCATGGAGCCAAGCTTCGATCCGCTTCGGACTTCATATGAAAACGGCGCCTTTCGGCGCCGTTTCAACTTTGAAATCCTTTAGCGCGGCTGGCCCTGCTGCTGGTTGACGAAGTAGTCGAAGGGCAGCTCGGCGATGCGGAACCAGGTCAGCTCCTTCTCGCGGAAGGCGCTCCAGGAATCGAACACCTTCTTGAACTTGGCGTTCGACGCCGCGATCTCGCCGTAGAGCTTGTAGGCTTCCTTGTAGCTCTGCTCCATCACGTCGCGCGGGAAGGGGCGCAGCTGCACGCCCTGGCCCACGAGGCGGCGGATCGCGTCGGCGTTCTGGGCATCGTATTTCGCCACGCACATGGCGTTGGCTTCCGCGCAGGCCGCTTCGAGAATGGCTTTGTAGTTCGCCGGAAGCTCGTTCCACTTGCCCATGTTCACGAGAAGCGAGGGCTGCGCGCCGCCTTCCCAGAAGCCGGGATAATAGTAGTACTTGGCAACCTTCACGAAGCCGAGCTTCTCGTCGTCGTGGGGGCCGGAGAACTCCACCGCGTCGAGGGTGCCGCGCTCCAGCGCCGGGTAGATGTCGCCGGCGGCCAGCACCTGGGGCACCACGCCGAGCTTCTGCATGATCTGGCCGCCCATGCCGGCGATGCGCATCTTGAGGCCCTGCAGGTCCGCGATGGAGTTGATCTCCTTGCGGAACCAGCCGCCCATCTGCGCGCCGGTCTGGCCCGCCGGCATCGGGAACACGTTGTAGTCCCTCATGAACTCGCGCATGAGATCGAGACCGCCGCCGTAATGCATCCAGGCATTGTGCTGGCGCACGTTCATGCCCCACGGCACCGAGGTGTCGAACATGAAGGTCGGATCCTTGCCGATAAAGAAGCTCGACAGGGTGTAGGAGCACTCGACGGTGCCATTCTGGGTGGCGTCGAGGGTCTGGAGCGCGCCGACGATCTCGCCCGCCGCAAAGGTCTGGAGCTGGAACTTGTTGTCGGTGGCGGCCGCCACGCGCTTGGCGATCATCTCGCCCGCGCCGAAGAGGGTGTCGAGGCTCTTCGGATAGGCCGAGGCCATGCGCCAGCGGATTTCCGGCTGCGCCTGTGCGATGGCGGGGGACGCCACGGCTCCTGCCGCAGCTGCCAGGCCTGCACCTTTGAGAACTTTTCTTCTGTCCATAAGCGTTTCCTCGACCGATTTATGTCGTGATTGCCGGTTCGGCTGAACAATCCATAAAGCGGGAGGCAGGCCCCTGTCACCTCGCCTTCCGTCGAGGCAGCTATGCAGCACGAGGGGAGGAGGGCAGGCGAAGCGCCATCAGTGCCGTTCCCACCCATTGGTGTCATCCCCGGCGCGCTGAGCGCGGGAAGAGGATCCACGATCAGGCTCAACCTGATGGATTCCCTTCCCCTCCGCTACGCTGTGGCCGGGAACGACATGGGGGTTAGCGCTCTTCGTTGCCGCCCTTGGACAGCGGGCGCTGCTGCTGGCCGCTATGGGCGCGGGCGGAGCGCTTCGGGGGCTTCTCGTCGCCGGTGGAGGAGGTCGACTTGCCGCCGGACTGGCTGGCGGTGGGATGGCCGCGCACCAGGGTGCCCTTCGGCACGTCCACGGCGTTGCCCGGCGCCGGCACCCGGGCGCGGGAGGCCGCCCCGCCGCTCATGCCGGTGGGGCCCGTCGAGCCTTCCGTGCGGGCCGGGCGGGGAGCCGGGCTCTTGTTCGCGGTCGTGTTGACGCTCTCGGCGATCTCCTCGTTTGACAGCTCGAAACCGGCTTTTGCATCCTCCTCCGGCGGCACTTCCTTGAAGGAGTGGAGCCCGGCATTCGAGCCGCTCTTGACGCGGTTGTCGTCCACATGGCTGATGTCGAGATCGGGATCCAGCTTCTTCGAGGCTCCCATGACGCCTGTTGCCTTCGCGGCGGCGCGCTTGGTATCGCCGACATCGTTGCGTTGGGTCGGGCCCGCAATGAAATCGTCGCCGCCTGTCTCCTCCTGAACCAGTTGGTTCATGACCTCATCCACATCCGGCTCAGGGGGATGTCCGAGCTTGCTTCGCGCCATGAGTTGTTCCTCTTCTCAGGTTATCGGGTAGGCCGCGGGGCCTCGCGACTCCCAGAGGCA
This sequence comes from Microvirga aerilata, assembly GCF_016743775.1. Classification (GTDB taxonomy): domain Bacteria; phylum Pseudomonadota; class Alphaproteobacteria; order Rhizobiales; family Beijerinckiaceae; genus Microvirga; species Microvirga aerilata. The sequence goes on along the minus strand of NZ_JAEQMY010000033.1, from coordinate 45,409 downwards.
ACGTCCTGTCGGCGGACGGTGTTCCGGCTCTGCGACGGTGAAAAGCAGGGCCGGTTTTTCTTACTGGCCAAGCTCTTTCTGCATGTCCTGCAGCATGGCCAGATGCTCCTGGATCTGGCCGCGCGAGAGCCGCGCCACGTTCGTGGTCTCGCGGTTGCCGGACGATTGCTGGAGATAGGTCTCCTGAAGCTTCAGCAGCTCCTGGTGGCCCTGGATCTGCAGCGCGACGTAATCCCGGTCGAAGCCCGGACCCGCTTGCGCCTTCGACAGGCGCTCCATCGCCTGCGAGTCCTTTGCCGGCAGCTCGGGTGCGGTGGACGCCGCAGCCTGCGCGCCTTGCGTCGTGGAGGCGGTGGCGTTCGGGTCGGCGAAGGAATGCATGATGTCGGTCAGCAGATTCTGCTCGCCGATCTCGAACTCCGCGAACTGCTTCACGCGAGGGTTCTGCGCTTTGCTCAAGGCGAAGTTCGATTGCTGCAGCGACACGGTGCTGAGCGCCAGCGCCTGCTGGATGTACTGCCGGTCCGCCTGGGACTGCTGCTGGCCCATGGCGGGCGGTGCGCTGTTGGCCTGGCCCTGGCGCGCGGGGGTCTGCGTATCCTGCGGCGCGCCGCCCTGCTGCGTGCGCTGCTGACGCTCCTGCGCGTTCTGTCCGAGAGCCGGGTTCGTCTGCCGTTCGGCAGGCTGCGGCGTGGTGGAAAACGGGATGGCCTGGTTCTGCTGCTGGGCGAGGGCCGGAAGGCTGACGGCGGCGACAATGCCGGCGATCACGAGACGGCGTGACATGTATTTCTCCTGCGAACGGGACTGTGAAGGCGAACGCTTGCAGGAGGCTTTGGTTCGGAAAGGCTTGGGGCCTGCTCCCTTATCCGGACTTTGCGAGCGCCAGGCCGGTCACGATCATGACGGCGGCAACCCACCGGGCGGGGCCGAAGCGTTCCTTCAGGGCCACGGTGGCGATCAGCGCCGCGAACAGCACGGAGGTCTCCCGGATCGCGCCGACCAGGCCGATGGGGGCCTTCGTCATGGCCCAAAGGGCGGCCCCGTAGGAGATGTTGGCCATGGCGCCGCCTGCGATGCTCTTGCCCCACAAGGATGCGGATGCGCCGAACAAGGCCGCTCTCTGGAAAAACAGCATGACCGGAACCATGAGCAGGCCGGTGAGCCCCATCATCGCCAGCATGTACCCGGCGGCATTCCCCGACAGGCGCGCTCCCAAACCGTCCACGAGGGTATAGCTGACGACGACACCGGTGGTCAGGGCCGCGATCGCCAGGCTCCGGCCGTTCAGCCCGCCACGGCGGACGGCATCGAGGCCCAGGCCCAGGATCCCGCCGCACAAGACGCTGATGCCGATCCACATGACGGGCTCGAGGGTTTCGCCCAGCAGGAGCAGCGCCAGAAGGGTGGTGAACAGGGGCGCGCTGCCTCTCACGAGAGGATAGATGGCGGAGTAGTCCGCGTGGCGATAGGCGAGGCCGATCAGAACGAAATACGCCACATGGATCAGGGCCGATGCCAGAACGTGCATGAAGCTGGCGGGGTCGGGCAGCCCCGAGACCAGCAGGGCCGGAGCCGCCGCGATGGCCGACCCGATGGCGATCAGGTTCGCCCGGACCAGGGGATCGCCCTTGCCCAGGGGATCGCCCTTGCCGCCCTTGGCAATGGCGTTCCAGCTCGCATGCAGAAACGCAGCCGCAAGAATGATGGCGAAGATGTCGGGCGGCATTGCGGACTGGAGGTTGGAGGCCGGTTGGGGCTCTACGTTATTGTATCCTCAGGCTTGAAGGAAGCCTGACGCCTGCCCGTTGCTGAAGATCAGCACCAATCCTTGTCCGACGTTATCTTCATGTCCTCGGCGGCCCGCCGGATGTCGGCAAGATCCACCGGGTCGCTGAACGGATCCTCGTCGAGTTCCGTCACCCGGTTCAGGCGCTTCTGCCAGCGTCGCAGTTCGTCGATATAGGGTTGATACGGAACCCGTTTGAGGGTGCCGTTCTCTTCCATCAGGTCGCACAGGCCGTTGTGCAGCCAACCGCCCTTGTGCCAGTCGGGCATGTCGACGGCCGGGAACAGGCAGACGCCGTGAAGGTCGATGCCCTTGCGCACGGCGGCAAGCGATTCCTCGACGATGTCGCACAGCCATTCGGGGCGGCCCTCGCGCAGGCCGCTCGTCTCGCCCACGATCATTGGGCGGCGGTAGCGTTCCCAGGCATAGGCGAGAAGATCGCCGAGCGGGCGGATGCGCTCGTCATGGGGTTCCAGCGAGGCATGCGGGCCGTTTTCGCGATATTCCATCTGGCCGAACGAGTAGCAGTTGACGCCTACGATATCGAGCACCTCGGGCGAGCCGCCGAGCTCCGGGTGCCGCCGTCCTGCGATCACGTCCCAGGCGTAGAACGTGTCCTCATAGGTCTCGCGATCCGCCTCGTCCTGCAGGTCGGGGCGGTCGCGGGGCGCCACCACGAGGATGAGCGGATCGATGTGCACCATGCGCGCTTCGGGCTCCACCTCGCGAATGGCCCTGACCGCCGCGATATCGGCTCCGCACAGGGCAAGGCGCAGGCGGCGCCTCTGCTCGTCGGTGGTGCCGAATGGCGCCGTCCAGGCCCACTCGCCCCCCATGAAGGCAAAGAAGGTGATCTCGTTGATGGGGGTGAAGAAATGCGGGCCGCGGATGCGCGGCGTCACGTATTCCGCTGCCGCCCTGGCGTAAGCTGCGAACCGTTCCGCGAATTCTGGCGCGAAGGGATCGACGTCGTCGGGATAGCCGTAATGGCACAGATCCCAGATCGGCAGGATCTGGTGGCGGTTCATGGACGCAATAAAGGGATCGAGTCCCGAAAAATCGTAAGTGCCGCCCTTGTCCACGAACGGCCAGGGAATGCCCTGGCGGGCCACCGCGATGCCGAGCGAGCGCAGAAACGCATGATCCTCGTCCACATGCTCGCGGTGCTGCGTTTCGGCCACGAGGTCGCGGCGGCCCTGATCCTTCCAAATGAAGGTGGAGCATTCGAAGCCCGACAGGAAGAAGGTCGGGAAGATGCCGGCCTGAACCGGGGTCCTGGCCGCGTTGGGGGGCGGTGACGGATCGTGCAAGGCCGCGTCCTCCTGTGAACCAAACCTCAAGCGGTGGAAGCTCAGCCATCCACCCGGGAACAAGCCAGCGGTGCTCCTATGGTTCCTCTCAGGCCTGCCAAGGGCTCGCGGCGAACTTCAGGCAAGCGCGTCCGTTGTGAGACAGGACCGATGGGCGATGGAGGCACGATGCAGGATCGGACGACACGAATCATCATGCTGGCGGTCGCGGTGCTGCTCGCGCTTCTCGTGCTCCAGCCTTACGTGAACACCTACCTGTTCTCCGCGCGGGAGCCGAGGCCCGTTGCGGCGCGCGGGGATCTTGCCGCGTTCGAACAGGCGACGATCCAGGTCTTCGAGACGGTGGCGCCTTCCGTGGTCCAGGTGGTGAGCCTCTCGGGCGGCGGCCGCACCACGGAAGCGGAACCGGCAGGCTCCGGCACCGGTTTCGTCTGGGATGCCGCCGGCCACGTGGTGACCAACGCGCATGTGGTGGACAACGGCGCATCCTTCGTGGTGCGCCTCGCCTCCGGGGAGGTGCTGCCGGCCGAGGTGATCGGGCGCGCTCCGAACTACGATCTGGCCGTCCTGCGGCTCCAGCGTCGGAGCAATCTGCCGGCCCCCGTGACCGTAGGGAGTTCGGCCGATCTCAAGGTGGGCCAGACGGCCTATGCCATCGGCAATCCCTTCGGGCTCGACCAGTCGCTCACCACCGGCATCATCAGCGCGCTCAAGCGCCGCCTGCCCACGAGCGGCGGGCGCGAGGTCGCGGATGTGATCCAGACCGATGCGGCGATCAACCCCGGCAATTCGGGCGGTCCGCTGCTCGACTCCGCCGGGCGCCTGATCGGCGTCAACACGGCGATCTATTCGCCCTCGGGCACGAGCGCGGGCATCGGCTTTGCCATTCCGGTGGACGTGGTCAACCGGGTCGTGCCGGAGCTGATCCGCACCGGCCGCGTGCCGACTCCCGGCATCGGAATCCTGGCAGGGGACGAGACGCTCGCGGCCCAGCTCGGCGTCACGGGCGTGATCGTGGCGGGAATCGTGCCCGGCTCGCCCGCCGACCAGGCAGGCTTGCGCGGGGTCGATGCGAGGGCGGGCGTGATCGGCGACATCATCGTCGGCGTGGAGGATGAGCCGGTGCGGCGGCTGTCGGACCTCACCGACAGGCTCGAGCGGACCGGCGTCGGCAACACGGTGTCGCTCACGGTCATGCGGGACAATCGGTCGCGGACGGTCGATGTGCGCATCGTCGACGTGGGCGAGCAGGCCGCGCAGCCCCGCAGGCCCTGAGCGCAGGCCTAAGTCGGCTCCTTCAGGGGCGCAACCTTCGCGCCCCCTCGCCGTTAGCCATCGAACCTTCATGCGACGGAGGAGTGAATGAAGCCAGACAGCGACGACAACAAGATTCTCGTGCAAAGCTCGAATGTCGATTTGGGCGACATGTTCCCGGACTACGCGAAGACGAATATCCAGCAGGTCGCCGGAAAGTACTTCGGCCACCTGAGCATGGCCTCCGTGCATGTGACCCGGGAAGGGATCACCTACCGCTGCACGGTCAACATCCAGATGGGAGCGCTCAAGATGATGAGCGGCGAGGCCAAGAACAAGGACCTCTACGCCGCCTTCCGGGCCGCCCTGCAGAAGACCGCCAAGCAGCTTCGCCGGTCCAAGCGCGAGCTGCGCGAAGACAAGGCCGAGCGCATCGACAAGGACATGCTCCTGCGGGAAGGCGTGTCGGGGCGCAGAGACGATGCCGGCCTGCCGATGAACGACGAGGACGATCTACGCGTCGCTGCAGAGTAATCCGTCTACCAAGCCCGGTGTCATCCCCGGCGGCCGAAGGCCGGGAAGGGGATCCATTTACAGGCTCAGTGCTACGGATTCTCTTCCCCTGCGACGGCTCTCGCCATCTCCGGCCGGCAATGACACCGACATGCTAAAAAAGGCCGGGCGTTCGCCCGGCCTTTCTCGTTCTCAGCCCTTGGGCCTTAGTTCAACCGCACGCCCTGCGGCGGACGCTCCGTGCCGCTCACGGTGACGTCGCCGATCATCAGGCCCATGGGGCCCGCATGCACCGGCACGGTCTCGCCGTCCTTGATCTCGCCAGCAAGAATCAGCTCCGCCAGCGGATCCTGCACATGCTTCTGGATCACGCGCTTCAAGGGACGCGCGCCGTAGGCCGGATCGTAGCCCTTCTCGGCGAGCCAGAGGCGCGCCTCCTCGTCGAGCTCGAGGGTGATCTTGCGGTCCTCCAGCAGCTTCTGCAGGCGGCGCATCTGGATGTCCACGATGGCGCCCATCTCCGAGCGCTGCAGCCGGTGGAACAGGATGATCTCGTCCACGCGGTTGAGGAACTCGGGCCTGAAGCGCTTGCGCACCTCGCCCATCACCTCGTCGCGCACCGCATCGGTGTCCTGGCCCTCGGGCTGGCTCACCAGATATTCGGCGCCCAGATTCGAGGTCATGATGATCAGCGTGTTGCGGAAGTCCACGGTGCGGCCCTGTCCGTCCGTGAGGCGTCCGTCGTCGAGCACCTGCAGGAGAACGTTGAACACGTCCGGATGCGCCTTCTCGATCTCGTCGAACAGCACCACCTGATAGGGCCTGCGGCGAACGGCTTCGGTGAGAGCGCCGCCCTCTTCGTAGCCCACATAGCCGGGAGGCGCGCCGATGAGCCGGGCCACCGAATGCTTCTCCATGTACTCCGACATGTCGAGGCGCACGAGCGCGGTCTCGTCGTCGAACAGGAAATGCGCCAGCGCTTTCGTCAGCTCGGTCTTGCCCACGCCCGTGGGGCCGAGGAACATGAACGAGCCCATGGGCCGGTTCGGATCCTGCAGGCCCGCACGGGAGCGGCGCACGGCGGTCGAGACCGCCTTCACCGCCTCGGCCTGGCCGACTACGCGACGCGCGATGTCCTGCTCCATGTGAAGCAGCTTCTCGCGCTCGCCTTCCAGCATCTTGTCGACCGGCACGCCGGTCCAGCGGGACACGACGCCCGCCACGTGGTCGGGGGTCACGGCCTCTTCCATCAGGCCCCCGCCGTTGCCCATGGCTTCGGTTTCGGCCAGCTCCTTCTCGAGCCCCGGAATGACCCCGTAGGACAGCTCGCCGGCTTTCGCCCAGTCGCCCGCGCGCTGCGCGGAGGCCAGCTGGTTGCGCGCCTCGTCGAGCTTCTTCTTCAGCTCGGCCGCATAGCCGAGCTTGTCCTTCTCCGCCTTCCAGCGGGCCGTGATGGTGGCCGAGCGCGCTTCCAGATCCGCGAGCTCCTTCTCGAGCCGCAGGAGGCGGTCCCGGGAGGCGGCGTCCGTCTCCTTCTTCAGGGCTTCCTGCTCGATCTTCAGGCGCACGATCTCGCGGTCGAGGTTGTCGAGCTCCTCCGGCTTCGAGTCGACCTGCATGCGCAGGCGCGAGGAGGCCTCGTCGACGAGGTCGATGGCCTTGTCCGGCAGGAAGCGATCCGTGATGTAGCGGTTCGACAGGGTTGCCGCCGCCACGAGCGCCGAGTCGGTGATGCGAACGCCGTGATGCTGCTCGTACTTTTCCTTGAGGCCGCGCAGGATCGACACGGTGTCCTCCACCGTGGGCTCGCTCACGAAGACGGGCTGGAAGCGGCGGGCCAAAGCCGCGTCCTTCTCCACGTGCTTGCGGTACTCGTCGAGCGTCGTCGCGCCCACGCAGTGCAGCTCGCCGCGGGCGAGCGCGGGCTTCAAGAGGTTCGACGCATCCATCGCGCCATCGGCCTTGCCGGCGCCCACCAGGGTATGCATCTCGTCGATGAACAGGATGATGCCGCCTTCAGCCGAGGTCACTTCCTGCAGCACGGATTTGAGGCGCTCCTCGAACTCGCCGCGATATTTCGCGCCGGCGATCAAGGCGCCCATGTCGAGCGCCAGCAGCTGCTTGTCCTTCAAGGATTCCGGCACGTCGCCGTTGACGATGCGCAGCGCGAGGCCTTCGACGATGGCGGTCTTGCCGACGCCGGGCTCGCCGATGAGCACCGGGTTGTTCTTGGTGCGCCGCGACAGAACCTGGATCGTGCGGCGGATCTCCTCGTCGCGGCCGATCACCGGATCGAGCTTGCCGTCGCGGGCCGCTTCCGTGAGATCGCGGGCATATTTCTTCAATGCGTCGTAGGCGTTCTCCGCCGTCGCGTTGTCGGCGGTGCGGCCCTTGCGCAGGGTGTTGATGGCGGTGTTCAGCCCTTGGGCCGTTACGCCGACCTGCGCCAGAATGCGGCCGGCGTCCGTGTCCTTCTCGACGGCCAGCGCCAGCAGCATCCGCTCGACGGTGACGAACGAGTCGCCCGCCTTCTCGGCGGCCTTTTCGGCGGTGTCGAAGAAGCGCATCAGCTCGCGAGTGGCCTGCGGCTGCGAGGCCGAGCCCGAAACCTTCGGCTGCTTGGCGAGCCACTGCTCGACCATGGCATGCGCATCGCGGGAGCGCCCGCCGGCCCGGTCGATCAAGCCGGCGCACAGGCCCTCCGGATCGTCGAGCAGAACCTTCAGAACATGGCCGGGAGCCAGCTGCGGATGGCCTTCCCGGACGGCGAGGTTTTGCGCAGCCTGAACGAAACCCCGGGCGCGCTCGGTGTACTTTTCAAAATTCATTCTCATCCCTCCTCAGATCCGCCCGCCCTCCTGGAGGCACAGGCCGATCCTGCGATGTCGGACCTCCTTTTGGAGCATCCGCCCAAGCATCGGCCCCAAAAGCGGATTGCGCTTTTGAGACCTATTCGATGCTCATTCCTGCATGCGCATCGTTGGGAGCGGACCTTCTGCTCCGAGCGACGCGCCAGGTTAAGGTGGTGTGTCTAATTCGTCACAACAAGAGGGGGAACCCGCTTCCCATCCTCGCATTGACCCAGCACGTATCAAGGAGGCTATCATGACACGCGATCCGCGTTCAGACGCCGAGAAAGCCCGCGCCGATCTGGCCCGCAACGCGGAGCTGGGCCTGGGCGTGCCGCAGAGCCCGGCCGAGCAGCAGCCCTCGGTGACCCCGCAGACCTTTGGCGACAGGACCGAGAACGGCAGCATCCTGAACCAGGCCATGACCCCGGAGGAGATCGCGGAAAGCCGCGACATCGGCGACTCGACCGGCACCATGGCAACCTCTCGCGACATCCCGGTTTCCCGGCAAAACGTCCAATCCCCGCCGACCCATCGCAGCGACGAGAGCGACGGCGTGCTCTCGCGCGCCAAGGAGTAATGCACCATGGCCCTTTCAGACATCTTTTCCATGTTCAGCCCTAGGAAGCGCAAGGCCGAGAAGGCACACCAGGATCTGGTGGCGAATGCCGAGAAGGCGCTGCGCATGAAGCAGGAGAACGGCGTCGGCGCCAACATCCCGCCGCACCAGACCGCCAATGAGGGCATGAGCCCCAAGACCACGAACGAGGATCACATCCCGGCGCGGGAAGGGTACTTCACGCCCGAACTCAAGCGCACGAACGTGGCCCGCTCAGGCGACGCTTCATAAGATCTGCGAGCACGCTCGCAAGGAAAAGCCCTGCCTGACGGCGGGGCTTTTTGCTTGGGCCGTCCTTTCATGTCATCCCGGCGGCTGAGGAGGGCCGGGAAGGGGATCCACGATCAGGCTCAACCCTATGGTGTCCCTCCCCCCGCTGGCGCTTCGGTCGGGGATGGACATGGGGAGGCCCTTGTCCCAGGCTTGGAGGCCTTCTATCCATTGCCCATGAGCATCCGCATCGCCTCCCTCCAGCGCTATCCCGTCAAAGGCCTTTCGCCCGAGACCCTGTCCTGCGTCGCCCTGACCAAGGGCGACTACTTTCCCGGGGACCGGCTGTTTGCCGTCGAGAACGGCCCGGCGGGCTTCGATCCGGAGAACCCGCAGCATCAGTCCAAGATCAAGTTCCTGATGCTAATGCGCAACGAGAGCCTGGCGCGGCTGAGAACCCGCTACCTGGATGCGATCACCACCCTTTTTATGGAGGAGGGCGGACGCGAGGTGGCGCGGGGCGATCTCTCGACCCGGGAGGGGCGGCTGGCCATCGAGGCCTTCTTCCGCCGCTTCATGCCCAAGGAGCTGCGCGGCCCGCCCAAGGTGCTCACAGCCCCGGAAGGCTTCCGGTTCACGGATTCCCGGCGCGGCTATGTTTCGCTGATCAACCTGGCCAGCGTCCGGGAGTTGGAGACCGTGGTCGGCGCGGCCGTGGACCCTCTTCGCTTCCGCGGCAACATCCACATCGAGGGACTTGCCCCTTGGGCGGAGTTCGATCTCGTGGGGCAGGTTCTCACCACCTCCTCGGGGGTGCGCCTGAAGGTCACCAAGCGCATCGAGCGCTGCGCCGCCACGAACGTGGACCCGGACACCGGGGTCCGCGACCTGGAAATCCCGAAGAGCCTCATGAAGGCTTACGGCCATTTCGACTGCGGGATCTACGCGGAGGTTCTGAGCGGCGGAAGCCTTGCGGTCGACGAGCGCTTCGAGGCGGAGCAGCCGCAATTGGCCCTGTAGAGCACCGCCGGGCCCAGACCCGGAAGGTCCGCATATACTCAAGCAGGCAACAAAAAAGGGAGAGCCTGGCTCTCCCTTTTCGTATTCCTTAATCCGCCCGCCTTATTCGGCGGCCGGGGTCTCGACCGGATCGGAGGCGAAGCCGGCGTTCTCGGCATTGGCCGCGTCGATCATCTCCTGGCGGGTGCGGCGGCGGCGGCGCGGACGGGGCACGGCCTCGTCGTTGGCCGCTTCCTGCACAACCGGAGCGGCAGGCCGGGCCTCCTCGGCCGCAACGGGAGCCGGAGTGCGGACCGGGTTCGTCAGAAAGGCCGGCAGGCTGGGCTGCTCGGGGGCATCGGCCTCGTCGCGGCGCCGGTCGCGCTGGAAGCGCTCACGGCGCTCGCCCCGCTCGGGACGGTCCGCGCGCTCGAAGCGGTCGTTGCGCTCAGGCCTGTCCTGACGCTCAGGACGATCCTGACGCTCGGGACGATCTTGACGCTCAGGGCGGTCCTGACGTTCAGGGCGGTCGGCCCGGTCCTGACGCTCGCTCCGGTCGAAACGGGCCGGGCGCTCGTTGCGCTCGCCATTGTCGGACCGTGCCTCGAAGGGCTGGTCGTCGCGCTGCTGGAAGTCCTGACGCGGGCCGCGATCGCGCTGGAAGCGCTCACGACGGTCCGGGCGGTCCTGCCGGTCGTTACGCTCGGGACGGTCGCCCCGATCCTGCCGGTCGCCCCTGTCCTGACGCTCGCCGCGGTCGAAGCGGGCAGGGCGGTCGGCCCGGTTCTCGTAAGGCTGCGGCTGGGATCCGAGATCGGAATCTTCGCCGTTGCCGAAGTCCTGCCGGTCGAAGCCCCCGCGCTCGCCCTGGGCGAAGCCGTCCTCGTCGCCGCCTTCCTCGTCAAAGGAACGCTGCTGGTAGCCGTACTGCTCGCGCAGCTGCTCCTGGGCGGCAGCGATGATGCGGAAGTAATGCTCGGCGTGCTGGAAATAGTTCTCGGCCGCCACCGGATCGCCGCTGGACTGAGCGTCGCGGGCGAGCTGGCTGTATTTCTCGGCGATATGCTGAGCCGTGCCGCGGATTTTTACATCCGGCCCATTGGACTCGTAGCTCTTGGTCAAGGGATTGGGGCCCTTGTTGTTGTTACTGCGGTTGTTGTTGTTACGACCGCGCATACGCCTGTTTTGTCCTGGTCTCATTTTCGCTCTACGAGCCTCGCTGGTTCTTCAAGCCCACGCGATATGCAAGCCAATGTTCACCGAACGGGCTCAACGCCCACCGTTCGCGTGGCAAACCGTCTGTCGTTCAGCCACAGCCTTTGGAAAAGCCTGGCCATCCTTCAGTGTCGGGTTCAGATGATCGCGCGTGGCTGTTCGTTCAAAAGCCCCTGCCTGCGCGATTGATATCGTTTGGTCTTCCGGCGTTCTCCCCGTGGGAGCCGCCGATTTGTTTAGACCGAGGACGATCTCTATGCCTGAATCTAGCGGGTTCCGCTCGGTCCAACAAGGGATATTTCAGAATTTCTCCCCGTTGTGACGAGATTCCCTCATCTTGTCGATCACGATCGCTTCATGGCGATGCAGCGGGGTGTCCCCGTTAAATCGTGCGCGATCCTCAGGATTTCAAGGCCGTGAGCGGCCGCCAGGCCTTTCAGGCTCTCGGCCTGATCGTATCCGATCTCGACCACAAGCAGGCCCTCGGGGCCGAGCAGCCGGCCTGCCTCCCCCAGGAGAACCCGGTAAGGCTCCAGGCCGTCCGGGCCACCGTCCAGGGCAAGCTGTGGATCGTGGAGCCGCACCTCCCGGTCGAGGGTGGGGATCACGGCCGAGGCGATGTAGGGCGGGTTCGAGACGATCAGGTCGAAGGAGCCGGACATCGCGTCAGCCCAGCGGGAGAGGGCGAAATGGCTGCGCGCGCCGACCCCATTGGCAAGGGCATTGTCGCGGGCCGTGCTAAGAGCCCCGAAGGACAGGTCGATCCCGACACCCGTCGCATACGGCAGCTCATGCAGGAGGGCGACAAGAATGCAGCCCGATCCGGTGCCGAAATCCACGATCCGCAGGGGGGCGCGCCGGTCGGGGAGCAGGGCCAGCGCCGTCTCGACGACGGTCTCGGTATCGGGCCGCGGCACGAGGGTTTCGGGGGAGAGCCGGAAGAGCAGGCCCCAGAACTCGCGCTCGCCGATGATCCGGGCCACCGGCTCATGGGCGAGACGCCGGCCCGTATAGGAGGCGAGGGTCTCGGCCTGACCGGGTGACAGGGGGGTGTCGGGCCAAGCGATAAGATCCGTCGCTGAAATGCCGAGAGCTGTCAGAAGGAGCAGGCGGGCATCCAGGGCCGCCGTCTCGAACCCGGCTTCACTCAAGGTCCGGCGCAGCTCCCTGAGCGCCTGAGCGCGCCCCGGGAGCTTGCCCCCGACCCTGCCTTCGATCATGCCGCCTGATCCTGGGCCGCGAGCTGGGCCGCCTGATGCTCCGTCACGATGGCGTCGATCAGCTCGTCCAGGGCATTGCCGCTGATCACCTCTTCGAGCTTGTAGAGGGTGAGGTTGATCCGGTGGTCGGTTACGCGCCCTTGGGGGAAGTTGTAGGTGCGGATGCGCTCCGAGCGGTCGCCCGAGCCCACCTGCGCCTTGCGGTCGGCGGCGCGGGCCGCGTCCTTGGCGGTGCGCTCGGCGTCGTAGAGGCGGGCGCGCAGCAGGGTCATGGCGCGGGCGCGGTTCTTGTGCTGGGAGCGCTCGTCCTGAACGAACACCACCATGCCGGTGGGGATATGGGTGATGCGGATCGCCGACTCGGTCTTGTTCACGTGCTGGCCGCCGGCGCCTTGGGCCCGCATGGTGTCGATCTTCAGGTCCGCGTCGTTTAGGACGATGTCCACGTCCTCGGCTTCCGGCAGGACGGCGACGGTGGCGGCGGAGGTGTGGATGCGCCCCTGCGTTTCCGTATCCGGCACCCGTTGGACCCGGTGGACGCCGCTCTCGAACTTCAGGCGCGCGAACACCCCGCGGCCCTTGATCTCGGCCACCACCTCCTTGTAGCCGCCCGCCGTGCCCTCGCTTTCGGACACGATCTCGACCTTCCAGCCTTTCAGGTCGGCATAGCGGGTGTACATGCGCAGCAGGTCGCCGGCGAAGAGGGCAGCCTCGTCGCCGCCGGTGCCGGCGCGGATCTCGAGGATGGCGCTCTTCTCGTCCGCCTCGTCCCGGGGCAGCAGCATGATGCGCAGGTCCTGCGCGGCCTTTTCCACGCTGTCCCGAGCCCCCGGCAGCTCGTCCTCGACGAGCGAGCGCATCTCGGAATCCGTCGCGGCATCGTTGAGAAGGGCGTGGAGACCCTTCAGGTTGTCCTCCATGGCCCGGTAGGCCCGGATGGCCTCCACCACCCCGTCGAGCTCGGCGAGCTCGCGGGAGAGGGCGACAAAGGTTTCAGGGTCGGGCCCGGCATTCAGGGTCGCCGTGATGATGTCATGGCGGGCCAGAATAGCATTCAGGCGATCAGAGGGAGGCGCAATCGTCATCAGACCGGAATACCATGGGTTTCCGCAAAATGGGCAAGCTTCGGCCGCAGCGTATCGCCGCTTCCGGCATTCATCAGCTCCTCGCGGACAAGGGCGCTGATCTCCGCGACATTCATCTCGAGCAGCATCGCCTTCACCGGGCCGATGGAGGCCGGGGACATGGAAAGCGATCGGTAGCCGAGCGCGATCAGGGCCATGGCCTCAAGGGGCCGTCCGCCGATCTCGCCGCAGACGGTCGCATGGCAGCCTGAGGCCTGCGCCTGTTCGGCGACCATGCTCAAGGCGCGCAGCATGGGCGCGCTCAAAGGGTCGAAACGATCCGACACCCGCCGGTTCTCGCGATCGATTGCGAAGAGGAACTGCATCAGGTCGTTGGTGCCCAGCGAGATGAAATCCGCGCTTTCGCAGATTTCCCTGAGCTGGAACAGGAGGGACGGGACCTCCAGCATGACCCCGAGCTTCAGGTCCGACGGCAGGGGGTGGCCATGGTTGGCCAGATGCGACTTCTCCCGCTCCACGGTCTGCTTGGCGCGCTCGAACTCGTCGCAGGTCGCCACCATCGGGAACATGATCTTCAAGGGGCGTCCGGCCGCGGCCTTGAGCAGGGCGCGGATCTGGGCGCGCAGCAGGCCCGGGCGGTCGAGCCCGATGCGGATGGCGCGCCAGCCCAGGGCCGGGTTTTCTTCCTCCACCGACTGCATGTAGGGCAGAATCTTGTCGCCGCCGATGTCGAGGGTGCGGAAGGTGACGGGCCGGTCGCCGGCTTCCGTAAAGACCGTGCTGTAGAGGGCCTGCTGCTCGGAGGCCGAGGGCATTCTGGCCGCGATCATGAATTGCAGTTCTGTGCGAAACAACCCGACGCCGGCTGCTCCCGTCTCCGCCAGATGCGGCAGGTCGACCACGAGGCCCGCATTGAGCTGCAGGGTGATCTCGACGCCGTCCTTGGTGACGGAGGGCACGTCCCGAAGCTTGAGATATTGCTCCTGGCGCCGCGCCCGCAGGCGCGCCTTCTCCGCATAGGCTGCCTCGACGTCCGGGTTCGGGCGGATCTGCACCTCGCCCGCTGCGCCATCGACGATGATGGCATCACCGGGCTCCGTGAGGGATGTGGCGTTCGACACCTCGCCGACCGCTGGAATGCCAAGGGCGCGAGCCACGATGGCGATGTGGCTCGTGGGGCCGCCCTCTTCGAGCACGAGGCCGCGCAGGCGCGAGCGGTCGTAGTCGAGGAGCGCCGCAGGCCCCATGGAGCGGGCCACCAGGATGGCGTTTTCCGGCAGAAGGCCGCGCTCCACCACCAGGTCGCGCCCCACGAGGCGGTGCAGGAGGCGGTTGGCGAGATCGTCGAGATCGTGCAGGCGCTCGCGCAGGTACGGATCGGTCTGGCGCAGCATGCGGGCGCGGTTGTCGGACTGCACCCGCTCCACGGCGGCTTCCGCCGTCAGGCCCGAGGTGACCGCCTCGCGCATGCGCCGGAGCCAGCCCTGGTCATGGGCGAACATGCGGAAGGTTTCCAGAACCTCCCGGTGTTCGCCGTGATGGGCCACATCGCCGCGTTCGATCAGCTCGTCGATGGAGGTCCTGACCTCGCCGATGGCCGCATCCAGCCGCTTCAGCTCCGATTCCACATTCTCGGCGATGAGGTTCTTGACCACCACGCGGGGCTCATGCAGCACCACATGGCCCAGGCCCACGCCGTCGGCCAGGGCGACGCCCTTCTGATAGACCGGGCGGCGCAGGGCGATGCCGGTGTCCACCGGCGCCAGGGCCTGCAGCTCGCCCGAGGCAAGCATCTCGGCCACCACCATGGCGGTGGTCTGAAGAGCCTCGATCTCCTCTTCCGCATAGGCCCGGTAGGTGCGGTTCTGGACGACGAGAACGCCGAGCGTGTTGCCGGCGCGAAGCAGCGGCACGCCCAGAAAGGCGTGGTAGATCTCCTCGCCCGTCTCGGGCTTGTAGGAGAAGGCCGGGTGGCTCTGGGCGTCGGAAAGGGCCAGGGGCTCCGCCGTCGAGGCGATGAGGCCGACCAGGCCCTCGCCCGATCGCATGACGGTGAGGTGGACGGCTTCCCGGTTCAGGCCCTCGGTGGCGAAAAGCTCGAGAACCCCGTCGCCGCGCATCACATAGACGGAGCACACCTCCGCCACCATGTTGGCGGCGATCTGGGTGACGATCTTGTCGAGACGGTCCTGCGCCCCGACCGGCTCCGCCATGATCTCGCGGAGGCGGCGCAACAGAAGGCGCGGACCGCCGGGAGCGCTGGGCATGAGCTTATCAGTTCCCGTCCTTTGGAGCCGGCGAGGCGGACCGGCGGCTACGTCGCTTGAGTGTCGCAGCCCGACAGATCACTCGTCAATCAGGCTTGATCAAGGCCGTATAGCGAGTGGAGCGTGCGCACCGCAAGTTCCGTATAGGCGGATTCGATCAGGACTGAGAACTTAATCTCAGAGGTCGTGATCGCCCGGATATTGATGCCCTTGTCCGCCAAGGCCTTGAAGGCTCTCGCCGCAACGCCCGCATGGCTGCGCATGCCGACGCCGATGGCCGAGACCTTCACAACATCGGTCGCCCCCTGGAGTTCCTTGAAGGCGATCTCGTTCCGGCGCTCGTTCAGGAGCGCGCAGGCCCGCTCGTAATCGGCGGTGGGCACCGTAAACGTCAGGTCCGTGGTGGCGGCGTTGTCGGACACCACCTGGATGATCATGTCCACGTTGATGTTGGCGTCGGCCAGGGGCACGAAGATCGAAGCGGCGATGCCCGGCTTGTCCGCAATGTCCCGCAGCGTGATCTGGGCTTCGTCGCGCGAATAGGCGATGCCCGTGACAACCTGCTGTTCCATGATGTCTTCCTCGTCGCAGATGAGGGTGCCGAGCTTGGGATCGGCGGGATCGTCGAAGCTGGAGCGCACATAGGTGGGCACCCGGTGCATCATGGCGAGCTCGACCGAGCGCACCTGCAGCACCTTGGCCCCCAGCGAGGCCATTTCCAGCATCTCCTCGTAAGAAACCCGATCCAGGCGCCGGGCCTTGGGCACGATGCGCGGATCGGTGGTGTAGACGCCGTCCACATCCGTATAGATGTCGCAGCGCTCCGCCTGAACGGCGGCCGCCAACGCCACGGCGCTGGTGTCCGAGCCGCCGCGCCCCAGGGTCGTGATGCGCCCCGTCGGCTGGTGCACCCCCTGGAAGCCGGACACGACGGCAACTTCCTTGTTGTCGGTGAAACCCTTGAGGATCCCCGTGCCGTCGATGGCGGCGATTCGCGCCGAGCCATGGGCCTCGGAGGTCATGATCGGGATCTGCCATCCCTGCCAGGAGCGGGCCTTGAGGCCCATTTCCTGCAAGGCCAGCGCCAGGAGGCCGGAGGTCACCTGCTCGCCGGAGGCCACGACCACGTCGTACTCCTTCGAGTCGTAGAGGGCCGAGGCGTCCTTTACCCAGCCGACGAGCTCGTTGGTCTTGCCTGCCATGGCGGACACCACCACGGCGACGTCATAGCCCGCCTCGACCTCGCGTTTGACGTGCCGCGCCACGTTGCGGATGCGCTCTACGGTGGCGACGGATGTTCCGCCGAACTTCATGACGAGACGGGGCATGGGCAGGGGAGGCCGTGGTGAGGGGAAATGAATTTTGCCCCTTCGCGCCGCGAAAAGGCGCGTATACATGACGGCAGGGGTGCGCCCTGTCAACGCGCTGTTTCGTTGTCTTTCCTCAAGGGAAAGAAAATAAGGAGTCCGCCATGTCCACCGGCATGTCCACCGGCGCATCCACGACCATCGACCCGGCCGAGGTCGCCCGTTTCGAAGGGATCGCCAGCACGTGGTGGGATCCGAAGGGGCCCATGAAGGTGCTGCACCGGTTCAATCCGGTGCGCTTGGCCTATATCCGCGACGAGGCCTGCCGCCGCTTCGGACGCGACCCACGCTCCGCCCGCTCGCTCGAGGGGATCGCCATCCTGGATGTGGGCTGCGGCGGCGGCGTACTCTCGGAGCCGCTCGCACGCCTGGGCGCCCGCGTCACCGGGCTCGATCCTGCTCCCACCAACATCTCGGTCGCCCGGCTCCATGCGGAGCGTGCAGGGGTGATCGTCGATTATCGCAACGAGACCGTGGAGGCGGTGGTCGCGCGCGGCGAAACCTTCGACATGGTGCTCGCCATGGAGGTGGTGGAGCACGTGGCGGACCGGCAGGCCTTCGTGAACGCCTGCACGCAGGCGGTGAAGCCCGGCGGCTGCCTTGCCATGGCGACCATCAACAGGACCCTGCGCTCCTTTGCTTCCGCCATCGTGGGCGCCGAGTACATCCTGGGCTGGCTCCCCAAGGGCACCCACGAATGGGACAGGTTCGTCACCCCCGAGGAGCTGACCTCCGCCATCGAAACCGCCGGCTTTGCGGTGAACGATCTCAAGGGCGTGGCTTACAACCCGCTGCGGGACAGCTGGTCCCTGTCGGGCGACACGGCCGTCAATTATATGCTGCTGGCCTCGAAGGCTGGAGCGGCTGCTCCCGAGGCGCGACGCTGAGCAGAAGATAGCCCGCGAGCGCCGACAGGGCGGAGCCCATGAGAACGCCGATCTTGGTGGCATCCCCCAGCTCCGGCTGGCCCGGGAAGGCCAGCGCCCCGATGAACAGGCTCATGGTAAAGCCGATGCCGCACAGGAGCGCGACGCCGTAACACTGGATACGCGTGGCGCCGGCCGGCACATCGGCAAAGCCGAAGTGAATGGCCGCATGGGAGAAAGCATAGACGCCCACCTGCTTGCCGATGAAGAGACCCATGGCGATGCCCAGCGGCAGGGGGCTCAGGACGGCGTCGAGGGAGAGGCCGGAGAGCGACACGCCCGCATTGGCGAAGCCGAAGATCGGAATGATGGCATAGGCCACCCATCCATGAAGCGCGTGCTCCAGCCGATGAAGGGGTGCGTCCTCGGCTCTTGTCTTCTTGGGGTTGGCGTGGAGCGGGATCGTGAGCGCAAGCGCGACACCGGCGAGCGTGGCATGGATGCCCGATTTCAGGACGAAGAACCACAGAGCCGCACCCACGGCCAGGTAGGGCAGGAGCGTGGTGATGCCGAAACGGTTGAAGGCCACCAGCACGAGAAGGCACAAGCCGGCCGCGGCCAGCATCGCGAGCGAGAGGTCGCTCGTATAGAAAAGGGCGATGATGATGATCGCGCCGAGATCGTCGAGGATCGCGAGCGCCGTCAGGAAGATCTTGAGCGAAGTGGGCACGCGGGAGCCCAGGATCGCCAGCACGCCGAGGGCGAAGGCGATGTCGGTGGCGGCTGGAATCGCCCAGCCGTGGCGAAGATGCGGCTCGTTCCAGGTGATCGCCAGATAAACCAGTGCCGGCACGACCATGCCGCCTAGAGCCGCGATCCCGGGCAGAACCCGGCGCGGCCAGGTGGAGAGCTGTCCGTCGAGCATCTCGCGCTTGATCTCGAGCCCCACCAGCAGGAAGAACACGGCCATGAGCGCGTCGTTGATCCAGTGCAGGACGCTCAAGCCCAGGACATAGGTCTTGAGAAGGCCGAAATAGGCATCGGCAAGGGGCGAGTTGGCGACCGCAAGCGCGATCACCGTCACACCCATGAGGATCATGCCGCCGGACGCCTCGCTGTCGAAGAACCGGCGCATCAGTGAGACGCGTCGTGCAGGCTTCAGGCTGTTTCCCGGCTGATCCATCGATAACTCCTTGTGACCCAAACCGGTCATGCGGCGAATGGTTCGGATAAAGCTTCCAGGCTCGTGCGGGTCCAATAACAAAACCAGGAGCAACTCTGCTGGATCAGGCGGTTTTGGCGGGCAGGCGCCGGCGGCGGGTGCCGAGCACGGTCTCCAGGGTCACGGGCCGGTAGTCCCAGGCGTCGACGCCCACATCGTATTGCCGCGTCTGGGGCTTGAGCTTTCCGTGGGAGTGCCCGTGCAGGTCGATCCAGCCCCGGCCCATGTTCTTCCAGGTGCGGAAGGCGTAGTGGCACATCACGACGGCGTGCCCCTCGAGCACGAGTTCCGCATAGGCCTGCACGCTCTCCCAGCCCTTCGCCGCAAGGGTCGCGGCGCCATCGTTGTTGCCGGTGATCAGGTGCTTGCGACCGTTGAGCTGCCCCAGCAGGCCGTCGATCCGCTCCGGGCGCACATGCAGAGCGAAGTCGCCCAGATGCCAGACCTCGTCGTCAGGTGAGACGGTCTCGTTCCAATGGGCGATGAGCGCCTCGTCATGCTCGGGGATCGTCTTGAAGGGCCGCTTGTCGATCCGCAGCACGCGAGGATCGCCGAAGTGGGTGTCGCTGGTGAAGAAAACCGCCAAGGGAGGTCCTACTGGAAGATGTCCTGGGTCGAGCGTGAGGGTCAGATGGGGCAGAGGTTCCAAAGGTCGAGATCCGGAAGGGACCGCGCTCCAAGCCAAGGAGAACAAATTCCCGGTGAGATGGATGTATTTCCTTAAGGTAAGCTATGCTATTCGGGGCACGCATCCGGCTAAGCCGAGACAATAAAAGTCCCCAACAGCTAGGCTCGTTGTAACTTGGGTGCATTTGGCAGGGCGATCCTGCCGCCATCGTTACCTGAGGGGCAAACCTTGAAGATCATCAGAGCACTCGCCGTGACCGGCTTTTTTGCCGTGTCCGCTCTCACTGCAGCCGCTGCTGCAAACCGGCATGTCGACATCGTCAACGAGACCGGAAAGACGCTGACGGAATTCTATGCTTCCGCGACCGGAACCGACGATTGGGAAGAAGACATCCTGGGCGAGGACACCTTGGCCAACGGGGAGGTCTTCGACATCGATATCGATGACGGCACCGGCGCCTGCAAGTTCGACTTCAAGGCCGTTTTCACGGACGGCAGCTCCCACGTGAGACGCGCGGTCGACGTCTGCAAGATCTCCACATTCACCTATCAGCGCTGAACCAGTCTTTCTTTGAAGGCCCATTGGGCAGGGGATACACATGATGAAATCGAAATTGTTTGGGCTGGCCTTGATGGGGCTTGCCATGGGCATGAGCCTTCCGGCCATGGCAGGCGGGCCTGGCGTCTACACGGTCGAGGGCAACAACGGCGAACCTGACTCCGGTTACAAGGGCACGCTGACCATCGTTCAAACGAGCAAGGACACGTTCAAGCTCACCTGGAACATCGCAGGCGAAAGATACGACGGCTTTGCGATCGGCGACGAGCGCGTGATGGCGGCAAGCTTCACGAGCAAGGGTTCCAGCGGCACGGCTCTCCTCGTCGAGGACGATGACAACAAAGGGGCCTACAAGAGCATCTGGGCCTTCAAGGGCGACACGCATCTCGGCGTGGAGATGATCGTGCCGAAGAAGTAGGCTTTCGTCCGGCCTCCAACCGGACGAACCCCGGCGCTAGTTCCTGTCGTCGGGCACGACAGGAATCGGCAGCACGTCGATGCCTTCCTCCAGGAGCGCCCGGGCCTCGGCGAGATCCGCCTCGCCGTAGATCGAGCGCTCCTCCGTCTCGCCGTAATGCATCTTGCGGGCCTCCTCGACGAAGCCCTTGCCCACGTTCTCCGAATTCTTCAGCACATGGTCGCGCAGGGCCCGCAGCGCGGCGCGGATGTCCCTTTCCTTCTCGGACAGAACCGCCACGGGCTGGGTTTCCGGCGCTGCCGGGGCGGGGGCCTTGTCGGTGCGCGCCACCGAGGGCGCCATGATCTGCTTCTCGACCTTGGCCGAGTTGCAGAACGGGCACGTCACGAAGCCGCGCTTGCGCTGCGTCTCGAACGCGTCGCTTGAGGGAAACCAGCTCTCGAATGCGTGGGCCTGCTCGCAGGCCAGGGCGTACTTGATCATGTCCTTTGGGAAGTATGGGCTTGGGGGCCAAAAGGGAAGGGATCAGGCGGTTGCCGCCCGCTCGATCTCGATGGTGGGCACGACCTCGACCTTGAAGGGTCGGGCGTTCTTGAGGGTCGGGATGCGGCCGCGCACCTCGGCCACGAGAGCGGTGTCGATCTCGGCCAGGATCACGCCCGGCTCCGTGCCGGCTTCCGCCAGAACCCGGCCCCAGGGATCGACGATCAGCGAATGGCCATAGGTCTCGCGGCCGTCCTCGTGCAGGCCCCCTTGAGCGGCGGAGATCATGAAGGAGCCCGTCTCGATGGCGCGTGCCCGGTGCAGCACATGCCAATGGGCTTCGCCGGTCTGCTTGGTGAAGGCGGCGGGAGCCGACAGGAAGGAGGCGCCGTTCTCGGCGAGCGCCTTGTAGAGGGCCGCGAAGCGCACGTCGTAGCAGATGGTCAGGCCGAGATAGCCCCAGGGCGTCTCGGCGGCGACCGCCCAGGCGCCGCCCGTATAGGTGGCCGATTCGCGCCAGCTCTCGCCGTTCGGCAGGTCCACGTCGTAGAGGTGGATCTTGTCGTAGGAGGCGATCACCTCCCCATCCTGGCCGATCAGGAAGGCGCGGTTGGCGACCTTGTCGCCCTCCTTCACGGCAATGGACCCGATCTGGACCACGATGCCCCGCTCCCGCGCCACCTCGCGCACGGCCGCCAGGACCGGGTCCTGCGCCTCGGGCCCGACCTTGTCGAAGAGCTCGGCCCGGTCCCGGCACACGAGAGACGTCATCTCGGGGGTCTGGGCGAAATGCGCGCCCCGGTCGGCAGCCTCACGGATGAGGCCAACCGCGGCGTCGCGGTTCTTCAGGACGTCGCGCCCGGAGCGCATCTGGATGCAGGCGGCGGTGAAGCGGGCTTGGGTCATGGGGTTTGGTCTCCGTCAGGCCCGTAATAAGGCCCTAAAAGGCCTGCCTGTCCAGAGCCGGGTACCCTGCTAAGCCCTCTGGCCCGCCCTTACCGGACATCCAGTGAGTAGCGGGTTATTCTCGTTGAGCCGTTCGGAAAAATTCCCTCGACCTGAAAGGTGTCGGGGCCTTTGTACCCGGGCGACGGAGTATAGAGCACCTGGGTTGCCGGGGTGCGTTTCGCGTTGCAATGGGCGCGAATGTTGTCCTTCGGGTAAGTGGAGAAATCCATCGCCTCCTTGATCTCGATACGCCCGTTCCTGGGTTGCTCTAGAACCCGGATGCTGGTTGATCCTGTCGAGACGCATTCCGGATTAAGGGAGCCCCAGGTATCGACCTTCAGGGTCCTGCCGTTCAGAACCACCTTGGTGCTCATTGTCGAGCCGGTGGTATTGCAGCCTGCTACCGCCAAAGCGCCGAGAAGAAGGATAAAGCTGAAAGTGCGCATGTCTGCCCATGGAAGATCCAAGGCGCGACTTTCTCAAACAATATTATATATCGCAAGCGGATTGGTCCGCCTGTTCTCAAAATCAGGGCCGCCTGTCGCTTCGATGCATCATGCGGCCGCGATTTCAGGCCGCGAGCAACCGTTGCAGCTCACCCCTGTCATCGAGGGCATACAGGTCGTCGCAGCCGCCCACATGCTTTTCGCCGATGAAGATCTGCGGCACCGTGGAGCGGCCGCCCGCCTTCTGGATCATCTCGGCGCGGGCTTCCGGCTTCTTCTCGATGTCGATCTCCGTGAAGGCTGCGCCTTTCTCGTCGAGAAGCTTCTTGGCGGCCGAGCAGTAGGGGCACCAGCTCTTCGTGTAGATCGTGATGGACGGCATGATCGAGGTCTCCATTGATGGGGAGGATATAGGAAGCCTTCGGGCTTCTTCACAACTCCTGCACGACCCTGGCGAAGGCCAGGACGTCCACGGACGCCGCGCCGCCCCGCAGCAGCGCCCGGGAGGCGGCGTTGGCGGTGGAGCCCGTGGTGAGCACATCGTCGACGAGGAGCACCCGCTTGCCCTTGAGCCGCGCCCTGGCCTCCTCGGGCGCACGGAAGGCGCCCTGGAGGTTCACCTGTCGCTGCGCCTTGGTGAGGCCGACCTGCCGGCGGGTGCGTTTCACGCGGGCAAGCAGAAACGGGTCGCAGGCGACACCGCTCTGGGCCGACACGGCCTTGGCCAGCGCCATCGCCTGGTTGAAGCGCCGCCGCCAGAGGCGCCAGCGGTGCAGGGGCACGGGAACGATCACGTCCGCCTCCCGCAGCAGCTCCGCGCCGGCCCGGCTCATCATGAGGCCCAGGGCGCGCGCCAGCTCGAGCCGGTCATCGTATTTGAGCCGATGCACGAGAAGGCTTGCCGTGCCGTCGTATTCGGCCACGGCCCGGGCGCGCTCGAACACCGGCGGATCGGCGATGGCGGCAGGCGAAAGCAGCGGCTGGCCGAGGTCGACGGCGAAGGGCGTTCCCAGCCGTTCGCAGAAGGGGCGCTCGATGAAGCGGATTCCAGCCCAGCAGGCCGCGCACAGGGCATGGGGCTCCCCCGTCGCGGCCTGGCAGGCGATGCAGGTGGGCGGGTAGAGGAGACCGAGCGCCGCGCCCCAAGCCGCTCGCGCACCCCGACGGAGGCGCAGGTTCAGCCGGACCGGCTCGGCGTCAAGGGGCTCGCTCATGGGGCAAGCTTAGCCGATGGACGGCCTCCTGACACCTCTTTCGCCGGATCGGCCAGAAGACCCTTGGTTCCGGCATCGGCAGACGCCATATCGAGCCTCTCATGAGCACGCCCCTCGTCTTCGACCGCCCTCTCGTCCGCCGCCGCCTGTCGCGAGCGCTCCGGCAGGGCTATGCCGATTTTCTCCTGGTCCGCGCCGTCGAGGATCTGGAGGAGCGGTTGTCCACGGTGCTGCGGTCATTCTCCTTTGCTCTGGATGTGGGAACGCCCACCCCCGCCGCAGCGGATGCCCTGCGCCGGAGCGGACGGGCCGAAACCGTAATCCGCCTGTCGCCGGTGGCGGAGCCCGGAAGCGTTCTGGGAGACGAGGAGCGCCTGCCCTTTTCGGGGGAGCGTTTCGACCTCGCGGTCTCCCTTCTGGCCCTGCAGGGCGTCAACGATCTGCCGGGCTCCCTGGTCCAGATCCGCCGGGCCCTCAAGCCCGATGGGCTGTTCGTCGGGGCCCTCCTGGGCGGCACGACGCTCACCGAGCTGCGCCAGGCCCTGACGCAGGCGGAGGCGGAGATCGAGGGCGGCGTGAGCCCGCGCGTGGCGCCCTTTGCCGACCTGCGCGACATCGGCGGCCTGCTCCAGCGGGCAGGCTTCGCGCTCCCGGTCGCCGATTCCGACATCGTCCGGGTGCGCTACGCCAATGCCTTCGCGCTCATGCGCGACCTGCGCCAGATGGGGCTGACCAACGCCCTCCAGGATCGTCGCAGAACCCCCCTGCGGCGCGCCACCCTGATCCGCGCCGCAGAGATCTACGCGGAGCGCTTCGGCGAGCCTGACGGGCGCATTCCGGCAACCTTCGAGATCGTCTGGCTGTCCGGCTGGACCCCCCATGAAAGCCAGCAGAAGCCCCTGCGTCCAGGCTCCGCCAAGGTGCGTCTGGCCGATGCCCTGGGCGTCAAGGAGGGCGCAGCTCCGGTCAACCCGAAGGGGGAATGAGCCTTCGCGTCCGGTTGCAACCGGGCTGCCGTGTCTTTCGTTCTCCAGACGCATTCCCAGAGAGGACGAATCATGAAAGAGCCCGGGCCGGATCATCCGATCACCATCACGAAGAACCCCAACCGCATCCGGGTCATGCTCGGCGGCTTCATCATCGCCGAGACCACGCAGGCCCTGACCCTTCAGGAAGCCTCCTATCCGCCCGTGCAGTACATTCCCCGCGAGGACGTGCGCATGGACCTCATGGATCCGACGGATCACAAGACCCATTGCCCGTACAAGGGCGATGCATCCTATTTCACCGCCAACGGCGGCGGTCTGGTGCGGGAGAACGCGGCCTGGAGCTATGAGGAGCCGGCCTCCTCGGTTGCCGCCATCAAGGAGCATCTCGCCTTCTATCCTGACCGGGTGGACGCCATCGAGGAGTTCACCGACTAGACCATTCTCCCAATGGCCTAGAGGATGCGGGTTGCTGCCGCGGCAGCCCCAAGGCAATCTCCGGCGCAAAGCCCCCATCTTGGGAACCCCCCATGTCGCCGTTCATCTTCAACACCGCCCCCTCGCTCATCTTCGGCTCCGGCAGCATCGCCCGATTGGGCGAGATCGCAGCCCAGCGCCTCGGGCCCCGGGTGGCGCTCGTCACGGATGCCGGGCTCGTGAAAGCCGGGCTGGTCGGGCCGGCCCTGCATTCGCTGGAAGAGGCCGGGGTCGCCGTCGACGTGTTCGACGCGGTGGTCGCCGACCCGCCCGAGGATGTGGTGCTCGCAGCCGTCGCTCGGGCGAGGGATTTCGAGGCACGAGCCGTCATCGGCTTCGGCGGCGGCTCGTCCATCGATGTGGCAAAGCTCGTGGCGCTGCTGGCGGTGGGCGGCGAGAGCCTGCCCGACATCTACGGCGTCGGTCTGGCGAAGGGGCCCAGGCTTCCCCTGCTCGCCATCCCCACCACGGCCGGCACCGGATCGGAGGTGACGCCGATCTCCATCGTCACCACCGGCGCACACGAGAAGAAGGGCGTGGTCTCGCCCCTGATCATCCCGGACATCGCGCTCCTCGATCCCGATCTGACCGTGAACCTGCCGCCCCACGTGACGGCCGCCACCGGCATCGACGCGATGGTTCACGCCATCGAGGCCTATACGTCGACGAGCGCCAACAACAATCCGGTGTCGCAGGCCCTGGCCAAGGAAGCACTGCGGTTGCTGGGCCGCAACATCGAGCGGGCGGTGCACCAGGGAGGGGACCTGGAGGCACGCTCCGCCATGCTGCTCGGCTCGATGCTGGCAGGCCAGGCTTTCGCCAATTCTCCGGTCGCGGCGGTGCATGCCCTGGCCTATCCCATCGGCGGCCATTTCGGCATCCCGCACGGGCTCTCCAACGCCCTCGTGCTGCCGCATGTGCTGCGCTTCAATGCGAGCGCCTGCGAGCGATCTTACGCGGAACTCGCGCCCCTCGCCTTCCCGGACCTTGAGGGTCACGCCACAGGATCGGCCTTCGTCGAGGCGCTCGCGTCCTTGTGCGAAAAGGTCGGGCTGCAGCCGCGCCTGCGCGACGTAGGCATCCCGCAGGATGCGGTACCGATGATGGCCGAAGACGCCATGAAGCAGACGCGGCTTCTGGTGAACAATCCGCGCCCGCTCACCCTCCAGGATGCCCGCGCGATCTACGAAGCGGCCTGGTGACAGGCCTATGGCAGACCGCCCCACGCGTCCCGACCGCGCCGCCTTCAGGCTTTTTCGCCCTATCGCCACCCGCTGGATGGACAACGACGCCTATGGGCACGTGAACAACGTGCATTACTACTCGTATTTCGACACGGCGGTGAACGGCTGGCTGGTCGAGCAGGGCCTGCTTGCCATCGCCGAGAGTCCGGTCGTCGGGCTCGTCGTCGAATCCGGCTGCACCTATTTCGAGAGCGTCGCCTTCCCCGATGCCCTGGAGGCCGGTCTTGCGGTCGACCATCTCGGCCGTTCCTCGGTGCGCTACCGGATCGGGATCTTCAAGGCGTGTGCCGCACAAGCGGCAGCGCAGGGCCATTTCGTTCATGTCTACGTGGATCGCGCCACCCAGCGGTCGGTCGAGATTCCGCCAAGCACCCGTGAGGCGCTCAAGCAGCTCGCCTGAACCGCCCGCTCAAGGACACGATCGCGACGCCCGACAGCACCACGGCTCCGCCGATGATTTCGCGCAATCCTATGCTCTCGTTGAGGAAGAGAACGGCAAGGACCGCCGCCCAGACCGGCTGGAGATACCCGACCATCGAGGCTCTTGTCGGACCGGCGCGGCGGATGAGCCGCATGAAGAGCAGGATCGGCAGAGCGGTGGAGACGATGCCGAGCGCCAGCAGCGGCGCCGCGCTGTTCGGCACGCCTGCGAAGGCGGATGGGCCAGTGACGACGAGCGCCAGCGCGGTTGCCGGAATGGCGGAGCAGATCTGCTGACCGAGAGCGAGGCGGGCCGGGTCTGCCTGCCTGATCGAGCGGACATAGAGGTTTGCGGTCGCATAGCTGAGAGCGGTCGCCACCATGGCCAGTGCGCCCCAGGGGCTGATGCCGCTGTCCGGCAGGGCCGCGGGTCCGATGAGAATGCCCATTCCCGCAAGGCCGACGAGCACACCGGCGAAGCGCCGCACAGTCAGCCGCTCGTCCGCGTAGAGCAGGTGCGACAGAACCGCGACGATGAGCGGTCCCGACGCTTGGATCATGGCCGCCGGAGCGGTTCCGATCTGGGTCAGCGCATGCGCCACGAGAACGTTCGGAATCCAGCCGTTGAGGGTGCCGAGAACCACCCAATGGTGCCACTGGCCATTGTCGGGCCGGAGGCTCTTGGCCTGCACGGCGAACCACACGAGGAGGGCCGATGCCCCGATGAGGCCACGGATCGAGGCCAGCACGAAGGGGTTTATGCTTCCGCTCAGCTTGATGAACAGGAACGAGGTGGACCACAGCATCGAGCAGACGAGGAGGTTCGCTGCCAAGAAGATCGCGGTCGGGGCTGCGGGAAGCGCGGCGGCTTCGCCAGGTGTGGCGGACATGCGCGACCTCAGGCCAGGAGGTCGACGAGGAAAGGGATCAGCGGCTCATCGGCGGGCGGCATGGGATAGGCGCGCAGCTCCTGCGGCTTCACCCATTTGAGTCCCTGCCCCTCGAGCGGCTGCACGAAGCCCTCCCAGCGGCGGCAGACATAAAGCGGCATGAGCAGGTGGAAGGTCTCGTAAGCGTGGCTCGCGAAGGTGAGCGGCGCGAGGCACGGTTCCTTCACATCGATGCCGAGCTCCTCCCGCAATTCGCGGATCAGCGTCTCCTCCGGCCGCTCGCCCGGCTCCACCTTGCCGCCGGGAAACTCCCACAGGCCGGCCAGCTGCTTCCCCTCGGGGCGCTGCGCGAGAAGGATGCGGTTGTCGGTGTCGATGAGGGCGACGGCAACGACGAGGGTGAGCTTTATGGAGGACACGCCGAGAATCCGCTTTAGAGCATGGCGAAAAATGAGGTCAGAGGCGGTGTCTTAACCTGTTTCCGGGGCGGCGCGAACTGAATTTCGTGAGCGTCCTCGGCGGGCCATCCGCGCAGGGTTACGCCCCGTTCCCGATCAGCCCTCCTACCGTCTTGCCATGCCGCTTCCAAGCCATACAATCCTATGAAATAATTTATCATTGCATGAATGCTGAGGAGCGATCCCATGAGCAAGTCCCTCTCCATCGCAGCTGCAGGCATCGTCGGATGCCTGATCTTCGGGGCGGAAGCAAAAGCACAGAACTGCGCGGCGGACCCCGTCTACTTCAATGGCGATCTCGCGGAGGTCGAAGGTCCGATGACCGTGAAGGCCGGCAAGGGCTGCTATTTCAACCTCAACGGCATTCCTGGGGCGGTGACCGAAACCGTCATTTCCCAAAAGCCCAGGACCGGCAGGGCGGGAATTAACGGACTCAAGCCTTATTACATGGCCAAGCCCGGCTATCAGGGGCCCGACGCATTCGCCTATACCTTCATCGGAACGGGCCGATATGGCGGCCCGATGCGGGTGACCATCAAGCGGAAGATCACCGTTGTCCCCTGATAGGGATCAGCTCCGGTAATCGCCGTTGATTTCCACATAGGCCTTGGTGAGGTCGCAGGTCCAAGCGGTGGCCTCGCCCCGGCCCAACCCCAGATCGACGCGGATCGTGATCTCGTCGCCCTTCATATAGGCGGAGGTCTTCGCCTCGTCGTACTCCTGGTCGCGCGCGCCTTTGACGGCAACGCGGATGTCGCCGAACCAGATGGCGAGCTTGTCGCGCTCGGCAGGCTCGCCCGCCTTGCCGACCGCCATGACCACGCGGCCCCAGTTGGCGTCCTCGCCCGCAACCGCCGTCTTCACCAGCGGCGAGTTGGCGATCGCCATGGCGATGCGCTTGGCGGATGTCGCGCCTGTGGCGCCGGTCACCTTCACGGTCACGAACTTGCGCGCGCCCTCGCCATCGCGGGCAACCTGCTGGGCGAGATCGCACAGGAGGCTTTCCAGCGCCGAGCGGAACTCCTTGAGGCGCCGGTCGCTCGGCAGCGAGATCGTGGGAGCGCCCCTGGCCCCCGCCGTGCCCGTCGCGAAGAACAGGAGCGTGTCGGACGTGGAGGTATCGCTGTCCACCGTCACGCAGTTGAAGCTCTTGTCGGCGCCCTTCTTCAGAAGCGCCTGCAGCACCGGGGCCGCAATCGGCGCGTCGGTGAACACGAAGGACAGCATGGTGGCCATGTCGGGGGCGATCATGCCCGCGCCCTTGGCGATCCCGTTCAGGGTGACCTCGACGCCGCCGATGGTGGCGGTGCGGGTCGCCACCTTCGGGAAGGTGTCCGTGGTCATGATCGCCTTGGCGGCGTCGAGCCAGGCGGTGGGCTTCGCCTTCTTCTCGCACGCGGTGAGCACGCCCTCGAACTTGGCGGCGTCCAGCGGCTCGCCGATGACGCCGGTGGAGGCGATGAAGACCTGGGAGGCCCGGCAGCCGGCGGCTTCGGCAGCGATGTCGGCGGTGAGCTTCACCGCTTCCGCGCCCCTCTTGCCGGTGAAAGCGTTGGCATTGCCGGAATTCACCACCAGCGCCCGGGCCGTGCCCTTCGCAAGGTTCTTGCGGCACCAGTCCACCGGCGCCGACGGGCACTTGGAACGGGTAAACACGCCGGCGACGGCCGTGTCCTTGGGCAGGGTCACATAGAGCACGTCCGTCCGGTTCTTGTAGCGGATGCCGGCCTCCGCGGTCGCGATCCTGACGCCCTCGATGGCGGGAAGAGCCGGAAACGACTTAGGCGCGAGCGGAGACACGGTCTTGGACATGCGAGAGCCTGGAGAGGTGTTGGGATACGACGTTGCGAGCCGCGACCTGTGGTTTTTTAAGGCTTTTTGTCAAGTCAAAGCTTCAGCAGGGGAATTCCAATGGCACGGAACGACGCCTCACCCCTGCCGTTGAACCGGTCTTGAGAACGATGGAGGCCTTCGTGACGAGCAAGCATCCCAAGACCCAGCCGCAGGACCGCCCCCGCAGCGATCTCGAGGTGGATCCCGGCATCGGACGGTCGAAAGGCGCCACCATGGCCGGCGAGGATCCGCGCGATCTCGACGGCGGATCGACGTTCCAGGGCGACGTCGAGAACCAGACCAACGACCAGGGCGGAGTCGATCAGAGCCGGATGGGCCGCACGAACAAGTGACATTGGCCCCAGGGCAATGTCATCCCCGGCGGCCGCAGGCCGGGAAGGGGATCCATAGTGGTGTGCGGGTGAGTGGATTCCCTTCCCCTCCGCTACGCTCCGGCCGGGAATGACACTGAAGGTGTGTCGCTGTCATCCCCGGCGAGCCGCAGGCGAGGGAAGGGGATCCACGATCAGGCACTGAGCCATGGCTTCCCTTCGGCCGGCCCGAACGAAAAGGGCGGCCCGGAGGCCGCCCTTCGACGTCGCAAGTGCCTGGAGCTTACGGCTGCTTCTGCTCGACGAGGTTGCCCTTGTCGTCCAGGCGCTCGATCTTGGCATCCTTGCGCAGGCCCACGATCAGGTCCTGCTGCGCCTTGCGGGCGAGATAGGCCTCCACCTGATCCTTGGTCTCCTCGAAGCTCGGCGCAGGCTTGTTGCGCTTCTCCTCCACCTTGATCACGTGCCAGCCGAACTGGCTCTTCACCGGATCGGAGATCTGGCCGGCTTCCAGCTTGAAGGCGGCTTCGGCGAAAGGCTCGACCATGCGGTCCTTGGTGAAGAAGCCCAGATCGCCGCCGTCGGTCTTGGAGCCCGGATCGGTGGAGAGCTCGCCGGCCACCTTGGCGAAGTCCTCGCCGCCCTTCACGCGGGTCGCGGCCTTCTTGGCGTCCTCTTCGTTTTCCACCAGGATGTGGCGGGCGCGAACTTCCTGCTCGGCCGGAACGCTCTTGACCGTCTCGTCATAGAGCTTACGGGCGGCTTCCGGGGTCACGGCCTTCTTGGCCTCCTGGTCGAGATACTGGTCGAGCAGGGTCTTGTCCCGGTTGTAGGCGAGCTTGCGGGCGAACTCCGCGCCGCTGCCGACCTTGGCGGCTTCGGCCGCCTTGGCGCCGAGCTTCAGGTCGATCATGTACCCGGTCAGCAGGTCGCGCTTCTGGGCCTCGGGCACGTTCGGCATCTGCAGGGCCGGATCCTCGGCAGCCAGCGCAAGGTCGCCTTCGGTGATCTCGAGGCCGTTGACGCGGGCGATCACCTTGGCGGGATCGATGGCCGGAACGGCCGCAGGGGATGTGGCGGGAGAGGTGGCGGGGCTCGTCTGGGCGAAGGCGGCGCCGGCCATGAGAGGCAGGGCAACCCCGAGGGTCAGAAGGCTCTTGCGGACGGTGAGTGAGCGAGACATGTCAGTTCCTCTGGTGAGCGCGAGATTGCCCACGGACAGCGATGATCAGATGGCCGAATGTGTTTACGTTTGCAAGTGATGGCATATTTATGTCACAGCATCGCCGCTCGCGGGGTCTTGAACAGGGCTCAGCTTGTGAGCGCGAGGGCTGCGCCACTCCGGCACAGCCTTTAAGATGCGCTCAGGCGTAATTAGGTCTATAAGGCGGCGCAAACGCCCTTATCTCCTGCATTCTGGAATTCTGAA
Organism: Microvirga aerilata; assembly: GCF_016743775.1. Lineage (GTDB taxonomy): Bacteria > Pseudomonadota > Alphaproteobacteria > Rhizobiales > Beijerinckiaceae > Microvirga > Microvirga aerilata. Next base: position 13,860 of record NZ_JAEQMY010000033.1, on the reverse strand, counting down.
GGCTCTCGATGTTCGGTTCTCTCGCGAAGAAAATCTTTGGCTCGGTCAATGACCGCCGGCTGAAGTCCTACCGGCCGAAGGTAGCGGCCATCAACGCGATGGAGGCCGAGCTGGAGGCCCTGTCCGACGAGCAGCTCCGTGCCCGCACCAAGGACTTCAAGGCCCAGCTCGCCTCAGGCAAGACCCTGGACGATATCCTGGTGCCGGCCTTCGCCACGGTGCGCGAGGCGGCCAAGCGGACGCTCGGCCAGCGCCACTTCGACGTGCAGCTCATCGGCGGCATGGTGCTCCACGAGGGCTCGATCGCCGAAATGCGTACCGGCGAGGGCAAGACCCTGGTGGCCACGCTCCCAGTCTATCTCAATGCCTTGGCCGGCAAGGGCGTCCATGTGGTGACGGTGAACGACTACCTCGCCCGCCGCGATTCGGAGTGGATGGGGCAGATCTACCGCTTCCTGGGCCTGTCCGTCGGCGTCATCGTCCACGGGCTCGACGACGTGGAGCGCGCCCAGGCCTATGCCTGCGACATCACCTACGGCACCAACAACGAATACGGTTTCGATTACCTTCGCGACAACATGAAGTACGAGATGGCGCAGATGGTCCAGCGGGGCCACTACTACGCCATCGTGGACGAGGTGGACTCGATCCTGGTCGACGAGGCGCGCACGCCGCTCATCATTTCCGGCCCCCTCGACGACCGCTCCGAGCTCTACAACGCCATCGACAAGGTCATCCCGCGCCTCGACAAGAGCGATTACGAGCTCGACGAGAAGCAGCGCTCCGTGGCGCTCACCGAAGACGGCACCGGGAAGATCGAGGAGCTGCTGCGGACCGAGGGGCTCCTCAAGGAAGGCGACCTCTACGACGCCCAGAACGCCACCCTCGTCCACCACATGAACCAGGCGCTGCGCGCCCACACCCTGTTCCAGCGCGACAAGGACTACATCGTCCGCAACGGCGAGGTGGTGATCATCGACGAGTTCACCGGCCGCATGATGCAGGGCCGCCGCTACTCGGAGGGCCTGCACCAGGCCCTCGAGGCCAAGGAGCACGTGCAGGTTCAGCCCGAGAACCAGACGCTGGCCTCCATCACCTTCCAGAACTACTTCCGTCTCTACGGCAAGCTCAGCGGCATGACCGGCACGGCAGCCACCGAGGCCGACGAGTTCCTGGAGATCTACAACCTCGAAGTGGTCGAAATTCCCACCAACCGCCCCGTCTCCCGCATCGACGACGACGACGAGGTCTACCGGACGGTCGAGGAGCGCTACCAGGCGGTCATCCGCGATGTGGAGGCCTCCTCCGCCAAGGGCCAGCCGATCCTGGTCGGCACCACCTCCATCGAAAAGTCGGAGCATCTGGCCGAGCTTCTGATCAAGGACGGCTACACCCTCATCGACTTCGAGAACCCGCTGGCGCTGGAGCCCCTCTACCAGGACGCCCGGGCCGGCCGGGGCACCAAGCACTTCGCCGTGCTGAACGCCCGCTTCCACGAGCAGGAGGCCTTCATCGTCGCCCAGGCTGGCGTGCCCGGCGCGATCACGATCGCCACGAACATGGCCGGCCGCGGCACCGACATCCAGCTCGGCGGCAACGCCAAGATGCGCATCGAGCGCGAGCTTGCCGGGGTCGAGGGCGAGGAACGCGCCCGCCGCGAGAAGGAGATCCTGGACGAGGTCGCCTCCTTCAAGGACAAGGCGCTGGCCGCCGGCGGCCTCTACGTGCTCGGCACCGAGCGCCACGAATCGCGGCGCATCGACAACCAGCTGCGCGGCCGCTCCGGCCGCCAGGGCGATCCGGGCCGCTCCAAGTTCTACCTGTCCCTCCAGGACGACCTGATGCGCATCTTCGGCTCCGACCGCATGGACGGCATGCTGCAGAAGCTGGGTCTCAAGGAAGGCGAGGCCATCATCCACCCGTGGATCAACAAGGCCATCGAGCGGGCGCAGGCGAAGGTCGAGGCGCGCAACTTCGACATCCGCAAGAACATCCTGAAATACGACAACGTCATGAACGACCAGCGCAAGGTCGTGTTCGAGCAGCGCAAGGAGTTCATGGCGGAAGAGAGCGTGCGCGAGACCATCGACGACATGCGCCACGGCGTCATCGAGGACATCGTCTCCCGGGCGATCCCCGAGAACGCCTATGCGGAGCAATGGGATGTCGCGGGTCTGAAGGAGAATGTGGTCAACTTCCTCAACCTCGACCTGCCGATCGAGGAATGGGCAAAGGAAGAGGGCATCGCCGACGACGAGATCCGCGAGCGCATCACCAAGGCCGCCGACGAGGCTTACGCCCAGCGCGTGGAGGCCAACTCCGCCGAGGTCATGAACTATGTGGAGAAGCAGGTTCTGCTCCAGAGCCTCGATCACCTCTGGCGCGAGCACCTCGTGACCCTCGACCACCTGCGTCAGGTGATCGGCTGGCGCGGGCTTGCCCAGCGCGACCCGCTCAACGAGTACAAGTCCGAGGCCTTCGAGCTGTTCAACGGCCTGATCGGCCATCTGCGCGAGCAGGTGACGGGCCAGCTCATGCGCATCCAGGTGGTGTTCCAGCAGCCGGAGCCGCAAGGACTGCCGCCCATGTTCGCCCAGCATCTCGATCCGGCGACGGGCGAGAACGAATTCGACATGCCGCAAGGCGGCGCCTTCGGTGCCGGCCCGGCTCTGGGCTTTGCGGCAGCCGCCGCCGAGATGGAGCCCGTCCCGGCCCGCGACCCGAACGATCCCTCGTCCTGGGGCCGGGTGAGCCGCAACGAGCCCTGCCCCTGCGGGTCGGGCAAGAAGTTCAAGCACTGCCACGGACAGTTCGTGGCCTGAGGCCCGAAGGGCTGAAACATCGACGCAAGAGCCCGGCCCCAGCGCCGGGCTTTTTCTTGGGCTGGGATCGGCCAAAGCCCCTGAAGCGCCAGAGGAGCCGGAACAGCACAGGCGATGGGGCGTTTGGCCTTGGCTCAAAAGGAAAGCTTGGCCCTGTGCAATCTGTATCCCAGCATCGGAGTTTCGTCTGGCTCGCGGCCGCATCGGTGCTCGGATTCGTGGCGATCTTCGTCGCCTGGTTTCTGCTGCCTGTGCAGGATTGGCTCCAAAGTTTCAGCGAATGGGCCCAGGGCCTCGGGACGATGGGCGTCGTGCTCGTCAGCATCGCTTATGTGATCTGCACGATTCTGCTGGTTCCGGGCGTTCCGCTCACGCTCGCGGTCGCGGTCGCCTACGGCTGGTGGTCGCTGCTGATCTGCTTTTTCGGCGGGATGCTGGCGGCTCTGATCTCCTTCCTGATCAGCCGGTATCTCGCCCGGGATCGTGTGAAGCGCTTCATCGACAAGCATCCGACGATCAGGGCCATCGACACCGTCGCCTATGAGGAGAGCTTCAAGACGATCCTCCTGTCCCGCCTGACCCCCGTCACGCCCTTCGCGGTCGAGAATTATGCGTTCGGCGTCACGGGTGTCCGCCTCGGGTCGTTCCTGCTCGCAACCGCCATCGGGATCGTGCCGGGCACGATCCAGAACGTCTGGATCGGCGTCATCGGCCGCACCGCCGCGCAGGGCGGAGCCGGCGTGGCGAACTGGATCCTGCTGGTGGTCGGCCTTGTGGCCACGATCGTTCTCACCGTCTGGATGACCAGACAGGCCAAGAAGAGGATGGCCCTGCAGGCTCAAGCCTGAGCGCGCTGCCGCAGGCCTGCCGACGGGAGCTGAAGCCTCTGACATTTTGCCCGATCCAGGGCCCTCGTGCCTGCGTGCGACCCATGCCATAAGGCCGCCGAAACCCTCTCAGGCCCTGGACTAATGATTCGTATCGAGAACGTCAGCAAGCAGAACAGCCACCGCATCCTCTTCATCGAGGCTTCCGCGACCCTCCAGAAAGGCGAAAAGGTCGGCTTGGTGGGCCCCAACGGCGCGGGAAAGACCACGCTGTTCCGGATGATCAACAAGGAGGAGCAGCCCGACGAGGGCCAGGTCTCCGTCGATCGCGGCATCATGATCGGCTACTTCAGCCAGGACGTCGGCGAAATGGCCGGCCACAGCGCCGTGGCCGAGGTGATGAACGGGGCAGGTCCCGTGAGTGAGGTCGCCGCCGAGCTGAAGCAGCTTGAGGCCGCGATGGCGGACCCGGACCGGGCTGGAGATTTCGACGAGATCATCGCACGCTACGGCGAGGTGCAGGCGCGCTACGAGGAACTGGACGGCTACTCCCTCGAGGGCCGGGCCCGCGAGGTTCTCGCGGGCTTGGGCTTCAGCCAGGAGATGATGGAGGGCGATGTGGGCGCCCTGTCCGGCGGCTGGAAGATGCGCGTTGCATTGGGCCGCATCCTCCTGATGCGCCCGGACGTCATGTTGCTCGACGAGCCGAGCAACCACCTGGATCTCGAGAGCATCATCTGGCTCGAGGAGTTTCTCAAAGGGTACGACGGCGCGCTGCTCATGACCTCGCACGACCGCGCCTTCATGAACCGCATCGTGAACAAGATCATCGAGATCGACGGCGGAACCCTGACGACCTATTCGGGCGACTACGAGTTCTACGAGCAGCAGCGGGCGTTGAACGAGAAGCAGCAGCAGGCTCAGTTCGAGCGCCAGCAGGCGATGCTTGCCAAGGAGATCAAGTTCATCGAACGCTTCAAGGCCCGCGCCTCCCACGCGGCCCAGGTGCAGAGCCGGGTCAAGAAGCTGGAGAAGATCGACCGGGTCGAGCCGCCCAAGCGCCGGCAGGCCGTGGCGTTCGAGTTCCAGCCCGCCCCGCGCTCGGGCGAGGATGTGGTCAGCATGAAGAACGTTCACAAGCGCTACGGCAGCCGGAGCATCTACGAGGGCCTGGATTTCGGCGTGCGCCGCAAGGAGCGCTGGTGCGTCATGGGCGTCAACGGCGCCGGCAAGTCGACGCTGCTGAAGCTGGTGACGGGCGCGACCGCGCCCGACGAGGGTACGGTCGCGGTCGGCGGCAGCGTGAAGATGGGCTATTTCGCCCAGCACGCCATGGAGGTGCTGGAGGGCGACCGCACGGTGTTCGGGTTCCTGGAGGATGCGTTCCCGCAGGCGGGCCAGGGCTCGCTGCGCACCCTTGCCGGCTGCTTCGGCTTCTCGGGCGACGATGCGGAGAAGAAGTGCCGCGTCCTGTCGGGGGGCGAAAAAGCCAGGCTGGTGATGGCCAAGATGCTCTACGACCCGCCGAACTTCCTGGTGCTCGACGAGCCCACGAACCATCTGGACATGGCCACGAAGGAAATGCTCATCGACGCCCTGTCCCGCTACGAGGGCACCATGCTCTTCGTCTCGCACGACCGCCACTTCCTGGCGGCTCTGTCCAACCGGGTTCTCGAACTCACGCCGGAGGGGGTCCACCAATATGGCGGCGGCTATACCGAGTACGTGGCCCGCACCGGCCAGGAGGCTCCGGGCCTGCGCCATTGAGAGCTGAGATTGCAAAGCCCGGCCCCGCGCCGGGCTTTTTGCTGCGGCGGCGCCCAATCCTCAGGTCTGAAGCCTGCAAGCCGGGCGGCCGAGGGGGCTTCCGGTCCCGGCCTGACGCAGAGCAAGCTGCCGCAGGAGCAAGACCTTTTGGAATCGACCGTGTCGCTGCGCCAGCCTTGGGCAAGCATCAACCTCTAGGGTGGGTGGATAACAACTATTTTTGAAGAAGTTTCTGGCAAAGATCCTTCGCGATTATCCCTTACTCACTCTCTGGGCCGAAACATTATGGCATTGAATACGTCTCTTCCGGTGCTCATCGTCGATGATTATCAGACGATGTTGCGCATCATCCGCAACCTCCTGAAGCAGATCGGCTTCAACGACGTCGACGAAGCCAAGGACGGCTCGGAGGCTCTGGGCAAGCTGAAGGAGAAGCAGTACGGGCTCGTGATTTCCGACTGGAACATGGCTCCGATGACCGGCTTCGAGCTTCTCCAGAAGGTTCGCGCCGATGCGGAGCTGGGCAGCCTGCCCTTCATCATGATCACCGCGGAAGCCAAGACCGAAAACGTCGTGGCGGCCAAGCAGGCGGGCGTCAACAACTACATCGTGAAGCCCTTCAACGCGGACACCCTGCGCTCGAAGATCGCCGCCGTGCTGGGTGAGTAGCTGCCATGCGCCTCCCGCCACCGGTTTCCTTCGATCCGTTGAACCTGGACCTGCTGGCCCAGTCGCGCGAGAGCGTTGCGGCCCGTCGGCATGCCGAACTCATGCGCGGCATGGCTGCCATCCATGCGGCTCTCGAGCCGAACAGCGGGGCCTCCAAGGCGCTCCTGGACCAGATCCGCACGGACCTGCGCGAGGCGCTGAAGCTGAAGGAACAGCTCGACGCCATAGCCGGGTCGATCCAGCGCACCAAGCAGGAGATCGCAACCCTGCACTCCCGCACGCCGGGCGGGCAGGTGACGAGCGTCACCGACGAGCTCGGAGCGGTGGTCTGCGGCACGGAAGCCGCCACCAACTGCATCCTGGCGGCGGCGGAGGAGATCGACGAGATCACCGGAGCCCTTGCGCCCCGCCTTACGGATGGGGACGCCGAGATGGCTCAGCGGATTTCCGACAAGGTGATCACGATCTTCGAGGCCTGCAACTTCCAGGACATTACGGGCCAGCGGATCAGCAAGGTCGTGAACTCGATGAAGTTCATCGAGGAGCGCGTGACCCAGATGGCGCATATCTGGGGCGGGCTGGAAAGCTTCAGCGATGTGGAGGCCTTCCAGGTGCCGGAGCGGGAAGGGGATGAGGCTCTTCTGAACGGGCCTGCTCTGGATGGCGACCCGACGCGCACGTCCCAGGACGACATCGACGCCCTGTTCGGGTGATCCGATCCTGCAAGAATGCCCAGCTCATCAAACGCCGCTCGCAAGGGCGTCGTTTCTCACGAAAAACAGTGCAACAGCCCCTCGAGCCCGAAGAATCCGCGTCTCAAACAAAAGCCCGCCGATCGGTGGGCTTTTGCATTGCGTGATGTTTGGGGTGCTCAGTCAGCCGCCGCCACATTGACCTTCGAGGGAGCTTGAGCCCGCTTCTGGGGCACAGCCTTCGCGGCGGGCTCCATCCTGGCGACGGGAGCGACGGGAGCGGCTGGAGCCGCCTGGACCGTCTCGGCGACAGGCTGCGCGGCCGAGGTGCTGAACAGGTCGCCGACGCCGCCGAACATCTTCTTGTAGAAGGGCGTCTCGTCCGAAGCGGTAGCCGCTGCGGCCGCTGCCACCGGAGCCGTCTGCTGCGTCACCGCCGCGCGGCTCTCGGGCTGCGTGGCGGGCACTTCCTTCATGGACGCGAAGGCAAGGGCCGTTGCCGGGGCTTCCGGCCTGGTCTGCGGGGCGCTGTCGTTGAGGGCAATCACCTGCGGACCCGACGAGATGCCGTCGATCCGGCTCACGTAGCCGAGCTTGCTGTCGGTCACGCCGGTGACGTTGGCCAGCGCCGTGCGGAAGGATTCGTGGGTGTCGCCGTCGTTGTAGACGAGCTTGATCGGCTTCTCGCCCTTGGCGACCAGTTCGGCCACCTCCTGCTCGTCCTGGGCGCGCTTCTGCGCCACGACGGAGGCGGAGTCGGGATCGAGGTTGAACTCGTAGCGGCCGCGGCCGACGGCAACCCGGACCTCGTCCTTCGTCACCTCGAAGGCATCGGCGCCTTCCTTCAGGTTCTTCCAGAAGGCGATATTCGGGTCGAGGCGGTGCTTGGCCAGGTTCTCGGCCGTCATCCGGAACGGATAGGACTGGAACTGGAAGCCGCGCTGGCCGGCGCCGAGCGCCTCGCGGGCGATGGCGTAGATCTCGGCCACGTTCTGGTCGGTCATGGCGAAGCAGCCGCGCGACGAGCACGAGCCATGGACCATGATGTCGCCGCCGTTACGGCCCAGCGACCGGTCGAACGCGTTCGGGTAGCCGGTGTCGAACGAGAGGTAGAAGTTGGAGTTGGGGTTCATCTGCGCCGGAGTGACCGTGTAGAAGCCTTCCGGCACCTGGCGGTCGCCCTCACGGTTCTTGGGGCCGAGCTGGCCCGACCAGCGGCAGACCGGGTAGGTCTTGAGGAGCGCGTATTTCCCGTTGGAGCCGCGCTTCCAGACCTCCAGTTCCGATTCCTTCTTGTAGGCTCGGACCAGGATGGGATCGTCCTTGGACATGCCTTTGGTCGACATCAACGCCATGGTCGCGGGCGGAATCGGAGCCAGGTGGCGTGTGGAGCCTCGGGACAGGTTGTCGTCCTGGCAGGCAGCAAGCGCGAGCACCAGGCTCGCGGCCAATGCGATACGCTTCATCATGGGGGACCCCGCAGTTATTGATCTGCCGGCTTCGTGCCGAGCAGTTCCCCTTATACCTCTAGATCGTTAGCCTTAACCGGCCCTTACTGCAAGCGGGGCCGTTATGAGGTTATGGTTAAAGAGAGGTAAAAAATCCGGACATCGAGGGATTTGGACGCTCCTCGCCGGGAAGAAGGCATCTCTTCAGGGGTAAGGCAGGCTCGCAGGAGACCGGATCCCAGCATCGCGAGCCTCAGGTTGCCGCAGGCTTTCAGAGCTTCCGGCCGATAGCGAGGAACTTGTCGGCGCGGTGATCCCGGATCTCCGCCGGCCCCATGTTGCCGAGGTCGTGCAGGGCCTCCTCGATGGCGTTGCCGGTCGAGGCGATCGCCGCCTCCGGGTTCCGGTGGGCGCCGCCCATGGGCTCGGTCACGATGCCGTCGATGATGCCGAGCCGCAGGAGATCCTGGGCCGTGATCTTCATGTTGGTGGCCGCGTCCTGGGCGCGGGCCGCGTCGCGCCAGAGGATCGAGGCCGCGCCTTCCGGCGAGATCACGCTGTAGATCGCATGCTCGAGCATCAGCACCTTGTTGGCTGTCGCAATGGCGATGGCGCCGCCCGAGCCGCCTTCGCCGATCACGACGGAGACGTTGGGAACCCCGAGGGACAGCTGCATCTCGGTGGAGCGGGCGATGGCCTCGGCCTGCCCGCGCTCCTCCGCCTCGATGCCCGGATAAGCGCCGGCGGTGTCGACAAACGAGATCACCGGAAGGCCGAAGCGATCCGCCATCTCCATGAGGCGCACGGCCTTGCGGTAGCCCTCGGGACGGGCCATGCCGAAATTGTGCCGGATGCGGGTCTCGGTGTTGTGGCCCTTCTCCTGGCCCATCACGCAGACCGGCTGGCCGCGGAAGCGTCCGAAGCCGCCGACGATGGCCTCGTCCTCGGCGAACTTCCGGTCGCCGGCAAGCGGCGTGAACTCGCTGATCAGCCCGGCGCAGTAATCGACGAAATGGGGTCGCTGGGGGTGGCGGGCCACAAGGGTCTTCTGCCAGGGCGTGAGCCGGGCGTAGAGATCCTTCAGGGCGTCGGCGGCCTTGACCTCCAGGCGGGAGATGTCGTCGGTGATGGAGACGGCGTCCCGGTTCTCACCGAGAGCCCGAAGCTCCTCGACCTTGGCTTCCAGCTCGGCGACGGGCTTTTCGAAATCGAGATAACTGCGCATCAGACTCTATGAAAATGAAAGCCGGCGTGACCCGATAGGCCTGCCGAAGCGGGCGGACACTGGCGATTCAGGGGCTCCAAGTCAAGTTGGCCCCTGCCTTACTCCCTCAAAACCCGGCGGAATCAAGGACAATCCCGTCACCCGCGAGGCAGGGGCCGCCGGAGCCGGCGCGAAAACCGGCGAGAACCTGCGGGAGCGACGCACCGCGCGAACCGCACCGGGATGATAGAGCTGCTTCGTCGCCTCCACGATGTGAAGGCCCGCGAAGGGAAGCGAGAAGCCGGCCCCGACCCGCTCCCAGGCCTGGGCCGTCTGCAGGAGGAAGCGGTTGCTCAAAGGGGGCACGTAGAGGGTCTCGGCCCAGCCTTCCGGCGAGAACCAGGTCTGGCGCATGAGGCTTTTCAGCTGCGAGCGGCTGTAGGGCTGCCCATAGCCGAAGGGGGTGGTGTCCATGCGGGCCCACAGGCCGCGCCGGTTGGGCGCCACCAGGATGATCCGCCCGCCCGGGGTCAGGATGCGCCAGATCTCGTGCAGGAGCTCGCTCGGGCTTTCCACCGTCTCCAGGGCATGGACCACGAGAACCCGGTCGATGGAGGCGTCCGGCAGGGGCATCATCAGCGGGTCGACGAGCGCCGAGGCCGAGGCTCCGGTGCTGGGCCAGTTCACCACGCCCTGGTTTGCGGGCATGAAGGCCAGCGTCCGCTCGCTTTCGCCCTTGATGGCCGAGAGATAGGGCGGCGCATAGCCGAGGCCGAGCACGCGCAGACCCGTGAGGGGGCCCCAGAACCTGTCGACGGACCGTCCGACGAAGCGGCGCGTCACAGCTCCGAGAGGGCTGGCGTAGAAGCCGCGCAGATCGGTGATGTCGATGCTCATGACCTCAACAGGGCGCCTCTCGACCCAAGCCTTCGGCGATTGATGCGGGACCAGGGTCTGGTTTCATGGGCCAACTGTTCCATGATAGCTCAGAGCACATCAAGACAAGGTTCCTCGATGTCGGCCCAGATCCACGCCTTTCTCTGCCTTCAGGACAATATCGGTGTTCTGATCCACGATCCCAATACGGGGGCCTGCGCGGCCATCGATGCCCCCGAGGAAGGGCCGATCCTGGCGGCGTTGGCCGAAACCGGCTGGCAGCTCACCGACATTCTGGTCACGCACCGCCATTCCGATCACGTGCAGGCGGTCGAGCCTCTCAAGCGCCGCACGGGCTGCCGGGTGGTGGCGCCCGTCAAGGCGCGCGAGGCCGTGCCGTCCGCCGATGCGTTCGTGCGCGAGGGCGACACGGTGCATGTGGGCGGCCTCCAGGCCCATGTGTGGGAAACGCCAGGCCATTGCGCCGATCACGTCTCCTACTGGTTTGCGGCGGACCGCGCCCTGTTTGCGGGCGATACCCTGTTCACCCTCGGCTGCGGGCGCATGTTCGAGGGCGCCTACGCCGATTTCTGGCACTCGCTCCAGCGTTTGGCGGCCCTGCCGGAGGAGGCGCGGGTCTATTGCGGTCACTACTATACCCTGTCGAATGCACGCTTCGCCCTGGCCGTCGAGCCGGACAACGAGGCCCTGAGGGCGCGAGCAGTTGAGGCCGAGGCCGCCAGGGCGCAAGGGCGCTTCCTGGTGCCGAGCACCATCGGGCAGGAGAAGGCCACCAATCCTTTTCTGAGGAGCGGGGAGCCTGCGGTGGCGAAATCCGTTCATAAGGAAGGGGCAAAGCCCATGGAGGTCTTCGGGGCCTTGCGCGAATGGAAGAACAGGTTCTGATGCACGGCGACCCTGCAGGAGCGGACAGCCTCATGAACGACCACAGCCTCATCATCGGGCTCGAGAGCCGCCTCGTGAACGCCTGGCCCTCGTTCGATTATCAAACCTATGACGGCTGGATCCTGCGCCTGGCCAACGGCTACTCGAAGCGCGCCAATTCGGCGACGCCTTTCATGCCGAATGCCACCCTGGACGACGAGCTGATCGACCACATGGTCGCCCGCTTCGTGGAGGCCAATGTGCGTCCGACCTTCCGCCTCAACGGGATGGAGGCGCCGGATGTGGACGCCATGCTCAAGATGCGCGGCTTCAAGGAGATCGAGCCGACCCATGTGCTTGCGGCCCCCATCAGCAGCGGCGATTGCGAGCTCGACCCCGAGGTTCAGCTCCAGCCGCAGGTGTCCAAGCGCTGGGTCAAGGAGGCCTCGCACTCCTATGGCGGCGACAAGGCCGACGACGAAACCCTCCTGAAGATCGTCTCGCGCATCCGCCAGACGTCGGCTTTCGCGACCCTCAGCCTCGACGACAGGCCGGTGGCCTGGGGCTTGGGCGTGGCGGAGCGGGGCTATGTCGGCCTCTACGACATCGTGGTCGCGCCCGATCTGCGCGGCATCGGGCTGGGCCGCCGGGTGGTTGCGAGCCTCATCGCCTGGGGCTGCGGGGAGGGGGCTCACACGGCCTATCTCCAGGTGCGCGAGGAGAACGAGATCGCCCGCTCGCTTTATGGGGCGCTGGGCTTCCAGACCGCCTATCGCTACACCCACCGGGTCATGCCGGGGCGTTCCTCTTCGGCGTGAGGGTCGCCACCAGGGCGCCTGCCACGATCAGGCCGCAGGCCAGCGCCAGGGTCAGGGACGGCTCCGCATAGCCGGCCGCCACCAGCAGAAGCGTGGAGAGCACCGGCGTGGCATAGGACGCGACGCCGAGAAAGCGGATGTCGCCCCGCTTCATGCCGATATCCCACACATAGAAGGCCGCGCCCACCGGTCCCAGGCCCAGCGCCAGGAGAGCCAGCCATTGCACCGTCGACTCGGGCCATACGGTGGTCTCGAAGGCGAGATGGCAGACCAGGCTCAGGAGCGAAGTCATGAGGCAGAAGCCCGCCACCGCATCGGTCGGCACCTGACCGATGCGCCGGGACAGGACCGAATACCCAGCCCAGACGAAGGCGGCGACGAAGGCGCAGATGTAGCCGGGCATGTATTCCGCCCGCGCGTCGAAAGCGCCGCGCCCGGCGATCAGCACGATGACGCCGGCAAAGCCGAGCAAGGCTCCGGCGATGTGTGCCCGCCGCAGATGCTCCCCTGGCAAAAGCGACGAGAACAGCACGATCAGGAGCGGCCAGAGGTAGTTGATCAACCCGGATTCCGCAGGCGGCGCCCAGCGCAGGGCCGCGAAATAGAGCGCGTGGTAGCCGAACAGTCCGCCGATGCCCAAAGCCCACACGACAGGCTTCTGGCGCAGGGCCTTGAGGCCTTCGGGACGTGCGATCCAGCTCGCCACCCCCACGAGCCCTCCGACCAGGAAGGTCATGGCGTTGAGCTGGAACGGCGGGATCGTGCCTGTTGCGGCCGTCAACACGGCCAGCAGGGACCAGAGCAGAATGGCGGTGAGGCCGATGGTGGTGGCGGTGCGAGCTGTCATGGCCGCCACCTAGCACGTCTTCTCCGCAGACGCGAAGCCTGGAGATGGCGCTGGAGGCAACTCTAGTACGTCGTTCGCCCGCCGCTGAGATCGAAGGTGGCGGCCGTTGTGAAGGAGTTCTCCTCGGACAGCAGCCAGGCCACCATGGCGGCGATCTCGTGCAGCTCGGCGAAGCGGTCCCGCGGGATCCTCACGCGCATGTACTCGATGAATTCGGGCGTGAGGCTGTCGAGGATCTTCGTCTTGGCCGTGGTCGGGGTGATGCAGTTGACGGCAATTCCGGTCTTGGCCAGCTCCTTGCCCAGCGACTTGGTAAGCCCGATGATGCCGGCCTTCGCGGCACTGTAGGCTGCAAGGTTTGGATTGCCCTCCTTGCCCGCCACCGACGCGATGTTGACGATGCGGCCGTAGTCGTTCTCCCGCATGATCGGCACGACGGACCGGCAGCAGTTGAAGGTTCCCGTCAGGTTGACCTCGACGACGCTGCGCCACTCCTCGACGGAGTAGTCGGCAAGCGGCTTGACGGGCCCCGTGATCCCCGCCCCGTTCACCAGGCCGTCGATGCGGCCGAAGGCGGCATGGGTCTGCTGAGCCGCGTGCTCGACGGACAGGCTGTCCGCAACATCGACGCTGAGGCCGATGCAGTCGTTCGAGAGCGCCGCAGCACTCGCCTCCGCCTCCTCAGCCCGAAGATCCCAGAGGGCGACCCTGGCTCCCGACTGCACCAGCCGCTCGCCGATCGCGTAGCCGATGCCGCGAGCCCCGCCCGTGATCACGACGGTTCTGCCGGCCATGTCGATGTGATTCATTCATGAGACTCCATAGGCGGACCGGCCATTGCGGCGCTGCATCGATGCACCGGGGCGTCATCCCGGATGAAAACCATCCGGGATGACGCCCTCCGGGTCAGGCCATGTATTGACCGCCGTTCACGGACAGGGTCGAGCCCGTGATGAAGCCGGCCTCGTCCGCCGCCAGGTAGAGCACGCTGCGGGCGATCTCCTC
>NZ_JAEQMY010000339.1 GCF_016743775.1 Microvirga aerilata | reverse complement strand
GCGGGGATACACAGACTCTCTCCCCGAGAGGCCGAGATACTGCGCAGCCTGATGCGTGGTGAGCCTAACAAGGTCATCGCCAAAAGGCTTGATGTTACTGAGGCGACGGTCAAGGTTCACGTGAAAGCAATCTTGCGCAAGGTCGGCGCTGCCAATCGAACCCAAGCCGCGCTTTGGGCTACGAACCACTTATCCACGAAGGGCGGTAAGCCTTAGTGCGCGTAGCTCACAATCAACCCTACACGCTCCTTGCCCTGTATTGAACCTAAAGTGACCCTCGTTCGTCCTCTGATCCTGTGCCCTCTGCATACAGCAGGTCTTCGTCAGAATCGGGTGCTGGGTTAATCCGCTCGCGCAGGAGGGTATCCTTATCGACGCGCTCGCCCTTGTCCTCGCGAAGCTCTCGCTTGGTCCGCCGAAGCTGCTTTGCGACTTTTTCGAGGGCGGCATTGAAGGCTAAGTAAATATCCTTGTCCCTGCCATCAGCGCTCTTCATCGGGAGCCCACCCATCTGTATGTTGACGCTACAGCGGTAGGTGATCCCCTCCTTGCTGAAATGAGCGGACGCGGTGTTCAACCGCCCAAAGTATTTGCTGGCGACCCGCAGAATGTTCTCGCGAGCATAATCCGGCAGTCCGTCTCCAAGGTGGATAGTCGAACTTTGGATGGTGATAGCGTTATTTGCACCTTGGTGGGAACTGCCAGAATTTCCGTGTACGGGCTGGGTTCATCATCCCAGCCTGAAGCGGCCTTCGAAGAGAATGGCGAACTGCGCTCTGGCCATGCTCCATTCCCGTGGC
>NZ_JAEQMY010000338.1 GCF_016743775.1 Microvirga aerilata | reverse complement strand
GCGGGCGGCCTGCCCGCCGTGATGGCCGAGCTGATCGGCGCGGGCAAGATCCACGAGGATGCGCTGACCTGCACCGGCACCACCGTGGGCGAGAACTGCCGTGGCAAGCACACCTGGGATCGCGACGTGATCCGCTCCTACGACAATCCGCTGAAGGAAAAGGCGGGCTTCCTGAACCTGAAAGGCACCCTGTTCGACTCCGCGATCATGAAGACCAGCGTGATCAGCCCGGAATTCCAGGAGCGCTACCTCAACAACCCGGAGGATCCCAACGCCTTCGAGGGCAAGGTCGTGGTGTTCGAGGGGCCGGAGGATTACCACCACCGCATCGACGATCCGTCGCTCGGAATCGACGAGCACACCATTCTCATCATCCGCGGCGCCGGCCCTATCGGTTACCCCGGCGCTGCGGAGGTGGTGAACATGCAGCCGCCCGGCTCGCTCATCAAGCGGGGCGTGCTCTCCCTGCCGTGCATCGGCGACGGTCGCCAGTCCGGCACCTCGGGCACACCGTCGATCCTCAACGCCTCGCCTGAAGCGGCGGCAGGCGGCGGCCTGGCGCTGCTGCAGTCCGGCGACCGCGTCCGCATCGATCTCAACAAGCGCAGCGCCGACATCCTGCTGCCGCCGGAGGAGCTGGAGCGCCGTCGCGCCGACCTCGAAGCCCGGGGCGGCTTCCCGTATCCGGCGAGCCAGACCCCCTGGCAGGAGATCCAGCGGAGCATGGTGGACCAGCTCTCCGAGGGCATGACCCTGAAGCCCGCCGTGAAGTACCAGAAGGTGGCGCAGACCTTCGGCGTCGC
>NZ_JAEQMY010000337.1 GCF_016743775.1 Microvirga aerilata | reverse complement strand
TTTGGCATCAGCGAGCGCACCGCCCGTAAATGGCTGGCTCGCTACGGAGCCGAAGGGCCAAGCGGGTTGGACAACCGCTCCTCCCGGCCCAGGACAGTGGCAACCCGCACGGCTGAGTACTGGATTGGCGTGATCGAGCATCTCCGGCGAGAGTACCGGCTCACGGCAGACGAGATCGCCGGCAAGCTGCAGCTGGCCCGCTCCACTGTAGCAGCCTGGCTCACCCAGCGTGGCTTGGGGCGCTTGGCGGCCCTGGAGCCGAAGCAGCAGCCCGTGCGCTATCAGCGTCAGCACCCCGGCGAGTTGATCCACCTGGACATCAAGTAGCTGGCTCGCTTCGAGCGGGTGGGCCATCGCATCACGGGTGACCGGCGCAACCCCAGCACGGGCGCTGGTCATGACTGCTTTCATGTGGCCATCGATGACGCCACCCGCCTGGCCTATGTTGAGGTGCTGCCGGACGAGACCCGCCGCTCAACCACGGCCTTCCTGGTGCGGGCCCTGCGCGGGTTCAGAGCGCGCGGCATCCGGGTTGAGCGGGTGATGATGGACAACGGGTCCGGTTACGTGGCGCGGCTGTTCCGCAAAGCTCTGAGGATGCTTGGGATCCGGCACATCCGCACGAGGCCTTATACGCCCAAGACCAATGGCAAGGCTGAGCGCTTCATCCAGACGCTCCTGCGGGAATGGGCCTATGCGATCCCGTTCAGTTCATCGCAGTCCAGAGTGGCCGACCTGCCGCGGTGGCTGACCTGGTACAATCAGCAGCGCCCGCATGGTAGTCTCGGCCGACGAACACCGGCTCAGGC
>NZ_JAEQMY010000336.1 GCF_016743775.1 Microvirga aerilata | reverse complement strand
GATCCGCTGGTGCCTCGTTCAGTCACGCTCCTCGGCGGACCTATTGACACCCGGCAGACCCCGACAAAGGTCAACAGCTTCGCCCAAGCACGAGACATCGGCTGGTTCAAGCGCCACTGCATTCATCCTGTGCCAGAGCGGTACCAGGGCCGGGGGCGGCTGGTCTATCCAGGGTTCATGCAGTTGGGTGGGTTCATGGCCATGAACCCGGATCGCCACTTCTCTGCACACCGGGACATGTTCAACCACCTCATTCAGGGCGACGGTGACTCAGCAGACAGGCACCGGGAGTTCTATGACGAATACTTGGCTGTCATGGACCTGACTGCCGAGTATTACCTCCAGACCCTGGAGACGGTGTTCATCGACCATCTGCTGCCAAGAGGGCTGATGCAGCACCGGGGCAGGCCCGTGGACCTGAAGGCGGTCCGCCGCTGTGCTCTCATGACTGTCGAGGGGGAGAACGACGACATTACCGGACGCGGCCAGACGGTGGCGGCACTCGATCTCACGCCCAATCTGTCGGCTGAGAAGAAAGAGCATCATCTGCAAGCCAAAGTCGGGCACTATGGCGTCTTCAACGGCTCGCGCTTCAGGCGGGAGATCGCGCCACGCATCAAGGCATTCATGAAGAAGCATGCAGCAGACGAGTCGGTTGTGCTGAAAAGGCTGTCAAGACGTGGCTCTCCCGGCAGGGGACGCGATCCGCTGTATGATCCCGCGTCTGTCGCAGTGCCCACCTGATCCTGGTCGCCTCGTGAGAGCGACCGCCCACCTGGGAAACTCAGGTGATCAGGCGTGTGTCGTGGAGCCCCATGAT
>NZ_JAEQMY010000335.1 GCF_016743775.1 Microvirga aerilata | reverse complement strand
GTCAACCAAGCGATCGTTCGTTCAACCACCCACCGTCGCGCGAGCACCTGAAAGCCACTCGGGCGCGTCGGCGGCTCTGATCCAACCTTCGTCCAGACGCCGCCGCTCCACCAGTGTTGCGGGATCGTCAACTGCCAGCCCAGCGCTCTGCGCAGCCAGTCCTTCAGGCCACGATAAGCGGTGTCGGCCCACATGCGCTCAATGGCTGGAAACAGATGCTGCAGCCCCTCCAACAGGAGTTCGGCCCCTGCACGATCATGGATGTCGGCAGGCTGCACCTTGTTCTTCAGCAGGTTGCCTTGCGTGTCGACCAGCAAATGACGCTTGCGGCCCTTGATCTTCTTGCCACCGTCATATCCACGGGGTCCGCCCATCTCGGTTGTCTTGACCGATTGGCTGTCGATGATCGCCGCCGTGGGTTGCCGCGCCCGGCCGATCGTGCGGCGATAACTCTCGCGCAGCACGCGCGTGACCTGTTCCCATGTGCCGTCCTCGCGCCACTGCGCATAGTGGTAGAAGACAGCGGACCGGGGTGGATACTCGTGCGGCAGCAGCCGCCACTGGGCGCCAGTGCGCAGCAGGTAAAAGATTGCATCGACGATGCGGCGTAAGGGATAGGTCTGCCGCCGCCCGGCCGGGTGGCTGCGGGGAACAAGGGGCTCAAGCAGCACCCATTCGGCATCAGTGAGATCGCTGGCATAAAGGCAAGCATCCATGGCGGGGCTCCCCAACGTGAAACAGCCCACATCCGCCACAGCGGCCCAGCCCCAAACCTATTCTGAATCAATGACTTGCCCCGAGCAATAAAATTGCTCAACAGCTTCTTA
>NZ_JAEQMY010000334.1 GCF_016743775.1 Microvirga aerilata | reverse complement strand
AAAGGGCAGCGGTGACCTAACAGCGACTGCCGCAGCACCTATCTCTTCCTGCTCGGGTTCATCTGCGATGCAAACAGCTCCTGCAGTTGCTCGAACCCTTTGAAGGTCGTTGGAAGCCAAGCGTTGATCATCGTATTCGGATCCATCGCTTTCAAATTGGCAGACAAGGACACCTGCATTTCCTTCATCAGGTGCTCCTGCATGGGTTGCACATCCGGCAACCCTAAGAACACACGTGCCTCTTCAGGGGTGCAGTCGATGTTCATGGTAGCCTTCATCTGAAACAATCCTTTTCCGACCATTGGTCCGTCTGGCGTTCATCCGCACGACAGGCTCTGGATTTTCACGAGACGCAGCCCGCTGAATTCAGGCCGAGGGCTATTGCTGAACCTGACCTGATTATCCGAGCTAGACGCCCAACTCGATCGGCATTCCGGCCTCATTTACAGGCGTGAGGATCGCGGTTGGTGACCGCGATCCTCTGCAAACGCAGGTACTACTGGTTTACTTCCGGCTGGAGGCGAGCGCCGGCCGCTTTCGGCCCGAGCGCTCGTTCTGACCGGATTGCTCAATCTCGATTTCATCCCGACGGACGGTGTCCCGCACGGTTTCAACACGGCTGGTGCGCTCGCGGCGGACCACCACCTCTTCCCGCACCTTGACGCTCTTGCCAACAACCGCCACCTCGGACGACTCGATCATCTCGATCGTCATCTCGGTGAGTGTCTCGCCTGTGGCAGCGTCGGTGACCGGCTTGCGTCGCTCCACGATCACCCGCTCGTCATAAAGCGACACCTGCTGCTCAACCGGGGTCTCAACAACCACACG
>NZ_JAEQMY010000333.1 GCF_016743775.1 Microvirga aerilata | reverse complement strand
AAAAAGCCCCGGCCTTTCGGCCGGGGCTTGGGGAGCATCTGCTCCGCTCGTCCTTACTCGTTGCGGTTGCCCACGAGAGCCAGGAGGAACTGGAACATGTTGATGAAGTCCAGGTACAGGGTCAGGGCGCCGAACACCGAGACCTTGGCGGCGGCTTCCGTGTCGAAGTTGCCGTACAGGTACATCTCCTTCAGCTTCTGGGTATCGTAGGCGGTGAGGCCTGCGAAGATCAGAACGCCGATCACCGAGATGCCGAACTGGAGCGCGCTCGAGGCGACGAAGATGTTCACGATCGAGGCGATCATCAGGCCGACGAGACCCATGATCAGGAAGGAGCCCATGCCCGACAGGCTGCGGCGAGTGGTGTAGCCCCACAGGGACAGCGCGCCGAAGGACGCCGCCGTGATGAAGAACACCTGCACGACGCTTGCGCCGGTGTAGCGGATCAGCAGCGTCGAGAGCGAGGCGCCCATCACCGCCGCAAAGGCGAAGAAGGTGCCGCGGGCAGACGCCGCCGACATGCGATCCATGCGGAAGGTGAAGAAGAAGATGAAGGCCAGAGGCGCCAGCGCCACAACCCACATCAGGGGCGAGCCATACAGGGTCGCGCCGAACTGCGTCAGACCGACGCCACCCATGCGAGCGACCGCTTGCGACGGATCGCTGGTGGTGGCGAGCATGTTGATGCCGAGCGCGACCAGGGCCGAGATGGCAAGACCCAGGACCATGTTGTTGTAGACGCCGAGCATGAAGGTGCGCAGGCCCTGGTCGACCTGTGCTGCCGTCCGGGCAAAGCCGGTGCCATAGGCGGTTTGGTTTTGCTCATACGGTTGCATCG
>NZ_JAEQMY010000332.1 GCF_016743775.1 Microvirga aerilata | reverse complement strand
GGGCTGTCTTCCTGCACCATGGTGTCTAGAGTGCCAGTGTAGCCGTTCAACCCCTGCTGAAAGATCGCTTGTGGCATGAACTCTCCCTCTCAATCGGTGTGACCTGTAGCTAGAGTCTATAATAGAGCCGGGGAGCAGACTGTCGAATTAAGTCATGGATTAGGCATTGATACAGGTAAAAAGGTTTAGATAGCGATTTGTATTTAGTTATTAAATAACACTCACATAGAAATAACTAATACCTATTAGCTTCCGTATGTTTGGAAATTTATGTAATTGGGGATAAGATTATCACTCCCCACGGAGCTAGCAGATCTATGTCTCTGTAGTTGTGCGTAGATTTGCGAACTATTCGGTATTAGCCCTTTTTAAGAGCCGGTTTCTTACCCGATCAGGAGTAAGATGGTCGCTTCAGCATGAGGCACCTCCATGCACGTCAGGCACAATCTAGTAACCGACCTCATTATGTTGGGCGTTCTCCTCACCCTCAGCATCGTTGGGGCAATGTCAGGTGGGGCGAATGCCATAGTGCCTTGAGAGCGCGGAAAATCCTCCACGAATTTCCGAGAAAGCGCAGTATGGAAGTTGTTCCAAAGGGATCTGAGCGTATTCCCGGTAGGTCACGGGACGCTGTGGCGGCTATTCAGTAAAAGGGCCTCATACGGGAGCCTCGGCAGAAGCGTGAATACCGGCGAATGCTCGGCTTGGATCCGGCAAGGAATGACCTCCTTACCCACCATTGCCGCGTAAGTGAGGAGGCCTCCTAGAGACTGTTATGGACCTGTCTTGAGGTCATAGCCGTTGGGGCGGGATGACCTCTGCTCGCAAACCTTACCCCT
>NZ_JAEQMY010000331.1 GCF_016743775.1 Microvirga aerilata | reverse complement strand
AGATCGGCGAGATCGCCCGCAGCGAGCCGGATCCGGCCCGCTTGCATGTCGAGTGCCTCAAGGCCTTGGTCGATGCCGGCTTTCCAGCTTCGCTCCTCAGACACGTGGACTTCGCCTTCGGCCTGAAGCGTCTCACAGAGAGCGAGCTGATGCGGGCCTACTACGAGCGCCTTGCCGCTCTGGTGGCTTCGCATGGGCTGGTTCTGGAGGAGGGCGGGCTCGATGCCCGCATCCTTCTCCAAGTCATAGACCCGACGGCTGAGCCCGCAGTCCCAGATATTATGTTGCCGTGGGATAACCTCTCCGATCGCCTGGCGCAGTTCAAAGCCGCCGGCGCCTATATGGTCAGGCTCATACTGGAGAATGAGTCCATCCGGGTCGCACCGGTCGGGGAGGGGCCAACAGGATGGGTGTTAGACGACGGTTTTGCCGACGCCGATCCGGATCTCTCCGCCGATGGGAAGGCCAAGGATGAGTAAGAGGATGAGCGATCAAGAGCTCACCGTTGAGGCGCGGCTTGAGGCGCATGCGCTGCTTGATCGCCTAACGCGGGATGGGCCGACTTTTTCGCGTGAAGATGCCCGGCGCTTAATTGCTCTGATCCCAGTCTCGCCGCGGCGGCGCTTCTCGTTCACCGGTTTGTTCCAGGGCCGCGGACCTAGCCTGCGCGGGCAGGCCGCCGGGATCGGCGAGGTCGGGGTGGACGGGGAGGGCAGGGAGAAGCGAGTATCCTGGAATGCCGCCCCGGTTCACAGGGTCGGCGGCTACCTGGTTACTCATACGCCGGGCCAAGTTGTGATCGACCTGCTGTGGATCGCGACCCGGGAGGACTTGTCCGGGCAGAGCTGCCAG
>NZ_JAEQMY010000330.1 GCF_016743775.1 Microvirga aerilata | reverse complement strand
TAAGGCGTGTGGACATTCAGGTGACCTGAGGGATTCCCGCTTCAGTCGAAATTTGATCCAAGGCTGCAAACTGGAGGTCAGCTTTGAATCGGTGGGTGCTCAAGGACGAACAGTGGGAGCGTGTTGCGCCGCTGCTCCCTGGGAAAGCAGGGGATCCCGGGCGCACCGGCTCGGACAACCGGCGCTTCCTGGAGGCGGTGCTCTGGATGGTGCGCACCGGAGCGCCCTGGCGGGACCTGCCCGCGATGTTTGGGAACTGGAACAGCGTGTTCCGGCGCTTTCGCCGCTGGGCTCAGACCAGCATCTTCGAGCAAGTTTTCCAGGCTCTGTCGGGCGATCCTGACTTCGAGTACGCGCTCATCGACGGCACGATCATCCGCGTCCATCAGCACGGGACGGGCGCTAAAGGGGGACTTGTCATCAGGCGATCGGACGCTCGCGCGGCGGCCTGACCACCAAGATCGTGGCCCTGGTGGATGCGCTCGGCAACCTGGCGGACTTCCTGCTTCTGCCGGGGCAGCGCCATGACAGCGTCGGGGCTGAGCCCTTGCTCGACGGGGTCGAGATAGGCGCTCTGATTGCCGACAAGGGCTTCGACAATGACGCGCTGCGCCAGGCGCTGGATGCTCGCGGCGCTATCGCGGTCATCCCGCCCAAAGCCAATCGTGTGAGGCAGATTGCGTGTGACTTTGCCATGTACCGCTGGCGGCATCTGGTCGAGAACTTCTTCTGCGACCTGAAGCAGTTCCGCCGCGTCGCCACCCGCTACGATAAGACTGATCAGAGCTTTGAGGCCATGATCTATCTCGCTGCCAGCTTCATGGCCCTGAAATGAATGTCCACACGCCTTAG
>NZ_JAEQMY010000032.1 GCF_016743775.1 Microvirga aerilata | reverse complement strand
GGGCGAGCGGATGAGGCGCAGGCGTTTCGTTGGGTCTGCTTTGAGCGCTCGCTCAGCCCGGAGCACCTGCGCTCCTATCTCAAGCGCCTGCCCGACTTTGAGGATCTCGAGGCTGAGGAGCGGGCCATCGCTCATGCCCTGAGCCATTCGAGCGTGCACCATGCCTTAAGTTTCCTGGTGACCTGGCCGGCGCTGGACCAAGCCGCGCACCTGGTGCTTGCCCGTGCAGACGAACTCAACGGCGACTTCTACGAGATCATGGCGCCGGCCGCAGCTGCGCTGGAGGCCAAACATCCTCTTGCGGCTACTGTTCTCCGCCGGGCCTTGATCGACTTTGCCCTGGAGCGAAACAGGACCAAGCGGTACCAGCACGCTGCCCGCCACCTTGAGGAGTGCGAGAGCCTTGCTGACCGAGTTGAGGATTTCGGCAGGTTTGAGGCTCATGATGTCTACATGAAGCGCCTCAAACTCCAACACGGCCGCAAAACCTCGTTCTGGAGCTTGATCGTGTAAGGACGGCACAGCTGGTTCTGCTGCGCTGCCATACCCAGCCAAGGCCATGTGAGAGGGATGCGAACGAAAGCAGCCCTATAGGGGCGATGCTTGACGCCGAAACACAGCTTTGCTCAAGATTTCAACGAAGTTCGCGAGAAGAATACCGCATGAGCCCATCGTCACACTGGACCCTGTTCATCGCCCGGCCCGGAAGGGATCGGCAGCACGTCATTCGGGATCCTCAAGGCGAGCCTCGGCTCATCTTTGGCGAAGACGATGGCACGCGGATCAACGATCGTCTGGCGAGGTATCTTGTCGAGAGCCTGGATGCGGGTCTTGATGTTGAAGATCCGAATCCTGACGAGGGTTGGTTCCTGGACAGACCGGGAGACGGTGACGAGCAGGATCCGGCCATTCTCATCTGCGACCCTGATTTCGAGATCCGGCTCGAGATCCTCGACACGGGTAGCCTTGAAGAGGATCAGGCACTCGGCCGCAAGGTTGTGGCTCTGATCAACACCTACATCATCCAGAACGAAGTTCCACATCCAAGCGCTTCCTCCGCTGGCCTTTCAACGGGAAAGCAGCAAACCGGAATCAAACGTTGAACGATGGAGCAGATGGAAGCCCCCTGGCCAGGCAGTCATGACTTGGCATTGTCGCCGACTTCTTATCGAAATGCTTATTATGCAAAATGTTATATCTATATTAGCGAGCTGCATCGAAGCCTCTGCTTATAGAACGGTTTTGGCATTCGGCTTATTTAAGGCTGCTTACCTTACAATCCCGCTTAGTTAAACAAACGGCACCTTGCTTAATTAACGCGCCCTGCAACAGTTGGTTATGACCGAAGCTGATTCCACCAACTTGCGGCTTGGCCGCTTCGTCGAAATCCCGGTTGCAGGGGAAACCGTGCGCGCTTTCGTCCCGCCACCACTTCCACCTCAACCGCCCATCGATGTCCTTCCGCTGCTTGAGCGGCTCAGCTTGGCCGAGCGTGCGCTGGGTCGGCTCGACGGTGTCACCATGCTCCTGCCGCGTCAGGAGTTGTTCTTGTACATGTATGTCCGAAAGGAGGCCGTGCTTTCCTCCCAAATCGAAGGCACCCAGTCGACACTATCCGACCTGTTGCGGTTCGAGACCGAAGCCCAAGCAGGCCAGCCCATTGACGACATTCGCGAGGTCTCGAACTACGTCGATGCGATGATGTACGGACTTGAGCGCCTCCAAGACTTACCACTCTCCCTCCGTCTCATTCGCGAAATGCATGCCCGCCTTCTTCAGAGCGCTCGTGGCGGCAGTAAGAGCCCAGGGGAGTTTCGGCGCTCTCAGAACTGGATCGGTGGCACACGCCCGGGCAATGCCCTCTTCGTCCCTCCCCCTGTGACAGAGCTCGAGGCCTGCCTTGGCGCTCTCGAGCAGTTCATGCATGAGGACCGTTCCAAGTTGCCGGCCCTTCTCAAGGCAGGGCTGCTGCACGTTCAGTTCGAGACCATCCATCCGTTCCTGGACGGCAATGGCCGGATCGGACGCCTGCTCGTCACTCTCTTCCTCTGTGTCCATGGCGTGCTTCACAAGCCGCTGCTCTACCTCAGCCTGTATCTGAAGACCCACCGGGCTGACTACTATCGTCTGCTGCAAGAGGTTCGAGAGTACGGCGCTTGGGAGGCTTGGCTCGAGTTCTTCCTCGACGGGGTAGCCGAAACCGCGAACCAGGCCTTTGAGGCCGCCACACGGATCATCGAACAGGATCATCGGGCGATCAAGCGGCGGATCTGGCCGATGCTTGGGTTCAAGTCTTCGAACAGCGCTCGCGTGATCTTGGGCGGGATTGAACTGGTTCACATGATGCGGAAAGGACAGGCGAAGTACGCCCACAATCTGCAGCTGTCACTCGCAGAGCAATTCGATCTGCTCGCCGCATGAGCTCTCCAGAAGTACCTGATCCTTTCTCGCCTCTGATCCGGATTTGCGACAGAACCCTTGAACCAGCTATGCTGTTAATTAAGTCTCATTGCATCCAAGGGCGGTTAACGTGACGGGCCCCTGAGAGACACTTGTAAGGCGATCATCCAGCGTGGCATCGCCGCCTGGGATGTCGGGGCGAGCAGTTCCTAAGACTTGTTCGCTGGGAAATTGAAGCGACTATCACCGTGAGTTCGCTGACTTCGAAGACCCATGGCAGCCGTTTGGCCTTGATCGGCGCATAACATCCGGTCCGCTATGCGGGAGGTCCGCTCCTGGCACTTCTGCGACGTAATCGCTAGGACCGCTTAGGGTTCTAAGAGCTGACGTTCGTTGAGTGGGGCGAGCTTCAGGGACCGATTCGATACCCACCTTCATAAGATCAACCGCCTTCTATTCGAAGGATTTGGGTCGCACACTCTGCATCGTGCCAGAGCACCGCACTTGCTTGCGTCCATTTCGGCGGCCGCAAGCGATAAGTCATCTGTCTCAGCGAAGCATTCGGAATAGAGCGCGTACTTCTTGAGCTAGAGCTTCTGGCTGTTCCATCGCGGCGAAGTGCCCGCCACGCTCCATCACACTCCAACGCTGAAGGTTCGTGAACGTTCTCTCAGCAGCAGAACGGGGCGGCCTCAGCATCTCACGTGGGAACTCACAATATCCTGTCGGTACGGCTACGGCTTCACCGTATGGAATAGGCCAAGGCCCGTGCATCCGAGCATAATAGGGCCAGAAGGACGAGCCAATCGCGCCTGTGAACCAGTAAAGGCTAATGTTTGCCAACAGGTGATCCCGTGAAAACACAGCCTCGATGTCTCCGCCGCAGTCCGACCACGCCCGGAATTTCTCCACGATCCACGCTGCAAGGCCAGTTGGGGAATCCGTCAGCGCAAAGGCTAGCGTCTGCGGCCGGGTCCCTTGGATCCATTGGTAGCCGGTCTCCTCCTTAAGCCAGACTTGAAGCTCGTCCAGGAAGCGGCTCTCCTCGGGTGTCGGATCGGATAAAATCGTTGGGTCACGCCGGATTGGCATCATGTTGAGATGGATGCCGGATAGGCGCTCCGGGTAGGCGTAGCCGAGCCGAGCAGTGACGAACGCGCCCCAGTCGCCTCCCTGGGCTCCGAATTTACGGTAACCCAGCACTTCGCTCATCAGAGCAGCCAAACAGTCCGCAATGCTCTCAACTCCGAACCGCGGCTGACCAGGAGCAAAGGAGAGGCCGTAGCCCGGTAGAGAGGGAGCGACGATCGTGAAGGCATCGGCAGGGTCGCCTCCGAATCGCTCTGGATCAGTAAGGCGGGGGATCAGCTCGATAAACTCAAAGATGGAGCCTGGCCAGCCGTGCGAGAGCAGGAGAGGGTGGGGATCAGGACCCACTCCCGGGACATGCAGGAAGTGCAGATCAATGCCATGCAATTGGACCTTATATTGCGGGAAGGCATTCAGCCTCGCCTCTTGCGCGCGCCAGTCGAAGCGATCGCGCCAATATTCGACGAGGGTGCTCAAGTAGGCGACATCAGTGCCATACGCCCATGGCTCGCCCGGTGCTTGGTCTGGAAGGCGCGCGCGTAGCAAGCGCACACGCAGATCCGCAATGGAAGCGTCCGGGACTTGCAATTTGAAAGGCTGTGGTTGGATGGTCATGGCCGTCATACTCCCTGATCAAAATTAAAACCCTAGCCTCTTCCACTTCGTACAGAGCCATTCCTGAGTAGCAGCATAGTTGAACGCGCGGGCCGCTACACCTGCTGGAGAGTGACGCTCGCCAAGGCGGAAAACACTAAGCTAGCTTCGGCCCGCGATGCGTGGATGGTCGAGTGTAATGTTAATGCTGGATTGTCCTGGGCGTCAGCTTGGAACTCAAACCTGAACCTCCGATGCAACTCGCTGATAACGTGGGGATGAGCGCCGGGGCACCACACGTCAACACGGCAGGATCCTAGCCTCTTGTAGCCGTGTGAAGGTGGTATCAAACATCTCTTCGCTATCCATGCAGTCATGGAAGCCGTGCTTTCGTGCCTTGATCGTTGAGACAAGCGAGTGGTGCGCATAGTTGCGCCCATGTCGCAGCAAATAATCCATAAACTGCCAAGAAGAGACGATTTCCTCATAGCTATACGGCACTAGGCTATGTTTCTCGACAATGCGATCCCAAACGGGCGCCTTGTCTAGCATCGTCTCAGCCAGGGAAAAAGAATGGGCGATACCCGGCTCAACACCGAAGCGCTTCGCAAAGCGAGGCCACAGATTGGGCCAAGAGAAGCAATCTCCGTTGGCGATATTGTAGATCTCGCCCGCGCAGCGAGGCTCCCGTCCGGCCCACAGGATCGCTCGCGCCAAGAGGTTGGCATCGACGGCCTCCTGGAAGCATGGAGGCCCCCCGGGAAAACGCATAGGCTGCCCCAGTTCCCGGCAAATGGATGCATAAACTCCGATGGCTGTGACGGCGTTCATGGGATTACCGAGCGCGAAGCCGCAGACAATCTGCGGTCTGAGCACGGTGAACGCCCATCCCTCTCGACCACTTTTCTCCCGAACCAGATCCTCCTGGTCGTAGTAGAAGTTGGATGAGATGAAGCGTGGATCGCTCTCTTTGGCGGGCATCTTGTAGGGCCCATGGTGTACGCCATAGGCCTTCGTGCCCTGCAGCAGGGTGAGATGCGAGAAGTCGATGCTCAGGTCGGAGAGCGCAGTGAGCAGATTACTCAGCATCAGCACATTGGAGTGGATCTGCTCTTGCGCGCTCCAACCCTTTACCAGGCTCTGCTCCTCGTGAAGGGCGGCATAGACCACGTGCGAAATTTTGCCTTCTGAGGCAAGCTGCTCCCGTAGTCCGGCGAGATCCTTGAGATCAGCGTTGATCCAGCGAGCGTTCGTCTCAAAGTCAGGCTTTCGACGCGACAGGCCTATGACGGACCAACCCGGTGTTCGGGTAAAAAGGTCGAGAGCGGCGCGCCCGACTACGCCTAGGGCACCAACGACCAAGACGACCCCGTCGCTTCCCTTCGTCATGCTGTATCTCCATGGATGCGAGGTTGGGTGTTCAGGAGGCGCTCCAGGCGCTCACAGGCGGTTTCTAAAAGGTCCATGGAGGGCGGCGAGCCGATGACCAACCGTACCGCATGCGGCACCGAACGGCGGCCAACCACGAAGCTGTGCGACGGCGCGATGGTGACCCCGTGAGCGGCGGCTGCCCCAACGAATTCCTCCGCACGCCAAGGCTCCGGCAGGATAAGCCAGACATGAGGGGAGGTTGGGATGGCGTGAGCCTTCCCGAGTACCGGAAACGTAGTGAGGAGCGATACTCGGCGCAACACCTCCGCCTGCTGCCAACGGATCATCTCGTCGATCCGGCCTTCCGTAATCCAGCGGGAGCCTAGCTCCGCCATGATTAGGGTTGCGGCGCCTGTTGACATGCCAACTCCGGATTGCGTCTGAGCCACCTTGTCGGGCGGCGACACAAGACAGCCGATCTTCATCCCTGGGCCAGCGATCCGACCGAGACTGGAGATGAAGTGCGTGCGCTCGGGAGCTAGGGCGAAAATCGGCGGGTCGACGTCCGCCATGATCGTCCCGTACACATCACTTTCGATCACGGGTAAATCGTAACGACGGGCGATTTCCGCGATGGCCTGGCGTCGCTCGAGGGACAGGGTGATGTTCGTCGGATTTTGGCTGCGCGTGGTGCAGTAGATGGCCGCGATCGCCTGCGTTCTGCAGATCTGATCGAGCGCCTCCGGCAAAAGACCGTACTGATCGATCGGAATGCCGACAAGTCGCCTGTCGAGGTGGCTGACGACCATCTTCATCCGTGGATCGGTGAAGTCCTCTGTGGCAATGACCTCCCCGGGATGAGTGATCGTCGAGATTGCAGCCATCATAGCATGCTGGCCGCCATTGGTGAGCACAATCTGGTCCGGTGTCGCGAACACCCCGAAGCGCTTCAGCCAATGAGCGAAGGCTTCGCGATGCTCGAAGCGTCCTGCCGTGGGAGCGCTGCCGAGGATCTGGTCCGGCCGATGCTCCGCCGCCATGGCCTTCAAGGTCTCTCCAAAGAGATCATCCAGCGGCGGCACAGGCACCCGGTAAACCGCCATGTCAATGGGCTCTGCCGATTGTGGCGCGTCCTGGGTGCGTGCCGTCCTTCTGTCCGCGATGAAGGTGCCGCGGCCCACGTGGCTGATCACGAAGCCTTGGGTTTCCAACTCCGCATAGGCGCGCCCCACAGTGCCGACCGCAACGCCCAAGTCATGGGCTAAGTCGCGCTGAGGCGGGAGCTTCTGTCCAGGGGCGAGTTTGCGGTGCGCGATGCCATCGATCACGGCGGTGACGATGGACCGGCTGCGGGCTTTCGTCCCTGATTGTATCAGTTCTTCGATCATATCTTTGCTACAATTTTCCAGATTGTAATAAAACAATCTGTGAGATAGCGTCTACATAAATAAAACAATCTGTCGCTAGTGAATACAATTACACTAAGCGATGGGGTTAAAAAAATTAAACGGACGCATGGTCCGCCCCAGGGAGAAGAAACATGGTACGGCTGCCCAAACACCCGAAAACCGAGGAGTTCGCTCTCGATCAGCTTGCAAGCATGGATACGGCGGGTCTCATCTCCCGCCGTGAACTGTTACGAAGAAGCTCAATCTTCGGCGCCGCCGCCACGCTGGCGACATTCAGCGGCGTGCTTGGCGCCGCTGCGCAATCCGGCGGAGGCAAGGTGACAGTGGGCGTGGACAGCGGCGCCTTTACACCAATCCTTAAGACCTTCACGCCCGAGTTCAAGCAGGCAGCAGGTATCGATGTCGAGTTCGTGTCCTATCCGCTCGGCAACATGTACGACCAGAACCTGCTTGCCTTAAGACAGGGCACCGCACGATTCGATGCGTTTGACTTCTGGCCTAACTTCGTGGGCGACTTCGGTCCATTCCTGACACCCTTGGAAGAGGTCGGCACGCTGCAGGAGCTCAACTTTAGCGATATCGCCAAGCCGTTCCAGCAGCTCAACATCTATGAAGGCAAAATTGTCGGCGTCATGATTGACGGTGACATGTTCATCAATACCTACCGGTCCGATCTCTTTGAGAGCGGGGAGGAGCAGTCTGCCTTCCGTCAGAAATACGGCTACGACCTCGCGCCTGCGAAAAACTACAAGGAATACCGGGACACCGCCGAGTTCTTCACGCGCCCGGACAAGAACCTCTATGGCGCCGTAGAGGTCACGAGCTTCTTCGTTTACGCGTTTTTCATCAACCAGCTCGTCCAGGCGGGGGCGGAAAAGGGAGAACGCTACGGCGAGCTTTTCGACGAGCAGATGAGGCCCAAGCTCGTCAACGACACCACCATCGAGGCCTTGCGCCGCTACAAAGAAATGACAAACTTCATGCCGGCAGACTTGGCTAAGGCCATGCCTTGGGATGTGGGCCGGCAAGTGTTCTTTGAGGGCAAGATTGCGCAGGCTAACTGGTGGACCGACATGCCAAAGGGTGCAGCAGATCCGTCCGTTTCTAAGGTAGCGGGAAAGATCAAGTGCGCGCGCAACTGGGGGCCAGTGACCATTCTGCCTTATGGACGCGCCATGGGCATCGCCAAGAATTCTAAGAACAAGCGAGGGGCGTTCCAGGCCATCGCATGGCTGCAACAATCGGCTAACGCGAACCGGTGGGTTGCGGAAACCTTCTCGCAGTCCCTCATGGATCCTTGGCGGACGAGCATGTTCGACAACCCGAAGAGCACCTTCCCGCTGCAGGCCGAGTCCGGTTTTGCCGAGAACTTTGCGTCCGTCAGCAAGGAGCTCCTCGCGAACCCGAAAGTCTACCTGGACATCTCGATCCCGGGCACGAACCGCTATCTCGCGTCGATGATCCAGCACGTCCAGCGTGCCGTCACCGGCCAGGCCACGGCTGAGGAAGCCCTGAAGGCGATGACCTCGGAGTTCGAGGAAACCACGAAAACCTACAACCGGGACCGGCAGATCACGCACTACAACGAGTATCGTCAGCGCATGATCAAGCAGGGCTACTGGTCCTGATACCTTAAACCAGGCGATGGCGGTTCGCCGCCGTCGCCGATGCGGCGGATGGATTCCGCCCTCCCGTCATAGCAGATACGAGATGAGGCGCAGGCATGAGCACGTCGGCCGCGACCCCCAACGCCGTACGGTCGTCCCGGAGCGCATCCCAGAAGAGGCAGCAGGCGCAGGAAAAGCGCGCGACCTTGATCCTGTTAGCGCCGGCGCTCCTGTTCCTCTTCCTGCTCTCGATATGGCCGGTGGCCTATCTGCTGTATGCGTCCTTCACGTCCTACCAGCTCGCCATTCCCATTCCGACTGAGTGGGTGGGACTGGGCAACTTCGAGAGCATCGTGACCAACCCCAGGTTCTGGTCGAGCCTTTCGATCACGCTGGTGTTCGCCCTTATCGCCGTGCCGTTGCAGATTCTTGTAGGCCTAGGATTGGCGCTCCTGCTCAACGGCTATAGCCGCGGGCGCGAAATCTATACCTCGCTCTTCCTCATCCCTATGATGCTGGCTCCCATCGTGGTCGGCTTCTCCTGGAACCTCTTCCTGAACCCGATCTACGGCCCGCTCAATTCCGTCCTGCGCGGCGTTGGGATCAGCCCGCCGGCCTGGGCCTCCTCTCCCGAATGGGCGCTTCCGACGCTGGTTCTGGTCGACATCTGGCAATGGACACCGTTCGTGATGATCGTCCTGCTCGCCGGCCTTCGCTCAATCCCACCGCGCGTCTTCGAGGCCGCGAAGGTTGATGGATCGAACCGGATGCAGACCTTTATCCACATCGTTCTGCCCATGCTCGTGCCTTACATGACAGTGGCGTTCGTGCTGCGCTTCATCGACAGCTTCAAAGTGTTCGACATCATCTACATCCTCACTCGGGGCGGGCCGGGCACGAGCACGCAGAACCTTGCCTACTACACCTATGATCTCGGCTTCGGGCGCTTCGAGTTCGGGGCGGCGGGCGCGCTCAGCATCATTCAGCTGATCCTGCTCACATTCGGAACCATGGCCATTCTGGCCCTCGTGAAGAGACGGGACAAGGCTCCCGCATCTGCCGCCCCGGCTGCTACGCCCCGCCTTGCAGAAGGAAGCGCCGCATGAGCCCGATCCCCGCCTCTCATCCTCCCGCAGATCGTGCTTCCTTCGGCGAGATCCTGCGGGAAGTGCTCAAGCACGTGGTCATGGTGGCGCTGCTCCTGCTCTTCCTCTGTCCTCTGCTCTGGCTGCTGCTGACTGCCTTCAAGCCGTATGCGGAGCTGTTCAATTCACCTCCGAGTGTGCTGCCGGTCAACGGCACGCTCGCGAACTTCACGGAAGGCTGGACGGTTGGGGGAGGAAAGGGCATCGGCGACAGCCTGATCGTCGCGTCTCTCTCCACCGCCATTTGCCTGGTTCTCGGGTTCCCGGCAGCCTATGCGCTGGCGCGCCGCTTTCCCCCACATGGGCAGCTGAGCTTCACCATTCTTTCATTGCGGATGATGCCGCCGATCGTGCCAGTGATCGGCTTCTATCTCCTGTTTCAGGAACTGTCCCTGTTCGACACCTATACGGGCCTCATCATTATCTACACCTTCATGAATCTGCCCCTGGTGATCTGGCTTCTGTCCGAATTCATCCGCCAGATCCCTAAGTCCTACGAGGAGGCAGCCCGCATTGACGGCGCGCCCTGGTACAGGTTGTTCTGGGATGTGCTCCTGCCATTGAGCGCCCCGGGCGTGCTGACGGCGGGCATCCTGTCCATGATCTTCGCCTGGAACGAGTTCCTGTTCGCGCTGGTGCTCACCGGCGAGAACGTCATCACCCTACCGAAGGCGCTGGCGAGTTTCTTCCTCTTCCAGCAGCCCAATTGGGGTCAGCTCGGCGCGATCGGCATCGCAGCCGTAGGGCCGCTTCTCATCATCTCTTACTACATGCAGCGGTCGCTGATCCGCAGCTTCTCCATCGAACTCGGCGGCCGATAAGGAACGACGATCATGGCATCCGTCACTCTCGCGAACATCAACAAGTGGTACGGCCACACGGTCCATGCCGTTCGGGACGTCAGCTTAACTATCGAGGATGGAGAGTTCTTCGGCCTCCTGGGGCCGTCCGGATCGGGCAAGACCTCCGTGCTCAGGATGCTTGCTGGCCTTGAGAGCGCAACTTCCGGCTCGATCCTGTTCGATGGCGTTCCGGTGGAGGACAAGTCTCCGCAAGAGCGCAATATCGCCATGGTGTTCGAACAGAATGCGCTCTACCCGCACATGACGGCGCGGCAGAACATTTCGTATCCGCTCAAGATCAGGGGCCTGTCCAAAGCCAACATCGACGCGAAGGTCGCTGAGGTCGCGGGCATGCTCAACATCGCGCACCTCATCGATCGTCGCGCATCGCAGATGTCGGGCGGCCAGCAGCAACGGGTCGCCATCGCTCGGGCTCTGGTCCGGGACCCCAATCTCCTGTGCCTCGACGAGCCGATTGCTCACCTGGACACCTTGCTCCGGGCCAGGCTCCGCGGGGAGCTCAAGCGCCTCCAGCGCTCGCTGGGCACCACTTCGGTGATCGTGACCCACGATCCCATCGAGGCTATGACCATGACGGACCGGCTCGCCGTGATGCGCGACGGCATTCTGCAGCAGGTCGGCACGGCGGATGAAATCCACAGCCGTCCTGTCAACGCGTTCGTGGCGCAATTTTTTGGCCTGCACTCCATCAATCTGATGTCGATCGAAGGCGTGGTGGAACTGCCCCGCCTCATGGGGCGGTTCGGCGGCGAGACGACGCACCTTCCCACGGCCCTGCGGCCCAATGTCTCTTCGGATGCGAAGCTTCTCCTGGGGTGCCGCCCAAGCGGCCTGGACGTGCGCCGCGCGGGCGAGGCGAAGCCGTCGGCCGACATGCTGCAGGTACGGGGCAAGGTCTATGTGTCCGAGCAACTCGGAGATTCCCTCCTCGTGACAGTACAGATCGGTCCGGACACGGTTCAGGCCCTCATCCCGAACGACCGCAAGTTCGGCATCGACGAGCCGGTCGATGTGCTGGCGGACGAGGCGGCGCTCTACGTGTTCGATCCTAAGACCCAAGGCACGGTTCGCTTCGCCCCCAGAACCATATCGCCCGGACTCGGCAATCCGCCGGCAGTTTATGCCTGAGGCGTCCCATGAGCTTCGTTATCGGCATCGATAAAGGCACATCCGTCATCAAGGCCGTCGTGTTCGACGTCTCCGGGCGCGACTGCGGATCGAGCCAGCGGCGCATGGAGGTCCTGCGACCCCAGCCCGGCTGGCACGAGGAGGATCCCGAGCGTACGTGGCGGCTCTGCGTCGAAACGATCAAGGAGGCTGTTGCGGCGGCGGGGATTTCCGGGTCCGACATCAAGGGCGTTGGCATCGCGGCTCACATGGGCGGAGCCTGGATTATCGATAAAGATGGGCAGGCTGTCCGCAACGCTGTCTGCTGGCCTGACGAGCGTGCCCAGGCCGAGCAGATGGCCTTGGAGCGGGCGGGCCTGCTCGACAGGATCTTCGCCATCTCCGGCAACGGCCTGATGCCGGGCATCACTCTGATGGTGCTCGCCTGGTTGTCGCGCCACGAACCGGACATTCTGGACCGGGCCCATGTGGTTCTCTGCGCCAAGGACTACCTGCGCTACCGGCTGACCGGCGGCCTCGCAACAGACCCGTCTGACGTGTCCTTCGTGCCAGGCGACATCGACCGGCGAGAACACTCTGCGGAGCTCATGAGCCTGTGCGGCGCGGGCGACTGGGTCGAACGGATGCCGCGCATCCTGGAATCCGGCGAAGTCGCCGGAGGCATCTCGGCCAACGCCGCCACGGAAACAGGGCTGAGCGTAGGAACCCCGGTGGTCACCGGGCTGGGGGATGCGTCTGCCAACGCTTTGGGGGTGGGGCGCATGCGCCCGGGTGATGCGCTTACCGTTCTCGGCACGAGCTGCCTCAACTCGCTGATCCTGGCGAAACCTAACCGTGACCCTCCGGGCCTTGGCTTCCTGTTCGCGATGCCGTGCGAGCGCTACATCCGCATTCTGCCAAACACCTCCGGCACCATCACCATGGACTGGTTCCTGGAGCGTTTCGGCGGCCCGAAGAAGCCGGACGGCACTTGGGACTTCTCCGCCATGGAGCAACTCGCCGGCGCCGTGCCGAGAGGTGCGGGCGGGGTGCTGCTGCTTCCTTATGTGAACGGCAGCGGCGTGCTCGCGCCATTCTTTGATGCCCGGGCGCGAGGTTCGTTCTTCGGCGTGGGAAGCCACACGACCCGCGACCACCTGCTCCGTGCAGTCTATGAGGCGCTGTGCTTCTCCACCCGCGACTGCTTCGAGTCGATGCCGGTGAAGCCCTCGTCCTTAACGCTCACGGGCGGTGGAAGCCGTAGCGCCTTCTGGGCGCAGATGTTCGCCGACATCTGTCGGCTTCCCATCGAGGTATCGAGCGCCAAGGAGTCGGGCGCTCTTGGCGTCGCGCTCCTGGCCGGGGTGGCCACGGGCCTCTGGCCGAACCTTGAGACCGCCATCGGTCAGACGGTTCAGACCGTTGCCCGGTACGAGCCTGATCCACAGGCGCAGCCGGAATACGAAGGCTGGTTCTCGCTCTTTCGGGAGGCACGGGATGTCTATCGAGGCTACTCAGGCCGCAGGGCTGATTTGACCTCTGGAGCGCTGACTGCATGAGCTACGTTCTGGGCATCGATAAAGGCACGACAGCCACCAAGGCGGTGGTCATAAACGCCGAAACCGGTCAGGCGCTCGGCACTGCGCGACGGCAAACGCCTTCCTATCGTCCTAAGCCCGACTGGCATGAGGAGGACATGGAAGGCACGTTCGATGGTGTCGCGCTCGCCATTCGTGAAGCCATTGAAGCTTCCAGTGTCAATCCCGCAGAGATCGCCGCCGTCGGCGTGAGCGGGCACATGGGTGGATTGTGGGCGCTCGACTCCGGGGGGAAGCCGGTAGGGCGCGCCATTGCCTGGCCGGACGCCCGAGCCGCCTTCATGCTGGAAGGGTGGAATGAGGACGGGCGCACAAAGCGCCTTTACCAGATCTGCGGCAATGCGCCGATCCCGGGCCTTCCCCTGGTGCTCTTGTCCTACATCAAGCAGCACGAGCCCGAGCGCTATGCGCGCATTTCGACTGTTTTCTGCGCCAAGGACTACATCAACTACCGGCTCACAGGCGAGATCGCTATGGATGAGTCCGACCTGTCGTTCTTTCCGTGCGACATTCGCGGGCGCAAGGTCTCGCCGGAACTGCTAGAACTCGCCGGGGTGCCCGAAATCATGGGCTGCCTGCCGCGCGTTCTCGCCATCGGCGATATCGTCGGGCGGGTTACGAGGGAAGCTGCCGCGCAGACGGGCCTTGCCGAGGGCACGCCGGTGGGGACCGGAGCAGGAGACGCGGTGGCCGCCGCCGTCGGCGTCGGGGCGCTGGAGGCGGGCCAGGCCGTCACCGTGATCGGCACCAGCTTCATGAACAACCTGACAGTCGACCGTCCGATCATGGAGCCCGAGAATGTCGGGTTCCTGTTTCTCATGCCTGGCGGACGATGGCAGCGGCTGATGTCGAATACGGGCGGGGGCTCGCTTTGCCTGGATTGGATCATCTCCGCCTTCTGTCAGGCTGAAGCAGCAGGTGATGGAAATGCGAATGCGATCTTCGAACGGATCGAGCAGGATGCCCGCGCCGTACCGCCCCTGTCGCATGGGCTTTTGATCCATCCCTATTTCAACACCTCGGGCATGTCCGCGCCCCGGCATGAGCCTGCTGCCCGCGGCTCGATCTTCGGACTCGACATGGCCACCCAGCCCATGACGATGGTGCGCGCGGTCATGGAAGGCGTCGCTCTCTCCATGGTGGAATGCTACGCGGCCCTCGATGCGCCGGTGAATGAGATCCGCATCACCGGCGGCGGAGCGCGAAGCAAACTGTGGCGCGAGATCTGCGCGGCAGCCATGAATCGCGAGTTGATGGTGCCGGAAGTCGAGGAAGCAGGAGCCCTGGGAGTTGCCATGCTGGGTGCGACTGCGGTCGGCATCCATGACAACCTCACATCTGCCGCCGTGCGCATGGTGCGTGTTGCCGAAGAGGTCATGCCCGATCCTGCGCTCGCTGAACGCTACCGGGCGGCTTACCCGCTCTTCCGCGATCTCGGTCGGGATCTCGCTCCTCTCTGGAAACACCGCGCCGCGCTTCTTCAGGCTCAAGAACAGCAGGATTCCCGATGAAAGAGATGTTGCACACTCACGTCCTCTTCGATCTGGACGGCACCCTGGTCGACACCCGCGGCGCCGTGATGGAGTGCTATCGCCGCGTGTTCCGGGAATGCCTTGACGCGAGCTTTCCGCCTGAGTCGATCGATGCGCGCGAGCTTTTCGCCATGCGCCCGAGGGAGGTTTTCTCGGTGGTGGCCCCCGGCAGGGCGGAAGAGCTTTATCTCGCCTATCACAACACCTATCCGCGGTGCGTCGATCACATCAAGGTTTTCGCGGGCGTCGCCGAACTCATCGGGAAGCTTGGCGCAAACGGGCGCAAGCCGAGCGTCGTCACCAACAAGGGACTGGAACGCACCCTTATCGATCTCTCGGTCGCAGGCATCCAGCCCGGAAGTTTCGCAGCCGTCGTGACGGCGGAGGACACGGTGGAGCGCAAGCCCCATCCGGCGCCGATCCTGCTCGGACTCAAGCGGGCAGGGGCCAAGCCCGAGGAATCTGTCTATGTCGGCGACGGGCCCCAGGACATTCTGGCGGCTCGCGCCTGCGGCATGGAGGCGATTGCGGTCAGCTATGGATTCTACGACCGGGAGGTTCTGGAAACCTACAATCCCGGCGCTCTCGCCGACAGCATCGAGGACTTGGGCCGCATCCTTGGGCTGCCGGCCGCACGGAAGGCCGCATCATGAGCGGCTTTACGGTTCTAGCGGAAGGGCTCGCTTTTCCGGAAGGTCCAGTCGTGATGCCCGACGGCAGCCTTGTGGTCACGGAGATTGCGCGCGGCTGTCTGACGCTCATCGACAGGGCAGGGAAGGCAACGCGTCTTGCCGACACGGGTGGCGGCCCGAACGGCGCGGCGCGCGGACCGGACGGCTTTCTCTATGTCTGCAACAACGGAGGGTTCAGCTGGAACCGAAGTTCGGGCCTGAGGCCGGTGGGGCGTGCTGGGGACAATGCCGGCGGGCGCATTCAGCGGGTACATCCGGAGACCGGCAGAGTCGAGACCCTGTACGACCGTTGCGGGGACATTGGCCTGTCGGCTCCCAACGACCTGGTTTTCGACGCCCACGGTGGATTTTACTTTACCGATCATGGCCACCGGCAGGAACGGCAACTGGAGTTCGGCGCGGTCTTCTATGCGAAGGCGGATGGCAGCCACATCGCCGAGGTGGCCTTTCCGCTCATCGGTCCTAACGGCATCGGGCTCTCGCCGGGCGGAAAGACCCTGTACGTCGCGGAAACATCGTCCGGTCGTCTCTGGGGTTACCGTATCCTGGAGCCGGGGCGTTTGACCCGGCCCGACTGGCCATCGCCGACGGGCGGCGATTTGGTGGCGGGACTGTCCGGATTCCACCGCTACGATTCCCTCGCCGTCGAGGCAAGCGGCAATATCGGCATCGCAACCCTTCGGTTCGGTGGCATCAACGTGGTGTCGCCCTCAGGCGAGTTGGTGGAGCGGATCGATTTGCCCGATCCCTACACCACCAACATCTGCTTCGGCGGGGAGGCTCACCGCACCGCCTATATCACCCTCTCGAGCACCGGCTGTCTCGTGTCGATGCCTTGGGCACGGCAAGGCCTGCCGGTCTTTTAAGCCGAACGTTCTGTCTGGAGTTCATCCATGTCCACATTGAATCATCCCCCAGAGAACCCGGACATCAGGGCGCTGAAAGGTCGTGCGCTCAGCCTGCGGCGCAAGATGCTCAACATGGCAAGCGGAAAGGGCGAGGGCTACATCGCCCAAGGTCTTGGCATGGCCGATTGTCTTGCGGCTCTCTACTTTCATGAACTGCGCTACGACCCGGCCGATCCCCGATGGCAGGACCGGGACCGATTCCTGCTTTCCACCGGACATTACTCGATCGCCATGTATGCGGTTCTGGCCGAGGCCGGATATCTCGACGAGACGGAGCTGCCCACCTACGGGCTGAACGGCTCACGGCTGCCCATGAGCACCTTCGACGACATTCCCGGCGTAGAGATCGTCGGCGGATCCCTTGGGCACGGCTTGGGCCAGGCGGTCGGCATGGCCATGGCCCTGAAGGTGGATGGCTCGCCCGCCCGGGTGTTCTGCGAGTTCTCTGATGGCGAACTGCAGGAAGGCTCGACCTGGGAGGCCGCCATGGGGGCGGCGACCTTCAAGTGCGACAACCTCGTGGGGCTGATCGATTGCAACGGCATCCAGGCCGACGGCCCTGTCACGGTGAAGATCGACCCCGTGGCCGACAAGTTCACAGCCTTCGGATGGGACACGGTCGAGGTCAACGGCAACGACATGGAGGCGCTCGTGTCGGCGCTGGCGAATGCCCGCAAGCAGGACGGGCGCCCGAAGGCCATCGTGATGCGCACCACCCCAGGATTCGGCGTGCCGACCCTCATGGCTCGCGAGCGCGCCCATTTCGTGCGCGTCGACAACAGCGAATGGGATTCCCTCAAGGCTGAACTGGAGAAGGAAAATGTCTGAAGCTCTGCAGGCCGTCGGCCGCACCCGCGGCATGGGTGAACTGATCGACGTGGAGGGCAAGGTCACGGAAATCGCTCCGTTCGGCCGCACCCTGGCGGAGCTCGCCCACGAGCGGCCCGAGATCGTGGGACTGACCGCCGACATGGGTCGCTACAGCGATATCCTTCCGTTCCGCGATGCGCATCCCAACCGCTTCTTCAACGTGGGAATGGCCGAGCAGAATCTGATCATGATCGCGGCGGGCATGTCGAAGGCCGGCAAGATCGCCTATTGCACCACCTACTCGGTCTTCATCACCCGGCGGGCCTACGACTTCGTGTCCATTGCCTGCGCCCACTCCATGGCCAACGTGAAGATCTTCGCCGGAATGCCCGGGCTGGTGAACGGCTATGGAGCGACCCATCAGGCGACCGAGGACATCAACATGATGCGCGGCATCGCGGATCTGACGATCATCGATCCTTGCGACGCCACCGAGCTGAAGCAGGTGGTTCGCGCGGTGGCCGATATTCCCGGAACGGTCTACGTGCGCAGCCTGCGCGGCAAGGTGCCCGTGGAGCTGGGATCGGACTACCAGTTCGAGGTAGGCAAGGCCAAGGTTATCCGGGAGGGCCGGGACGTGGGCGTCATCTCCACGGGCTACATGTCGGCTCGGGCGCGCGATGCGGCGGACGCCGCCGCCGGGCAGGGAGTCGATGCGGCAGTGCTCCATGTGTCCACAATCAAGCCCTTCGACAAGGAAACGGTGCTGTCCTTCGCCCAGCGCTTCGACCGGCTGATCGTGGCGGAAAACCACAAGACCACCGGCGGCCTCGCGACTCTCGTGGTGGAGGCGCTGTACGAGGCGGGCATCATGAAGCCACTCATCAAGATCGGCCTAGCGGACAGCTTTTTCGAATGCGGCTCTCAGGAGTATCTTGAGGCAAAGTACCAGGTCGACCTGCCGCACTTCATGCGCGCCATCGTGGAGGGCCGCTGAAACGAGAGTCAGCGGCCGAAATAAGGGGTCAGCGCCGCGCGCTCGTTTTCCGTCAGGGCGCGGGCGCGCCGCTCCGGCCCACCGGCCACGACCGTCACGGACGTGGCCGTGGCGGCGCAGCGGTCCCCCACGAAGATGCCCTGGCCCATGGCTATGGAACTGCTCCCGAGCCTCAGGATCGCGGTGCCGATCCTTGGAACCTCGCCAAAGCGGATTTCCGCATGGAAGTCGATGGCGACATTCGCCAGCGCGAGCACTTCGGCCGGGTCCAGAAGAGGTCTCAGGACGCGGACAAGGAGGGCATAGCGTCCGTCGTCGAACCAGGAGCAGATGACGCTGTTCGTCACATGATGGTTGGGGTCGAGGTCCGCATGGCGGACCACCGCATCCTGCCAGGAGTGAAAGAACCCGGCCTCGATCAGCCGGGGCTCTGCAGACAGGGTGGCTTTCATCGGCGCTACCGGATGAACTGGTCGACGAACTCTTCTCCCAAGCCCACCGAGGCATAGTGCCGGCGGCACAGGTCGATCTTGGTGAAGACATCCTCATGGCCGAGGGTGTTGCCGTCCGGGTCAACGTAGATCATGGCACCGTTCACCTGGAAGAGCGTGATCATCTCTTCCACATGCTCGTCGACAACCAGCGTATGCGTCTCGCCCGGAGCTTCATAGACATAGCCGCCTTCCTGGGCGACCCAGTCGTGCTCCAGGTAACGCCAGCTTCCTTTCAGCACATAGGCGTGAACCGGCTGCGGGTGACGGTGGCGCGAGAGCACGCCGGACTTTCTCACCCGCAGCAGGTTCATCCAGTAGCCGCGACTGGCGCAGAGCAGCAGGGGCCGCATCCAGACATTGGTCTGCTGCGGCACCCACAGGCGCTCGTCCTCCGGAATAACGCTCGAGATCACCAGCTCGGGCGGAGACTCCTTCGGCTGCGGGTGGCGATAGGGCAGGCGAGCCTGCTCATCCGACTCCCTCTGCAATGCGAGATCCACGACATTCATGAAATCAACCTTTGAAACGGCTTTCGTTATGCGGCGCGGGCCGGGTAGTCGGCGCTGATCGCTTCAAGGCGCTTCATGGCCTCGACGAGATCGTCCGGGATCAGTTCGCGCTCGAAGTTGCTCGTGTGTGGCGCGCGGTGCGTGAGAGTGGCGATGGTCTCCAGGTCCTGCGGGCTCGCGGATGTGAGGCCGAGATCGCCGAGGCTGATGGGAAGCCCGACCTGCCGGTAGAAGGCGAACTGCTCCCGCATGAAGTCGTCGCCCCTGCGCTCGAGCACAAACTGCACGAGCAGCGCGTAGGCCACCTGATAGCCGTGGAGCGCGGCGGCGGTCTGCGGTACGGCGCTGAGCCCGCGGGTCATGGCGTGGGCGATGGAAAGGCCGGAGCCCTCGAAGCCGAGGCCGGACAGGAGGAAGCAGGCCTCGATGATCTTCTCGAAGGATTCATCCGGCGTGCGTGTGCGCACGGCCGCGAGCGCCGCGACGGAGTTCTCGCGCAGGACGCGGTCGCACATCTCGGCCAGGAACGGGGACGTGAGGGTGGCTCGTCCGCCGAACATGTTAGGCCCGTTCGCCGCCACGCACTGCGCCGCCTCGAAGCGCTTGACCAAAGCGTCGCCGATCCCAGACACGAGCAGGGCAGGGGGCGCATTGATGATGATGGAGGTATCCACCAGCACCAGGTCTGGGTTGCGGGCGAGCTTCTCCACGGAGAGCAGCTTGTGGTTATCGTCGTAGAACACGAAGTTGCGGCTCGTGGGACCATCGTTGGAGGCCGCCGTCGGCAGGCTGACCAGCCGTGCGCCGAACGCTCGGCATACGGCCTTGCCCGCATCCATGCCCTTGCCGCCACCCGCGGCGATGACCACGTCGGGCGCGAAGTCGCGCTTCTCGTCCGTCATCCGCTCCACGTTCGCGGGCGTCACATCTCCGGTGAAGCCCACCCAGGCGAACTCGACGCCCGCAGCAGCCAGAACCGGCTCGACTTTCGGGACGAGCAGGTTGCAGACCATCTCGTCCGAGACCAGCAGCGCTCGCTCGCCGATGCCTGCGATCAGCTGGCCAAGTTCCTGGATGGCTCCGGGGCCTTGCACATACAGACCGGGTGAGCCGAAAACCTTCAGGTCGCGCATGGTCATCACTCCGCTGCCTCTGCCCGCACGCCCAGCCAATCGGCCACTGAGTCCCGAACCCGCTCAGCCGTGAGGCCGTACTTGTTCTGCAGATAGGGGATGGAGCCGCACTCGATGAAGCGGTCCGGAATGCCGATCTTGAGCATCGGCTTCAGGATGGAGGCCTCCTGGAGCGCATCCAGCACCACCGAGGTGAGGCCACCGATGAGCACGTGGTTTTCGGCGGTCACCACCTTGTCGACCGATGCGGCGAACTCCGCCACCCCATCCCGGTCGAATGGCTTGATCGTGGCGCAATGCAGCACCGAGGCTTTCACTCCCATGCGGGCGAGGTCGCGGGCGGCGTCCAGGCAGCGTTCCGTCATGAAACCGGTGGAGATGAAGCCGATATCGGCTCCGTCGCCGAAGCGCTTGGCCTTGCCGAGTTCGAACTTGTAGGTGGCCGGATCGAACACCACCGGTACGTTGCCGCGCAGGAGCCGGCAATAGACCGTGCCGTCGATCTCGCCTGCCTGTTCGGCGATCTGGCGCATCTCGGTCGCGTCGCACGGGTCGATCACGGTCATGTCAGGCACCGCGCGCATGAGTGCAAGATCCTCGATAGCCTGGTGCGTACCGCCATAACCCGTGGTCAGGCCGGGATTTCCGGCGAACATCTTGACGTTCGCCCCGCCATGCGCGCAGGCGATGGCCAGGAAGTCATGGGCGCGGCGCGTCGCGAACGCCCCATAGGTAGTGCAATAGGCGGTCCAGCCGGTGCGGGAGAGACCGGCCGCCACCGTTACCAGCGCCTGCTCGGCCATGCCCACATTGTAGAACCGGTCGGGGAAGCGGTCCCGGAACGGGTAGACATCCGTATATTTGCCCAGGTCCGCCGTCAGCACCACGATGTCGTCGCGCTTTTCATTCGCCGCGATGGCGCCCTTGGCGAACGGAGCGGTTTCGAAAGGGCGGTTCTCGACGGTTTCGAGTTCACCCATTCCCAGCGTTTGGCCCTTAGGCATTTTCCTGCTCCAATTCACGAGAGATGAGGTCCCATTCATCCGCATCAACGCGAATGAAGTGCGCCTGCTCGCGGGCCTCAAGCCGCGCGATGCCCTTGCCGGGCTTGGTGCGCATCACAACCATCTTGGGCTTTCCCCGGGTGGCGCGGGCCCATTGCATCGCGCCGACGAGCTGCTCGAGAGAATTTCCGTCGATCTCGAACACGTCCCAGC
Source organism: Microvirga aerilata (assembly GCF_016743775.1). Taxonomy (GTDB): domain Bacteria; phylum Pseudomonadota; class Alphaproteobacteria; order Rhizobiales; family Beijerinckiaceae; genus Microvirga; species Microvirga aerilata. Next base: position 34,454 of record NZ_JAEQMY010000032.1, on the reverse strand, counting down.
CGAAGGCGCGCCACTTGTCGGCCACGGGCTCGATGGGGACCACGAGCATGCCGTCCGCCTGGATGCCGTTGCAGTCGAGGAAGGCCACGAGGTTGTCGCACTTGAAGGCGGCGGCGGCGGTGGCGGCCTCCCAGGTCGAGCCTTCCTGCAGTTCGCCGTCGGAGGTTTCCACGAAAACTCGCGACTGGCTGCCCTTGAGCCGCAGGCCCAAAGCTGCCCCGACCGCGATGCCAAGGCCATGGCCGAGGGAGCCGCCCGTCATCTCGACGCCGGGAACGCGGCCTTCGATGGTGCTCATCTCAAGTGGGCTCTCATCCGCTCCGTAGGTCGGCAGCATATCCTTGGGGATATATCCGATCTCCGCCAGCACCGCCCAGAGCGCGATCGAGTAATGGCCCGTGGACATGTAGAAGCGGTCACGGTTCTTTGCGTGAGGATCTTGCGGATCGTACTTTAGCTCATGGAAGTAGAGGACAGAGAAGAACTCTGCGAGCCCGAGCCCCTGGCCAAGATAGCCCTGTCCCTTCCCGACGGCCTGAACCAGCATGTTGCGGCGCAGCTGATGCGCCTTCTCCTTCAGAAAAGCGAAAGACAGCGTGTCGTTCGTTAAAGCCGGCGTCACGGTTTTCTCCCAATGATATGTCAGGTCAGCGCAATCAGGCGATGGAATAGCCGCCGTCGATGGGTAGCATGACGCCAGTGATGTAGCGGGCCTCGGGCGAGATGAGGAACCAAGCGGCTGCGGCCACGTCCTCCGGGTCGCCCCAGTAGCCTAGGGGAACGCGGCGCATGATGGCCTCGCTGCGCACCGGATCGGTCATGGCGTTCACGGACATGCGCGTCTTGATCCATCCGGGCGCGACCGCATTCACGCGAATGCCGTCCTCCGCCCAAGCGACAGCGAGCGAGCGGGTCAGCTGGAGCACGGCGCCCTTGCTGGCCGAGTAGGCCGGATTGCGGCCCGAGCCGAAGACGGACCACATGGAGGCGAAATTGAGTACCGATCCCTTCCTGGCCTTCAGGTTCGCGTGCAGGGCGGAGGCCATGATCTGTGTGCCATGGAGGTTGACGTCGACAACCCGGCGGAATCCCTCGGTGGAGAACTCCCGGCGATCGTGCAGGATGATGCCGGCGGCATTCACCAGCGTGTCGACCTCCCCGATGGATGCAGCGAAGTCGAGAGCCGCGGCCTCGTTCGTCACGTCGAAATCCGTGAAGGTGATGGAGGGGTCGCGAAGATCCTCCTCGGTATCCTTGCCGAGCACATGCACCTGATAACCCTCGCGCATGAGGCGCTTGACGCAGGCAAGGCCCAGGCCTGTTCCGCCGCCTGTCACGACAGCGGTCTTCCGGGATGAGTCGTTTGTAGGGGACATGACGGTTTTCCTGATCAAAGGCCGAGATAGGTGGCGCGCAGATGCGAGTTGCCGAGCAGTTCGGCTCCCGTGCCGGAGAGGCTGATCTGGCCATTTTCCAGCACGTAGCCGTAATCCGCCATTTCGAGCACCTGGAACACGTTCTGCTCGATGATGAGGATGGAGAGATTGCGCTCGCGGATCTTCGCAATCGACTCGAAGAGTCGGTCCACCATGATGGGCGCAAGACCCAGCGACGGCTCGTCGAGGGCAAGCACCTTGGGTAGGGCCATCAGCGCTCGGCCGACGGCCACCATCTGCTGCTGTCCGCCCGACAGGGTGGAAGCCCTCTGGTAGCGGCGCTCGGCCAGGATGGGAAAGAGCTCATAGACCTCTTCTAGCGTTTCATTGCGCCGCTCGTAGGCTCGCTTGCTGTGCGCGCCGACCATCAGGTTTTCCAGGATGGTCATGTCGGCGAACAGCTGCTTGCCTTCGGGCGATTGAACGAAGCCGGCCTGAACCACCCTGTGAGGCGCAAGGCCGTGGATGGACTCTCCATAGAGTTCCGAGAAGCCGGAGTCCGCCTTCACGAGGCCGGAGATAGTACGCAGCAGAGTGGTCTTGCCTGCGCCGTTCGCGCCGATGAGGGCCACGATGGTGCCCGGCTTGAGCTCAAGGTCAACGCCGCGCAGGACACGGATGTCACCATAGCCCGAGGTGAGCCCGGCAATCTTAAGTGCGGGCTTGTACATAGCGCTCTCCAAAGTATGCCTTGAGGACTTCGGGGGAGGTGACGACGTCTTTCGGCTTGCCGTCTGCGATGAGGGAGCCATAGTCGAGCACGATCACCCGGTCACTGAGCGCCATGATCACCTTCATGACGTGCTCGACGATGAGCACGCTGACGCCGCGCGCCCTTACCTTCTTCACCAACTCGACCATCTCGCTGGCTTCGTTGGGGGTAGCACCTGCTACGACCTCGTCCATGAGGAGCAGGCGCGGCTGCGTGGACAGGGCGCGTCCCAGTTCAAGCTTGCGGCGGTCAAAGGCTGTCAGGTTGTGGGCTTCCGTATCACCTTTCCGCTCGAGGCCGAGGAACGCCGCAATCTCCTCGGCGGCCGCGCGGATGCGCTTCCGATCAGAGCTGCGGGAAAAGCCGCCTACCATGAGGTTCTCCACCACGGTGAGGTCACCAAAGGGCTTGGAGAGCTGAAAGGTGCGGCCGATGCCGGCGCGGCACACTTCCCAGGGCTTGGAACCCGCGATGTTGTGGCCACCGAGCTTGATCGTGCCCTCGTCAGGCTTATGGAATCCAGCAATCATGTTGAAGGCGGTGGTCTTGCCTGCGCCATTCGGACCGAGCAAGCCGAGGATCTCGCCCTCGTTTACGTTGAACGAAAGCTTCTTGACTGCCTGCAATCCGCCAAAGCGCTTGGAAATGCCGTTGACTTCGAGAAGCGACCCGCTCATGCCGGATTCCTCCTGCGGAAGAGGCCCACCGCCAAGTTCTTCAGGGGCTCCAGAACGCCCTTCGGGAAGTAGAGCACCGCGAGCATCAACACGATGCCGTAGATGACGAGGTGCAGGCCCAAGAAGGTGCCACCGAGATAGCCACGCGTGACTTCTGCTAACGGCGTGAGGATCAGCGCGCCGATCAGTGGTCCGAAGGCCGTGCCCTGACCGCCGATGATGCTCATCAGGGCCATGTCGATGGAGAGCTCGGTGCCCATGTTTCGCTCGGGATTGATGTAGCGGAAGAACTGCGCGTAGAAGCTGCCGCCCAACGCCGTCATGAACGCGCTGATGGCGAAGGCCGTCAGCGTGTAGCGGGTGGGGGAGATCCCGAGCGCCTCCGCTGCGTCGCGGTCCCCGCGGATCGCTTTGAGGCAGTAGCCCAGCTTCGAGCGCTCCATGATCAGGGTCGCAAGAATAGCGAGCGCCAGCATTCCGAGGATGATGTAGTAGTAGGGAATTTTGCCGCCAAACTGGAAGGCCGCGAAGCTTTCGCCGACCATCGGCACCACCAGGCCTTCGGCCCCTTTGATGTGGAAGCCCAGGAACGTGTCGGTGTTCTCCACCCAGATGCGCACGATCTCTGCGAAAGCGATAGTGGTGAGGGTGAAGTACGGGCCCTTGAGGCGGAAAGTCGGGTAGCCGATCACCACCGAGAGAGCGGCCGCTGCGAGCCCGCCCACAATCATGCCGAGCCAGGGCGAGAGCCCAAAGGTGGTGAACAGCAGCACGGACACGTAGCCGCCCATGCCACTGAACATGGCGTGGCCGAGGGAGAGCTGTCCCACATAGCCGCACAGGAAGTTCCAGGCCGTCGCCATGTAGGCGAAGAACAGCACCATGATGGCCGAGTGAATGAAGAAGCTGTCCTGCGTGACAAGCGGAAGGCCCGCCGCCAGGAGCAGCACAATCAACGCCAGGGCTGGCCCTTTGGAGAAGCCGACCGGAGCGGTTCTGTCGAGAGGGATGGTGGAAACTGTCATGCTTTACCCATGATGCCGGCCGGTCGAACCAGCAGAACCAAGATGAAGAGGCCAAGGGAGAAGATGGCGGCGGAGGTGGCGGTGACAAATTGCGATGCCACCGCTTCAAAGACGCCGATGACGAGGCCGCCGATGATCGAACCTGGGATGCTTCCCATGCCGCCGAGGACCACCACAATGAACGACTTGATGCCAAAGGCGAGGCCGATGGTCGGGGTGGCCGGGATGAAGGGCGAGATGAGCGCGCCAAAGAGACCGAGAATCGCACAGCCAAGGCCGAAGGTTACGGCGTAGACCTTCGGCACGTCGATGCCGGACATGGCCGCCGCATCGCGGTTCTGCGCTGTGGCGCGAATGGCGCGACCGGCATGGGAGTGGCGCAGCCAGAACGACACGCCGACTGCGACCAGAATGGCCGCCAAGGCCGCGATCAGGCGTGGAATGTTCACCGGGATCGGCCCGAGCATCAGCGAGGGCAGGTAATAGGACAGCTGGACCGAGCGGACGTCAGGCCCAAACGCCATCAGGGCGACGTTGTCCAGCACCAGGAAGACGCCGCAGGTGAGAAGCAGCGCGCTCAGGGGCTCAACCACGAGCGCCCGCTCGCGGCGGATCAGTGGCGAGATGATCACGCTCTGGACGAAGTAGCCGAGCGCGAACATGGCCGGGACTGTGACAATGGCGCTGAGATATGGATCGATGCCGAGCAGGTTCCAGCACCAGAAGGACAGGTACAGGGACAGCATCAGGAACGACCCGTGGGCGAAGTTCACGACGCGCAACACGCCGAAGATGAGGCTGAGCCCTAAGGCAATGCCGCCGTAGATGCCACCTTGCAGGAGGCCGTTCACGACGGCAAAGGATAAAATAAATGGGTCCATGGACTTCCGCTACGCTCTAATCAGTCGGATTGGAATCCGGCGCCGTTGCTCCTTGGAAAAGGACGGCTCGCGGATGCGAGGGCGGCAGGTTCGCCGCCCTCCTTGGTTTGATCAGGAGTTAGGACGCTCGGACCAAGTCGGCACGGGCCACGACGGCTTCACGCCCGGCGCACGGTTTTCCGCCGGCCACACGGTGCGGCGCTTGCCTTCGATGTTCTGAGAGATCGCCCCGTGAGCATGGGTGTTCTGACCCTGCTCGTCGAACTTGATCTGCTGATAGCCGGTGGCCAGGGCTGGGCCGGATTTGATGTCCGTGGCGGCGAGCGCATCGCGGAGCTTCGTGCGGTCGGCGGAGCCGGCACGCTCGAGAGCGTCCTTTATCACATAGACACCAGATAGTCCCTGTGCGGTGTAGGCGCTCATGGGATAGCCGAGCACTTCTTTGCTGCGCTTGTCAGCTTCGAGGATCATCGGATCCTTGGTGACTTCCGTGATGTCGATCTGGAAGTCTTCCTGCACGAAGTAGTAGCCCACAGCGCGCGGCGGGACAGCCTTATAGAAGGCTGGGTCTTCGGTACCGCCGCCCACGGAGTGAATACCGAAAGGCACATCCAGGCGCTGCTCCATGAGCTGGCGCGACAGAATAAGGTGGTCGGGGGTGTAGAAGGCCACGATCAGGGCCTCAGGTTTCGTCGAACGAACCTTCAATAGCTGATTGGAAAAGTCCACTTGGTTGGGTGGGGCCGCTTCGTCAAGCACCACCGAATAGCCGCGCTCACTTGCGAACTTCTTGATATTCGCCGCATGCGAGCGTCCCCAGTCGGTACCCTCATAGATAACGCCGAGGGTCTTGGGCTTCTTGCCCGTCTCCTTTGAGAGCAGGTCGATGGCGTCCACCTGCTCGCGGGCGTCGTAGTTTGCCTTGTTGTTGATGCGGAAAACGTATTTGAAGTTGCGCTCCGTGATTTCGTCCTTCACGGCGCCGACTACCACCCAAGGGGTCTTGTAGCGCTCGGCCACTTCGGTCGCCGGGAAGGTAACGGCACTGTTGAACGCGCCGCACAGGGCGGCGACGTTCTCGCGGGTGACGAGGCGTTCGGTCTCGGTCACGCCGATATCGGCCTTGGATTGGCTGTCGCCGAAGACGACGTTCAGCTTGGCGCCACCCATGGATTTGATCCCTCCCTCGCGGTTGATCTGATCCACGGCGATCTCGGCACCGACCTTTGTCTGGCTACCCACGCTAGCGGAGCCGCCGGAGAGCGGAAGCACGCAACCGATGGTGACTGTCGGAGCGGCTTGGGCAAAAGCGAAGCTTGCATAAAACGTAAGCGCTCCAAACGTCAGCGCTCCTGTCAGCAGGTTGGATTTGTTGGCAGTGGTACGCTGTAATCGATGATTAGACATATGATCCTCCCGGATTACGAATTGTCTGTTTTTCGTCTTTGGGGCGCGGATTCGTTTTTTGGCGTCGATATGCCTGCGCTCCAAGAACGATCTCACGATGGGTAACTTGATCAATCTCGTCGCTGGTCTGCAGATGAGACCATTTCCACCGAGCACGTGAGCAGATCAGGCGTGTTCGGGGGATTTGCGCGCGGCATGTCTTTGCGGATCACGAAGTTTGTAGTGTTCAACCGCGCAAGCCGTTCGGGTGTGAGTTTAGCGCTCTTCGGGCGTCTCGGCAGCCGTCCCATGTTTCCTCTCCTTGATGCGGATACTCGCCCGCATCTGAGCCCCTGCCGCTCGTGCGATCTTAATTCTTCCGCGGTAGATTGTTTTATTTTCGTAGACGCTAACCCCCATATTGTTTTATGACAATACCTAGAATTGTACCATAATCCGCCGTATCGAAGTGATACAATCGCTTGCGACCCCACCGCTCAGGTCTTCTGAGACTCATGATGAGCTCCCTTACACTGCAGGTTTTTCGCAAAGCGAAGTCGTTTTTTCGAACCAATCTCAAGGAGGAAAAGCCATGCCGATCGTCAGCATCGTTCTGCTGGAGGGGCGTAATCAGGCTCAGAAGGACGCTATGTATGCGGAGGTGACGCAGGCCTTGTGCCGCACGCTCGGTTGCCCTCCCGAACAGGTGCGGATCATGGTGCAGGATCACGCGCTCGGAAACTTCGCTGTTGCAGGAACGTCCGTCGCTACCGCCCGAGAGCAGGCGGCGCGGAAGAAAGAAGAGGCGTCATAAATTAACGTTCGTCTTCCATGCCGCTGACCCGCAGGGATCTAGGTCCCAGTGGAAGTAAGGTTGTTCCTCCTGCTTTCCGAGCGGGCATCCTCCAGTAAACGGCGAAGTTCGGTCTTCAGCACCTTGCCCATAGGGTTCTTGGGCAGTTCCTTAAGAATGAGCCACTGGCGGGGACGCTCGTAATCAGCAAGCTTGTCGGCGCAAAAGCGAGCGATCTCGTTCGTGTCCAACGCGACGCCTTCTTCTGGCACCACGCAGGCCGCCACATCCTCTCCCAGGTCCGGATGGGGGACGGACACGACGGCGGCCTCGCGCACGCCCGGAAAGCGATAGAGCACATGCTCCACTGCGACTGATGCGATCTTCAGGCCGCCCCGGTTGATCACGTCCTTTTTGCGATCCGTGAAGAACAGGAATTCTTCATTGTCGAGATGGCCCACATCTCCGGTGCAGATCCCCCCGTCGCGAAACGCCTCTTCGGTGGCCTGTGGGTTGCGAAAGTAGCCTCTGGCCACGCCAGGGCCCTTGATCACGATCTCGCCGGTGTCGCCGGCGGGAACCAGTTTACCCTCGTCGTCAACAATCTCGATGGTGCAGTAGGGCATAGCCGCTCCGATGGAACCGTGCTTGCGCCACATGTCGGCTGGTTGAAGGCGGGAGCCCGAGGGACCACTTTCGGTCATGCCGTAGATCTGAACCTGCTCTACCCATGGCCAACGTTCCGAGATGCGGCGGATCACCTCCGATGGCATGGCCGAGCCGCCATAGCCGACGCGCCGCAGGCTGGTGGTGTCGAAGCGGCCACGAGCATATTCCTCGATCATGAAATGCACCACCGACGGCACACCGTGGTAGAAGGTGGTCTGCTCAGCAGCAATCAGGCGCAAACGCCCGGCATTATCGAGGGGCTCCTCGAACACGAAGCCGCCCCCTTGAACCCAACTGGACATGCAGCCGAGGTTGAGGGCGGAGCTTGTAAAGAATGGCCATCCCGCTTGATAGAGATCACGCTCGGTGAGGCCGAGTGCTGTCCCGCAGGAAAGCCCTGCGCCGATCATGGAGCGGTGGTCGTGCATCACTGCCTTAGACCGGGCGGTTGTGCCCGAAGTGAAGAGGAGACAGGCTAACAGTGTTTGGTCGCCTGGATCCGACGGGTGAGCGGCAAAGGGCTCATCCAAAGGTTCGGGCCAGCGCTCCTGATCGTCGGCGGCTGGACCCACCACCAGGGCTCTTGCTGGGGGGTAGAGGCGCGCGATGCGGTGCGCTCCATCGGTGGTGGTTACCACCGCCGCAGGCTCCACAAGCTCCAGAGCGTGGCCGAGTTCCTCGTCCGCATAACGCGTGTTAAACGGCACGACCGCCGCGCCCAAGCGAAGGGCGGAGAGCGCAGTGAGGATGCATTCGCGGCCCGCCTCATTGCCGAGGAGCACGCCGATCCGGTCTCCCTTGCCGAAGCCCATGCGGGCCAAGCCTCGCGCTGTCGACTCCATCCGATTAACCAGCTGGGCATAAGTGAGCCGGTCGCGCCAGCCGTTGATGGAGTGCGCGGACAAGGCGATGCGATGGGGCGCTTCGCCGGCGCGCCTGCGCAGAAGGTCAGGTACGGTGAGAGACAGAACAGTGGGATCGGACATGGCTAAAAGCAGCTCCACAAGCGCCATACGAAACTAACGTGATTTCGCCGGGGCGGAGGGTCGTCGTCAAAGCGAGCTTTGGTCTTCACAGCGGACCAATATGCGTGTTGTCGCGGCTGCGGTCTTCGCGTTTCCTTCATTCACGCGGCCACTCGCCGCGATGAGGACTGATGCCATGCCGATCGCCCGTGAGGTCAGAATCCGCGCCTATGGCGGCCCTGACGCTTTAGCCGTTGAAGAGGTGGAGCTGCCCGCCCCGGGACCAGGGCAGGTGCTGCTGACCCAGCATGCCGTGGGGATCAACTTCATCGACGTCTATCACCGCAAAGGCGTTTTTCCGATTCCCCATCTGCCGGGCGCTATTGGGGTCGAGGCTGCGGGGGTCGTGGAGGTGGTGGGCGAGGGCGTGACCCGTCTGAAGCCAGGCGACCGGGTCGCCTATGCGGGTCCGCCCATCGGCTCTTATGTGAGCGCACGCCTTATGGCTGAGAAGAGCCTTGTGAAGATCCCAGACGCTGTTGGCTTCGAAGAAGCCGCGGCGCTGATGCTACAAGGCATGACCACGCACATGTTGCTCACCCGCGTGCGCCCGGTGGCGGCAGGCGATACTGTTTTGGTGCACGCGGCGGCTGGCGGGCTTGGGTTGCTCATCACGCAATGGGTGAGGGCGCTCGGCGCGAGGGTCATTGGCACCGTCGGCTCCGAGGCCAAAGGAGAACTGGCCCTGAGGGCCGGCTGCTCAGATGTAATTCTGTACCGCGAGCAGGACTTCGTGGCCGAGATAAAGCTCCTGACCGACGGTGCGGGTGTCGAGGTCGTCTACGAGGGGCTCGGGGGCAGCATTCTTGAACGTTCCCTCGACTGCCTCAAGGCGTTCGGATTGGCGGTCAACCTCGGACAGATCGGCGACGGCTTGGCAAAAGTCGATCTCGCTAGGCTCGGCCCTCAACGCTCGCTCTCCGTAGCCGTACCTGGGGTCTTCGCCCATCTGCGCACCCTGCCGGATTTGCAGGCTGGTGCGGATGAGATGTTCGCCATGATCACCTCCGGGAAGGTGAAAGCCACCGTGGGCCTACGTCTTCCCCTCCAGGATGCCGGCGAGGCGCACCGCCAGCTTGAAGCCGGCGTGACGTCCGGCTCGCTCGTGCTCGTGCCATAAGGAACTTGCCATGGACGCTTTCTTCACCGCAGATGAGATAGCCTTTCGGGACGAGGTGCGCGCATTCATCCGAGAGAACCTGCCCACCGATCTGGCGCAGAAGACCCGCGACGGCATCCATCTCGCACGGGAGGACATGGCGCGCTGGAACACCATCCTGGATAAGCGCGGGTGGGCCGTTCACCATTGGCCTACCGAGTATGGCGGTCCTGGATGGACGCCGATCCAGCGGTTCATCTTCGAGGCGGAATGCGCGAGCGCGGACGCTCCGCCGCTGAGCGTGTTCGGCCTCTATTTGGTGGGGCCTACCATCTACACCTTCGGCTCTTCCGAGCAGCGGGCGCGCTATCTGCCGGGCATCCGCTCCGGCGAGGCGTTCTGGTGTCAAGGCTACAGCGAGCCCGATGCAGGCTCGGATCTAGCGGCTGTGCGCACCACCGCTCGCAAGGTAGAGGGGGGCTGGATCATTGATGGGTCGAAGGCATGGACCTCGGAAGGGCATTTCGCGGATCTCATGATCTGCCTCGCTCGCACGAACCCTAACGTGAAGCCCCAGACCGGTCTCTCGCTCTTCATCGTCGATATGAAGGCCAAGGGCATTTCGCTTCAGCCCGTGATCACCATCGACAGCGGCCACAGCGTCAACACGACCTTCATGGACAGCGTCTTTGTGCCTGACGACGGGCTGATCGGCGGGGTAGACAAGGGTTGGACCTATGCGAAATTTCTCCTGAGCCACGAGCGCACCAACAACGCGCAGGTGCACCGCTCCCGCCGTGAGTTCACCAGGCTCAAGGATCTAGCCGCGGCACTGCCCGGCTCCGGAGGAAGACGCCTCATCGACGAGCCGGCTATGTGCCGGCGCTTCACTCTTGTCGAGGCGAATCTCGTGTCCCTTGAGGTCACCGTTTTGCGCATTCTGGCCGATCAGACCGAAGGCCGCGAGCCTGGTCCGGAGGCCTCGATAGTCAAGATCATCGGCTCCGAGCTGCAGCAGCGCATCACCGAGCTCGCCATGGAGGTGCTGGGGGAGGAGGGAGTCAAGGTCGAGCACGAGGGCGACAGCCTGCTGGCTCAGGAAGCGCAGGGCTGGACCAAGCGTCACCTGTTCCGCCGCGTCGTGACCATCTACGCGGGCAGCAACGAAATCCAGAAAACGATCATCGCGCGTAGCGTGCTTGGAATGTAAGGGGAGGGAACATGCGGCGCTCAGAACAAACCCGAGCGGAGGACACGTTACTTCGTGACACCTCTCGCCGTTTCCTTGAGGATACCTATGCCTGGGACGAGGGCCGCTCGCGCCGGGCGGACCGCGCCGACCACTGGCGCTTTGCAGCGGAGCTGGGTTGGTTCGCCTTGGGCCTGCCGGAGCGACTGGGTGGCCTCGAAGGCGACGGCAACCAGCTTCTTTCCATCCTGGAAGAGGCTGGCCGCGTCCTTCATGATGCTCCGCTCCTCGCCAACGTGCTGCTCGCCCCAAAGGCTCTCTCGGCCATGAACGAAGCCGTGGCGATACCTCTCGCGGAAAAGCTGGCCGCAGGCGAAATCCGCTTCGCCTATGTGCCGGACGGCAGCGTGCACCTCTCCCGCAGCACCATGCGGTTGGAAGGGAGGAGCGGCGTTGCCTTGGGTGCCGCTGAGGCGACCCACTGGCTGGTCGCCGTAGGCTCCCGGTCTGTCGACGGGGCCAGCCTGCTCCTGCTGCCGGCGAACGATGCGGTGCGCCGCACGGACTTTAGGCTCATTGACGGGCGCAGCGCATCCACCCTTCATTTTGAGGATCTGGCCATTCCGGACGATGCGGCACTCGCCCGTGGAGAGACGGCCTTCAGGCTGCTCGAAGACTTAAACGATCGCGCCGTGATCGGAGGCTGCGCAGAGGCCTTCGGGGCCTTGGAGGGTGGGCTTGGGCTCACGGTCGATTACCTTAAGCAGAGAACCCAGTTTGGTGCGCCGCTTTCATCCTTCCAGGCGGTGCAGCATAAGATGGCGGAGAGCTTCTGCGAGATCGAGCAGATGCGCTCCCTGCTGTTATGGGGCGCGGTGGCCTTGGACGCCTCGCCTGACGAGCGCGCGCAAGCTGCCTCCGCCCTGAAGGTTTTCCTGGGACGCGAGGGGCTGACGGCGGCGTCGCGCTGCATTCAGGTGAGCGGCGGCATTGGCCTGACCGAAGACTACCGCATTGGCCACGTTTACAAGCGCCTTCAGACCGTCGCCGCTCTGTTCGGCTCCACGGAGGCGCATATCGCCCGACTCGGCGACTTGTTCATTCCCTCAACCCCTCCAGCATGAGACGTCACAATCATGAAGCGCATCCCCATCGAAGAACGATATGAAACCCTGAAGGTGGAGCGCCAGGGGCGGCTTCTCACCATCACCATGAACCGGCCCGACTTCCTCAACGCCTCCGACAAGGTGATGCACGAGGAACTGGCCGAGGTCTTCTACGACGTGGCAAGCGACCGCGACAGCGACGTGGTCGTTTTCACGGGCGCGGGGCGGGCCTTCTCGTCAGGCGGCGATATCGGCTGGATGCAAGAGATGATTGACCAGCCGGAAACCTTCGAGCAAACGGCCCGCGAAGCCAAGCGGATCGTCTTCTCCATACTCGACTTGGAGAAGCCCCTAATCGCGAAGGTCAACGGCCACGCCACAGGCCTGGGCGCGACGCTTGCGCTATTCTGCGACGTAATCTTCGCCTCCGATGAGGCGAAGATCGGAGATCCACATGTCTCCATCGGGTTCGTAGCAGGGGACGGTGGGCCGGCCATCTGGCCGCAACTCATCGGCTACGCGCGGGCGAAGGAATATTTGATGAGTGGCGAGCTGATCCCAGCCAGCAAGGCGGCCGAAATGGGCCTGATCAACCATGCGGTTCCGGCCCAGGAGCTTGATGCGGCGGTGAACGCCTACGTCCAGAAGCTCCTCCACGGGGCTACCAAAGCCATCCGCTGGTCGAAGATTGCCACTAACATTGAGCTGAAGCGCATTGTTCACGGCGTGATGGACGCAAGCGTCGCCTACGAGGCACTGTCGAACCGCACGGACGACCATCAGGAGGCGGTCAACGCCTTCCGCGAAAAACGCAAACCGGTCTTTACCGGAAAATAATGTGAAAGAGGCGGCGTTTGCCAATGAAGGATGCGCCGCCTCTGTCAGTGCAAGGCGCTGTCCCAGGGCGAGGCGGGGCCACAAGCCTGCTCAAAGCGGCTGCGGAACATTTCGAGGTGCGTGGTCATCGCCCGGCGCGCACCCTCGGGGTCACGGGCCAAGATGGCGCGCACGATGTCCTCATGCTGGCCCAGCAGGAGTTCGTTGCTGCCCGGATCCACGAAAAGCTCGGTGAGGGTAAAATCGAAATAGGCCGAAATCGCATCGCGCAGCACTTCTGTGATATAGAGGTTGACCGCGCTGCCGGTCGCCCGGGTGATCGTGAGGTGAAGCTGAAGGTCCAGGTCGATCTTGCGCCGTGCCGCCGCGATAGGGCGGCGCATCTCCGACAGAATGCGGCGCATGTCCGCAAGATCCGCCTCGTTTGCAGTCACGGCTGCCCGGGTGGCGGACCAGGTTTCCAGAAAATGCCGGAGGGAGCACAGGTCACTGAAGTTGCGGTAGCTCTGCAGGCTCAGCTCCTGCAGGCTCAAGGTTTCGCTCGCATCAACGACTTCTTCGGCATGGGTGCCGCTGCGCGCGTGCGTCGATACGAAGCCCTGCTTCTTCAGCTGGGAGAGAGCTTCCCGAACGGTCATGCGGCTGACTCCGAATACGTCCGCCAGCTGGCGCTCGCTCATCAGCCTCTCTCCGGGCTTAAGGCGCTGGCGCGCCATCATGGCGGCAATCTCCCGGGCCAGACGGTTGCGCAGGTGATCCGGATGGCTCACGAGAAGCTCTTTCAGAAGGTCAGCTTCGAGATCTACCGGCACATTGCACGAGGCTCTGACGCCTGGGCGTTCCCGGAGCAATGCTGCGCGGGCCTCCATAGCAGTCGCGACCGCGGGCAGGTCGCGCTCCTGCAGGGCGCGGGCGAGGCGGGCCGATGCGGCGTGCATCTGCCGCGTGGCGGATGCGGTGTATGCCCTCGAAGCGTCGCGCCAAAAATAGCCCTCAAGCCCGCGTACGAGATGGCCGATGAGCAGGCGGAACGTCTCGCTTCCAGATGCGTCCGCAATGGCGAGGCGCAGTTCAACTTCCCGATCTGCAAGCTTGGCAGGTGAGGGCACTGAAGTCAGAAGCTGGATGACCTGATCGATCTGCTCCGGTGTGCTTTGCACTACGGCGCGGGTGAGAGCCCATCGGTCAAGCTCGCCGCAGATCTCCTCAAGATCCCGCAGGTTGGCCGTATGCGCCGCCGTGAGGCGGTCGAGGCACTGAGTCTTGTCGCGGTCTGCCACACGGGTGCCTGAGCCCTGAACCGATTTCAGGTAGCCCTCGGTCTTCAATCGGTCGAGGGCAGCACGCACGCAGACGCGGCTGACCGAGAGGGCTTCGGCGATATGCCGCTCCGGGGGCAAACGCGATCCAGGCTGCAGGCGGCGGGACGCGATGAGCATCAGGAGCCGCACAGCCAGGCGGTCGGAAATGGCGGCTTTCCTCTGGGTCTTCATGCGCATGGAGCCAGGACGTCCAAGGCGCGAGAGGTTTATCGGGCACGGCGACTCGCCGCGCAGCAGGGATAGCTGCAGATCGAGAGTCCGGTTAGGCATCGAGGCGTCCTTCTCCCGTCGGGCTCTTCGACCGGCCCTTCGACGAGATTAGGCGGAAAAGCACCTTGATGGGATACGACTTTGTTCGAATATCTATGCGCAACAATATTAGTGCGCTTTCGCTTAAAACGCTTAAGCTGAAATCCACCGTGAGGTCGTCCGACCCGAACGCCGCATTACCGGCGCTCTGCCGTAATCAGGTCGGCAGCTTTTTCAGCAATCATCATCACGGCGGCCTGCGTGTTGGCGGACACAATAGTGGGCATCACAGAGGCATCAGCAACGCGCAAGCCTTCCAGTCCCCGAAGCTTTAGGCTTGGATCCACCACGGCCTCGGGTCCGTGGCCCATGCTGCAGGTGCCGACCGGATGGTAGATAGTCTGACCGTTGCGCCTAGCGAAATCGAGCCACTCCTCGTCGGTCTGGACGTTCGCTCCCGGGTTCATCTCGAAGGCCCGGTAGCGATCCATCGCCGGCTGCTCGACAATGCAGCGAGCAATGCGCATGCCGCCCACAAGGGCCTCTTGATCGGTCGGCACGGACAAAAAGTTCGGGCGAATGGCCGGCGGTTTCCTCGGGTCGGGCGACTTGATGTGAATCGTACCCCGCGATTCTGGTCGCAACTGTGTGACGCCTATCGTCATGCCGGGCTCCCGGTCGAGCGCGCGGGTGGCAGCGTCGCCGTAGCTGGCGTGCATGAAGAAATACTGCACATCCGGCGTGCTGAGTTCTGGCCGCGTCTTGACGAAGCCATGCGCCAGACCGGTCCCGAGGGTTAGAATGCCCTGGCGACGAAGGAGATACTGCGCGACGGCAAGCCCGAGGCGCCAGCCGCGGGTACGCTCGTTCAGGGTGATCGGCAGCTTCACGCGCCAGTTCATCCGCGTTGCGAAGTGGTCGCTGTAATTCCTGCCCACGCCCAGCAGATCATGAAACACCGGAATGCCCGCTTCGCCAAGAACCTGCGGATCGCCAACGCCTGAAAGTTCGAGGAGGTGCGGCGTCTGCACTGCGCCTGCGGTGAGGATCACCTCCGCCCGCGCCTTCGCCTGCCGCTTCTGGTCGCCAAGGTAATAGGTGACGCCGGTTGCGCGCCGTCCCTCAAAATCGATGCGTGTTACATGCGCATCCGTCAGCACCTTTAGGTTCGGGCGGGAGAGAGCAGGGCGAAGATAAGCGTCGGCAACGCTCCAGCGCCGCCCTCCTTTCTGGGTGACTTGGTAGTAGCCGAAGCCTTCTTGATCATGGCCGTTGTAGTCGGGATTGGCCGCAAACCCTGCCTCGACCGCCGCGCGGATAAAGGCGTCCGCCATTTCATGGCGCGCTGCGACACGCTCGATGCTCATCGGACCGCCGCGGCCGCGCACGTCTCCGCCACCCTTAAAATTCTCCAGCCTTCGGAAATAGGGAAGCACGTCCTGAAAGCTCCACCCAGTTGCTCCCATCTGAGCCCAGGTATCGTAATCCAGTGCCTGCCCGCGCACATAGATCATACCATTGATGAGGCTTGATCCCCCTAGCCCCTTACCGCGTGGCACTGCGATAATGCGGTCATAGACATTGGGCTCCGGCTCTGTCTGGAAGCGCCAGTTGAACTTGTCGCCGCTGAGAAGTTTGCTGAAGCCAGCCGGTATCGCAATCCAGATGTGTTTTCCTTGCCCGCCGGCCTCAAGCAGGAGAACGGTTCGGCTCGAGGAGGCACTCAAGCGTGCAGCGAGAATACACCCTGCGGTTCCGCCGCCAACAATAATGTAATCGAACACGTCCACCGCAGCGCCCCGCCAAACAGGTTGCCAAGAACTATTGACCTACCTTCAAAAAATCAGCCAGCAGAGCGATTTGGCTTTGCAACATGGGCAGGCCAGGATGAACGAGGCAGCCTTTGCTCCGAGCCACAGCCATCAATGGCGTTTCCGCTGGTTTCATGATGATCTCCGCCACGATACTGCTTGGCGCGAGTCTGCTGACATCGAATGGTAAGGGATCCGAGGTGCGAAGTCCGAGCGAAGTAGCGTTGACAAGGAGGTCGTGGCCGTAAGGAACATTGGTACCAACGTCCACACGCAGGTCAGGATGGTACTCCCGAATTCTAGCACATAGTTCCTGTGCCTTACTTGTCGTCCGGTTTGCCACAGTCAAATGACTAACACGTGCTTCTGCAAGCGCGAAAGCAATAGCATTGGCTGCGCCACCAGCCCCAGCCAAATATATCCTCTTACCCGCTGGTTCTATGCCACCAAGACGGAGACCAGAGACAAACCCTTCACCATCGAGCATATCTGCTACAAGACGGCCGTCATCTTCTCTTCGCACAACATTGACCGCCTCAATGCGCCTCGCGCGTTCAGTAACCTCATCGCACATACCAATCATGCGGACCTTGTGCGGCACCGTTACAATGAGGCCTCCGAGGTTTCTCACGCGGCGAAGGCCATCAATGCAAGCGGCAAAGTCGTCCTTGCTGATATGAAGCGGGACAAGCACACCATCCACACCCCGCGTTAGTAGGAGGTCGTTGAATGCCTGCGGTGTTTGGACGTGCTGGATTGGATCGGCAATGATGCCAAAAATCTTGGTAGCTCCACTAATCTTTGAAGTCATGCACCACCATCGATATACCAAAGTTGTTCAGGATTTACGTGAAGAATCGTGGGTATCTGGACCAAGATCGCATGCATTAATCTTATTGCAGGTGCAGATGTTAGTAATAGAAATATCTGGTCTGACTCAAATACCAATACCGGAGCAACGGGCGCGAAGAGGTGTATCATATTCTAGGGTTCGGCGATTAACACGCAGATCCGCTCAAATAAGCTACCGGTAGCCTCTGGGGCTTCGGGTAATAGCAGAGCTACCATCTTGCGGAGCCCAGTTGAGACCTGCCGGGTAGCCACGAGGATTGAATAGCCTATCTGAGTCAGGCAGTGTAAATTGTTCGCTGAAGAGAAAAAGAGCAACGGGAGGAACGACTGATGAATTCAACATTGATTTCACTGGCTGTTATTGTTGCCGGGCTTGCTGTCAGCACAGCTCAGGCGCAAACTTCGATCAAGCTCGGTGTCTTGAGCGACCGATCCGGTGCCTACTCGGATATCGGCGGTGAAGGCTCCGCTGTTGCCGCCCGTATGGCGGTGGAGGATTTTCTGGCCAAATCGGCAAACAAGGGCATCAAGGCTGAGGTGATTACCGCCGACCATCAAAACAAGCCGGATGTCGGCTCCAGTGTCGCTCGGCAATGGTATGATCAGGAAGGGGTCGATGTGATCCTAGACGTACCAACGTCCTCAGTCGCCCTAGCGATCAGCCAAATTACTCGCGACAAAAACAAGATCTTTATCAACTCCGGCGCTGCGGCCTCGGACCTCACCGGTTCGCAATGTTCGCCCAACACGGTCCACTGGACCTACGACACTGTACAACTCGCGAACGTGACCGGCGGGGCTATGGTGAAGCAACAGGGCGATACTTGGTTCTTTATCACGGCGGACTATGCATTTGGGCATGCGCTCGAGCGCGATACATCCGCGGTGATTCAGAAGAATGGCGGTAAGGTAATAGGCTCTGTCAGAGCTCCATTCCCAACATCAGACTTCTCGTCCTTCCTCCTGCAGGCTCAATCCTCAGGAGCCAAGGTGATCGGACTTGCTAACGCGGGCAGCGACACTGTCAACTCCATCAAGCAGGCCGGCGAGTTTGGTCTGACGCAGAGGGGGCAGGCTCTCGCCGGATTGCTCGTTTTTGCATCTGACGTAAAAGCCCTTGGTCTCAAGACGGCACAAGGCCTTGTCCTGAGTGAGACCTTCTACTGGGATCTGAATGATCAGACTCGAGCCTTCTCCAAACGCTTCGGAGAGCGGTTCGGTGGCAAGATGCCGACCATGGTCCATGCAGGCGTGTACGCCGGCGTTCTCCACTATCTCAAGGCTGTTGAGGCCTTGAACAGCAAGGATGCCCAGCAGGTGATTGCCAAGATGAAGGAAATGCCAACCGACGATCCACTCTTCGGCAAAGGCCGCATTCGTGCAGACGGTCGCAAGATCCATGATGCCTACCTCTTCCAGGTCAAAACGCCGCAAGAATCGAAGGGAGAATGGGATTTGTACAAGACAATCGCCACGGTTCCTGGTGATCAGGCCTTCCGGCCGGAGGCGGAAGGCGGCTGCCCTCTGGTAAAGAAGAGTTAAATCAACGGTGCAGGGTAGGCGCTAACGCTGCGCCTACCTCCTTTGCCGGAACGCCCGCCTTAAGTTTCGCTTGGTACGACTACTGATCTTATCCATGGCCGCGCAAGACAGCCATTGCGTGTTGTGCAAACCGACCGGACAAAGGGCCGACCTTCTCCGCCTCGGCATCGGCAGCATTGCCGGCCTTCGCCCGTGCCGCGATACCCTCAAAGATGACCGCGAAACGAAAGAGCGCGAAGGCCATATGGAAGCTGGTCATGCGTAGATTATGGTGGGTGGCGTCATAGTAGGTCTTCACGAAATCGGCCTCAGTTGGGAGGCCGAGCGCAGCCAGATCCAGACCGTGGAGACCTCCGTACTCCTCAGGCCCAGAGTGCCAGCCTATGCAGGCGTGGGCGAGGTCAGCCAAGGGATGACCGAGCGTTGAAAGCTCCCAATCGAGGATCGCGATTACCCGCGGCTCGGTCTCATGAAACATGACGTTACCGACGCGGTAATCCCCGTGCGACACGCCCGTCGCATCATCCTCCGGAATGTTCCCGGGCAGCCATGCGATCAGGTACTCGATGTTGGAGTCGTCACGGGTACGAGAGAGTTCCCACTGCTTCGTCCAGCGGGATATCTGGCGCGTGAAGTAGTTTCCTCTCTTGCCATAATCGGATAAGCCCACAGCGGCCGGACTCACATTGTGAAGGGCAGCGAGCGCCTGTGCCAACGACCTGTACATCTGCCCGCGCTCCTCCACGGTGACGCCCGGCAGAGCGGCATCGTGGAACACGCGGCCCTCAAGACGCTCCATAATGTAGAACAGGGTCCCAATAACCTCGCGGTCGTCGCAGTATAGAACCATGGCAGGCACCAGAACGCCCACAGTCCGCAGCGCCGCCATAACCCGGTATTCGCGATCGACAGCATGGGCCGATGGCAGCAGGTTGCCAGGCGGCTGCTTGCGTAGAACTAGCCGGCGGTTGTCGTAGCTGACGAAGAACGTCGGATTGGACTGCCCGCCCGAGATGCGCTCCAGGTGCATCAGTCCTTCGAGGCCAGGGATCGAGGTGCGCAGGAAAGCGTCCAGACGCTCGGGGTCGAACTCCATTGCGTTCTCCTTCGTGGCAGCAAGTCTTCCGGTTATCGCCGAGGCCTCGGCATGCACGTTCCTAGAGCCCTCAGGTTTCACCCGAGGAGCGCAATTCCGACCTGAGCTGGAATTTCTGCACCTTGCCGGTTGCAGTCTTGGGAATGGATCGAAACACGAACTTGCGCGGGATTTTAAAGCCGGCCAGACGGGTGCGGCAGAAGGCAGTAAGGTCCTCGGGTGTCGAGGTCATGCCGTCCTTCAGTTCGATGAACGCGCACGGGATCTCGCCCCACTTGTCGTCGGGTGCTGCAACGACTGCAGCGAGCAGAACGGCCGGGTGCTGATGAAGGACGCTCTCGATTTCGAGGCTCGAAATATTCTCGCCGCCGGAAATGATGATGTCCTTGGACCTGTCCTTAATTTCTACATAACCGTCTGGATGTCGGACGGCCAGATCGCCGGTGTGGAATTCACCTCCGGAAAAGGCTTTGTCAGTCGCGGCCTCGTCGCCATAATAGCCCGCCATGAGTGTGTTGCCGCACAGCATGATTTCACCGCCCGATACTCCATCGCTCGGCACATCCGCGCCTTGCGGATCGACGACCCTCACACGGCTCGCCGTGAGGTGGCGAACGCCCTGCCGGGCGAGGGCGCGTGCCTTGTCTTCGTCGTCCGTCAGGTTCCAGTCCTCACGCAGTGCGCAGAGGGTCGTGGGACCGTATGACTCGGTGAGGCCGTACAGATGGATCAACTCGAAGCCCAAAGCGTCGAGTTGCTTGATGAGTGCGCTGGTTGGCGATGCGCCTCCGGTTGCCAGGAGCACGCGGCGGGAGGGCTCGCGCAGGCTCCTGTCCGGATGGTTGAGTAACATGTAGAGAACCACCGGCGCACAGGCGAGATGAGTGACCCGGTGCTCCTCGATGGCGCGGAAGATCAGCGGTGGTTCCACCCGCTCCAGGCACACATGCGTTCCCCCCGCCGCGGTGATCGCCCAAGTATGGCACCACCCATTGCAATGGAACATGGGCAGCGTCCACAAATAAACCGAACTGGTGTTGAAGCTCAGGGACACGACATTGCCGAGCGCGTTCAGGTAAGCGCCCCGGTGATGGTAGACCACGCCTTTGGGGTTGCCTGTCGTGCCTGAGGTGTAGTTGAGGCAGATCGGTTGCCACTCGTCTGTCACGGCATCGCTCGCGATGGGCTCGGGCTCCTCGCTCTCAACGAGGGCATCGAAGCTTTCATCGTCCCCTGAACTACCCGATAGGAGCAGCATGCGCACATCTAGGCCGAAGGCGGCCTGTCGCACCACGTCGACGCAGGTCGGATCGACGATGACGATACGGCTTTCGGAATGCTTGAGAATGTAGGTGACGGTGCTAGCGTCGAGCCGGGTGTTTATGGTGTTGAGCACCGCGCCGGTCATGGGAACGGCATAGTGAGATGCCAGCATCTCGGGACGGTTCGTCGACATGATAGAAACCGTGTCGCCGGGCATGATGCCCGAGCGGCGAAGCATGGCGGCAAAGCGCCCGACGAGATCGCCGAAGGCGCGGTAGGTGTATTGCTGGTCGCGCCAGATCACGGCGATCTTCTCGGGATAGATGGAGACCGTACGTTCCAGAAAATCTAGCGGGGTCAGCGGTCTGAAGTTAGCTGCGCGCGGGGCGAGGTGCTTCTCATGCCTCATGTCGACCAGTCCCAAGTTCCAAGTGGCGCCCCTTCGACGAGCTTAATCGCGTTACCTCTCTCTTCAAGAGGACGCCGCATTGGTCTCGACAGGCCAGTGCCAGAAATCCGAACCCTCGGAGGTGAGGAACCGGTTGAGCACCATGCGGTGCACCTCGTCCGCTCCGTCCACCAGGCGAGCTTGGCGCGCATAGCGGTAGATCCACTCCAGAACCGTGTCCTTGGAATAGCCGCGCGCCCCGTTGATCTGGATGCCGGTGTCGGCGGCCTGATGCAGCACGTTCGCCACGTGGAGCTTGGCCATAGAGACTTCCTTGCGGGCGAAGCTGCCTTGGTCGAGCTCCCAGGCCGCCCTCATAACAAGCATGCGGCCGATCTCGATCTGAAGCGCAAGGTCGCCCAGCATGAGCTGGATGCTTTCTCGGTCGGCCAGACGCTGGCCAAAACCCGTGCGCTCAGCCGCATAAGCTTGGGCAATTTCCACGCTGCGCTTTGAGAGGCCGAGCCAGCGCATGCAATGGGTCAAGCGGGCAGGACCTAGACGAATCTGTGTGGCCTTGAGACCCTGGCCCTCACCGATGAGCACGTTCTCCTCCGGGATCTCAAGCCCGGTGAAGGCAATCTCGCAGTGGCCGCCGTGCTCCTCAGGCCCCATGATGGGAATCCGCCGCAGGATCTCCCAGCCCGGCTGGTCCTTGTGGAACAGGAAAGCCGTCAAGCCATAACGTGGGTCGTCTGACGTGCGGGCAATCAGGATAAAGTGGCTGGCTTCGCCGGCTCCTGTGATGAACCACTTGCGCCCATGCACCACATAGGTGCCGCCCCGCTTCTCTGCGCGGGTCTGAATCATGCTCGGATCGGAGCCACCGCCGGGATGAGGTTCGGTCATGGCGAAGGCGGAGCGCACGTCACCGCGCACGATGGGCTGGAGCCAACGCTCCTTCTGGGCAGGTGTGCCCACAACCTCCAGCAGCATCATGTTGCCGTCGTCGGGAGCCGCGGAGTTGAACACGACAGGAC
Organism: Microvirga aerilata; assembly: GCF_016743775.1. GTDB lineage: Bacteria > Pseudomonadota > Alphaproteobacteria > Rhizobiales > Beijerinckiaceae > Microvirga > Microvirga aerilata. Next base: position 12,056 of record NZ_JAEQMY010000032.1, on the reverse strand, counting down.
CGAAGATCGAGCGGTTCATCGCCTCGTAGCACACCGCCATGCCGACCTTGTCGAGGCCGGCGCCCCCAGTTTCCGGCTTGAGCTGGAGGCACCAGAGGCCCTCGGCCATGGCCTTCTCCCGCATCCGCTGAAGCAGCTCAAGGCTGATGTTCTCGTGCTCGTCGAAGGAGGCGGGGGCGGACTCGAGCGGGATGAGCTCGTGCTCCACGAATGTGGCGATCCGCGAGCGGTAATCCTCGATCTTTGGTGAGATGCGGAAGTCCATAAGGTTGCCTTTAGAGGGTGGACACGAGATGGCCGCCGTCGACCGCAAGCGTCGCGCCGGTGATGTAGGAGCCTGCATCGGAGCAAAGGAGCAGGAGCGCGCCGTCGAGATCCTCAGGCCGCCCGAGGCGGCGTTGAGGAATGCGCTTGACCATGGCCTGACCCGCCCCGCTGGCGAAGAAGTCCTGATTCAAATCGGTTTCGATATAGCCAGGGCAGAGCGCATTGACCCGAATGCCGTAGCGCGCAAGCTCGAGCGCCATGGCTTTGGTAAGCTGCACGACGCCAGCCTTGGAGGTCGTGTAGGGCGCAACATGGCCTGCAGTACGCAGGCCCAGAATGGATGCGATGTTGACGATGACGCCACCCCGGCCTTGCGTCTTCATGAGACGCGCCGCTCCTTGAGCGACGAGGAAGTTGCCTTTGAGGTTCGTGTCGACCACCTGATCCCATTCCTGCTCGGAGAGATCGAGAACGGACCGGGTCGTGGTGACGCCGGCATTGTTGATGAGGATGTCGAACCCACCCATCGACTCGATATCGGAGAAGAGGCGGCTGACGCTGGCGCTGTCGGTCACGTCAAGCTGCATTGCGCTGGCCTGCCCACCCGCGGCGACGATCTCGTCGCAGAGGCTCTCTAGGGGTGGCGTGCGTCTCGCCGCAACGATAACTTTCGCTCCAGCCCGCGCTAGAACTTGCGCGAAGTGGCGGCCAAGCCCACTGGAAGCTCCTGTCGCAAGAGCCGTGCGGCCGTTCAGGTTCAACTCCACAGGCACAGGCGTTCCTCCACGCTATTTTTTGAGCGAGCGCTCGTTTTTTTCCCGATTTAGATGCTATGAGAGATAGAGTGTCAAGGGAAAGATTGATTACCAAGCGCCCGCAGGATACTGCTTCTGGCAGACGCGGCGTCTACCATTCAAGGAGACCTGTTTCGTGGCCTTCGAGCTTGCATCGGCTCGGGAACCAAACTCGTCCGCGAGATCGGGAAACATCGTGTCACTCAAAGCTTTTCAATCGGAATACGACTTCTCGCTTGAGGCAATCTGCGCTCGCATGCTCGACAGGCACCGGGACACGATTCGCACGCAGAAGCCGCACATTGCCGTTACGAAGCTTGCCCGGATCATCCAGTCCACTCTAATGTTGAGCAATCGTAAGGGCTTCCATTCCATGAGCCTGCGGGAGCTCGCTACAGCGTCCGGGTTAAGCATGGGCGCGCTCTATACCTATTTCGACAGCAAGGATACGCTGTTGATGATGATCCTGGGGGAAGTGTCGTCGGCCGTGTCCTCGGCCCTTGGCTGCCCGCCGGCATCACTCGCGGACGATCCGGTGCGCCGCCTGCGATGGCTGCTTGAGACCCATGTCTACCTGACCGAAACTATGCAGCCTTGGTTTCTCTTCGCCTATATGGAAGCTAAAGCCTTCCCGAAGGAGGGGCGCGAAAAGGCGAGGCGCAGCGAATTGGCCACCGAAGCCCTGATTTCCGATGCTCTTGCTGACGTGGTCCAGCGCAAGCAGGCCTCCGTGCCCAATGTTGAACTAACTGCGGCGCTCATCAAGCCGCTGCTGCAGGATTGGTATGTGAAGCGTGGCAAGTACCGTCGCCGCGGCGTCACGCCCGAGCAATATGTGGAAGCGGTTACAGGTTTTGTGGAAGGCGCTATATCACTTCGGAGGGGGATGTCACGGTAACTTTTGGTCAGCGGCTTGTGGCTTAAGAGCCGCGGCATGACCAATCCCATCAGCTACAAGCGCCATCGGTTTCCGTCCCAGATCATCGCCCATGCTGTCTGGCTGAACTTCCGGTTCCCCCTGAGCCTGCGGCTTGCGGAGGAGATGCTGCTTGAGCGCGGCATCGTCGTGTCGTACGAAACGATCCGCCGGTGGGGCAGGAAATTCGGATCGGATTATGCCCGGCGCCTCCGTCGCAAGCAGCCGAGCCCTAATGACGTCTGGCATCTTGATGAGGTGGTGATCAGCATCGCGGGTAAGAAACACTGGCTCTGGCGGGCTGTCGACCAGGACGGATACGTGCTCGACGAGATTGTCCAGAGCCGGCGCAACACCAAGGCGGCCAAGCGCCTGCTGACCCGGCTGATGAGAAAGCAGGGCATGGCGCCCAAGCGCATCATCACCGACAAGCTCCCCTCATATGGGGCCGCCAGGAGGCAGGTCATGCCAACGGTCGAGCACCGGTCTCACAAAGGCCTGAACAACAGGGCTGAGAATTCGCATCTCCCACTGAGAAAGCGGGAGCGAATGATGCAGGGCTTTCGATCTTTGGGAGGTCTGCAGCGGTTCACCTCGGTCTTTTCAGCCGTCAAAAACCTGTTCGTTCCGCCCCATCCCCACCGCTCTGCCCTCGCCACCTACCTTCACCGCCTTCAGGCTATGGCGGCTTGGAAAGCCGCGGCGGGAGTGCTCGCCTGAAATCAACAAAGCAGGGGTTGTTGCGGGCTCCTCAGGTTAACGTGACATCACCGTTGGAGGGCCTCGGTCACTGGTCCGCTGACGCCTTTTCGACTGCGTCGCCGTCTTCGAACGCATGCGGCAACTCAACATTCTGACCACCCAAACTGGTTGTCCAGCGCTTCATAGTCAGCAAGACCCGTAATCTCGCTGAATTGCGCGTAGGTGACCATGTGACCGAGTCTGTTTCTCGGCGTCCCGTCGCGCTTAAGAGCACTGAGTGTGTCGTCGATCGCCCGAACCGCCGTGAACAGAGTCGAGAGCGCGTAGAATACAATGCTGAAGCCCATATCCTGCAGTTCGGCTGCGGTAAGGGCCGTCGTCTCGTTGCCATCGACAATGCTGATGACCTTAGGTCCGGCAACACCTCGAGCGACTGCCTCAACCTCGGCAATCGCCTTGATCCCGTCGACGAAAACGAGGTCAGCCCCCTTATCCTGATAGAGCCTCGCGCGATGAATGGCGCCCTCAATGCCCTCGCTTCGGATGGCATCCGTGCGTGCAATAAGCAGCATGTCTGACCCTTTGCGAGCTTCGATCGCACAACGCAGGCGGCGGACATTTTCCTCAGCGGAAATCACCCGGACACCGGCGCGTTGGCCGCAGCGCTTTGGAAGCTTTTGATCCTCTAGGTGGATCGCTGCAACACCTGCCTGGATGTATTCCTCGACAGTTCGCGTGATGTTGGCAGGGCCCCCATAGCCTGTATCCGCATCCGCAATAATCGGAATGCTGACGGCGCGGGCCATGTCACGTGCGTGGGTGGTCATCTCCGTTTGGGTGAGCAATCCTATATCCGGCAGGCCGAGGCGGACCGCTGTAGCCCCAAAGCCCGTCATGTAAATGGCCGGAAAGCCCGCTTTTTCGATCAGCCTCGCCGTGAGAGGATCCGGCGCACCGGGAGCTTGAATGATCCGTCCTTCTTGTAGAAGTGCTCTTAGTTCCTTTGCCTTGGTCATCTGCCGGGTTCCTTCTCATATTACCTTAAGTCAGCGGCCACCTGAAACATCGAGCACGACGCCCGTGATATAGGCAGCATCACGCGAGAGCAGCCAAACCGCAGCACCGGCCACCTCCTCGGCTGTTCCAAGTCTCTTGAGAGGAATGAGGTTGGCCATTGCGTCGATACTAGCCGGATCGGCGAACACATCCTTTTGGATTTCAGTGTTGATGACCCCCGGAGCCAAGGCATTCACGCGAACATGTGGCGCCAACTCCTTTGCCAGGGCATGGGTAAAGGAGCTCATGGCGCCCTTTGTGGTGGCATAGGCGATGTTTCCGACCATACCGCCGGTTCGTGCAGCGATCGAAGACAGATTGACGATGGAACGGTCTGAACTCGTGCGCGGTGTGCGGATGAATGCGCTCGAGACGAGGAAGGCGCTCTTTAGGTTGACGGCGAGCACGCGGTCCAGTTCGGCCTCGTCAAGATCCTCGACAGTCATACGGTGCCCGATGATGCCGGCATTGTTGAGGAGATGGTCAATGCCGCCCCATGCCTCGGCAACTTCCGTAGCAGCAAGATCGACAGCGTTCCTATCGGCAACATCGACTGATTGAGTCAGGACCCTGTTCCCGTAGCGCTCCTTGCACTCCGCGAGTCGGTCCTCCCGAATGTCCCAAATTGCGACTCTTGCGCCGAACGTGATGAGTTTGTCGGCAACTGCTTTACCAATGCCTGACGCGCCACCGGTCACCAGGGCTACCCGATCGGTAAAGAAGCTCATTGGCGAATTGTTTGGCGCGTACTGCAAGTTCGTGTCCTCTGATTGGCCGCTGGGAAGCGCCCGAGCAGCATGTCCGTTTGCCTTCGTGAGCGAAGGCTCCAATCCATCCTCCGGGTGCTCTCGGCTTCACTTTCCAGCCGCAGACTTCGTGAGTCATAGACGAGAGCTGAGTCTTTATAGGGTCAGAGGCGCAGTGCTTCAGTGTAGGTCTTGGCGGTTCCGGTAACGTGGGTCTGCATCAGGCGGTCAAATTCTTCAAAATCACCCTGCTCGAAGAGCTTGACCAATGAGCTGTGCTCCTTGAAAGAACGGGGTGTCTGCACGTCGATTGGCGCGCTGTAGTTAGTCCGCAACGCCGCAATGCGTCCCGCGACCAGACGGTAGGCTTCCTGCACATACCGGTTACTGCAATGGTTGATGAAAGTGTCGTGGAAAGCCGTGTCGGCATGACCGTAGGCAACCTTGTCTTTCGCCTTTACGGCATTTTCCATTTCGCCCATTACGGCTTTGAGGTCGGCGAGTGTGCCAGCGCGGTCGTTCCGGTAAGCCAATCTAGCGGCCTGAGGCTCTAGGATGAGGCGGAACTCGCAGAGCGTCGCAATGTCTTCAGCGTCTGGGCTGAAGACAAAGCTTCCGACCTGAGGGCGGATCACAACGAGTCCCTGCAACTGCAGCTGGTTCAGGGCTTCCCGGACCGGGGTACGGCTAACCCCGAAGGACTGCGCCAACATCTCCTCGGCGATGACAGCGCCAGGCGGAAACTCGCCCTCGATAATCGCCTGCCGCAGGCGCGCGGCTACCTTCTGAGCCAGAGATTGTGACGGTTCGATCTTCAATGACGGCATGGCAGGATCCGTTTACAGGCGATCGCCGCCGTTTGAAGGAGATCCGAGCCAGGACGCCCTGGCTCGCGGCGGCACGCCTGAGATATGCCCGGTGGTGGTCGGCTACAAGCCGTCCCACCACCGGGCCGAATGGCTCCTGACGGGAGCCGTTGCATCAATTGCCACGGATGCGCTTGAGTTCACCGAAAACGAGATCAAGCGTTTCGCGGCCGATCGATGCCGCATGGCGGTCGTTGATCACTCTTAGCTTGTCGCGCATCCGGGCCATCTCCTCCGGGGCGATCTCGTTGATCTGCATTCCTTGGCTCTTGAGATTGGTGAGGCTGACCTCAGCCTTCTCACGATTGACCTTGCGCTGCTCCTTTTGACCCACGGCGGCACATTCCTTGAGGACGTTCTGTTCCTCCGGCGAAAGACCGTCCCACACCTTCTTGGAGAACAACACCAAGGTTGGGCTATAGGCGTGCTTGGTCAGCGTGAGGTACTTCTGGACCTCATAGAACTTCATATTCTCGATGTTGTTGAAGGGGTTCTCCTGACCATCGACGGTTCGGGTCTCTAGGGCCGAATAGATCTCCGAGAAGGCGAGCGGCACAGCGTTGCTGCCGAGCTCCTTGAACGTGTCGATGAAGATGTTGTTCTGCATCACACGCATCTTCACGCCGGAAAAGTCCTCGGCTTTCGTGATAGGGCGGCGCGAGTTGGTGGTGTGGCGGAAGCCATTCTCCCACCAAGAAAGGTTGACCGCGCCGACGGCGGGCAGCTTGTCCGAGAACCAAGCGCCAACCTTTCCGTCGAGCAGTTGGTCGGCTTCCTTCTCGTCATTGAACAGGAAGGGCAGATCGAAGACGCCGAAAGCCGGGATGATCGAGGTCAGCGGCGCGGTCGAGGTCAGCACCATCTCAAGGGATCCGGTCCTAACACTCTGAGTCGCGGTGAGGTCGTTGCCGAGGGCTCCATCCCAGTAAGGCTGGATCTTCATCTTGCCGCCCGTTTTTTCAAGCGTGCAGGCGCCCATAGCGGCGAGGCCGTTCCCCATTGGATGTTCCTTACTGACGCCGTTTGAGACGCGGATCGTCCGGTTCTGGAACTGGGCGTTGGCCGGCACCGCGGCGAGGAGCGCCGCGGCTGTGATGGCTGCCGTAATACTGGTTCGTGTAATAAGCATGCGCATTGTCTTAATCCTCCCTATGGATTTATGGGCGCGTGAGCCAGGCGAGTGGAACCATGACGAGATCGGGGAAGAGCACGAGCAGGAAAAGCACGATGAGCTCCGCCCAGAGGAAAGGCCACAGGCCCTTCATCAGCTCGTTCATGGAGATGTTGGCGACCCCGCACATAACGTTCAGCACGATGCCGACGGGCGGGGTAATCAGCCCAATGGCATTGTTCATGATGAAGAGGACACCGAAATACACCGGATCGATGCCCGCCTGCTTGATCACAGGCATCAGGACCGGCGTCAGGATCATCAGCGTCGGCGCAAAATCGAGCGCAGTGCCGACGATAACCACGATAGCCATGATGACGAACATCAACAGGATCTTGTTATCCATAAAGGGGCTGAGCATCGTCGCCACCTGTTCGGGCAGCTCCGACAGAGTGATGAGCCAAGCCGAAATCAGCGCGGTTGCAATCAGGAAAACGATCACGGAGGTGCTCTTCGCGGATGCAACCAGGATCGGGTAAAGCTGGCGCAGGGGCAGCTCTCGGTAAATAAAGGCGCCCACCACAAAGGCGTAGACACAGGCAACGACACCAGCCTCCGTTGGAGTGAAGATACCGAACTTGAGTCCGCCGATGATGCCGACTGGCATGATCAGCGCCCAGATACCATCAATGCCGGCGCGCAACCGAACACCCCAGTTCTGGCGCGGCAGGATTGTGACCTTGTCACGGCGCGCCACCCATAGCCAAGCGAGGACGAGGGAGAGGCCCATCATCAGCCCGGGTACGATGCCAGCCAGGAACAGCTTGCCGATCGAGACATTTGCGATGACGCCAAAGACGATAAGGCCGATCGAAGGCGGGATCACCGGCGCGATGACACCACCGGCAGCGATGAGTCCGGCGGAGCGCGGTACGTCGTAGCCGGCTTGGCGCATCATGGGAATGAGAAGCGCGCCGATGGCTGCCGCGTCGGCCGCTGCGCTGCCTGAGATGGCGGCCATCATCACGGAAGCGAAGATGGCCACGAAGCCGAGGCCGCCCCGAAGGTGGCCGACGAAGGTCAATGCGAAAGTGACAATCCGCTTCGAAATGCCGCCTGCGTTCATGAGCTCACCAGCCAGCATGAAGAACGGGATGGCGAGCAGAGGAAAGCTGTCGGCACCCTCAACCAGCTTTTGCGACAGGATCGTAGTGTCAATATTGCCTTGGAGCAGCATCAACGCGATGGCGCAGACGAACAGGGCAAAGGCGATTGGCATGCCCAGCATGATCGCCCCGAGCAACGAGCCGGTGAAGATTGCAATCGTCATCGGTCTGCTCCTCCGGCTACGGGAATGGGGTGAATTTCCTCGTTCTCGCTGATATCGATCAGTTCGTTATCGCGGATCCGGCCCGTGGCCACACGCCAGAGCTTAATCAGCGCGTGCGCGCCGATCCCAAGAGCTGACACATAGGAAACTCCATAGACCCAGATCATCGGGATTTCCGTGACAGGTGCCATGGTGCTGGCGTTGACCTCGTGCTGAAGCCATGTGCCCCAGAACAGCATGGCGCAGCAGATCAGGATCAAGCTTTGGCTCAGCGTGAAACAGATAACCTTGCCTCGGCGTGACAGGGTGCGCACGAAACCGTCCATGCCGAGATGAGAGCCGTCGTGCATTGCCACGACTGCGCCGATAAACGTGATCCAGACGAAGAAAAAGCGAGCGAGCTCTTCGGAAACCGTGATCCCGGAATTGAAAGCGTACCGCAGGACCACGTTGCCGAAGACCATCACGACCATAGCGGACAGCATCACAGCAAGCAGTGCCTCGATGGCCTGGAACACCCGGCTCATAGCGAAACAACCTTGCCGGGGTTGAGCAGATTTTCAGGATCAAGCGCCCCCTTCAGGACACGCATGAGCGCGATCTCGGTTTCGCTGCGGGCGTGACCCAGCCACTTCTTCTTCATTGTGCCGATGCCGTGCTCGGCTGAAACACTGCCGCCCAGCTCGCGCACGAGGCCGTAGATGATTGTGTCCATCGCCTCTTTGGGCTGCTGCTCAAGCGGCAGGCCCGGCACCCACGCGACGAGATGAAGATTCCCATCGCCGATATGCCCGTAATAGACGCTCTCGCACCCGGAGATACCCTCCGCGAGGGCTGCCTTGCATCGGGTCGCGAAGACATCCATCTGCCCCACCACGAGGCCGATATCATAGGAGATATGAGGTCCCAGCGCGGTGCCGAATTCGGCGCAGGCGTCGCGCACCGCCCAGAAGTCCTTCACCTGGGCATGGGACTGGGCGACTGCAGCATCCGCCAGGATGCCGCTTTCCATCATCTCTTCGAGCCAGGATTGGAATCGCGCGGAGTCGGTCGCCTCATCAGATCCGTGCGTTTCGATCAGCACATAAAAGCCATGGCCGGACGAGATCGGCGAACGCACCTTCAGCCGCTCTGTAACGACCTGCCAATAATCCGGCCACATCACCTCAAACGCCGACAGAATGGGGCCGAGCCCATTGCGGGCGCCGGCAAGAAGCGCAGCAACATCCTCATAGCTGGAGAGGGCGCAAAGCGCTGCCATGCTCGAACGCGGCTTCGGGAAAAGCCGTAGGACCACGCGAGTAATGATGCCAAGTGTGCCCTCCGACCCAATGAAGAGGTGCTTGAGATCGTAACCGGCGTTGTTCTTCAAAAGCTTGTTCAGGTTCGTCAGCACTGTTCCGTCCGGCAGGACGACTTCGAGTCCGAGAACCAGTTCGCGTGTCATACCATAGCGGATGACGCGATTCCCACCCGCATTGGTCGAAAGGTTGCCCCCGATCGCGCAGGATCCACGCGCGCCGAGATCCAGCGGGAACAGGAACCCCGCTTCATCGGCGGCCTTCTGCACAACCTCGAGCGGGGTGCCTGCCTTGACAGTCATGGTTGCACTGACAGAGTCGATCTCCTCGATCCCCACCATGCGCTCAAGGGAAATCGCGACCCAGCCTGGCTCCGGGGTCGCGCCGCCGCACAAGCCGGTCAGTCCGCCTTGGGGCACAAACGGCAGTCGAGCCGCACGGCAGGTTGCGACGGCACGCGCCGCTTCCGCTGTATTGCTTGGCCGCAAGACAGCAACGGGCTCACAAGGGGTCTTGCTGCTCCAGTCGTTCCTGTTGCGCAAAGGAATGTCGTTGCCGGTCAGGACTGCCTGAGCCCCAAGCTCGACCTTCAACTCCTCGAACGCATCCTCCACGGAACGAAATGGTTCCACCGCATTCATGATTGGCGTCTTTTCTTGTATGTAAGGTACTGTACCTTACTAGCAGCAGATGCTATGTCAAGGCAGGTGCCATACTGCCGCAGAAGCATTGCTGCGGTTCAGTTCACAACCATCAAAGGAGACCCGGCCGGGAGCCGGAGCAGAGGAAACTTTATGACGTTAGCGACACCCAAACGGTTTGGCCTTTCTGCGGCGCTGACGACGCCGTTCCGGCCTGACGGCGCCATCGAATTGACGCGCTTGGCCGGTCACGCGCGCTGGTGCCTTGACCAGAGTTGCTCCAGCGTCACAGCCTTCGGCACCACCGGCGAAGGTGCCTCGATCGACACCTCTGGCCGCGAGCAGGTGCTGGGCGCGCTCGCAGGCGTTGGCGTCGAAGGGCGGGATGTGGTGGTCTGTGTGGCTGCCGCGTCTGTGCAGGAGGCCGTCGTCCAAGGCCGCATGGCCGCGGATTTTGGCGGCCGCAACCTTCTGCTGCCACCTCCCTTCTACTTCAAGGGCGTCAGCGACGAGGGCCTGTTTGCCTGGTTCTCCCAGGTGCTGGAAAAGCTGGGTGCAGCCGCGGGCGGCGTCCTTCTTTACAACATCCCCTCGGTGACGCAGGTGGCCCTGTCGGTCGAGTTAATCGGCCGCCTCAAGCAGGCGTTTCCGGGTGTAGTCACGGGCGTGAAGGACTCCTCCGGCGATTGGGCCTACACCCAGAGGCTCCTGTCAGTCCACAGAGATCTTGCCATCCTGATTGGCGATGAGCGCTACCTTGCAGAAGGTGTGCGCCTCGGGGGCCAAGGCGCAATCTCGGGCTTAGCCAACGTCTGCCCACAGGCCCTTCTGCCGCTGGCGTGTGATGGCCGAGGGGACGAGCGGATCGACAGCTTGGTAGAAGAGGTGCTCAGGTATCCGGTGGTGCCGGCCGTGAAGGCCCTCGTTGCCTACCGGAGCGACGACCGCACCTGGCTCCGGGTGCGTGCGCCATTGGTGGAGGTTGGCGAAGCGGAGGCTTCGCACCTGGGAACTGTGTACAATCATCTGTTTGCGGCCAAGGCAGCCTGACGGAGAACGACACGGGGACCTGTTCCCGTCCACAACTCGACCACCTTGCGCAAGAGATTCTTGAGAAGCCGTTGAGCTGCGCCTGCTGGCCCGCGACATCCGTCCGGGCCAGTTTAGTGGGCAGCGGTAACTCGCTACCCCAACCGGGCCGTTTACAGGTGTTTGCAGATGATTCTTGTGTTTGGTTCGATCAATGTTGATCTCGTTGCCCGCGTACCCTCAGTTCCGCGCCCGGGCGAAACGGTTCTATCCCGAGGCTATGAGACGCTTTTCGGTGGCAAGGGTGCAAATCAGGCGGTTGCTGCTGCGCGCGTGTCACAGCCCAATACGGTGATGATTGCGGCCTGCATCGGCGACGATGCATTCGGTCGGTCCGCACGCGATAACCTCGCCCGCAATGGCGTGGCGACGGGCCTGATTAGGGTTGGCACTGAGCCGACCGGCTGTGCATTCATCACTGTTGATGAACTCGGCGAAAATGCAATCACGGTTGCCAGCGGGGCCAATGCTACTCTGACCGCCGACTCAATCCAGTCCTTTTCTGTCGATGCCCATACAATCGCTGTCTTCCAGATGGAGGTTCCGTTGTCTGGCGCCCTCAGTGTCGCTCGGAGTGTGCGGGCTGCTGGAGGGCACAACATCTGGAACTTCGCCCCCGCTCCGTCGACATTCCCTGCGACAGATCTCTCGGACCTCCTTGAGCTGGCGGACATCTTCGTTGTTAATGAGCACGAAGCCTTATCCGCCGCTGCCATACTCGGACATGGCGCCACCGATCTACAGGAGGCTGGGAAATTTCTGTCGCGGACCGGCTGCATCTGTGTCGTTACGGCGGGCGCACGCGGAGCTTTCGCATTTCATTCTGACGGGCGTTGCGAAACGGTGGAAGCAGCGCTCATTCGGCCGATCGATACGACGGGTGCGGGCGACACGTTCGTGGGTATATTAGCGAGTGGCCTTGACGAGGGAATGTCATTCACGAAAGCGCTCGAACGAGCTTGCCACGGAGCATCGCTGGCTTGCCTTGCTCCGGGTGCTCAAGCCAGCATGCCATCACGTCAGCAACTCGGCTTGGAGGCCCTCGGATAAATTGTCCGAGATGAGACATCGACTGCATCAAGACGGAGTGGGAAGGGTGTCTATCTCATACGAAAGACACGTTCCCGCTCCCATAGGCCATCGCTACCTTTAAGGATTTAACGAATGAAGCTTCTTGTGTGTGTGAAGCGGGTTGTGGACTACAACGTGAAGATCCGGGTGAAGCCGGACGGGTCGG